>NZ_JBIDCC010000017.1:0-155610 GCF_043204415.1 Nonomuraea sp. NPDC047897 | reverse complement strand
GATAGCGGCGAGAGGGCATCCGGCCACCCTGACGGCGCCGACGCTTCTCGTCACGCCGCCACGCCGTACATGAACGATCTTCTCAAACACGCTCTAAGCGCGTGGAGCGTCTTGAGTTGATGCGCCGCACGAACATGATCGCAAACGCTGTGAGTAGTCTCACCCGCACCGAGAGTTCACTCCAGGGGGTGCGGCTTAGACAACGCTTCCTTCGTCACGGGGATATGCCTCTGCGACCCGACGCTAAGCCCTGGCAGCCGGGATGGCCAAGGGCTCTGCCGCATACCAACCAGCGTCCACCAATAGCGAGGACAATCTCACCACGTGGAGTTGCCCTACGGCTATATCTCATTGCGCTATGTGAAGCGCAGATGCGCCATCGAGGAGGTGAGTACCCCAAGAATATTCGGCCGATTAAGTCAGAAGGAGCGAGCGATGGATGGGTGGATCTGATTGCTATCCCAACCGAAGAGCCGCGAGCAAGACTTCTAAAGGAAAGAAAAAAAGCGCCGGTTGTTGAATGCGCTATCGAGGCTGGCCGAGCCAGATATCGGCCTTATATACGCTCCGGGAGCAGCCAACAAGCGCGGTCGCTTCGAAGGGTTTGAACTATTAGACGAAGGGGGTGCCCGTCCGGGGGGAGGCGATCCGATCCCCTATCGAATACCAAGGCACAATGAATCTAACGTCATTACGGGTCCATTTGAGCTATTCGCCAACGGGTGGATGCACGTGCTGGAGGATGTCGAACTCCAATTCATGCTAATGCTATTCTCGCTGAAGAGCGACTCCAGGTCGGGCAATGCCTGGCTTGAAGTATCCGAACACGTGAGACTCAAGAACTTTGGCCTTGGACGGGATTCATATAGTACCACACATAGAATGCTAGAACGATTTGGACTTCTTGAGATGCGGCCCGGAAAAGGAAGAGATGCAGATGGAATGGTTTCGGAGGGATATCACTGGGATGGCCTCTATCACCATTTTCGCATTCGCCCGGACGCTTTCAATAGAGAAGCTTCGGATGCCGTCTACAACGCCCTAAAAGACCTGTTGGCAGGAGGATGGCCGCTGCCGCATTTGACGGACGAGATGCCTACGTCCCTCGATTCCCCGTCAGTTGTCGAGGTGCCCCAGACGCGTCGTGGGGTAGACGCTGAAGGGCCTGGCGGGGAGGGCGGAAGCCCTGAATGACAGCCCCGCCAGGCCCGCAGACTGATCTCCAAGAGGGATCGCCTCCATGGTAGCCAGGCGCGTCATACCGTGGAGATCGCCGCACGGTACGGCTCGCGCCTGTTACCGTCCAATCATCCACGGCATCTGGCCTAATGAAGCAAGTGGCCGCCAGCGCCGCGTCCAAGGCCCAAGGGCACCGCACCCTCCATATTGAATTTGATGTTCGTCCTCAGATGCAGACAACATGCAGGCTCAACAGGTCATGTCTGGCCTGCCCCGCGGCTTCTGGCCCTCGGGGACGAAGCGGCTCTGCGATCCGTGTTCGGGACATGCGCGGGATGATCTTGCTGCTGCTACGGAAAACGCGAAACGTTTATGCAGGTCAGAACAGATGCGCCACCCGAACAGCCACCACTCTCCTAAAGCGGGTGCCGCAGGTTCGAATCCTGCCGGGGGCACTCATGTGATGTCTCAGGACATCGGAAGCCCTCGAACCTACGGGTTCGGGGGTTTCGTCTTGTTGGGGTTTGCCTGGCGTTGGTAGTCGTGGGCGGGGTCGAGGATCAGCTCGCGCAGGAGTTCTCCGGTGACGGCGTTGGCGATGCGGATGTGCAGCTCGTCGATGTGGGTTCGGGCGTGGGTTCGTCCGATGCCGATGTGGTGAACGCGATCGTGACCATGGCCGGCAGGAGCGGGGGACCCTCAAGGTCGTCACCGTCACCGCCGGCCTGCTGTTCCCACGCGCTGTCCAGGTGATGCAGATCAGGCGTCGGGTCCAGCACCTCACGACGGGCAAGTGGACCACGGTCACCGTGTACGCGATCATCAGCCTGCCCGTCCGGCAGGCCACTCCCGCCGACCTGGCCACCTGGATCCGCGGCCGCTGGTCCGTCGAGAACGGGCTCCGCCACGTCCGCGACGTCGCCTTCGCCGAAGACCACTCCCGGGTCCGCACCGGCCACGCTCCTCGTGCCATGGCCAGCCTGCGCAACCTCGCGATCGGTGCGTTGCGCCTGGCCGGAGCCGGCAACCTCGCCCAGGCGATCCGTCAGCTGTCCCGGGATGCCACCGGCGGCCTCGCCGTCCTCGGCTTCACGTGATCAGAGAGCCGGACAGATCTCCACGATGCCGGAGCCCTGCTCCCCGGCTGGCCTTTCGCGCGACTTTGTCGGTCGTTCTCGCCATACTCGCCGCTGTCGATCAAGAGGCTGACGGGATGCAGGGTGGAGGTATCGGCATGAGCGTGGAGCGCACGCTGACGTTCGTCGGCGGGGGTTCGGCCAAGTTCTGGGCAGTTCGCCAGGACGGCGCGGAGCTGTACATCCGGTATGGACGGCTGGGCGCGGCCGGTCAGACGCAGGTGAAGTCGTTCGGTTCAGCCGCCGCCGCCACGGCGGCCGCGGAAAAGCTGGCGGCGGAGAAGTTACGCAAGGGCTACACGGAGGACGAAACGGCCTCCTCGTCGCAGGGAGTCTCCTCGCCGCAGGCGGCTTCCCTGGTGGCCGCCGGCAGCGTTGCGGACGAGGATCGGCTGACGTTGCCGTCCGCCTGGTTGCGCGCTCTCCACCCCCGGCGGAGCGGAGCGAAGGTCTCCGTGCAGCGGCCGGACGCGAGCGCGCCCGAGAAGCTGGCCGCCGAGCTGGGCAAACGCCGAAAGGTGCTCGCCGACATGGTGGCGAAGTGCCCGGATCCGGGGCTCGCGTCTGCGGGCGCGGCGTACCTGGCGGGAGAGCCCGGCAGCACACCGCTGGGCGCAGCGGTGGTCGCCAAGGCGGTGGCCGCGTCCCTGTCATGGGCCGAGCGCGAGATGCTGTCCCTGTTCGCCGAGACCTGGCTGGCCGAACGCGGCCCGGTGTTCGCGGCGGTGGCCGTGACCGAGCTGGCCTCGCTGGACTATGTCCACGACGGGGACACCTTGATGATTCGGCAGCTGGCCGACGGCGAGGACTCCGACCGGTGGCACGGCTGGGCCTCCACTCGGCAGATCGACGCCCGGGTCCGCGCCGTGCTGGCCGCCGCGTCCGACGCCGAGTACGCCGAGGTCGTCGCGGCGCTGGCGGTGAGCCGCGAAGGCGGGCTCCACCACCGCGTGGCGGCCTCCTACCTGGCGCCCACCGAGACCGGCTGGGTCACGGCCGACTGCGCCGAGGTGAGCCGGAACCTCCCGGCTCTCGCCTACCGCCTGATCGCCGCCATCAGCACGCCGGAGCACGCCGAGCTGATCACGGACCAGGTGCGCGGTTACTACATAGGGGACTCCCTCGCCCTGCCCGCCACGGTCGTCGACGGCATGAGCGAGGCGGCCGTGCCGCTGCTGGCCGTCTGGGTGGACCACGCCTACGGCGCGGACAGCCGGAAGCGGCTGCTGGGCGTGCTCGCCGACCTGCCGTACGACACGGCGATGCGGGCGCTCCTCGACCGCATCGAGCAGAAGTACACCCAGCCGGCCTTCCTGCGCGCGGCCTCCCGCTTCCCCCGCCGCGCGATGCGGATGCTGGCCGAGTCCGGCGGCAAGGTCGTGGACCTGCTGCTGCGCGCCCATGCGGCGGCCCATCCCGATCTGGTGGACGAGGTGCTCGCGAGCCTCGGCGACGGTGCCGCCGCCGAGCAAATCAACAAGATCGTGACCGCTGAGACTGTCGCCGCCGCTCCGCCGGAGGCCCTGCCCGAGGTGCTGGTCAGTCCGCCCTGGACCCGCCCGCGCAAGGTACGCAAGGTGGTCGTGGTGAACGGCCTGGCGTGCGCCGACGAACCGGCCCTCGTGTGGGCGCCGGGCGAGCAGGACAACTGGCGTTCCCCCCGGGCGGGTGAAGGTTCATGGGACCGGTCCTGGCGCCGGAGCTGGGAGGACATCGCCCGGCAGATCGCCAAGGGCCAGGGCGGCTCCTGGTCCGATGAGATCGCCCTGTTCGTCGCCGGGCCCGAGAAACTGGCCGCGCCGCTGATCGAGGAGTGGCGCCCTGGCGACGTGTATGGGGCGGGCGACTGGATGCCGAGGGTGGTGGCCAGGTTCGGGCCGGCGGCGCTGCCCATGGTGCTCGACAGCGCCCGGCGCGCTCCCAGCTCGGTCGCGGCGTCGCTGCTGCCGTTCGCGGCGCCGGAGGTCGCCGTGCTGATGGCCGATTGGCTGGCCCGGCTGAAGTCCGTACGCGCCACCGCGCTGGCGTGGCTGCACCGCCATCCCGGAGCGGCCGCCAGGGCACTGATCCCGGCGGCTCTCGGCAGGCCCGGTGCAGCCAGGCTGCGGGCCGAGCAGGCGCTGGCGGCGCTGGTCGCGGGCGGCCACCGCGACACTCTGGCCGAGGCCGCCGCAGGGTACGGGCCCGCCGCCGAGGCCGCGATCGCCGACCTGCTCGTGGCCGACCCGCTCGACGCGCTGCCCGCCAGGATGCCCGTGCTGCCCGAGTGGACGGAGGTCGCGATCATGACCCCGATCCACCTGCGCGGCGGCGCGGGCGCGCTGCCGCCCGAGGCGGTCCGCCACGTGATGACGATGCTGGCGATCTCCAAGCCCGGCGACCCGTACGCCGGGCTCGCCGTGGTCAAGGAGACCTGCGACGGCCGCAGCCTCGCCGACTTCGCCTGGGCGCTGTTCCAGCGCTGGCAGGCGGCCGGCTACCCGTCCAAGGAGAGCTGGGTGATGGACGCGCAGGCGCTGCTCGGCGACGACGAGACCGTACGGCGGCTGACCCCGCTGATCAGAACCTGGCCGGGCGAGGGCGGGCACGCGCGCGCGGTCACCGGTCTGGACCTGCTGGCCTCCATCGGCTCCGAGGTCGCGCTGATGCACCTGCACGGCATCGCCGAGAAGGTCAAGTTCACCGGGCTGAAGAACCGGGCCAAGCTGAAGATGGACGAGGTCGCCGCCGAGCTCGGCCTGAAGCCGCAGGAGCTGGCCGACCGGCTGGTGCCCGACTTCGGCCTGTCCGCCGACGGCAGCCTGACCCTCGACTACGGCCGCCGGCAGTTCGTGGTGGGCTTCGACGAGCAGCTCAAGCCGTACGTGGCCGACGCCTCGGACAAGCGGCTGAAGAACCTGCCCAAGCCGGGCGCCAACGACGATCCGGAGCTCGCGGCCGCCGCCTACCGGCGCTTCGCCGGGCTGAAGAAGGACGTGCGCTCCGTGGCAGGGGACGCCATCCACCGCCTGGAGCAGGCCATGGTGAACCGGCGTCGCTGGAGCGCCGGCGACTTCGGCCGGCTACTCGTCGGCCACCCGCTGCTCTGGCACATCGTACGGCGGCTCGTATGGGGGTGGTACGACCCGTCGGGCGAGTTCACGGGCACCCTGCGGGTGGCCGAGGACCGCAGCTTCGCCGACGTCGAGGACGCCACGCTGACGTTGCCCGAAGCCGCCCTCGTCGGCGTGGTGCACCCGCTGGAGCTGGGAGAGGACCTGGCCGCCTGGTCCGAGGTGTTCGCCGACTACGAGATCCTGCAGCCGTTCCCGCAGCTGGGCAGGGAGACGTACGCGCTGGATCCGGCGCTGGTGGCCGAGATCGAAGCCGCCAGGATCCCCACCCGCGCGGTGATCGGCCTGGAGCGGCGCGGCTGGCGGCGCGGCGCGCCTCAGGACGCCGGCTGGCAGGGCTGGATCGAGCGGGACGTACCCGGCGGCAGGACCATCACGATCGGCCTCTATCCGGGCATCTCGATCGGCTACCTCGACTTCGCCGACGAGCAGACCCTGGTGGAGCTGGGGCTCGACGGCCTCGATCCGATCACCACCTCCGAGATCCTTCGAGACCTGAGGGACATCACCCGATGAACGAACACGCCCAGCGGCCCCCCGCCGAGATCCGCTACGCCGGCGAGCTGGCCAGGCTGCGGGAGCACGACACCGACGACCGGCCGCCCGGCTGGGCGCTCAGCCTGCGGGCTGCCCGCCGTTTCGTCCTCGGGGAGGAGGCGCTGGGCATCAGCCGCAAGTTCGTGGGCGATCCCTCGCTGATCGACCGGTCCCTGGTGACGCTCGCGACCAACCGCGGGCTGATGCTGGTGGGCGAGCCCGGCACGGCGAAGTCGCTGCTGTCCGAGCTGCTCGCCGCGGCCGTGAGCGGCACCTCGACGCTCACCATCCAGGGCGGCGCGGCCACCACCGAAGACCAGATCAAATACTCCTGGAACTACGCACTGCTGGTCGCCGAGGGCCCCTCCCCCCGGTCGCTGGTGGCCGCGCCGCTGCTGCGCGGCATGGCCGAGGGCAAGGTGGTGCGCTTCGAGGAGATCACCCGGTGCCCGCTGGAGGTGCAGGACTGCCTGCTGTCGCCGCTGTCGGACCGGGTGCTCGCCGTACCGGAGCTGAGCGGTCCCGCGTCGATGGTGTTCGCCCAGGAGGGGTTCACCGTCATCGCCACCGCCAACACCCGCGACCGCGGCGTCAACGAGATGAGCGCCGCGCTCAAGCGCCGCTTCAACTTCGAGACCGTCTTCCCGATCGCCGACTTCGAGACCGAGCTGGCGTTGGTGGAGGCGGAGGCGGGGGCGCTGCTCAAACGCTCAGGCGTCACCGCTCCGCCGCGCCGCGACGTGCTGGAGGTCCTGGTCACCGCCTTCCGCGAGCTGCGCCAGGGGCAGACAGCGCGCGGCGACGCCACGGACCGGCTGTCGGGGGTGATGAGCACCGCGGAGGCCGTCTCGGTCGCCCATGCCGTCGGGCTGCGCGGCTGGTTCCTGCGCGGGGAGCCGGGCACCGCCGCCGACCTGGTCTCCTGCCTCGCCGGTACGGCCGCCAAGGACAACCCGGAGGACCTGGCCAAGCTCCGCAGATACCTGGAGCGCAGGCGGCACGGCGACCAGTGGAAGGCCCTGTACGAGGCCCGCCACCTGCTGCCGGGCTGAACGATGACGGTCGTCTTCCTCGGCGTGCGGCACCACAGTCCCGCCTGTGCCCGGCTGGTCGCCGACACCATCCATTCCGTACGCCCCGCGTACGTGCTGGTCGAAGGCCCGGCGGAGATGAACCACAGGATGGACGAGCTCCTGCTCGGCCACGAGCTGCCGATCGCCGTCTACACCAGCTACCGCGACCATGAGCGGCGCCACGGTTCATGGACACCGCTGTGCGACTACTCCCCGGAGTGGGCGGCGCTGACCGCGGGCCGCGAGGCCGGCGCCGAGCTGCGCTTCATCGACCTGCCCGCCTGGCATCCCGCGCTGGCGGACCTCAGCAACCGTTACGCCGACGCCGAGGCCCGCTACGACGAGGTGACCGGACGGCTCTGCCGCGCCTTCGCCGTGGACAACGTGGACGCGTTGTGGGACCACCTGTTCGAGATCGAGCCGGCCGACGGGCTGGCCGAACGGCTGGCCACCTATTTCGACCTCGTACGCGGCGACACCGAGGCCGGTCCTGACGACACGGCCCGCGAGGCGTACATGGCGCAGTGGGTCCGGGCGGCCGCCGGCGACGCGGGCGAGCGGCCGGTGGTCGTGGTCACGGGCGGCTTCCACCGTCCCGCGTTGATCCGGCTGGCCGAGCAGGGCGAGCGGAGCTGGCCGGAGGTGCCGCAGCCGCCCGAGGGGGCGGCGGTCGGCAGCTACCTGGTGCCGTACTCGTTCCGCCGACTGGACGCCTTCGACGGTTACCAGTCGGGCATGCCGTCGCCCGGCTACTACCAGGACCTGTGGAAGTACGGCCCGGACGGAGCCGCCCGCAGGCTCACCGAGGCGGTGACGGCCAGGCTGCGCGCCCGGCGTCAGCCGGTGTCCACCGCCGACCTGATCGCCGCGCGCGCCACCGCCGACGGGATCGCGCTGATGCGCGGCCACTCGCATCCGGCCCGGGTCGACGTGCTCGACGGCCTGGCCACGGCGCTGGTCGGCGAGGCGATCGAGACCCCGTTGCCCTGGGCGTCCCGCGGCCCCCTCCAGGCGGGCCACCATCCGGTCGTCGTGGAGATGATCGCGGCGCTCGGCGGTGACCGGGCAGGCCGCCTGCACCGCTCGACCCCGCTGCCGCCGCTGGTCCACGCGGTGCTCGCCGAGCTGGGCGGGACCGGCGACGAACGGCTCCACCTCGGCGGGCAAGCCGACCGCGAGCGCAGCCGCTTCCTGCACAGGCTGCGCGTCCTGGGCGTCCCGGGCGTGGTCCGCACCTCGGGGCCCCGCCCCGGGGGCGGCACCGAGCTGGTCGAACAGTGGACCCTGGCCGAGACCGACGACCGCCTGCCCGCCCTGATCGAGGCAGGCGGGTACGGCGTGGACCCGCAGGAGGCGGCGGCCTCCGTACTCGCCGAGCGGATCAGGGACGCCGACCTGGACCAGCTGGCCGACGTGCTGTTCGACGCCGCGCTGTGCGGCATCGGCGAGCTGGCGGGGCAGGTGCTCGACGACCTCGCGCGGGCGATCGTCGCGGCGGCCGACCTCGGCTCGCTGGGCCGCACCCTCACCGTCACCCTGGCGATGTGGCGTCACGACGACCTGTTCGACACCAGAGGCAGCACCACCTTGGGCACCGTGGTGCGGGCCGCCACCTTCCGGGCGTTGTGGCTGGCCGAAGGCGTGCTCGGCGGGCCCGTACCCGCCGATCCGCAGCGTATCGACGCCATGGCCGCCGTACGCGACGCGCTCAGGCACGCCGGCCCGCCGCTCGGCCTGGACGTGGACGCGGCGCTGGGCGTCGCCGACCGCATCGCCGCCTGCCAGGACGCGCCGCCCGACCTGCGCGGAGCGTCACTCGGGCTGGGCTGGTCACTGCGCGGCGCCGCCGCGGACCCCGCACGGGCGGTACGCGGCGCGTTCGTCCCCGCGTCGGCCGGCGACTGGCTGGCCGGGCTGTTCGCGCTCGCCCGGGAGGAGGTCCTGCACACCGGCGGCATGCTGGAGCTGCTCGACGAGCTGGTCGCGGCGATGAGCGACCATGACTTCCTGGTGGCCCTGCCGGCGCTGCGCCAGGCGTTCGGCTACTTCCCGCCCCGCGAGCGGCGCCTCATGGCCACCCGGCTGGTCGAACTGCGCTCCGGCGCGGGTGCGTCCGCGTGGGACCTGATGCGGCTGGAGGCGGCGCCGGAACTGGTGGCCGCAGGTATGGCACTGGACGAACGAGTCGACGCGGCACTGCGCCGGGAGGGACTGATCACGCCATGACCGACCCCACCCTCGTACGGTGGCGCCTGCTGCTGGGCGAGGCCGGCGGCGCCTGCCTCGGTGGCGGGCGACTCGGCGAGGAGGCCGCCGGCCGCGACGCCGCCATGGACTGGCTGTACGGCCGCGACGAGGACCTGCGCAGGCGCGGCGTGCGGCGGCAGGCCGGGAGCGGCCCGTCTGCCCTGACCACCTTCGACTGGCTCGATGACATCACCCGCCTGTTCCCCAAGGAGACCGTCGAACGCCTGCAACGCGACGCCGTCGAACGCTACGAGATCCACGACCTCGTCACCGACCCCGACGTGCTCGCGCGCATCGAGCCCAACCCCGCGCTGCTCAAGGCCGTCCTGCACACCAAACACCTGATGAACCCGCAGGTGTTGCGGCTGGCCAGGCGCATCGTGGAGCAGGTCGTACGGCAGCTCATGGAGAAGCTCGCCACCGAGGTGCGCAGCGCCTTCTCGGGCACCAGAGCACGGCGACCGGGCCGGATGCGGCTGGCTCGCAACTTCGACATGGTCAGGACCCTGCGCGCCAACCTCGGCCGCTACCAGCCCGACACCGGCAGGATCGTGATCGAGACCCCGCTGTTCTTCTCCCGCACCCGCCGCCACCTCGAACAGTGGCAGGTGATCCTGCTCGTCGACCAGTCCGGCTCGATGACCGACTCGGTGATCCACTCGGCGGTCACCGCGGCCTGCCTGTGGGGCCTGCCCGGCGTACGCACCCACCTGGTCGCGTTCGACACCGACGTGGTGGACCTGACCCTCGACGTGGACGACCCCGTGGAACTGCTCATGAAGGTCCAGCTCGGCGGCGGCACCGACATCGCCCGCGCGGCGGCGTACGGCGCCGGACTCGTGGACCGGCCGCGGCGGGCCATCGTCGTGCTGATCTCCGACTTCTACGAGGGCGGCGATCCCCACCGGCTGGTACGCATCGTGCGTGACCTGGTCGAGCAGGGCAGCAAGGTCCTCGGCCTCGCCGCCCTGGATGAGCAGGCCAACCCCGCCTACGACCGGCAACTCGCGCAACGCCTGGCCGACGCCGGGGCGTACGTGGGCGCGATGACCCCCGGCGAGCTGGCGTCCTTCGTCGCGGAGCACGTGGGCCGATGAGAACGGATCTGCTCGGGCTCACCACGGACGCCCTCGCCGCGCTCACCAACCGCGGCCTGGTCAAGCGGGCGGGCAAGGAAGCCGCGCCGGACCTGCGTGCCGACGCCGACGGGACCGTGCACGGCCACTTCGCAGGCGGACCGACCGCGAGCCTGCCATCCGGCGGGCTCGACGCGGCCCGCTGCACGTGCGGCGCCACCGGGGTCTGCCGGCATGTCGTCGGGGTGGTGCTCGCCTACCAGCACCAGCACGCCGGACCTGCCGCTGAGATCGCCGACGGGCCGCCTGCCGGGACCGGCGACCAGGCGCAGGCTGAGGGCCGTGACCCGGAACCCCCCGCCTGGTCGCCGGGGCAGGTGAGCGACGACGAGCTGACCGCCAGGATCGGCGCCCGCCTGATGACCGCCGCTCGCCGTACCGAGAAGACCGGATACACCGCCCGCGTGCGCCGCGCCACCGCCACCGATCCCGCGCCGCAGGTCGAGCTCGCCACCGCGACCGTGCGTTTCCTGATCCCCGGCGACCTCGGTTTCGTCCACACCGACGTCGTCGCGGGCAGCCGCGACGACGTCATCGCCCTCGCCGTGTGGGCGTTCCGGGTGGCCGACGAGCTGCATCCCGGGATGCGGGAGGTACGGGTCGACGTCGGCGGCGAAGCCGGAACCGGTGCCGGATCCGGACTGGAGCGGGCCCTCGGGCTGGCCGGCACGGTCCTGCGCGAAGGTGCGGCGCACCTCGGCCAGGGGTTCGAGGCCACCATCGCCGACGTACAGCGCCATCTGGACGCCGCCGGATCGCGCTGGCCGCTGCTGGCCGTCGGCGACCTCGCCGAGCAGCTGGCCGCCTACCGCGACCGCAGCGCCCACTACCGTCCCGAGCTGCTCGCGAGCCACCTCGCCGAGCTCCACGCCCGGCACCGGGCCGTGACCCGCCCCGGCGCCACCCTCCGCAGCAGCGTGCTCGGCACCACCGAGGCCGCCGAGACCCCGTTGCGCCGGGCCCGGCTGGAGAGCCTGGGCTGCCGGATCCGCAGCCTCGGCGACCGGCGGATCGCCGAGATCTACCTGGCCCACAGCGACAGCGCGATGGTCCTGGTACTCCGCCGCGAATGGGACGGCGACGACGGCGCCGCGCCGGCCTGGCGACGCATCGCCGGCTCGACACTGGCCGTCCTGGCCACAGGCAACCTCGTCACGGAATCCGCCGTCCGCAGCGCCAGCCGTACCGTGCGGTTGGCCACCGGGCGGATCTCCAAGACGACGGTCAGCCCGTCGCGTGGCGACTGGGGTGAGCTCTCGCCGTCCCTGCTGGTGACCGACCTCGCCGCGCTCGGCCGCGAACTCGACGCGCTCACGCTCCGGCCCATCCGCCCGCGCGTCGAAGCGGAGCTGGTACGCGTCGTCGCCGTCTCCCACGTGGTGGCCATGACCTACGCCGCCGGCGACCAGCGCCTCGACGCCCTCATCGCCGACCAGGCAGGCAACACCGCCACCGTCACCGCCACCCACACCGGTGCCGCCCCCGGCCGCCTCGACTCGCTGGCCTCCGTACTCGCCGGGGAGGAAGGCGAGCTGCGTTTCGTCAGCGGAGTGGCCGGGCGTACCGCGGGCGGTGTCGTCATCGACCCCATCGGCCTGGCCGCCGGGGGCCGTGTCGTCGTACCCGACCTGCAACCCGCCGGAGGCAGCGGCCCGCTCGCGGTCGCCGAGGTCGACCAGCACGGCCCGCTGACCTCCGTACTGATCGACACCCGCGGGCTGCTCGCAGAGGCGGCCCACCACGGCCTGTCCCACCTGCCGCCGACCTACGACGCCCGCCTCGACACCGCCGCGCGACGGCTGACCACGCTCGGGCTCCACCGCATCGCCCAGGCCGTCACGGCGTTCGCGGCGGCGCGCTTCCAGGACTCGGGCGAGGCGGTCGAGCAGACCTGGATCGACGCCTACCTGCGCCTGGAGGTGGCCCTGGACATGACCTGACCGGATCCGGCCCTCCGCGCCGGTCGAGGCCTGACGTTGGTGGGCAACCGTTGGCGGGTTCCAGCGGGTCATAACGGGAGCCGGTACGACGGGAAGGGCGCGGCTGATGCGGGACAAGTCGGATTTCGTGGCACATGTCGAGGCGCGGTCGCCACGACTGTTACGAACCGCGTACCTGCTCTGCCGTGAATTGGGCGCAGGCGGAGGACCTGCTCCAGACCGCGCTGGTCCGCGTGTGGCGGGTCTGGGGCAACGTGGGCGAGCACCCGGACGCCTACGTGTCTGGGCGGTGCTGGGATGCGCTCGCCAGCACCTCGATGAGCCGCCGGCGACGTCCGGCTACGCTGGTCCCCTTCTACGCTGGGCCGACGACTTCAGCCGGTTTCCCGTCGTCATGGGTTGTCCGGTTACAGCCAGTTCTCGCCGTGGACGATGTAGTGCTGGATCGCGGTGAGGGTGCGGTGGCGGAGGAAGTCGCCGTTCTCCTGGCTCAGGTGGGTGGCTGCCGCTCGGTCCAGTGCGTGGGAAGCGGCCTGCTCCGGATCGGGGTCGAGCGCGTGCCGTAGTGTCTCGACCGCTTCCTGCCGCAGCATGAGCCGGCCGACCTCCGTGTCGTGGCCTGGTACGGCGAAGCCCGTCGCTGCGGACCGCTCGTACGCGGCCTGGGCTTCCTGACGCAGTGTCGTGTGCAGGGTCCTGAGCCGTTCGCGCGCCGCAGCGGCGGCGGCGCCTCGCTCGCCGGTGGCCAGTAGGGCGAGGGCCTCGTCCACGGTCTCTCCGTCGAGGCCGGTGGTGCGCAGTGCCAGGTCCACGGCCATGCGGATGATCTCCGGCAGCTTGTCCGGTCCTGGGTCGGCGGCCAGCGCGGCGATCCGCGGATCGGCGGCGGCGAGTTGACGCATCTGCTTGTCGAGGAAGAGCGCGGGGCGTGACGTGGAAGCGGACGGGAGTACGAGCCGATGGCGGCGCGCCAGCCACGCGCGGTCGATGCGGATGCCGGACAGGCGCTCCCCCAGTGTGAAGGCGGCAGCCTTGCCGTCGCTGTGCCATTCGGCAGCGGTCACTGGCAGGGAGTCCAGCCAACCGGCGACGGCGTCCGGGTCGTCTCCGGTGGCGGCGAACAGCTCCATCGGGTCGAACCTGGCCAGGATCACCCCGCGAGCGGCGAAGGTGACCGTGACGTGGAGGTTGACGGTCCAGCTCAGACCCAGCGCCTCTCCGCCTGAGGCGGTCAGAGACCGTAGCAGCGCCGTGTCGGCGCCCACACAGGACATCGGCTCGATCAGAACCGTCCCCTCGCCCTCCACCGCGAACAGCGCCGTCCGCCCGGGCGTCTTGTTCTCGCCGCTCTCGTCATCGGAGTTCCAGGGCGTCGCCTGGACCTGGCTCCAATCGGCGTTCACCACCTCGCCGGCGGGGTCGGCGCCGATGGCGCGCAGGGCCTCGTCGGCCGCGATGCCCTTCATCCACACGAGGCCCACCGGGTCGGGAAAGACGTTCTCGATGTCCGCGTTGTCGCTCATAACCTCTCGTCCGTACACCTGGGCCTCCGGCAGAGGCCGAGGCCTGTGCCGGAGGCTGGTCACCGATCGATTCGATGATCGGTGGGGATCGATGGGATTGTCGACCCATCGATACTGCGGCCTCGGAATCGGGGATCTCTTCGAAGTACAGCGCCTAATGCTCCCTTCCCGAAGGCGCGCTCATCGACGACTGGCGCGTCCTGGTGCGGGCCAGAGGCGGTGAGGTCAGTTGCGGGGCGGTGTGCGGAAGACCTGGCGGCCGTGCCAGGCGATGTGGCCCGGGGCGACCGGCTCCAGACCTGGCTGGGGCTCCCGCGCCTCGCGGCCCGTCAGGGCGAGCACCATGTCGCGGGAGGCCTGCGACCGGCCGTCGGGGTGGAGGCGGCCGGTGGCCTGGCTGTCACGCAGCCGGCCGAGCTCCGGACCGGGGCTGCCCGGGCCATGGCGGGTGTCGACCAGCCACAGGCCGTCGCTCGTCAGGTGGTGGAACGGGTAGCCGGGGCTGGTGTCGCGGGGCGGCCCGTACTCCTTGAGCAGTTTCCTGAGCTCGGCCTCGGCGGCGCTGAACGGGATGGGCCGGTTGCCGTGTCGCTGGAAACGGCCCAGGACGTACAGCAGGAGGAGCGGCTTGTGCGGTGCCCGCTCGCCGCCTCTGGTCCAGCGCCGGATCTCGGCGACCCGCTCGATCCAGTCCACGGTCGGCCAGTGTAGGGAGATCGTGCGGTCATGTCAGGACGAACGGTGAGCGAGGTGATCGCATGCGACAGCCGTCCGATCCCGACCGGATCCGGACGGTCGCGTGCCGGCGGGGTGGCGGAGTGGCCGGCGAACGTATAGAACACATGGTGTGATCATGCCGCTCGGCGACGACCTGGACGACCGCGTACGGGCGGCGGCCATGGCGTGGCTGCGACAGCGGTGCACGCCGGACGATCCCGTTGTCCGGCGTGACGAGTTGCTCGGGTTCCGGTTCGAGGGGCGGGCCTTCCCGCTGATCGACAACCAGTTGGGCATCAGGAAGCCGCAGGGCATGGCCGCCGCCCTGTCCATCCTGACGACGTACACCTCCGACGGAGCGCGCGCGCCCTACGAGGACGCCGTGGGAGACGACGGTTTCCTGCGGTACAAGTTCCAGGACAATCCCCGGCACTACACCAATGAGGGACTGCGGGTCGCGTTCGAGCGTAAGGTGCCCCTCATCTGGTTCTTCGGCATCAAGCAGGGCCTGTTCCTGCCGTTCTTCCCGGTCTGGATCGTCACCGTCGAGGCGGAGCGGTCCCAGATCGCCGTGGCGCTCGACGAAGCGCAGCGGCACCTGCTCACCGAGGGCCCCATGAGTCCCATCGAACGCCGGTACTCGGAGCGGATCACTCGGCAGCGCCTCCACCAGCCGGTCTTCCGCCAGCGGGTGATCCAGGCGTACGGGAGCAGTTGCGCCGTGTGTCGCCTGCGGCATCAGGTGCTCCTGGACGCCGCCCACATCATCCCCGAGCGCGAGACGCGCGGCGTCCCGGCCATCTCCAACGGTCTGGCGCTGTGCAAGATTCACCATGCGGCGTACGACCAGGACATCCTCGGCGTCCGGCCCGACCACGTCATCGAGGTGCGGGCCGACATCCTGGAGGAGGTCGACGGGCCGATGCTCAAGCACGGGCTGCAGGAGATGCACGCCCTGCGGATCGTGGTGCCCGGCCGGCGGGCCGACCGGCCGGACCGGGAGTTGCTTGAGGAGCGCTACGAACGGTTCCGTACCGCCGGTTAGGGGGCGGAACGGGGCAGCGGGTTCCAAGCGGGTCGCAAGTGGTGGGGTCTATCTCTAGGGGTGTCCGATTCGCGGTTCGTTCCGGAGTACCTCATGCGTCTGCTCGCCCTGTTCGCCGTCGTCGTCCTGCCACTGACCGTGGCCACGCCCGCCGCGGCCACCCCGGCCGTCTGGAAGTGGCGGACCGTGCACTCCGCCGACGGCATGGCCGCCGCCTGGGGGAAGGTCGCGGTCAGCCAGTTCGGTCATGTGGTGTACGGCAACCTGGAGGACACCCGCGGCAAGGGGTGCGCCTGGGCCGTGCTGCGGGCCCAGGACGCCGGCAACGGTCGCTGGAAGACGTACGGCTTCTACAACTGCACGCCGGGTGTGGGGACGTTCCGCAGGGACTACGGGAGCGTGCTGCAGATCAGGGTGCAGGTGTGCCGCGGCAGTTCGAAGCGGCCCACCGGCGGGTGTTCGAAGCAGCGGACCGTCTTCACCCAGGGCGGCTGACGCCGCTCGCGGCTTCCCCGAGGGAGTCGAGCCAGGCGAGGAGGCGGTCGCCCTGGCTGGTCATGACGCCGGGGTCGCGCAGGGCGTTGGCGAGCAGGGACATGCCCTGGTACGCGCCCACCAGGGTGAGGGCGAGCCCGCCCGGGTCCGGCAGGCCGAGTGCGGCGAACTGCCGTTCGGCCCAGTCGAGCAGCAGCCGGATGACCTTGCCTGCCTCCACGTCGAGGCCGCCTTCGGGGCGTTTGTCCAGTTCGACGGCCAGCGTTCCGGTGGAGCAGCCGTAGCGGGCGGCGACGTCGCGCCGGCTGACCCAGGCCCGGACGAGGCCTTTGAGCCGTTCGCGCGGGTCGGCGAGGCGGTCGAGGTCGTCGGTGAGCGTCCGCAGGTGGCGGGCGTGCTCGTCGAGCGCGGCGGCGACGAGCTCGTCCTTGGTCTTGAAGTAGTAGTACACGTTGCCCACCGGCACGTCGGCGGCGCGGGCGATGTCGGCGATGGTGGTGCGCTCGACGCCCTGCTGGTGGACGACCTGGGCGGTGGCGGCCATCAGCCGCCGGCGCTTGGAGCCGGCCGTCTTCGTCCGGGAACCCTTCGAGTCAGTCACCTGACTTACTATATGCGGAGTGCGGGGCAGCGGCGCGTCACCGCCGTCGCCGCCCGCGGCCGCCGGGCCGGCCCCGGCTGCCCGGCGCGTGGCCGTCCGACATGCGCAGCCGGTGCCGCCGGGGGCGGGCCGGCACGGACACCAGGCTGCGGAGTTCGGCCACGGCCACGTCGGCCGGATGGTCAGAGTTCGCCACCGCCTCGATGATGGCGGACGCCTCCCTGCCCGCCACCTCCGTGAGCTGGGCCACGACCTGGTGCGGACCGCCCACCTCAAGGAGGTTGAGCAGTCCTTCGGTCATCAGCGAGAGCTGCTCCCGCGCGGTGAGCTCGTCCGGGCGCAACTCACCGGCATCCACGAGGGCCGTCAGGGCGATGGGCCCCAGCGCGCGATCGTCCCGCAGGCGGGCCAGCAGCTCGCGGCCGTCGGCGCGCGACTGCACCAGGGTGTCGAGCATGGCGGCGGCGCGGGAGCGGAACGGGCAGGCGCGCACGGCGTCCAGCAGCGGCTCCACGCTCCCGCCGTTGGCGGCCAGCCAGCGGCGCAGCTCCTCCTCGGCCGGCTCCTCAGGGTAGTGCTGGGCGAGCACGCCCAGCAGCTCGGCCGGCGCCGCCCCGGCCAGCTCACCGAGCAGCGGGGCGTCCCGCCCCGCGGCGAGCATCCGGTCGCGCACGGCGCGGACGCCCAGCGGGGTCAACGCGACGAGGGGGCCCGGCTCGGCCAGCCGAGCGCGCAGGCGGGCCCGGGCGTCGGGCGGCAGCTCGTGCTCGTCGGCGTCGAGGTCGCTGGAGTAGAGCTCGTCGGCCACGCCGTGGCTCAGCTCGACGACGCCCAGCGCCGCCAGGGCCTCGAACGTCGAGGCCAGGCCCCGGAGCGTCTGGTCGCGCCGCGCCTCGTCATCGAAGCCGAGGTAGTCCTCGCAGGCCAGCAGGACCGGCTCCGTCAGGCGGGCCACGGGCATGGGCGCCGGCATGCCGTACACGGAGCACAGCACGTCGTCGACGACCTCGTCGAACAGGCGGGCCAGCGGCGAGCGGGGCGTGCCGATCACGGCGCCCAGGTCGAAGAAGGCCTCGAACGCGCGCGACCACAGCCGCTCCGGTTCGCGCAGGAGCGGTGCCGCCTTCGCCACCTGGAGCAGGCGGCCCTTGCTCACCCGGACGAGGCGCGCCGCCCTCGCCCAGGCGAGCAGCAGCCCGACCTTCGGCAGCTCCGCCGCGCTGCGGGCGCGCAGGTCCTGCTCGCCGGTGTCGAGCAGGGCGGCGAGCTCGCGGGCGTCGGCCAGGCGGAGGTTACCGGCGCCGGTGAGCGTTCGCCCGCCGGTGCCCGTCCAGTCGGCCAGGGCCGCCAACTGCCGTACGACCTCGCTGCGCGCCGCCGCGGCGGTGAGCTCCGCGGCCGGCGGCAGGGTCATGGGCGGCTGCGGGAACGCCCGTTCCTCGTCGGGCCCGGACTCGAAGAAGCGGGCCATCACCAGGGTGTCGAGCAGGTCGGCGTCGTAGGCGACCCGTCCCGCGTCGATGTCGCGGCGGAACCTCGCCACGGCCCTGCCGTCAGTGAGATCCACCCCGTGGTCGAGCGCCGTCCGCGCCCAGAACGTCCCGACGCTCTGCCGGCCGGGATCGTCGAGCGCGGCCGCGTACTCGGCCGCGGTCGCGGCCACGGCCGCCTCCAGCTCGGCGGGCGTGGCGCCCCGCGGATCACGCAGCCCGGTCTCGGCCAGGTAGCGGAACAACGTCGTCAAGCTGCCGGGGGCACGGTCCAGCACCTCGCGGGAGGCGACCAGGTGGTGGGGGATCCACTCCAGCAGGAAGCGTCGCACCTGCCGGGTCTCCCAGTGGCACAGCCGCCCGTCGCGGCTGCGGTGGCGCGACTCCAGCGCCGCCTCCAGGATCACGCCGTCGGCCGGCAGGCGGCGCTCGTCGGCCCAGGTGAGGCAGCGGCGGACCAGCAATGCCCTGACCGCCTCGAACTCCCCCTCCTCGTCCGGCTCGAACCAGGTCCTCATACTCGGCTCCGGGGTGGGTCTCGGCTGCGTCGCACGAAGCGTATCGCCTCCGGTCGCGCGGCAGCCGGGGGTCGCCCGGGAGAGCCGGACGTGCGGGTGGCCCTCCTCGGCTCGGCTCGGCTTCGGGGTTACGAGGATGCGTGACCGGCCGTACGGCGCGCAACGGGGATTTCCGCAGCGGGATCGCCGCAGGTCAGTCCGCAAGCCCCGCCACGGACAGGACTTGGCGCACCGTCTCGGCAAGTGACGAACTCTCGCCGACCACGGCCTCGAAGCCGCCCGGCAGCAGGTCACCCGCCTGGTACCACTGCCGCATCTCCGCCGGCCCGAAGCCACTGCTCTGCGGCCTGGTGGCATGCCGGCGCAGGGTTTCCTCGAACGGCACGTCGAGATAGAAGAAGTGGCATCTGCCGGCGTGGTCGTCGCGCAGCGCCCGCAGCATGGGGCCGTACCTGCTCGCGGCGAGGATGCCCTCCAGGATGACGTGGTGGCCGTGGCCGAGGGTGTAGCGGGTGATGGTGTCGATGAGGCCGATGTTCGTGCCGCCGGGCAGGTCGCGCTCCCGCAGGATGTCCCGGCGCACCACGTCCTGGCTGACGATGGCCAGGCCCCTGCGGCCGTGGGCGGCCCTCGCCGCGTGCGCGACGGTGGTCTTGCCGGACCCGGAGTTGCCTCGTAGCACGATCAGCCGGGTCGAGGCGTGATGGGGGCGCACCCCCGGAAGGGTAGCGGCCGGTGGGTGCGGCTGAAGCGCGTTCCTGCCGGCGCCGAAGTGGTTCGCCGGTGTCAGGGCACCGCGTACGTGCTGTCGCGGACGTCGGTGATCGCCATGGAGCCGGGGGCGTGGCTGATGGCGAACGGTGGCCGCGAGCGCATGACCGCCGCCTGGGACGTCACCCCGCAGCACCAGAAGACCGGCAGCTCCCCCGGCCGCACCTCGACGGGGTCGCCGAAGTCGGGCCTGTCCAGGTCGGCGATGCCGAGCTGGGACGGGTCTCCCACGTGGACGGGGGCTCCGTGCACGGCCGGGTAGCGGGAGGTGACGCGCACCGCGGCCGGGACGAGGGGGGCGGGGACGGGCCGCATCGTCACCACCAGGGGGCCCGACAGTTCGCCGGCGGGGCGGCAGGCCCGGTCGGTGCGGTACATGGGCACGTTGGTGCCGGCCTCGATGTGGCGTACCGGCACGCCGGCCTCGATCAGCGCCGCCTCGAAGGTGAAGCTGCAGCCGAGGAGGAAGCAGACCAGGTCGTCGCGCCAGGCGGAGGTGACGTCGGCCGTCTCCGCGACCGGCTCGCCGTGCTCGTACACGAGGTAGGCGGGCAGGTCGGTGCGCAGGTCGCCGTCGAAGATCGACGCGGCAACGTCGCCGGGCTCGGTGACGTCCAGCACCGGGCAGGCCTGGGCGTTGCGCTGCGCGAACAGCAGGAAGTCGTACGCGCGGTCCTTCGGCAGCGCGATGAGGTTGGCCTGCGTCCAGCCGGCCGACCAGCCGGACGTGGGCGTGACGAGCCCGGCGCGGAACAGTGCGCGGGCCTCGCGCGGGGTGAGCCGTGCGGGGTCGGGGGGTGGTGTCATGTCGCGGTCCTTCCACCGATGGGATGAGGCGAAGACGTTCAGATGAGCCGGAAACGTACGCGCTGGCCGGGCCGGGCCTGGGCGGCCCGGTCGACGTCGCGGGAGCAGACGACCGCGATCACCGGGTAGCCGCCGGTGAGGGGGTGGTCGGCGAGGAACAGCGTGGGCTGCCCGGACGGCGGCACCTGCAGGGCGCCGGGTACCACGCCCTCGCTGGGAAGTTCTCCGCTCCTGGCGCGCTCCAGGGCCGGCCCGCGCAGCCGCATCCCGACCCGGTTGCTGTCGGTGGTCACCAGGTACGGCTCGGCGCACAACCGGGCGAGCGCTCCGGGCGTGAACCAGTCGTCGCGCGGCCCGGCGAGCACGTGGAGGAGCACGTCACCGCAGGCAGGGTCGGCGACGGGTGCGAGGTCGAGCGCCGGGAACGTCGCCGGTGGCGGCCCGACCGGCAGCAGGGTGCCCTGGACGGGCCGTGGCGGGCCGAGACCGGCGAGCGTGTCGGTGGCCAGCGAGCCGAGCACGGGCGGGAGGTCGAGTCCGCCGCGTACGGCCAGGTAGGTGCGCAGGCCGCGGCCGGGCACGCCGAGCCGGAGGGTGGCGCCGTCGGGCAGCGGTTCGACGGCGTTGTGGCCGAGCTGCCGTTTGCCGCCGTCGCGGCCGGTGACGGTGGCCGGGCAGGGGGCGCCGGTGAGCGCCACGAGGAGGTCGCCGTGGGCGGTCACCCGCAGCCCGCCCAGCGTGATCTCCAGGGCGGCGGCGCCCTCGGGGTTGGCCAGCAGCCGGTTGGCGAGCCGCAGGGAGCCTCGGTCGGCCGCGCCGGACCGGCCGACGCCGAGGTGGCCGTGGCCGGGCCGGCCGAGGTCCTGCACCGTGGTCATGGGGCCGGAGGCCAGCACCTCCAGCAGGCGCGGGTCACCCATCACCGGACCTCCGTGAACCGGACGCGGGTGCCGGGGCGCAGCAGGGCGGGCGGGTCGGCCCGCAGGTCCCACACCGCGAGCGTGGTGCGGCCGATGAGCCGCCAGCCGCCGGGCGACTCCCTCGGGTAAACGGCGCTGAACTCGGCCGCCAGCGCCACCGACCCGGCCGGCACGCGGACGCGTGGTTCCGGGCGGCGTGGCACCGCGAGGCGAGGGTCGCCGCCGACGAGGTAGCCGAACCCCGGGGCGAATCCGCAGAACGCCACCGTCCACGGCGTCCCGGTGTGGGCGGTCACCACCTCCCGCTCGGTCAGGCCGGTCAGCCGGGCCACGGCGGCCAGGTCGGCGCCGTCGTACACGACCGGGATGGTCAGCGCCCCGGCGGCGGCGGGCCGTCCGGCGGTGGGGCGGGCGGCGCGGATCGCCGCCTCGACGGCGCCCAGCCGGGCGGGCGAGTCGCAGCGGACCAGCAGGGTGCGCGCCGCCGGGAGGACGTCGGTGACGCCCGGCACGGGTGTGGCGGTCAGTGCCTCGTACAGGGCGACGACGTCCGTCGGCGTGTCGAGCTCGACCAGCAGCGCGGTGTCCCCGTAGCGGCGTACCGCCCGCTTCGGGTCGCCCTCGCGCCGCGTTCCCTCCGGCGCCTGCGACATGTCCATACGTTCAACTTAAGTATTGTTGAACGATCAGACAAGAGGTTTGCGGTAGGTGACACAGACGTGGCGGTTCAGCACGTCCAGGCGAAGGGTCAACTCGCGGACCGGGGCCGCGGGGATCTTCCGCGTATCGTGAAGGGATGCTGACGGTCGGCGTCGATCTGGCTGCGGAGGCGGCCCGCACCGCGGTGGCCTGGGTCGAGTGGGGGGTGGGCCACGCCCGGCTCACCCGCGTGGCGGTCGGGGCGGACGACGACCTGGTGGTCCAAGCCGTGCTGGGCGCCGCCAAGACGGGGCTCGACTGCCCGCTCGGCTGGCCCGACCGGTTCGTCGACTTCGTCAGTGCGCACCGGGCCGGGCACGTCCGGGTGCCCGAAGGGCTGGCGGGCCGGGCCTGGCGGCGGGACCTGGCGCTCCGCGTCACGGACCAGGTGGTGCACGAGCAGACCGGGCTGACCCCGCTGAGCGTGTCGGCCGACCGCATCGGGCACGCCACCATGCGGTGCGCCGGGCTGCTCGCCGCACTGGCGCGGCACGGCCGGGCGGTGGACCGGCGGGGCGGCGGGGCCGTGGTGGAGGTCTACCCGGCGGCCGCCCTGAAGGGGTGGGGGCTGCCGCACCGGGGGTACAAGCGCGCCGCCAACCTGGCGGCGCTCGGCCGGCTCGTGGACCGGCTGCTGGAGGCGGCGCCGTGGCTGGACCCGGGCGGGGACGAGCGGGTGGTCCGCGCTTCGGACGACACCGCCGACGCCGTCGTCTGCGCGCTCGTGGCCCGCGCCGCGGCCCTCGGCCTCGTCACCGCGCCGGCGGAGGAGCAGGCCGGCGTGGCCGCCACCGAGGGCTGGATCGCCCTGCCGACCGCGCCACTGGACCGGCTCGTCACAGCCGGATGAGGACAGCTCGTCACAGCCGGGCGAAAACAAGTCGCAGCCAGGCGAGGACGGCTCGTCACAGTCGGGTGAGGAACCAGTCGCACGCCAGGCGGGCGACCTCCTCCAGGGCGCCCTTCTCCTCGAACAGGTGGGACGCGCCCGGCACGATCTCCACGCGCGCCTCGCCGGCCAGCAGTCGCACCGCCTGCCGGTTCAGCTCGATGACCACCGTGTCGTTGCCGCCGACGACGAGCAGCGTGGGCTGGCTCACCCGGGGCAGCACGTCGCAGGCCAGGTCGGGGCGGCCGCCACGGGACACGACCGCCCGTATCACGCCTGGGCGGCGCGCGGCGGCCACCAGCGCGGCCGCCGCGCCGGTGCTCGCGCCGAACAGCCCGATGGCGGGCGCACCGTCCGCTGCTTCCCGGGCGGGCGTGCCGTCCGCTGCTTCCCGGGCGGGCGTGCCGTCCGCTGCTTCCCGGGCGGGCGTGCCCGCCGGGCTCCAGTCGGCGGCCACCGCCCAGTCGATCAGCTCGGTCACCCGGTCGGCCAGCAGGCCGATGTCGAACCTCAGCTCGCGGGTCACCGTGTCGCGCCGCTCCTCGGCCGGCGTGAGCAGGTCGGCCAGCACGGTCGCCAGGCCGGCCGCCTGGAGGTGGGCGGCGACGTAGCGGTTGCGCGGGCTGTGGCGCCCGCTGCCGCTGCCGTGGGCGAACAGCACCACGCCCCTCGGCCGGTCGGGCACGGCGACGTCGGCGTCCAGGACCACGTCGGTCACGGGGACGCGCAGGCTCTCCTCGGCGACTGTCATGGCCGTCCCGTCGGGCGCACCCAGGTGGGTCGCGAGGGTGCCCGCACCCTCGCGACCTGCTGACTTCTTCAGCGTACGCCCTTGTCCTCCCGCCGCTCCTACAGCGCCAGCAGGGCGCTGACGGGCATCCGGCCGTCGGACAGCGGCCGGATGGCGATGCGCAGCAGGGCGAGCGCGTTGTCGTCGCCCGCGATGCGGTTGGCGCTCAGCACGCCGCACGCCTCGCAGTGGTGGATGATCAGCCACTCGCCGTCGCCGCGCACGGTGACGCTGAACGCCGCCATGCGCCCGCGGCAGCCCGCCCGCCGGTCGCCGGGCACCCGGTCGTCGACGTGCAGGCTGGTCAGGCAGTGCGGGCAGTGGTTGCGGTGCGCCGTGCCCGGCGCGGCGACCGGCACGTCGAGCCGGCAGCCGACGCACCGGAACGCCTCGCGGGGCTCATCCCGCCGCGGGTCCTTGCGCCGTTGCGGCCGGCTCGGGGCCGGTTTGCGGCGCGGCATCACAGGTCTCCGAACGCTTCCAGCGGGAACGGCGGCTGGGCCAGCGGGCGCACCGCCATCCGCATGAGGATGAGCTGGTTGTCGTCGCCCGCGATCGGGTTGGAGGTGAGCTCGCCGCAGCGGGCGCACCGGTGGATGACCATCCAGCCGCCGCTGCGCAGCACCGCGATGGAGATCGGGTTCATCCGGGACCGGCAGTCCGACGGCCCGCCCTCGACCCGGTCGAGGACGTGCAGGGAGTGCAGGCAGCTCGGGCAGTGGTTGCGCCGGCTTCCGTCGGGGGCGACCGCGGTGACGGTCAGCCCGCAGCGGACGCACGGAAAGGTATCGGTGATGGTACGGGTCTTGTCGTCGGTGGACACCCTGGGTTACTCCTTGCCGGAAGACGTACTCGTGAGCAGCAAGGAAGCCCGAGCGGGCCTCGCGCGGTCAGACGTGACCGGGCAGGCGTGACACGGTGGGCGGTCCGGCCGTCAGGGACGACGGCGGTGGGACGGGCCCACGGTGAGGCGAGGCGCGCCGGGCGCGGGCAGGGTCATAAACCACCACTCTCCAGGGGGCGCGGGGCCACCCACGGCGTAGACGACGGGACGACCGCGAGCGTAACAATCCGCCGCTCGCGGTCGCCAACGGTTTTCAGGGTGCGGTCACTCGGTGAGGACGCCGCTCCTGGCACGGCCGTCCTGCGGACGGTGGTGGCGGACGCGGGCGCCCATCCGGGTGAGCCTGATGCGGTCCGGACGCGTGACCGGCTCCAGTTCGACGGAGCGGGCCCCCTGCGGCACGTGCCGCAGGTCGTGGGTGATGAGGATCGTGGTCCGCCCGGCCATGAGCCGCCGCAGCGGCTCCATGACGCGCGCGGCCGTCACCTCGTCCAGCCCGGTCATCGGCTCGTCGAGCACGAGCACCGGCGCGTCGCGTACCAGCGCGCGGGCGATGGCGATGCGCTGCCGCTGCCCGCCGGACAGGAGCCTGCCGCGCTGCCCGACCGGCGTCTCGTACCCTCGGGGCAGCGTGCTGACGAAGTCGTGCACGCCCGCCAGCTCCGCTGCGCGGATCACCTGGTCGAGCGAGGCCCCCGGGCGGCCGTAGGCGATGTTCTCCCGCACCGTGCCGGAGAACAGCATGCTCTCCTGGTGCAGGATGGTGATGTTGTCGCGGAGCGAGGCCCGGGTGAGGTCGCGGATGTCCACGCCGTCGAGCAGGATGCGCCCCGTGTCCGGGTCGTAGAACCTCAGCAGCAGCTTGGCCATGGTCGACTTGCCGGCCCCGCTCGGTCCGGTGCAGACGATGAGCTCGCCCGGCGCGGCGGAGAAGGACACGTGCTGGAGCGTCGGCCTCCTGCGGCCCGGATAGGTGAAGCCGACGTCCTCGAACTCGACGTGCCCGCGGCTGCGTGAGACGAGGGTGATGGCGGTGCGGCGGTCGGTGACGGACGGCTGTGCCCGCAGCACCTCCATGACCCGGTCGGAGCCGGCCGCGGCCTCCGACACCGACAGCGCGATCTCGCCCAGGCTCTGCACGGCCGGGTAGAGCAGCGCCAGGTACGCGGCGAAGGCCAGCAGACCGCCCAGCGTGAGCCGGCCGGCGGCGATCTCCCAGGCGCCGAAGCCCAGAATGACGATCATGCAGACGGTCTCGATGACCTGCACGATCGGGCCGTACAGACCGGACAGGCGGGCCTGCGACATGTTGGCGCGCAGCCAGCCGCGCCCCTCGTCGTGCAGCCGCCTGGACTCGGTGGTCTGGCGGTTGTAGGCCTGCACCAGCGACTGGTTGGCGAGGCTCTCCTCGATGACGCTGTTCATCGCGCCGTTGCTGAGCCGCTCGCTGGCGGCGGCGGTCCTGAACCGGCCGGCGAACACCTTCGACACCACGAGGAAGCAGGGGATCAGCGCCATCGTGATCAGCGCGAGGTCCCACCGGACGAAGAAGGCGGCTCCGGCGAAGAAGACGACGCTGGCCACGGTGGTGAGCACCTTGACCAGTCCCGATCCCACCAGTTGCTCGATCGACTCGATGTCGTCGGTGAGCCGGGCCATCAGGTCGCCCAGCTTCCGGTTCTCGAAGTAGTCCGGCGACAGCGTCTGGACGTGGGCGTAGATCCGGTCGCGCAGTTTCAGCAGGAACCGTTCGGCCGCGAGGGCGGTGACGTACGCGCCGCCGAAGGCGCTTGCTCCGGCCAGCGCCGCGAGGCCCAGCCAGGTCAGCGCGGGTTGCCAGAAGGCCCCCAGGTCACGCGTCGCGAGCACCTCGTCGGTGATGCGCCCGAACAGGGCGATCGCGGCGACCTCGCACAGGGCTGCCACGATCGCGAACGTCGCGCCGACCACGAACAGCCAGCGCAGCCCCCGCGTGTCCGGCCAGAACTCCCCGAAGGTCCGGCGAACGGAGACGGCCGGCGCGAGCGCTGCCCGGTCCGGCCGGCCCCTGGCGGAGAGCGAGAGCCGGCGGGTGGCCCGCCGGCTCTCACTGGGGGCTTCTACCACCACCAACCCCGGCGGCCGCCCCAGCCGCCCCAGCCGCCGCCCCACCAGCGGCGTCCGCAGCCACCTCCCCATCCACATCCGCCGCAACGGCGACGCCGGCAGCCGCAGCCGCCCCAACCTGTCTTGAAGCCGTTGAGAGTCATCGCTCTCTCCCCCCGTGATCGGGACTTTCATTTCAAAACGGGACGTTAGCACCCACACTCGCACAAATCACTACTAATCCCAGTGATTAAATGAGACTTGACCGGACACGCCGACAAAGGCCCTGGTTGCGCACTCGCGGTAAATGCCCAGCAAATATTCGTGTACGTGTTCTTACTCATACGTTGGTTTAACCTTCAACACCGGGCTCGACCAGCGGGGATGCCTGCCTGATTGACGGATGACGAGCCACTCCGACCGACCCCGGGCCGGCATTTACCGCGAATGCCGAGTCGGGCCCGACAAGGCTCTGACCAGGTGCGACGAACGACCGATGAAGTGAACTCCGGAGTAACCTCGCCGAGGCCGTCCGCCTATCGGCCGGGATTGCACGTCACCCCGCCGGGCGAGAGACTCCCTCCTGAGAGGGAGCGGAGAGATCGCCCGGCTCGGCGATCCCCTCGGACCTGGGCGAACGCCAGGATTGCGGCACGACATCAGCCCCGTCCGAGGAGCCATCGCGCATGAACGTCCGCACCGCCTTCGTCGCCGCCCCGCTGCTGATCCTGGCCTACGGCCTGCTCAGGATCGTCGACGGTTTCGACGGGGAACGGGGGCCCGGCCTAGCCTGGACCACCGGCCACCTCGCCTTCCTGGCCGCCCTGGTGCTCTTCATCCCGATATTTC
The DNA here is from genome assembly GCF_043204415.1 of Nonomuraea sp. NPDC047897. Lineage (NCBI taxonomy): Bacteria > Bacillati > Actinomycetota > Actinomycetes > Streptosporangiales > Streptosporangiaceae > Nonomuraea > Nonomuraea sp. NPDC047897. The sequence continues at coordinate 128,206 of NZ_JBIDCC010000017.1, read as the reverse complement.
GGGAGATGAGGCGGATGCTGGGTGGCACCCCCTTGCCCACCGCCGGCCTCGTGATCGGCATCGCGGGCCTCGCCTGCGCGGGCACCCAGTTCGTGATCGACATCGTCGTGGGCTTCATGGCCGCCGACCACGCCGGGATGGGCGTGCTGTTCGACCAGGTGCAGGCCGTGCCGGGCGTTCAGCTCGCCGTCTACGACGTCGGCCCGTTCCTCTTCTACGCCGCCCAGCTCATGCTCGTCACCCACCTCGCCGCGCGCCGCCTGGTCAAGGCGTGGACACCCTTTCTCGTGCTGCTCGACCTCGCGCTGCCGATCATCGACCGCGACTTCATCCCCGTGGGCGCGCTGCTGCTGCTGGTCTCGTTCCTGCCGCTGGCCCGCCGTTCCTCGCCCGCGCCCAGGCACATCCCCGCCCATGCGTGAGCCCGGGCGTCCGGCTGCCGCCCGGTTCACGGAAAGATGGGACGCCATGCCCCATCCGACACTGGTCGACGTAGTCCTCCGCCGCTTGCGAGCGCTCCCCACCCCGCTGGTGGACGGGGCGCTCGCCGCCGTCATCGTCCTCGTCCAGATGTGGCCGCTGCTGGCGGCGGACGAGCGCACCGGAGTCCCCTGGGACTGGTGGGGCTACCTGGTCGTCGTCGCCGCCTCGGTGCCGCTGGCGTGGCGACGCCGCGCACCGGCCGTCGTCCTCGTCGCCACCCTCTGCGCGGGCGCGCTCTACGACCTCGCCGACCACGTCGCGCGCCAGCCCATCTGGTACGGCGCGCTCGTCGCGATCTACACGGTCGCCTCCCGCTCGGACCGCCGGCTACGGCTGACCATGCTGGCCTTCACGATCGCGGGCGGCCTCGCGACGGTCGGCTCCTCGGAGACCGCCCTGCGCGGGGTCGTGCTGTTCGTCGCCGCGTACGCCATCGGACGGGCCGCGGCCATCTCCCGCGCCCACGCCGCCGCGCTGGAGGAACGCGCCGAACGACTGGAGAGGGAGCGGCGGATGGAGGCCGAACGCGCGGCTGAGCGGGAGCGAGCCAGGATCGCCCGCGACATGCACGACATCCTCGCCCACGCGGTCAGCCTCATGGTCGTGCAGGCCGAGGCCGGGCCCGTGGTGGTCAGGAGCGACCCGGCCCGCGCCGAGGCCGCCTTCGACGCGATCGCCGCCACCGGGCGCGACGCGATGGGACAGCTCCGGCGGATGCTCGGCCTGCTGAAGGAGGACGAGGCGCCCCGGACGCCGCAGCCGACCGTGGACGACCTGCCCGCGCTGGCGGGCCAGGTGTCGAACGCCGGGCTCGCCGTGGGGTTCAGCGCCTCCGGCGCGCCCAGGACGCTCGCCCCGGACTGTGCCGTCGCCGCGTACCGCATCACGCAGGAGGCGCTCACCAACACCGTCAAGCACGCCGGGGCCCGGCACGCGGACATCCGCCTCGCCTGGGAGGACCACCACCTCCTGATCGACATCACCGACGACGGCCGGGGCTCCGGGCACGGGCTGCCCTCCGGCGGGAACGGCCTCATCGGCATCCGCGAGCGCGCCGCGGCCTGCGGCGGCACCGCGACGGCCGGGCCCCGGCCGGACGGGCCGGGGTTCCTGGTGTCGGTGCGGCTGCCGGTGGCGGGGCCGTGAACAGGGAGGACAGCGTGACTCCTCCGCTCCCTGAAGGGAGCGGCTTCTCGCTAAGCCGCTTGGGCGGCCTGGCGAAGGGCAAGCCCTGCCCTCAGGATGTTGATCGCCGCGTTCACGTCGGCGTGCGCGGTGTGCCCGCACGCCGTGCAGGCGAACGCGGCCTGGGTGAGACGGTTGTCCTTCGCGCAGTGCCCGCAGCGCGAGCAGGTGCGGGAGGTGTTGCGGGGATCGACTGCGATCAGCTCTCGACCGGCGCTTTCAGCCTTGTGCGCGAGGATCGTCAGGAACACCCCCCAACCCGCGTCGAGAATCGAACGGTTGAGCCCGGCTTTCTGCGCGACGTTACGGCCGGGGGCGTCGATCGTGCCGGACGCCGAGCGGGTCATGTTCGCGATCCGCAGGTCCTCGTGCACGATCACGTCGTAGCCGCCGACCAGGGCGAGCGCGGCCTTGTGCGCGCCGTCCACCCGCTGGCGGCGGACCTTGGCGTGCAGCGCCGCCACCCGGGCCACGGCCTTACGGCGGCGCTTGGACCCGCGTTTCTTGCGGGCCAGTTCTCGCTGGGCCGATGCGAGACGGCCGGCGCAGGCGGCCAGGTGCCGCTGGTTGTCGATGTGGTGGCCGTCGCTGGTCGTGACCAGCGAGGCGACACCCAGGTCGATCCCCGCGACCGCACCCGTGGCGGGCAGGGGCTGCGCGGGCACCTCGTCACACGACAGCACCACGTACCAGCGGGAGCCCTCGCGCTTGACGGCGATCGTCTTCACCCGGCCCTTCACGGCCCGGTGCCGGTGCACCCGGACGTGGCCGACGCCCTGCAGGCGCACGAACGTGGCGGCCGGATGCTCGGGTTGGGAGTCCCACCGGCAGCCGTCGCCGTCCCTGGGCCATTCCACCGTGTCGAACCAGCCCCGCCCCTTGAAACGCGGGAACCCGGGCGTGCGCCCGGCTTTGACGCGGTCGAAGAACGCCCGGAACGCCTTGTCCATGCGGCGCAGCGTGGCCTGCTGGGAGGAGAACGACCACCGGCCCTGACCATCTGGATCTTCGGCGCGGATGTGCTTCAGTTCCGCCGACTGATCGCCGTAGCCGACGCTCACCCCGGCCCTGGCGTAGGCGGTGCGCCGATGCTCCAACGCGGCGTTGTACAGGATTCGGTGATCCTCCAGGCAAGCGGCGAGCGCGGCGGCCTGCCTGCTGGTGGGGCGCAGCAGGAACTTGAACGACCTGCGCACACCCACCTCCCACGCTCGGTAACGACGCGACCACGGTACCGGCAGGCACCGACCAAAACCGGAAGGAGACCCGTGATGCGCAGACCCGACAGGTCACGGCACGCTCGGGCCTTGACGGCCCTCCCGCTCCCGATTCCCCCGGCGGCTAAAGTCGCCGGTCCCCTCGGGAGGCTCTGATGGGAAGGGTGTGGCCGTGAGCGTGCGCATCGTGGTGGCGGACGACCAGGAGCTGGTGCGGGGCGGGTTCGCGATGATCCTGGACGCCCAGCCCGACATCGACGTGGTCGCCGAGGCGGACGACGGGGTCGCGGCGGTGGCGGCCGTGCGCGAGCACGACCCCGACGTGCTGTTGCTGGACATCCGCATGCCGCGGATGGACGGCATCGAGGCGGCCAGGATCGTGTCAGCGGAGACCGGCTGCCGGGTGCTCATGCTGACCACGTTCGACCACGACGACTACGTCTACGACGCGCTGCGCGCGGGCGCCAGCGGGTTCCTGCTCAAGGACGTGCGCCGCGACGAGCTGGTGAGCGCCGTCCGCGTCGTGGCGGCGGGCGAGGCCCTGCTCGCGCCGACGGTGACCCGCAGGCTCATCTCGCGGTTCGCGGCGGGCCCCGCGGCCCGGCCCCGGCAGGCCGCCGCCGGAGTGCTGGAGGTGCTCACCGCCAGGGAACGCGAGACGTTGCAGCTCATCGCCCGAGGGCTGTCCAACGCGGAGATCGCCGAGGCGATGGTGGTCAGCGAGCACACGGTGAAGACGCACGTCAGCAACCTGCTGGCGAAGCTGGGGCTGCGCGACCGGGTGCAGGCGGTGATCGCCGCCTACGAGTCCGGACTGACCGTTCCCGGTGCGTAAGGCGCGAAGCGGCGGGTAGGCGGGCCCTCATGACCACGGGACTTGAGGAATACGACGCCGACATGCTCTGGGAGGAGTTCCACCGGGTGGTGAACATGACCTCCGAGGAGCTGCGTGCCTACCTGCTGGCCGACGCCTCCGGCGAGGAGGGCTTCCCGCCCGAGGCCGACCTGGGCGTGGACGAGCTGGGCCGGGGCGTGCTGCACGTGCTGAGCAAGCGCAAGGGAGACCTGACCAGGCAGGACCTGGAGACCATGCGCCAGGTCGTGGACCTGGTCGAGACGCTCGGCGACAAGGCCGACGACGAGTCGCGCCGGCTGCAGCTCTCGGTGGGCCACGACCCGCTGAGAGCCGCCTGACTGCGGGCGGTTCGCGGCACGAATGGCACGATGGGTGGATCGGGCACGACTCCAGGTGATGCAATGGGCCGTGCCGTCACCATCCGAGGAGGCCCGTTGACCGACAACCTCGACCTCGCCGCGAGCGCCCAGGAGCTGGCGGACGCCGCACCCGCCGGATCGCTGGACCGCGCGGCGGCGGCGTCCGTGGCCATCACGCTGGCCACCACCCGCGACACCGCCCAGGCCCGGCAGACGCTCGACGGGCTGGCGCCCGACGATGTCCGGCAGGCGGCGCTGCGGCTCTTCGACCGGCTCCGGGGCGCCTGACCCGGCCGCTCCCGGGCCCCCAGGTGATCGCCCGGGAGCGGCGGCTGGTCGACGAGGACGCGGCGGCCTGTCCGCCTTCCACGGGCGGAGCTCGCACCGGCCACCCGAGACGACGACTCCGCCGCTCCCCGCGAAGGAGATCCCGCCTAGCCGGGCGACCGCCGGTACGCGACCAGCAGGACGACCGCGACCAGCGGCTGCAGGATGTCGGTGGGGATGGTCCAGACGTTGTTCGGGGCCGTGTTGCCGTGCGCGACCCACTGCATGACGTGGCCGACCGCGTCACCCCAGTAAAGGACGGCCATCGCGATGACGGCGGCGGTCATGAACGAGCCTCGGTTCCAGATGCTGAGGAGGCCGATGAGGCCGACGGCGATGTCCGCCCAGCCCACCTCCCACTGGAACGGGCTGTGCGCGAACCCGATGCTGTCGGCCACCTCCGGCGCGTACGGGCCGATGTGCGACAGCCCGCCGATGATGCCCAGCACCCCGCCCCCCGCCACGAACCACAGCAGCGCCAGCTCGACGACGCGGCGGCGGGTGCGCCGCGTCGGCGCGCGATCGACGAGCGGATGCACCAGCGCACCGGCCACCAGCCCCAGGAAGGTGACCACGAAGAAGCCCATGGCCGCACCCTAGGAACGGTTCGCCCGATCACCGCGGACCCCGTGCCGGTGTGTCCCCGATCCGCCGCGCGGGCTCAGGGGCGCAGGTCGCGGAACAGGGCGAGCCGGGCGTGGTGGTAGGCGAGGTCGTCCTCGTCGTGCGCGTCGCCCCTGCCGGCGGCCTTGTGGAAGTACGCGCACTCGCGGCGGATCTTGTGCCGGACTAGCTGGGCCAGCGTCTCGTCGTCCAGCTCGCCGGCCGTCCCGCCGGCCTCGTGGTAGGCCGCCACGAACTCCTTGGCCGGGCCGGGCTCGTACTCGCCCCATTCAGCCGCGGCGGCCGCCAGCTCCACCTCGGGGGCGCCGGTGAACGCCTCGTCCCAGTCGAGCACCGCGACGGGGGCGCCGTGCCGGAACAGCACGTTGCCGGTGTGGTAGTCGCCGTGCAGCGGGTGACGCGCCGGGTGGGCGGCGTGGAAGGCCGCCAGCCAGCGGTCCAGCTCCGGATCGGCCAGTTCGGGGGCGTCGGCGGGCGGCTCGCCGTACAGGCCGGTCTCCTGGAAGGCGGGCCGTGGGCGGGGCGGCGGGCGCAGGTCCGCCAGGGCGCGGTGCAGGCGGGCGAGCAGCCGCGCGCCGCCCACCAGCTCGGCGGCGGACGGTTCGGCGTCGAGGGGGGCGCCCGCCGCGTACGGCCAGACGGACACCGGGTGGCCGGCCACCTGGACGAGCGTCGTGCCGGCGGGGACGGGCAGCGGGTCAGCCAGCCGGTCAGCCAGGGGGGCGGACAGCGGGTCAGGTAGCGGGGCGGGCAGCGGGGCGACGGCCTCCGGCAGCAGGCGGGCGGCGAAGAGCGCGACGGCGTGGCACCACCGCGCCTCCGCCGGGTCGTGGCCCGCCGGGCCGATCCTGACCACGTGGTCACCCAGCCGGTAGGCGGCCGACTCCTCGCCTCCGCTCAGCCGCTCGGCCTGGCCCGTCACGCCCCACACCTCGGCCACGACCTGGAACACCGTGGCGGCCGGCGGCTCGTCGTCGTCGATCACACGTGCCAGCGTAGCGAGCCCGCCGGGCTGGTTGCCGTGGCGAGCTACCGCGGGCGCGGAGAATGCGCCAGGGTTGGACCGACAGCGTAGACATCGCAACGTGAAGGAGACCAGTGGCAGAGCCCGTAACGCTGGAGGCCCGAGGCAGCGACTTCGCCCGGCTGGCCAGGAAGATCCATGACGCCGGTCTGCTCGACCGGCGCCCCGTCTACTACGCGGTACGGCTGAGCCTGGTCCTCGCGGCCTTCGCCGGCTGCTGGGCGCTCTTCTGGTGGGTCGGAGACTCGTGGCTGCAGATCCTGGTGGCCGTGCCACTCGCCGTGATCTTCACTCAGCTCGGGTTCCTGGGCCACGACCTGGGACACCGGCAGGTCTTCCGCACCCGCCGGCCCAGCGACGTGGTCGGGCTGCTGATCGGCAATCTCTGCATCGGCCTCGGCTGGGGCTGGTGGAACACCAAGCACAACCGCCACCACGCCAACCCCAACCACGAGGACCACGACCCCGACGTGTCCCCCGCGGTGATCGTCTGGTCCACCGACCAGGCGAGGCGGAGCAGCGGCCTGCCGCGGTTCGTCGCCAGGTGGCAGGCGGTCCTGTTCTTCCCGCTGCTCACGCTGGAGGGCTGGCACCTGCACATCGCCAGCTTCAAGGCGCTGGCCGACCCGACGACGAAGCGCCGGCCCGTGGAGGGGGCGCTGCTGGTGGCGCACGCCGCGCTCTATCTCGGCGCGGTCTTCACCGTGCTGTCCTGGGACAAGGCGCTGGTGTTCCTGCTGGTGCACCAGGGCCTGTTCGGCGTCTACCTGGGCTCCACGTTCGCGCCCAACCACAAGGGCATGCCGGTCCTGACCAAGGAGGACAAGCTCGACTTCCTCCGCAAGCAGGTGCTGACGTCGCGCAACGTGCGCGGCGGGCTGGTCACCGACGTGTTGCTGGGCCAGCTCAACTACCAGATCGAGCACCACCTGTTCCCGAACATGCCGGCGCCCAACCTGCGACGGGCGCAGCCGATCGTCCAGCGCTACTGCGAGGAGATCGGCGTCAGCTACCTGCAGACGGGTCTGGTCGAGTCGTACGGCCAGGCGCTGCGGCACCTGCACGAGGTGGGCGCGGCGCTGCGCGCCTGACCGCCGGCGGACTCAGCTCTGGGTGAGCCGCCGCCGCAACTCGTCACGGCGCAGTTCCAGGTCGGCGATCAACTGTTGCTGCTCGTCGGCCATCGCGATCATCGCGCCGACCTCGATCTGGTCGGTGGCGCCGATATCGCCGATCTGCTCGCGCACCTCCTTGTTCTGGGCCCGCAACCTGGCCAGATCCTCTTCGACCTGTCGCAGCTCATCGTCTGTGCTCATTCCCGGCCCCTACCCACGAGTGGGCCGGGCGCACCCGCGGCCGGGCACAATGGGCGCATGCGCGGGTTGCCGACCACCACGATCGTCTCGTTCGCGGCGGTGGTCATGGTGCTGGCCGGCACGGTCGTCGCCGCGCTGCTCACCCCCGGCCGCGCCCCGAACGTTCTCGACGTCGTCCTGCCGCTGGTGGCGGCGGCAGGCACGCTGTTGCGTGAGCGCTTCCCCCTGGCGGCGCTGATCCTCGTGGTGGCGGCGGTCGACGTCTACTACCGGTTCGCCGGCTACGACGGCCCACTGATCGTCCTGTCGTTCCTCGCCCTCTACACCGCGGCCGACCGGGGTCACCTCGTCGCCGCCATCGCGACCGGCGGTGTCTCGGTGCTGGCCATGGCCGTCGGCGAGACCGGCGGGATCCGGCACGTGGACGACAGCATGTTCCTGGCCATCACCGGCTGGATCGTGGCCTGCATCGCCTTCGGCGGCGTCACCCGCAACCGCCGCGCCTACCTCCAGGAGGCCGAACGCCGCGCGCACGACGCCGAGCACACCAAGGAGGAGGAGGCCAGGCGGCGGGCCGGCGAGGAGCGGCTGCGCATCGCGCGGGAGCTGCACGACGTGATCGGGCACAACATCTCGATGATCAACGTGCAGGCCGCCGCCGCGCTGCACGGCCTGCACAAGCGGCCGGAGAAGGCCGAGGCGGCCCTGCGCACGATCAAGGACACCAGCAAGGAGACGCTGCGCGAGCTGCGCACCACGCTCGGCGTGCTGCGGCAGGTGGACGAGGACGCGCCGACCGCGCCCAGCGACAGCCTGGCCCGGCTGGGCGAGCTGGTGGCGGCGACGGGCCTGCGGGTGACGACCGAGGTGTCCGGGCCGCTCGACGCGCTGCCCACCGAGGTGGACCTGGCGGCGGCCCGGATCATCCGCGAGGCGCTGACGAACGTCTCGCGGCACTCGGGCACCGCCGAGGCCACCCTGAGCATCACCAGCGACTCCGGACATATCGTGATCCGGGTGGAGGATGACGGCCCCGGAGCGACGTACACCGAAGGGAGCGGCTACGGGGTGCGCGGCATGCGCGAGCGTGCCGCCGCGCTCGGCGGCACGCTGGAGGCGGGCCCCCGCCCCGGGAACGGCTTCCGCGTCGTGGCCGAGCTCCCCCTGCCCGCCCCCGCACGCCCCCAGTGATCGGAGCCCGATGATCCGCGTACTGCTCGCCGACGACCAGACCCTCGTCCGCGCCGGATTCCGGTCCATCCTGAGCGACGAGGACGACATCGAGGTGGTGGCCGAGGCCGCCAACGGCGAGCAGGCCGTGGCCAGGGCCCGCGAGCTGCGCCCCGACGTGGTGCTCATGGACATCCGGATGCCCGAGCTGGACGGCCTGGAGGCGACCCGTCGGATCGTCGCAGACCCCCGCCTCGACCAGGTCAGAGTGATCATTCTGACCACGTTCGACCTCGACGACTACGTCTACGGCGCGTTGCGCTCCGGCGCGGGCGGCTTCCTCGTCAAGGACACCGAGCCCGCCGAGCTGATCCACGCCGTCCGGGTCGTGGCCAGGGGTGACGCGCTCATCGCGCCGTCGATCACCCGCCGGTTGATCGCGGAGTTCGCCGGCCGGGTCAAGCGACCCGACCCGAGCCCCCGGCTCCACGCGCTGACCGAGCGCGAGCGGGAGGTCATGACGCTCGTCGGGGGCGGCCTGTCCAACGACGAGATCGCCGAACGGCTGGTCCTCAGCCCCGCCACGGCCAAGACGCACGTCAGCCGCATCATGACCAAGCTGGGCGCCCGCGACCGGGCCCAGCTCGTGGTGTTCGCCTACGAGGCCGGCATGATCACCCCCGGCTGGCTCGGTTCCTGATACACCCGGGGATGTACGCCCGGCGGCCGGATGACACCGGAGTCGTATCCGGATGCCCACCTCCGGCTGACGCGGCGGAGCGGGCCGCCACCCCATGCTCGGTGGCATGGAAACCGTGGACCTCGCCCGGCTGCAGTTCGCGCTCACCGCCGGGGCGCACTTCCTGTTCGTCGCGCTGACCCTCGGCCTCGTGACGCTGGTGGCCGTCATCCAGACCTGGGCGACGGTCACCGGCAATCCCGTGCACGAGCGGATGACGAGGTTCTGGGGCCAGCTCTACATCATCAACTACGCCATGGGCATCGTCACCGGCCTGGTGATGGAGTTCCAGCTCGGGCTGTCGTGGAGCGGGCTGACGGAGTACGCGGGCAACCTGTTCGGCGCCGCGCTGGCGCTGGAGACGCTGGTCGCCTTCTTCGTCGAGTCCACCTTCCTCGGCCTGTGGATCTTCGGCTGGAACAAGCTCAACCGCTGGGCGCACCTGGCGCTGATCTGGGTGGTCACGCTGACGGCCTACGCCTCGGCGTTCTGGATCATGATCTCGAACGGCTTCCTGCAGAACCCCGTCGGGTACGTCGTGGACGGCGACCGGCTGCGGATGACCGACTTCGGCGCGCTGGTGGCCAACCCGGCCGCCCAGGTCGCCTTCTTCCACGTGCTCGGCGGCGCGATGATCGTGGGCGGGGTCTTCATGGCCGGCGTGAGCGCCTACCACCTGCGCGGGCGCACCACCGAGCAGGACTTCTTCCGCAAGTCGCTGCGCATCGGGATCGCGGTGGCGCTGCCCGCGACGCTGTTCACGGCGACGTTCGGCGGCCTCGGCTTCCAGACGCTGCAGCCCGCCAAGGCGGCCGCGTGGACGCGCGACACCGCCGGGCTGGCCGCGGCGCAGGCCGAGCTGGCCGCCACGCACGGGCCCGGCGACTACCTGCCGCCCGTCGCGTGGGTGCAGGCCGGCGGCATGACGATGATGCTGGTCTTCGCCGTGCTGCTGTTCTTCTGCGGGGCGAGTTTCCTGCTCATGCTGGCCCGGCCGGTGGTGCACGGGTTCCGGCTGTGGCACTGGCTGCTGACCGCGATGATCCCGCTGCCGTTCGTGGCGATGATCGCGGGCTGGATCTTCCGCGAGATGGGCCGTCAGCCCTGGGCCGTGTACGGCCTGCTGACGACGGCCGAGGCGATGTCGCCCGTCACCGACGGGCAGGTGCGGTTCTCGCTGGCCGCGTTCGTGACGGTGTTCGCCGTGCTCATCGTCATCAACTACTGGCTGCTGGCCAGGACCGCCCGCCGCGGGCCCGACGCGGCGGCGCTCGGCGACCGCCCGATCGAGGCCCCCTCTCCCGCCCTGACCTTCTGAGGAGCCCGTCATGGAGATCTTCGTCCTGGCCTTCTTCGCGCTCGGCTACCTCGTGCTGGCCGGGGCCGACATCGGGGTCGGCATGCTGCTGCCGTACCTGGGCCGCTCCGGCGGCGAGCGACGCGAGGTGATCGCCGCCATCGCGCCGTTCTTCCTCGGCAACGAGGTGTGGCTGGTCGCCACCGCCGGCGTGCTCGCCGGGATGTTCCCCGAGCTGGAGGCCGAGCTGCTGCACCACAACTACGGAGTGTTCGTCGCCCTGCTGGTGGCGTGGGTGGTGCGCGACATGGGGCTGTGGCTGCGCGGGCGCCTGCCGGGCGCGCGCTGGCGGCTGTGCTGGGACGGCGCGGTCGTCGCCGGGAGCTGGGGGCTGGCGCTGAGCTGGGGCGCGCTGCTGGGCGAGGTGCTGCTCGGCCTCCACGGGCCCGTCGCCGCGCTGCCCGCGCTGCTGGCGGCGGCGCTGTTCGCCGTGCACGGGCTGGCCTTCGCCACGCTGCGGTTGCGCGGCGAGCTGCGCCGCCGGGCGGCCGTGCTGTCCGGCGGCGCCGGCGAGGCCCGCACCTACGTCCTCACCGCCGGCGCGTTCGTGGTGGTCGGCGTGCTGGCCGGCGCGCGGTTGCCGCTGACGGCCGGGCCCACGGCGGCGTTCCTGACGCCGGTGGTCCTCGCGCTGATCCCGCTGCTGGTCGCCTCCCAGGCATGGGTGTGGTGGACGTTCCGGCACCGCGTGACCGGTCCGTCCTACCTGTGAGCGACGGGCCCGGGGAATGCGCGGAGCCCGCGCGGGTGCTGTGACCGGCATGACGGTACGCGAACTACGGCTGGTCGTGACGGCCGAGGACTACGAGCAGGCGCTGGCCTTCTACCGCGACACGCTGGGCCTGCCCCAGCGGGCCGCGTTCGCCTCCGAGGGCGGCCGGGTGACGATCCTGGAGGCGGGCAGGGCCACCCTGGAGATCACCGACCCGCCCCACGCCGCCTTCATCGACGACGTGGAGGTGGGCCGCAGGGTGGCCGGCCACATCCGGGTGGCGTTCGAGGTGGACGACTCCACGGAGACGACGGCCCGGCTGGCCGGGGCCGGGGCGACGGTGGTGGCCGAGCCGACGCGCACCCCGTGGAACTCGCTCAACTCCCGCCTGGAGGGACCGGCCGGGCTGCAGCTCACTCTGTTCGAGGAGCTGGACGGCTGACGCGTCAGCGGGAGTGCTCCCACTTGGCCGAGGCGTCCTCCGGCGGCACCTCCGGCGCGGAGGCGCGCAGCCAGCGGCAGCCGTGCGGCCCCAGCGGCAGCGACACCCTCCCGCCGTCCGGCACCTCCGTCGTCCCGTCCGCCAGCAGGTCGGTCAGCAGGCAGCCGTCGAGGCCGTCCAGCGTCAGACCGGCCTCCTGGGCGGTGTCCGACAGGTTGTGCACGATCACCACGGTGGCGCCGTCGACGTCGCAGCGGTGCGCCAGCACGGCCGGGTGCCCGGCGTCCAGCACCGTGCAGGAGCCCCACGCCAGCTCGGGGCACTCCCGGTAGCGTTCGATCAGCAACTGGATCCAGCGCAGCAGCGAGGCGTTGTCGCGCTTCTGGTCGGCCACGTTCACCCGTCGCGGGCCGAACGGGCCGTCCGGCATGGCCCGTTCGGGCTCGCCCCGGCCGAACCCGCCGTCGGGTGACCACTGCATCGGCACCCGGACGGCCATCCGGCCCTCGGCCTCCAGGTCCTCGCCCAGGCCGATCTCCTCGCCGTAGAACAGGACCGGCGTGCCCGGCAGCGAGAACAGCAGGCTGTAGGCCATCTTGATCCGCCGCAGGTCGCCGCCCAGCATCGGCGGCAGCCGCCGGCGCAGTCCCCGGCCGAACACCTGCATGTCCTTCTCCGGGCCGAACGCCTGGAAGACCTCCTGGCGCTCCTCCTCGGTGAGCTTGTCCAGGGTCAGCTCGTCGTGGTTGCGCAGGAACGTGGCCCACTGGCAGTCCTTGGGCGGCCGCGGCCGTTCCCTGAGCGCCGAGGCGAGCGGCTCGGCCTCGCCCCGGGCCAGCGACAACCAGGCGCGCTGCATGCCGATGAAGTCGAAGCACATGGTGACCTGGTCGCCGAGCCCCTCGCCGAAGTAGGTCACCAGCTCCTCGTACGGCACGTTGACCTCACCGAGCAGCACCGAGTCGCCCTTGCGCCGCGTCATGAACGCCCGCAGGTCGGCCAGGAAGTCATGCGGGTCGGCCAGCTTCGGATCGACGTTCTCGATGAGGTACGGCACCGCGTCCACCCGGAACCCCGACAGCCCCAGCTCCATCCAGAAGCCGAGCACCCGGGCGATCTCGTCGCGCACGGCCGGGTTGGCCACGTTCAGGTCCGGCTGGTGACGGTAGAAGCTGTGCAGGTAGTACTGGCCCGTCTTCTCGTCGAGCTCCCAGACGCTGTCCTCCTTGTCGGGGAAGACGATCTGGCTCCTGTCGTCCGGCTCCGGCACGTCCGACCAGACGTACCAGTCGCGCAGCGGCGACTCCTTGCTGGAGCGCGCCTCCTGGAACCACGGGTGCTGGTCGGAGGTGTGGTTGACGACGAGGTCGGCGATGACGCGCAGCCCGCGGTCGTGCGCGGTGCGCATGAACTCCACGAAGTCACCGAGCGTCCCCAGCCGCGGGTCCACGCTGTAGAAGTCGGTGACGTCGTAGCCGTCGTCCTTGCCCGGGGTCGGGAAGAACGGCATCAGCCACAGGCACGTCACGCCGAGCCCGGCCAGGTAGTCGATCTCCTGCGTCAGGCCGCGGAAGTCGCCGACTCCGTCGCCGTTGCCGTCCTTGAACGTCTCCACGTCCAGGCAGTAGATGACCGCGTTCTTCCACCACAGATCCGACGTATAGGTCAGTCGCATCGCAGCCCGCTACCCCGCGGACGCGCCCGCATGCCCCCGGCGCTTGTCGTGATATATCTCCGGTGCTCGGGGCATTCATCATCACGCTGTGACAGAACCCCACTATGGTCTGACCGACACGGACCCCCACGGAAGGGCGATCATGAGCGACCACGCCATCACCTTCGACCTCATCGACGCCGACAAGGACGGCCGCATCTCGGCCGAGGAACTGGTCCGGCTGATGGAGGCCCTCGGCCAGCCGATCACGCTGGAGCGCGCCCAGGCCGGGGTGGCCAGGCTGGACCAGGACGGCGACGGGCTGATCGACCTGGAGGAGTTCGGCTCGTTCCTGCGCGACTGAGCTGACACGATCCTCACCATGAACGTCTACTCCGCGCCCGACGGCACCGTCCTCGCCTACCGCGCGCTCGGCGCGGGCAGCCCGGTGGTCTGCCTGCCGGGCGGTCCGATGCAGGACGCCGACTACCTCGGCGACCTCGGCGGCCTGGGGGCGCACCGGCGGCTGGTCCTGCCGGACCCCCGGGGCACCGGCCGGTCGGCGACTCCGCAGGACAGCGCCTCCTACCGCTGCGACCGGCTCGTGGCCGACGTCGAGGCGCTGCGCGAGCACCTGGGGCTCGACCGGCTCGACCTGCTCGCCCACTGCGCCGGCGCCAACCTCGCGGTCCTGTACGCCGCCCGGCATCCCGAACGCGTCAGCAGGCTGGCCCTGATCACGCCTAGCACCAGGGCCGTCGCCGTCGAGATCACCGGCCGGGCCCGCATGGAGACGGCGCGGCTGCGCGCGGACGAGCCCTGGTTCGGACCGGCTTTCGCGGCGCTGGAGGCGATCGTGGCCGGCGAGGCCACCGACGCCGCCTGGCAGGCCGTCACCCCCTTCCTCTACGGCCGGTGGGACGCGGCGGCACAGGCGCACCATGCCGCCCAGGAGGGCCGCCGGAACGACACGGCCGCCGCCGTCCACGGAGCCGAGGGCGCCTTCGACCCGGAGGCGACGCGCGCGGCGCTGGCCGCCCTCGACGCGCCCGTGTTCCTGCTGGCCGGAGAGCTCGACCTCAACACGCCGCCCGGTGCCGTGGCCGAGTTCGCCGCGCTGTTCCCGGCGGCCACGCTCGTCGTCCAGCCCGGGGCGGGCCACTTCCCGTGGCTCGACGACGCCGGCGCGTTCGTGACGGCGACCGCGACGTTCCTCGGCTGACCGGCCGAGTCCACCCGGCGCCCCGTCCGTCCGTCCGCCCGTCTGCCCGGCGGCTGTCCGCCCGGCTGACCGCAGGCCCGGCTGACCGTGGGCCGGGACGCCACTACGGCCTGGGGGCGGCAGGCGGACCCGCGAGCAGGCCGCGCACGATGGCCCGGACGCCCTTGTCGTAGGTGTCGCGGGCGGTCAGCTCCTCCCAGCGTTCGCCCAGCGCGGCGAGGTGCGGGAGTTCGGCCGCGTCGAGGTCGGCGAAGACCCGGCTGCGGTAGGTCGCCCGGCCGTCCGCCCGCTGCCGCGCGGCGGCCGCCCGCGCGGCGATCTCGCCCGCCGTGTAGTGCCAGATGATCCGGTACAGGTCCACGGCGGCCTCCGGGGTCAGCCCGGCCCGCACGGCGGCGTCGATGATCGTCTCGGGGTACCACAGCGCGTGGACGGACATCAGGTCGTCGGCCCTGAGCACCTCGACGATCCACGGCACGCCGGCCAGCGCGTCGCGCATGGCGACGGCGGCGGCCACGACGTGCTCGGCCGGATCGGCGGAGCCGCCCGGCGGCTCTGGCCTCGGCACGCCGGCCGCGTAGTCGTCGAGGAGCAGCCGGAGCAGTTCGTCCTTGTCGTGGACGTGATGGTAGAGGGCCATCGGCGTGGCGCCCACCTCGCGGGCGAGCCTGCGCATGGTCAGGCCCGGCAGGCCCTCCGCCTCGATGATGCGGTGGGCAGCGGACACGATGTCCGCTCTGTGGATCTTCGGGGGTCGTCCCGTCCGCGCCGCCATCCTGCCATGTTACTTTCTATACATGTACGAAAAGTCCCCGTGGACGGCCGTCGGGGTTCTCGCGTTCGCCGTGGCCGTGGGCACCCTGCAGATGACCGCCGTCGTGCCGATGCTCCCCGTGCTGCAACGACAGCTCGCCGTCCCCCTCACCTCCGCCTCCTGGACGCTCACCGCCGCACTGCTGTCCGGCGCGGTCGCCATCCCGCTGCTGGCCCGCCTCGGCGACCTGTACGGCAGGCGTCCCGTCGCCCTGGCGGCCCTCGGCCTGCTCGTGACCGGCTCGCTGCTCAGCGCCATGGCCACCACGCTCCCCCTCGTCATCGCCGGACGGGTGCTGCAGGGCATGGCCGCGCCCCTGCTGCCGCTCGCCATGGGCATCGTCAGGCAGCGCGTGTCCCGCGCGCTGCTGCCCACGGCCATCGGCGTGCTGAGCGCCATGATGGGAGTCGGCAGCGGAGCCGGCATGATCCTGGCGGGTCTGGTCGGCGGCACCTACCAGGCGTTGTTCTGGATTCTCGCCGCCCTCGGCGCCGTCGCGCTCGCCCTGGTGGCCCTGCTCGTCCCCGAGCCCGTCCGGCCCGCGCCCGGCGGCCGTCCCGACCTCGCCGGCGCGGCGCTGGTGACGGGATGGCTGGTGTGCCTGCTCCTCGCCATCAGCAAGGGCGCGTCCTGGGGGTGGACCTCCGCGCCCACCCTGGGGCTGCTGGCGGCCTGCGCCGCGCTGGTGGCCGCCTGGGTGACGACGGCCCGCCGCACCCCCTCGCCGCTGATCGAGATCTCCATGCTGCTGCACCGCGCGACGGTGGGCGCGACGGTGGCGTCGCTGCTGATCGGGTTCGCGCTGTTCGGCACCATCACCACGTTGTCGTCCGTGGCTCAGGGCACGCTGGGCGCCTCGGTGCTCCAGGTCGGCCTGTACCTGCTGCCGACCGCGCTGCTCATGCTGGCGGTATCGCTGTCGGCCGGCCGCCTGATGCGCAGGTTCTCCGCGTCGTCACTGGTCGGCGCCGGGTCGTCGCTGGTGGCCGTGGCCACGTTGTGGCTGAGCGTCTCGCATGGAGGCTCCGCCGACCTGTACGGGGCCGCGACCGTCCTGGGGCTGGGCATCGGCCTCGCCTACGCGGCACTCGGCACGATGGCGGTCGAACACGTCGCGCCCGCCGAGACGGCGGCGGCCGGCGGCGTGAACGCGCTGGTCCGCGTCATCGGCAGCAGCCTTGCGGGAGCGGTCAGCGCGGCCGTGCTGTCCGGCGCCGGAGCGGGCTGGAGCTTCGCCGCCTCGGCGATCGCGGCCGTGCTGTCGGCCGTCTTCGGCTACACGCACGGCGCCCTGGCCCGGGGACAGACGGCGGAGGAACCGGCCTGACCGGCCGAGCCGGGCCCGCCCCAGGAGGAGACCCGGACGTGCGGGTCCCTGCGGAGCGGGCGGGCCTCCCGGGTGGCCGCCGGGTGGGAGGGCGAGGTCAGGAGGTGTGGACGTACACCTGGCCGAAGACCTCCGACAGCGCCTTCAGGTCGGTGGCGGCGTCGGTCTCCGGGTGAGCCGGGTCGTAGACGGTGGCCAGGCGGGGGCGGATCTCGGTGAGCTTCTTGAACTGGTCCCAGGTGGCGCCGGCCGCCCACTTCTCGCCGTACATCCGGCTGACCCGGCCCTGGGCGTCCTGCCAGCGGCTCCACAGGGTGACGGTCTCGGCGGCGTCGCTCTGCAGCGGCGTGGCGACGCGCTCCGTGATGGCCTTGGTGGCCTGCTCGGCGGTGAGCTGCGAGGTGCCCGCGGCGGCGAAGCCGGCGTCCTCGGCGGCGAGGTGGCCGTAGGCGTCCCAGGCGCGGGCCCGCACCTGGAGCCACTGGTTGCGCTGCGCCGTGGCGGCGTCGATCTTCCATGGGGTGTACGTGGTGGCCAGGTGGCCGCTGTCGAGGGCGAGCTGGTCGATGAGGCCCTTGGCCAGCCAGGCGCCGATGCGGTCGGGGTCGAGCAGCGGGTGCTTGGCGGTCACCTCGGTCTTGCAGCTCTCGTCGGCTCCGCAGCCGAACACCGGCACGACCGTGTGCGCGGCGAGCTTGCGGCCCGGCAGGAGTTTGCGCAGCTCGGCCGTCGCCTCGGTGACGAACTTGTCCATCTCGTCGGCGTTCTGGAACGTCTGGCCGACGCCGAGCTGCCGGGCGAACCGGACGCCCACGACGCCCTCCTGCGCGGCGACCGCGGCGACCTTCCGTGCCGCCTCGGGCAGCTTGCCGGCCTTCCAGTCGTCGGACAGCTCGGTGTCCACCCAGACGCGCATGCCGGCGGCGGCCGCGGTCTTGACGGTCTGGCCGGCGGCCGTCTTCTCCGCCTGCGAGACCTGGGCCGCGGTGAGGCCGTGCGGGTTGACGTAGCAGTCCTCGCCCGCGGCGCACTCGGGCGTGCCGCCGTCCTCGGCGCCCTCGATGTCGGGCTCGCCGACGTCGTGCAACTGGCCGTCACCGTCGCCGGGGCCGGGGGCGGCGGGGGTGCACTCGTTGCCGTCCTCGGCGCAGTTGATGAGGATCGGCGGGATCGGGGCGGCCGCCTCCATGTTCTCGCCGTCGTTCCGCATCCAGAACTGCACGGCGTTCAACGCCTCCTCGGGCGTGTTCAGCCAGCGGCAGGTCACGTACGACGGGGTGCCGGCGGGAAGCTCGTCGTTGCAGCTACGCGGATCGTCCTGGGCCGAGGCGGGGGCGGCGATGCCGAGCAGGGAGAGGGTCACGCCTAGGACGAAGATCTGCCGCAGTCGCATCGGGCGCCTTACTTCGAGGGGTGATCGTCGGGCAATTAGCACAATATCCGGATGATCTATGGCGTTCAATGAAATCGACGCCTTTGGTCAGTCCGTTCTGACCGGGAGTGGCCGGGGCTGTCACGGCCGGTTATTCAGGCGACAATCGCGCACCCGTACCGGCAGAATGGGCCCGCTCGGCGAAAAAGGGGGCAGGCAGGTGCGCGGTTTTCTTCGCGACGTCGGGCTGCTGCGGGACCGGCGGTTCGCGCTGCTGCTCGCGGCGCGGACGATCTCGGTCCTGGGCACCGCGTTCGCGCCGGTGGCGCTGGCGTTCGGCATCCTCGACGAGCTGCCGGGCGCCGACGCCACCACGCTGTCGGTCGTGCTCACCGCCGAGGCGCTGCCGATGGTGCTGTTCATGCTGGTCGGAGGGGTGATCGCCGACCGGTTCCCGCGGCACCGGGTGATGATGGTGAGCGAGCTGGTCAACGCGCTCGCCTTCGCCGCGCTCGGCACGATGCTGCTCACCGGGTGGGCCCCGCTGCCGGCCCTGGCCGCGGCCGCGGCGGTCAGCGGCCTCGGCATGGCGGTGATGTATCCCGCGCTGACCGGCATCATCCCCGAGGTGGTGCCGGCCGACCGGCTGCAGACCGGCAACGCGCTGCTCGGCCTCGGCGCCAACAGCTCGCGGGTGGCCGGAGCCGTGCTCGGGGGCGCCACGGTGATCCTGGTGGGCGGCGGATGGGCGCTGATCGCGAGCGCCGCGATGTTCGCGATCGCCGGGGTGCTGATCGCGGCGCTGCGGCTGACGCGGGCGGACCGTCCCGCCGGGGAGCGTCACTCGGTGCTGGGCGACCTGCGCGAGGGCTGGCGGGAGTTCTCCTCGCGACAGTGGATCTGGGTGGTGGTCGCCCAGTTCTCCGTCATGGTGATGGCCATCCAGGCCGGTCACGGGGTGCTCGGGCCGCTCATCGCCAAGGAGAGCCTCGGCGGCGCGCCGGCGTGGTCGGCGTTCCTGGCGGGCGAGGCCGTCGGCACGATCGCCGGGGTGGCCGTGTCGCTGCGCGTGCGGCCCAGTCGCCCGATCTTCGTGGCTGTCCTGCTCTGCCTGCCCTCCGCGCTGCCGTACCTGCTGCTGGGCCTGGCGGCGCCGCTGTGGGCGATCGTGGCGGCGGCGTTCGTGCTGGGGGTCTGCTTCGACGTCTTCGGCGTGCTGTGGCAGACGACGATGCAGCGGGAGGTGCCGGCGGAGTCGCTGTCGCGGGTCAGCTCGTACGACGCGCTGGGATCGCTGATGTTCGGGCCGATCGGACTCATGCTGGCCGGGCCGGTGGCGCACTGGGCGGGCACCCGGACGGCCCTGCTCGGCTGCGGCGTCCTCGTCGTGGTGTCCACCCTGGTGGCGCTGCTGTCGCCGGGAGTGCGCAACCTGCGCGCCCCCACGGCTCCCTCCCCTCCCTCCCCCGCGCCCGCGTCCGCGCCCGCGTCAGGCTGACGTTCCGCGCGCGGCCCGGACGCGGAAGTAGGCGTTGGCCCGCGGCTGGAACATCAGCGTCACCGCGCCGAGCACGGCCAGCAGGTGCAGTGACCGGCTGCCCATGAACATCAGGTCCACGACCCCGGCCTCGGCCAGCGCCGCCGCGATCGACCCGCCGTCGAGCAGCCACCGGGCGGGCTCGACCACCAGCGACAGGGTGCCCAGCACGCCCAGGGTGGCGGCGAGCGTCCAGCGCGCCCAGTTCGCGCCCGCCCGCAGCCGCAGCGCGAGCAGGACGGCCGTTGTGAAGACGGCCAGCCGGAACGCGATGCCGGGCAGCAGTTCGGCGAAGGCGGCGCCGTCCGCCAGCGCCCCCGCCACCATCAGGGTGGCCTCGAACGCGCCGGCCGCCACGGCGAACAGCCACAGCATGGCGGCGGTGCGTACGACGGGCGGCGGGTACGCCTGGGCGGGGGTGGTGGAGGGTGCTTGGGTGATCATGGCGGGCTCCCGGTAGGTCGATCGGCTCTGGCATAAGTCTGCGCCGATCAGCCCGCCGGTTCATGCCCGCCGTCCCCCGAATGCCCGGTAAGGCAGGCCCTACCCGATCTCTCCGCTCGTCCGCAGCCCCCGCGAGGGCAGCCGCGGATGCAGCCCGAACCGCGCCTCCGGCTCGCGGTCGCCGTCGAGCACGCCCGCCACGTACGCGGCCAGCGCGGGGGCGTGCTTGAAGCCGTGCCCGGAGTCGCCGCCGAGCAGCCACACCCCCGGAGCCGCCTCCGCGATGATCCATTCGGCGTCCGGGGTGAGCGGATACTGGCAGACCTGGCTGAACAGCACCGGGGCCGCCGCCAGCGACGGGAACCTGCGCCGCAGGTAGCCCCTGATCCGCTCCACGCTCTCGCCGTCCACGACCCGCTCGCCGCGCTCCGGCTCGTACGGCCGGCCCTCGGCGTCGGAGGTGGCCTTGGCGCCGACGCCGTCCACATCGCCGTGCCCGTAGGCGGAGGCCCCGTAGTCGACCCAGGCGGGCACGCCCGGAGTGGTCCAGGCCGCCGGCACGGCGAAGTGCAACGTGTCCTGCTTGGTCACGGTCACCGGCACGTCGAACAGCTCGGGCAGCCACGCGCCGCACGCCCACACCACCCGGTCGGCCCGCAGCACCTCGCCGCCGACAGCCACCGCGCACCCGTACGGCGCGTCCGCCCCGGGCACGGGTACGGCCCGGCCCCGCACCAGCCGGACCCCGGCGGCGAGCGCGAGCCGGGCGGTCACCTGGGTGGCCCGCCGGGCGCGCAGCACACCGGCGTGCGGCTCCCAGAGCAGGAAGCTGAGGTCGTCGCCCCGGAACTCGGGGAAGAACCGGGCGCCGTCGGCCGGGTCCAGCACCTCGCACGGGATGTCCAGGTTCTTCAGCACCCGGGCGCTGTCGCTCTCCCAGCCGTCCGGCGTGCCGGCGAACCACAGCATGCCCGCCTCGTGGTACAGCTCCTCACCGGCCCGTTCCGCCAGCCGCCGCCAGCCCTCGCGCGCCCGCCAGGCCATCCGCGCGTAGAAGTCGTCGCCGCCGTGGGAGCAGCGCAGCAGCCGGGTCTCCCCCGCGCTGGCCTGCCGTACGTGTCCGGGCTGGTGCTGCTCGACCAGCGTGACCTGCCAGCCGGTTTCGGTTAGCCGCAGTGCCAGCGACGTGCCCCAGATGCCCGCTCCGACCACAATGACCGATTTCATGGGACCACGGTGACCGTAACGCGCCCCCGCCCGCAAGGGTCAGGCGATGAACAGGGTCACGACCACGCCCGAGCAGTTGCCCGCCACGCAGATGCGCACCGGCACCCGGGACACGCCCGTGGTGGTCGGGGTGCCGCCCACCTGGCCGTCGGGGCCGATGGAGACGCCGCGGGGCAGCGTGCGGGCGCTCGTCACGGTGAACGTGGGCGGCACGCCCGCCGGGCCGCCCTCGACGCCGATGTGGCCGTCGAGCGGCACCCCCACCCGGCCGGGGAAGGTGAGCTGGCGGGGCCGCCAGCTCACGTAGTCGTAGACCAGCAGCGTCACGGGCTGCTCGACGCACTTGGCGCCGTCGCACAGCCGGACCGGCTCGGTGAAGGAGCCCGCCGCCCGAGGCCGGCCGCGCAGGTTGCCCTGCGCGTCGAGGTCGACGCCGGGCGCCAGGCGGGTGGGCCGGATGGCGACGTCGTCCTCGTACGGCAGGAGCCGGTCCTTCACCTCGATGCCCACGGTGACGTAGAAGGTGTCGACCACCACGTACGCGGGCGGCGGCTCCGGGTCGTCGGCCGCGGCCTCTCCCGGCTCGCGCGGAAGCAGGGCGCACACGGCCAGCGCGGCGATCAGGAGTGTCCGCATCCCTACCCCTCGGTCGAACCTCCCAGCTACGTACCCGCATCACCGCGCAGGGTCACCTCAGGCTCACCCATAGATAATCAGTGCATGACCGCCGAATCCGCCCAGACGCTGGAGCGCGGGCTCCGCCTGCTGAGACTGCTCGCCGACGGCAAGGGCGGGCGCACCCCGACCGAGCTGAGCAGTGAGCTGTCGCTGAGCCGGCCCGTGGTCTACCGGCTGCTCACCACGCTGACGAGCGAGGGGTTCGCCCGGCGCGACGCCGAGGGGCGGGTGCATCTCGGGTTCGGGGTGCTGGTGCTGGCGCAGGCCGTGCAGCCGCTGCTGCGCGCGGCGGCGGTGCCCGTGCTGCGGCGGCTGGCCGAGCAGGTGGGGGCGACCGCGCACCTGACCGTGGCGGAGGGCGACGACGGGCTCGCGGTGGCGGTGGTCGAGCCGTCGTGGACTCACCTGCACGTCGCCTACCGGGAGGGCGCGCGGCATCCGCTGGCCAAAGGCGCGGCGGGGCGGGCGATCCTGGCGCTGCGTGACGGCCGGACGGACTATCTCGTCACGGAGGGGCAGTTGCAGGAGGGAGCCCGGGGCATCGCCGCCCCGGTGGCCGGGTTGCCGTGGCTGGAGGCGTCGGTGGGGGTGGTGACGTTCGGGCCGTTGGACGAGGCCGCGGGCCCGCGCGTGGTCGAGGCGGCCGCTGAGCTGTCCGCGGCGCTGGGTTGACCGCGCTGGGTTGACAGGGAACACCCGATGGACGACGGTATTTACGTATAGAGGACGTGAGCGTCCGATAAACGGACAGTACTGGGAGGGCCGATGCCGTACTACCGTGTCGTGGGTGAGGTGCCCCGCAAGCGCCACGTCCAGTTCAGGCGGCCCGACGGCGGGCTGTACGCCGAGGAGCTGATGGGCGAGGAGGGCTTCTCGTCCGACTCGTCCCTGCTGTACCACCGCCACCTCCCCACCGCGATCGTCAAGGCCGAGGCCGTCACCCCGGCCACCGAGACGCGGCTGGAGCCCAACGTGCCGCTCTCCCCCCGGCACTTCCGCACCCAGGACCTGCGCAGCGCCGGCGACCTCGTGTCCGGCCGCATGCCGCTGGCCGGCAACGGCGACGTCCGGTTGTCGTACGCCACCAGCGACCGGCCCAGCGAGCTCTACCGCAACTCGATGGGCGACGAGTGCGTGTACGTCCAGAGCGGGCGGGCCCGGTTCGAGTCCACCTACGGCGTGATCGAGGCGGGCCCCGGCGACTACATCGTCGTCCCCACCGGCACCATCCACCGCTGGGTGCCCGACGGACCCGTCAACGCGCTCGTCATCGAGGCCGCCGGGCACATCCGGCCGCCCAAGCGCTACCTGTCCCGATACGGCCAGTTCCTGGAGCACGCCCCCTACTGCGAGCGCGACCTGCGCGCCCCCGCCGAGCCGTTCACCGCCGAAGGCGAGGAGGTGCCGGTGCTGGTGCGCACCCGGGGCGGCCTGACCAGGCTCGTCTACCGCAACCACCCCTTCGACGTGGTCGGCTGGGACGGCTGCCTCTACCCGTACGCCTTCAACATCGAGGACTTCGAGCCGATCGTGAAGAAGACGCACGCGCCGCCGCCCGTGCACCAGACGTTCGAGGGGCCCGGCTTCGTCGTCTGCTCGTTCTGCCCGCGCCCCCTGGACTTCCATCCCGACTCGGTGCCGATCCCCTACAACCACCACAACGTCGACTCCGACGAGTTCATGTTCTACGTCGGCGGCGACTACTCCGCGCGCAAGGGCTCCGGCATCGACGTCGGATCCGTCTCGCTGCACCCGGCCGGTTTCACCCACGGGCCGCAGCCCGGCGCGGTCGAGGCGGTCATCGACGCGGTCGGCCGCGGCGTCACCACCACGAGCGAGATGGCCGTGATGGTCGACACGTTCCGCCCTCTCGACCTCGGGCCGGCCGCGCTGGCCTGCGAGGACCCCGGCTACGCCTGGACCTGGTCACGATGAGCGCCGTCCTGTTCACCGCCCTGGTGGACGACGCGGGCCTGTTCCCGCCGACGTCCCTGCACATGGACGACGCGCTGGCCCGCCACCGGCGCGACCAGGAGCGGGGCTGCGCGGTGCTGACCCACCGCTTCCTGTGCCCCACCGGCCGCCTCGACGGGCTGCGCCGGGAGGACTTCGTGCCCCGGCGCGTCGGCCTCATCGTGGACACGCCCGAGCTGCCGCCCTTCGACGACCTGCCGGTGGACCTGGTCGAGATCAGACCTGCCGACGACACCCCGGTGGCGGTCGTCGCCGGGCGCGTGGCCCGCGGGCTCCCGGCCGGCGTCCGGCTGTTCGTGGAGGTGCCGGCGGGCCCGGCCCCCGGCGACGTGCCGGACGGCGTCGGACTCAAGGTGCGCTGCGGCGGCCCGACCGGCGACGCGTTCCCGGCGGTCGAGCACCTGGCGGCGTTCATCCGGTCGTGCGCCGACAGGCGGATCCCGTTCAAGGCCACGGCCGGGCTGCACCACGCCGTACGCCACTTCGACCCGTCGCTGGGCGTCGAGCGGCACGGGTTCCTCAACCTCGTCCTCGCCGTCTGCGACGCCGTCGAGCAGCGCGACCCGGCCCCCGTGCTGCGCACCTCCGACGCCGCCCGGCTGGTGCAGCAGGCACGGTCCGTGCCCGCCGACACGGCCAGGCGCGCCCGCGAGCTGCTGGTGAGCTACGGCTCGTGCAGCACCACCACGCCGGTGGCCGACCTCAAGGAACTGGGACTGATCGAGGAGGACGCGTGAGCTGGGGAGTCGACAACCTGCCCTACGGGGTTTTCTCCCGGCAGGGACAGGCGCCCCGGGTGGGGGTGCGCTACGGCGACCGGGTGCTCGACCTGGCCGCCGCGCTGCACGACGAGGTGTTCGCGGCGCCCTCGCTCAACCCGTTCATGGCCCGCGGGCGCACGGCCTGGCACGACACCAGGGCGCTGCTGCAGGAGAAGCTGACCACCGACCTGTCGGTCGTCGAGTCCCACCTGGTCCCCCTCGACCAGGTGACGATGCACCTGCCGTTCGAGGTGGCCGACTACGTCGACTTCTACTGCTCGCTCGACCACGCCTCCAACATCGGCAGGATTTTCCGGCCCGACTCCGAGCCGCTGCTGCCCAACTGGCGGCATCTTCCGGTCGGCTACCACGGCCGGGCCGGCACGGTCGTGGTGTCCGGCACGCCGATCAGGCGGCCGCGCGGCCAGGTGCGGGCGGGCACGTTCGGGCCGTCCGGCAAGCTCGACATCGAGGCCGAGCTGGGGTTCGTGGTGGGCACGCCGACCGAGCTGGGCACCTGCGCCGGCGCGTTCGAGGACCACGTGTTCGGGGTGACGCTGCTCAACGACTGGAGCGCCCGCGACATCCAGGCGTGGGAGTACGTGCCGCTCGGGCCGTTCCTCGGCAAGTCGTTCGCCACGTCCGTCTCGCCGTGGGTCACGCCGCTGGCCGCGCTGCCCCGCGTCCCCGGTCCGACGCAGCAGCCCGAGCCCCTCGACTACCTGCGCAGGCGGGCCGACTGGGGGCTGGACATCGAGGTGGAGGTGCGGATCAACGACGAGGTCGTCTCGCGCCCGCCGTACTCGACCATGTACTGGACGCCGGACCAGATGCTCGCCCACCTGACCGTGAACGGCGCGTCGCTGCGCGTCGGCGACCTGTTCGCCAGCGGCACGATCTCCGGCCCGCGGCGCGAGGAACGCGGCTCCCTCATCGAGATCACCTGGAACGGCACCGAACCGATCAAGTTGTCGAGCGGCGAGACCAGGACGTTCCTGGAGGACGGCGACACCGTGACCCTGCGTGCCACGGCCGGCGACATCACTTTGGGCGAGGTGTCCGGAACCATCGTGTAGATCACCGAGCGTGCTTGCTCCGCGACTCCCCGATACCCTGGTCTCCCCCTTCCCGGAGAGCAGGAGTGAGATGCGGCGCGCCACGGTGAGTGTTCACTGTGCCCTTGTAGTCACCGTTCTGAGCGTGTTCCTCACGGCCGGCTGTGGATCGGTCACCGCGCGGGCGCCGGCGCCCCCTGCGCCGACCGTGCACGTGTCGCCGGCGTTCGACGGCAGGAACGCCCGCACCGACCGCGGCCTGGTGGTCCGGGCGCGCGGCGGCACGCTCGGCACCGTCCTCGCCTACGCCGAGGGGCGGCCGGTGCCCGGCCGGCTCGACACGGCCCGCACCACCTGGCGCTCCGACTGGGCGCTGCGGCCGGGCACGGAGCACACCGTGACGGCCACCGCCACCCGGCCCGGCGCCCCCTCCACGGTGGCCATGGGCCGCTTTCGCACCCGCACACCGCAGCGCACGTTCCGGGTGGTCTCGGCCGTGCCGTTGCCCGGTGAGACCGTGGGGGTGGGCATGCCGGTGATCCTCACCTTCGACTCGCCGGTGCGCGACAAGGCGGCGGTCGAACGGGCCCTGGAGGTCCGGGCCGAGCGGCCGGTCGAGGGCGCCTGGCGCTGGGTCGGCGACACACGGGCGATCTACCGCACCAAGGAGTTCTGGCCCGCCAGGCAGCGGGTCACGGTCGTCGCCCACCTGGCCGGCGTCCGCTCCGCGCCCGGCGTGTACGGCACCGCCGACCACTCGCTCAGCTTCACCGTCGGCCGCGCCCAGACCAGCACCGTCGACACCCGCACCCACCAGATGACGGTCCGGCGCGACAGCCGGGTCGTGCAGCGCATGGCCATCAGCGCCGGCATGGCCACCACCCGCGAATACACCACGACGAGCGGCGTCCACCTGACGATGGACAAGGGCAACCCGGTCCGCATGATCTCCCCAGGCCGCAGCAAGGGCGACCCCGGCTACTACGACCTGCTGATCGACCACGCGGTCCGCATCTCCGACAGCGGCGAGTACGTCCACGCCAAGGACAACGTGTGGGCCCAGGGCCGCGTCAACGTCAGCCACGGCTGCGTCAACGCCCGGCCCGACCAGGCGGCCTGGTTCTACGCCGGATCGCTGCGCGGCGACCCGGTGACGATCACCGGCACCGACCGCGAGCTCGAATGGGACAACGGCTGGGGCTACTGGCAGCTTCCGTGGGAGGAGTGGCTGGAGGGCAGCGCGCTGCGCCCGCCGGCCCCCGCGGTCGGCACGCCCGCGCAGCCCCTGCCGCAGCGCTGAATCCGCGGCTACGGTGAGGTAAAAGGGGAACTAATCACGTCCCAGGCCCGTTGTACAAAGAGGAGGGCCGGAGCATGGATGAATGGGTCATCTGGGTGATCCTCGCGCTCGTCCTCGGCGTGGCGGAGATCTTCACCCTCACCGCATCTCTCGGGATGCTCGGCGTCGCCGCGCTTCTCACGGCGGCGGCCGCCGCGATCGGGCTGCCCGTCCCCCTGCAGTTGCTCGTCTTCGCGCTGTCGTCGACCGCGGGCCTGTTCGTGGTCCGGCCGCTGGCCGTGCGGCACATCCGTCAGCCGCAGCTCCGCCGCTTCGGCGTGGAGGCCCTGCTGGGCAAGCCCGCCTACGTGGTGTCGGAGGTGACCGGGCGCGACGGCAGGATCCGCATCGGCGGCGAGGAGTGGTCGGCGCGCGCCTACGACGAAACCCTGGTGATCCCCACAGGGGCGACCGTCGACGTCATCGAGATCGAAGGGGCCACAGCCCTCGTCTATCCCAGGGAGTGAACATGGATCCGCTGTTGCTGGTCGGGCTGTTCGTCATCCTCTTCGCCGTGTTCACCGTGCTCAAGGCCGTACGGATCGTGCCGCAGGCCCGGGCGCGCAACGTCGAGCGGCTGGGCCGCTACCACCGGACGCTCAAGCCGGGCCTGAACTTCGTCATCCCCTACATCGACCGGGTCTACCCGATGATCGACCTGCGGGAGCAGGTCGTGTCCTTCCGCCCGCAGCCGGTCATCACCGAGGACAATCTGGTCGTCGAGATCGACACCGTGCTCTACTTCCAGGTGACCGACCCGCGCGCCGCGGCCTACGAGATCGCCAACTACATCCAGGCCATCGAGCAGCTCACCGTCACCACCATGCGCAACGTGATCGGTTCGATGGATCTGGAGAAGACGCTGACCTCTCGCGACACCATCAACAGCCAGTTGCGCGGGGTGCTCGACGAGGCGACCGGCAAGTGGGGCATCCGCGTCAACCGGGTCGAGGTCAAGGCCATCGACCCGCCCAAGACCATCAAGGACGCGATGGAGAAGCAGATGCGGGCCGAGCGCGACAAGCGGGCCGCCATCCTCAACGCCGAAGGTCAGCGCCAGTCGCAGATCCTCACCGCCGAGGGTGACAAGCAGAGCCGCATCCTGCGGGCCGAGGGCCAGCGCTCCGCCGCCATCCTGGAGGCCGAGGGCCAGTCGCGGGCCATCGATCAGGTCTTCCAGGCCGTCCACCGCAACGACCCCGACCCGAAGCTGCTGGCCTACCAGTATCTCCAGGTGCTGCCGCAGCTCGCCCAGGGCTCCGGCAACACGTTCTGGGTGATCCCGAGCGAGGTGACCTCGGCGTTGCAGGGCGTCTCCAAGGCGTTCACCGAGGCCCTGCCGCAGTCGCCGGCCACCCGCGAGGAGATCCCGCAGAGCGCGGAGATGGACGAGGAGATCGCCAAGGCCGCGGAGGCCGCGGCCGAGGCGGTGGCGGACGCCCAGGAGGCGGAGAGCCCCAACGGTCCGCGCCAGCTCACGCAGTCGGCCCCGGACCCGTTCCCCACCCTGGCCGAGGACCGGGACAGGTCACACCAGGAACGCTGACCCGCCCCGGGCCGGCCGGACGCCCACGCCAGTCGACCTGAACCAGGCGCCCTGCGTCAGGGGACGGGCACCAGGCGACTGGGATCAGGCGACCTCGATCAGGCGGCGCACCTGGGTCTCGCGGTGCGTCGCCCTGGCCCGGCAGGCCAGTTTGACGGCCGCGTCGGCCAGCGCGATGTCGCGGTTGACCTCGGGGATGTCGTCGCCCATCGCGGTCCGCAGCCAGGTGGAGATCTCGCCCCACGAGTAGACGGTGATGTTGTCGGCCGCGACGAGCGGCGGCGGAAACCCGCCAGGGCCCCGCTGGCCTGCCGCGAGCTGACGCAGGCTGGCCTGCGTCCGCTTCCCGTGCCGCCGCGCCGCGTCGCCCAGCGTCACCGCGTCGTCGTGATCCACCCCGACCGCCCACAGCCCCTCCACGCTCCGGACCTGGGCGAGCACGGACATGATCGCCTCCAGCAGGCTGCCCGCTTCACGGTCGCACATGAGGAAGGTGCTGCCGTCCGGTCCGCCCGCCACCGCACAGTCATCCAGCCCCGCCTCGTAGAGCAGATCAGCCTCCTCGTCCGTGGGCGCCCGATTCAGGGTGACGCGGAAATCCCACGTGCTCATGACTCCTCCTCGCTCTTGCCGCATCGAGCGTGACCGATCGCCCACGTCACGACGGCTTTGGCATGGTTGCCCGCGTTGCGGGGCGTGGACCACACCTTGAAGGGGGTGGCACCGCATATGCATCGCACCCAGCCCCACCGATGTCCGTTGCGGCTTTCGACCACTGTCAACGTCGGGATCTCGCGCACCCTCCTGAAGGCCGCGTTGATCTCGTTGTACTGGTGTCTTCCTCGACCTACCATGTTCTAATCCTGCAACAGTGTTGCACACCTACAACGCCATTTCCAGTACTGGAGTACCAACTTCAACGGATCAACCTTCGGTTCAACAAACGGGGCGCCTCTCGCGTCTGGGTGGTGATGAGACGAGGAAAGGCGAAGTCACGTGGATGATGACTCCCGCTTCGCGGAGTTCGTCGCCGAGCGGGCCGATGCGCTGCTGCGCTACGGCTATGTGCTCAGCGGCAACGCCCACGACGCGGCCGATCTGACCCAGGAGGCGCTGATCAGGCTGCACCGGGCCTGGGCACGGGTGCGACGGAAGGACGATCCGGAAAGCTACACCAGGATGATCATGGCGCGGCTGCACATCAGCGTCTGGCGGCGGCGCCGTCGCGAGCGGCTGGTCTGGGACCTGCCGGAGACCTCGCACCTGGACACGCGGCCGTCCGACGGCGAGCAGGGCCTGTGGCAGGCGCTCGCCGAGCTGCCGCGCCGCCAGCGGACGGTGCTCGTGCTGCGCTACTACGAGCAGCTCACCGACTCCGAGATCGCGGGTGTGCTCAAGATCTCCCACGGGACCGTGCGCAGTCACGCCTCGCTCGGGCTGAGCAGGCTGCGCTCCGCGATCGCCGACCGGACCTACACCCAGGGGAGCGTGTGATGACCAGGGAACTGGAAGACGACCTGCACCAGCTCCTCAGCCGGGCCGCCGAACGCGCGCCGCGTGCGCCGAGCGGGTTTCCGGCGCGCATCGTGACCCGGTCGCGGCGGCGGCGCGCGCGTGGGCGTGGCCTGCTCGCGGCAGCCGCCGTGGTGCTCGTCGTCGGCGGGACCGGGGTGACGGTACGCGCCGGGGAGGGGCCCGACACCGCCGCGCACCCGCCCGCGACGCCCGCGACGCCCGCGACAACGGCGACCGCCTCCGTCGAGCGCCCCGATCTCGTGGAGCGGGTCTGGCCGGAGGCGGTCTGGAAGGTCCCGGTCAAGCTGCCCGGCGGGCGCAAGGGCCGGCCGAAGATCTTCCTCGACGATCGGACCCTGCTGCTGGAGACGTGGGAGAGCCACGAGAAGGCCGACGCCCTGTACGCCTACGACCTGGAGACCGGCAAGGTGCGCAGGATCACCGCCATCCGCACCCCGAAGGGAGTCTTCGCGTCCGGCTTCGCGGTCGGCGCTGGGCGGATCTTCTGGCAGACGATCGAGGAGGGGCGCACTCGCTTCTGGTCGGTGCCCGTCGAGGGCGGCGAGCCCGCCGCCGTGGCCACGGACCGGGCGGTCAGGGGGCGCGGCGACGCGCTGGCCGTGGCGGGTGACCGGATCGCCTTCTCGCTGTTGGAGGGCGGTGTCTTCACGCTTCCCCTCGGGGGCGGGAGCGTGACGCCCGTCGCGGGCGCCGACCGGCACCACATCCTGCGCTGGCCGTGGGTGGGAACGCCCGGCGACTACACGCCGGACGGCGAGACGAGCTTCGAGGAGCTGCTCAACGCCGAGACCGGGGAGACGAGCCGGGCGGTGGTGCGGCCGGGCGAGCGGGACGTCCGGTGCGGGGTGACGACCTGTGTCGGCCGTGGCCCCGAGGGGCGGCCCTTCTACCGGCTGCGGGACGGCTCCGGCGAGCGGGACCTGCCCGACTCCCCGCTGGGGCTGGCCGCCGACCGATTCATGACCGCCCCCCTCCCCCCGCCCTCCGGCGGCCAGACCCTGCTCGACCTGGCCACCGGCAGGTCGGCCGACCTGGGGTTGCGGAGGGACGGCGAGGGGCGGTCGATCAGTGTCCAGCCGGGCCTCGGCGACGGCCGGTTGGTCGCCTACGAGCGCGGCGACCAGTACGTGGTCATCGATCTGTCCAGGATCCGCTGACCGGCCCTCAACCCACCTGGCCGCGGTCGAAGTAGGCGGCCAGGTCGGGGGCGAGGGGCGGGACGTCGTACGGCATGCCGCCGTCGCGCAGCGACATCGTGGCCATGTAGCCGGCGGCGACGCTCATCCGGGCGGCGACCGGCGAGGTGTCGGTCGTCCCGCCCTCCCGGACGAACCGGAGCCATTCGGTGATGATGGCCGTGTCCGCGCCGCCATGGCCGCCCTGGGCGTCGGGCACCCGGTAGGTGACGTCGGCGTCGGGGCGGTAGTCGGTGGGGCCGGTGTTCCACACCCTGACGGTGTCGCCGGGGCGGTCGCCGAAGTTCTCCAGCCGCCCCTCGGTGCCGATCACCGTGTAGTTGCGCACGTAGTCGGGCGTGAAGTGGCACTGCTGGTAGGCGGCGATGACGCCGTTGTCGAGGCGCATGTTCATCACCGACACGTCCTCGACGTCCACGACGTGGTGCAGGCCGGTGCGGCTGGCGGGCGGCCAGTCGAACTCGCGCAGCCACCCTTCGGGCCGCTGCGTGCCGGGCTCGCGGCGCGGCAGGTCGCCGTAGAGCATCAGGTCGCCGAAGGCGTTGACGCGGCTGGTGTAGCCGCCGGCCAGCCAGTGGATCACGTCGAGGTCGTGCGCGGCCTTCTGCAGCAGCAGGCCGGTGGTGCGGGTGCGGTCGGCGTGCCAGTCCTTGAAGTAGTAGTCGCCGCCGTAGGAGACGAAGTGGCGGACCCAGACGGTCTTGGGCTCGCCGATGTCGCCCCGCTGGACGATGTCGCGCATCAGCCGGACGACGCCCATGTGCCGCATGTTGTGCCCGACGTACAGCCTGGTCCCGGTACGGCGGGCGGCGCGCAGCACCCGGTCGCACCCCTCGACCGTGATGGCGAGGGGCTTTTCCAGGTAGACGGCCTTGCCGGCGTCGAGGAAGTCGACGGCGAGGCGCTCGTGCGTGTCGTCGGGCGTCAGCACGATGACGGCGTCGAGGTCGTCGCGTTCCAGCAGGCGGCGGTGGTCGTCGGTGACGAACTCCGCCTCGAACCGGCCGGCCTGCGCCTTGAGCGCCGCCGGGTCGCTGTCGCACAGCGCGGCCACCACGGCGCCCCGGCCGGGCCGGTGCGCGGCCAGGGCGAGGCTGGCGCGCAGGCCGAGGCCGACGACTCCGATCCGCAGGTCTTCCACGTGCGTCCTTTCTCGGGGGGTCCGGATACGGACCCTACTTCGAGCCGGTGAAGGCGATGCCTTCGATGAGTTGGCGCTGCATGACGATGAAGAGCACGACGATGGGCGCGCTGGCCATCAGCGAGCCGGCCATCAGCACCGGGTAGTCCGTCATGTGCTCGCCCTGCAGGGCGGACAGGCCGGCCGACAGCGGCATGCTTTCGGGGTCGGTGTTGACGATGAGCGGCCACATGAGGTCGTTCCACGACCACAGGACGGTCAGCACGCCGAGCGCCATCAGCCCGGGCCTGGCCAGCGGCAGCATCACGCTCCAGAAGACGCGCAGCGGGTTGGCGCCGTCCAGCCGGGCGGCCTCCTCGACCTCGGCGGGCAGCGTCATGAAGAACTGCCGCATCATGAACGTGCCGAACGCGCTGAACATGCCGGGCGCGATCAGCCCGGGCAGGGTGTTGAGCCAGCCGAGGCTCTGCACGATCTGGTACTGCGGGATGAGGAAGAGCTGGCCCGGCACCATGAGCACCGACAGCAGCGCGACGAAGAGCACGTCCCGGCCGGGGAAGCGCAGCCGCGCGAAGGCGTAGGCCGCCAGGGAGCAGAACAGGAGCTGGGCCAGCGTCCGCCCGGCGGTCATCACGACGGTGTTGCCGAACTGCTGCAGGAACGGCGTCTCGTCGAGGACCTTGGTGAAGTTGGACCACTCGAACGACGGGATCCACACGGGCGGCGTCCTGGTCGCCTCGGTGAAGGTCTTCAGCGAGGTGAGCACCTGCCAGAAGAACGGCATCACCATGGCGGCCGCGCCGACCGCGAGCACGAGGTGGACGGGCCACAGCCGGCCGCTACGCATAGTGCACCCACCTCTTCTGGACCCGGAACTGGACGACGGTCAGCAGCAGGGTGATGGCCATGAGCACGACGGCCATCGCCGCCGCGTACCCCTTGGCGCCCTCCTCGAAGGCGCGGGAGAAGAACAGCGAGACGATGGTCTGCGTCTCCTCCCGGGCCGGGTTGCCGCGGCGCAGCATCAGGTAGACCAGGTCGAACATCTGCAGGCCGTTGATCACGCTGAGCACGGACACGAAGAACACGCTGGGCGACAGCAGGGGCAGTGTGACCCGGAAGAACTGCCTGACCCGTCCGGCCCCGTCGATCGAGGCCGCCTCGTACAGGTGGCGTGGGATGGCCTGCAGCCCGGCCATGAAGATCACGGCGTTGTAGCCGATCTGTGTCCACACGCCGACGGCGACGAGCGCGTACAGGGCGGTGGACGGGTTCGCGATCCACGAGGTGCCCTGGATGCCGACGAGGGAGAGCAGGTAGTTGACCAGTCCGTAGTCGCCGTTGTAGAGCCAGGTCCAGATCATCGCGACGGCGGCCGGCATGGTGACGACGGGCAGGAAGTACAGGGTCCGGTAGAGCGAGACCAGCTTCAGCCCCCGGGTGCCGAGCAGCGCGGCCACGGCGATGGACAGCGGGATGCCGAGCAGGCTCAGCCCGCCGTAGACGAAGGTGTTGCGCAGCGCCCTGGCGTTGGCGGGGTCGGTGAGGACCTCCGCGTAGTTGCGCAGGCCGACCCAGGTGGCGTCGCCGAACAGCGTCCATTCGGTGAAGCTGTAGTAGATCGACTGGGCGACCGGCCACAGGTAGAACAGGCCGAGGCCGAGCACGAGCGGCGCGATCATCGCGTAGCCCCAGACCCAGTCGCGGTCGCGCAACCTGCGGCGGGTGACGGGGCGGGCGGCCGCCTCGCCGGCGACCGCCCTTCCGAGGGTGCTCACTTCTCCTGCGACAGGGCCGCGTTCATGGTGGCCGCGAACTCGCGGGCGATCGCCTCCACGTCCTGCCCGTCGGAGAACGCCTTGGTGATCGCGTCGGTCTCGGGCCGCGCCCAGGCGGCGGTGTTCTTCGAGACGGGGTACGGCCGGGCGTCGGGAAGCTGGTCGATGAACGCCTGGAGGTTCAGCTTGGGCATCGACTTGACCCAGGAGTCCTGCAGGCCCTCGTAGGCCGGGATGACGGCTCCGGACTCGGCCTGGATGCGGTTGGCCTGCTCGGAGCCGAGGAACTTGAGGAACTCCCACGCCTGCTCGGGGTGCTTGGTCTTGGCGTAGATGACGTTGGCCAGGCCGTGGATGACGGTGGCCTTGCCCTTGGGGCCGGCGGGCAGCGGGGCGACGTCGGCGTTCAGGCCTTCGGTCTTGTTGTACTGGGCGGCGTCGTAGGAGCCGTCGTACCACATGGCGAGCTTGCCGCTCTTGAACATCTCGATGGGGTCGTTGTCGGTCATCTGCTGGACCGTGGGCGACAGCTTGCGGTCGAGGAGGTCCTTCCAGAACTTCAGGCCTTCGATGGTGGCCGGGTCGTCGAAGCCGGACTTCTTCTTGTCGTCGGAGATGACGTGCCCGCCGGCCTGGAAGATCGTGTTGTAGTACAGCTCCTGCGACCAGGCCATCGCGCCGATGCCGTGGACGCCCTTGGCGGGGTCGGTCAACCGCTTGGCCGCGTCGCGCACGTCGTCCCAGGTCCAGGAGGCGTCGGGGTACTTCACTCCGGCGGCGTCGAAGAGGTCCTTGTTGTACCAGAGGCCGATGGTGTCGAAGTCCTTGGGGATGCCGTACTGCTTGCCGTCGAGGGTGTAGAGGTCGACCAGCGACTTCGGGTACTTGCCGAGGTCCAGCTTGTCCTCGGCGATCCGGTCGGAGAGCGGCAGCAGCGCGCCCTGGGAGGCGTAGAGGCCGATGCGCGGGCCGTTCATCCAGAAGACGTCGGGGGCGGTGCCTCCGGCGGCGGCGGTCTGCAGCTTGGTCCAGTACTCCTTGTTCGGGGTGAACTGGAGCTTGACCTCGATGTCCGGGTGCGCCTTGGTGAACTCCTCGGTGATCTTGCGCATGGCCGCGCCCTGGTTCTCCTCGTCCCAGTACGCGTACGTCAGCGTGACCTTGCCGCCGGAGTCGGCCCCGTCAGACGAGGAGCATCCCGCGAGTCCCGCCACGAGCGCACCGGCGCACACCAGCGCCCACACCTTGCCTGTCATGTCGTCCCCATCTGTCGGGTTTGTGCGAGTGACTGGAAGGTAGCGCTCATTTATGAAAACAACTAGAGATAATCGAGCACGATCATGCAGAAGATGCACGCACGCGACATGACCGTGATGTCTCCGTGACAAATTAATCGAAGTGAGCTACGAAAAGAGCAGGCTGTCGGCCCGGTCCAGGGCCCACCGGACAGCGCCGAGCGCGACGCAGTCGCTGCCCAGGGCGGACGGGACCACCTTCGGCGGATAGAGGCACACCTCGTCGAAGTACGCCTGGATCGGGGCGACCAGCAGCTCGCCGGCCCCCGCCATGCTGCCCCCGAGCACCACCACCTCGGGGTCCAGCGGGTTCACCAGGGTCAGCAGCCCCTCGCCCAGGTGGCGGGCGAACGCCGTGACCGCCGCCAGCGCCCGCCCGTCACCGCCGCGCGCCCGTTCGACGGCGAACCTGGCGGCCTGCTGGTGCGAGCGCAGCTCGCCCGGCTCGGCCGCCATCGCGTAGTCGGTGACGTGCTTGAAGGCCTGCCAGTGGTCGCGCGCCTGCTGCCCGATCTCACCGGCGGCGGCGTGGGCGCCCCGGTGCAGCCGGCCGCCGACCAGCAGGGCCAGGCCGAGCCGGCGCCCGGTGAAGAGATAGACCACGTCGTCGTGGCCCCGCGCCTCACCGCGCCAGTGCTCGGCGAGCAGGGCCAGGCGCATGTCGTTCTCCACCAGCACGGGCGGCGCGAGCCGCCGGCCCAGCTCACCCTGCAGGTCGAGACCGGTCCAGCCGGGCAGGATGACGCTCTTGACCACCCGGCCCGCGCCGTCCACCACGCCGGTCGTGCCCACCCCGACGGCGGCCAGGCCGGCCACGTCCACGCCCGCCCGCTCCGCGACCGTCGCGACCAGGCCGGCGACCGCGTCGAGCCGGTCGCCGACGGGCAGGTCCACGGGAGCGGGCACCCGGTGGGCGGCCACCACCGTGCCGTTGAGGTCGGCCACCATGGCCCGCAGGTTCGACCCCCCGATGCCCACGCCCACGACGTGCCCGGCCGACGCCCGGAACCTGAACCGCTTGGCGGGCCTGCCGCGCTGCCGGTCGCCGGGCTCCTCGCCGCACTCCTCGGCCCAGCCCTCCGCGAGCAGGTCCTCGACGATCACCTCGGCCGTCGGCCTGGAGACCCGGGCGGCCCGGGCCAGCTCGCTCAACGTGGCCACCTCGGCCTCCCGCAGGATGCGCAGGATCGCGGCGGAGTTGAGCCTGCGCAGAAGGGAGGCGTCGCCGCTCTGCTGTCGCACCGAAACCTCCAGGGAGACGATCAGGTCCTGTCATCCTACTTAACGAAACCCTGTTGCTTAATCTGGGGACGACGCCACGCCGGCATCCGGCGTGAAGCCGAGCTGTGGGGGCACTTAAGAATCCCTCGATGGACATGCCTCAACGGGACCGGGCACAGTGCGTAAGGTTCGACGAGGGGGAGTGAGGCCATGAAAGCGCTGGTCAAGGAGAGGCCCGAGGCGGGCCTCTGGTTGGTCGACGTCCCGGAGCCCACGCCGGGGCCGGGCGAGGTGCTGATCAGGGTTCTGCGCACCGGGATCTGCGGCACCGACCTGCACATCCGCAAGTTCGACGACTGGGCGCGGCACACGCTGAAACTTCCCCTCATCGTCGGCCACGAGTTCAGCGGCGAGGTCGTCGAGGTCGCCCCCGGAGTGGCGAACGTCGCCGTCGGTGACCTGGTGAGCGGCGAGGGCCACATCGTCTGCGGCACCTGCCGCAACTGCATGGCCGGCCGCCGCCACCTGTGCCGCAACACCGTCGGCCTCGGCGTGCACCGTGACGGGGCGTTCGCCGAGTACGTCACGCTGCCCGCCGCCAACGTCTGGGTGCACCGCACCCCCGTCGATCCCGACGTGGCGGCCGTCTTCGACCCGTTCGGCAACGCCGTGCACACCGCCCTGTCGTTCCCCCTCGTCGGCGAGGACGTGCTGATCACCGGGGCCGGCCCGATCGGCCTGATGGCCGCGGCCGTGGCCACCCACGTGGGCGCCCGCAACGTCGTGATCACCGACGTGAGCGACGAACGGCTCGACCTCGCCGCCAAGCTGGGCGTCACCCTCGCGCTCAACGTGCGGCGCGGCTCGGTCGCCGACGGCATGCGACGGCTCGGCATGCGCGAGGGCTTCGACGTCGGCCTGGAGATGTCGGGCAGCCCGCAGGCCATGCGCGACATGATCGCCAACATGACCCACGGCGGGAAGATCGCCATGCTCGGCCTGCCCGCCGAGGAGTTCGCGGTCGACTGGTCCACGGTCGTCACCTCGATGATCACCATCAAGGGCGTCTACGGCCGCGAGATGTTCGAGACCTGGTACAACATGTCGGTCCTGCTGGAGAAGGGGCTCGACCTGTCCCCGGTGATCACCGACCGGTTCGCCTACCACGACTTCGACGCCGCCTTCGACACGGCGGCGAGCGGCCGCACGGGCAAGGTCATATTGGACTGGAGCGGAGCTCGGCCGGACAGAGCGACGCACGAGCCGACGCCGGCCGAAGCGGCCGCGACCATGGACAGGAGCGCTTGATGTTCACGAACGTGCGCGAGCAGCTGCGTACGACGCTCGACGAGATCACCGAGGCGGGGCTGCTCAAGCCCGAGCGGGTGATCACCACTCCGCAGAGCTCCAGCGTGAGCGTGGCCGGGCACGAGGTGCTGAACTTCTGCGCCAACAACTACCTCGGCCTGGCCGACCATCCGGCCGTCGTCGAAGCCGCCAAGGAGGCGCTCGACCGGTGGGGCTTCGGCATGGCCTCGGTCCGCTTCATCTGCGGCACCCAGCAGGTGCACAAGGAGCTGGAGGCCCGCCTGTCGGAGTTCCTCGGCATGGAGGACACCGTCCTGTACAGCTCGTGCTTCGACGCGAACGGCGGCGTGTTCGAGACGCTGCTCGACGCCCAGGACGCGGTGATCTCCGACGCGCTCAACCACGCCAGCATCATCGACGGCATCCGCCTGTCCAAGGCGCGGCGGCTGCGCTACGCCAACCGCGACATGGCCGAGCTGGAGGCCCGGCTCAAGGAGGCCGGCGACGCGCGGCGCAGGCTGATCGTCACCGACGGCGTGTTCTCCATGGACGGCTACCTCGCGCCGCTGCCGGAGATCTGCGACCTGGCCGACCGCTACGACGCGATGGTCATGGTGGACGACTCCCACGCGGTCGGCTTCGTCGGCCCGACCGGCCGGGGCACGCCCGAGCTGCACGGCGTGACCGACCGGATCGACATCATCACCGGCACGCTCGGCAAGGCGCTCGGCGGCGCCAGCGGCGGCTACGTCTCCGGCCGCAAGGAGATCTGCGAGCTGCTGCGCCAGCGCTCGCGGCCCTACCTGTTCTCCAACTCCCTGGCCCCCGTGATCGCCGCCGCTTCGCTGCGCATCCTCGACCTGCTGGAGACCTCCGGCGAGGCACGCGAACAGCTCCGGTCCAACACGGCCCGCTTCCGCGGCGAGATGGCGCGCGCCGGTTTCGACATCCTGCCGGGTGACCACCCGATCGTGCCCGTCATGATCGGCGACGCGGCGCAGGCGGCGGCCATGGCCGACCGGCTGCTCGACCTCGGCATCTACGTGATCGGCTTCTCCTACCCGGTGGTGCCGCACGGGCAGGCCCGGATCCGGGTGCAGCTCTCGGCGGCCCACTCCGCCGAGGACGTGGACCGCGCGGTGGCGGCCTTCGTCCAGGCGCGCGGCTGACCCGCCGGCCGCCGATATCCTCGCCAGGTGATAGACACGCGGCGCCTGCGCACGCTGCGGGCGGTGGCCGACCACGGCACGGTCACCGCCGCGGCCGCCGCCCTGCACCTGACGCCGTCCGCCGTGTCGCAGCAGCTCGTCGCGCTCGAACACGAGGTGGGCCACAAGCTGTTCACCCGCGACGGGCGCGGCGTCCGCCTCACCGCCGTGGGCAAGATCATGCTCGGCCACGCCAACGAGGTGCTCGCCCAGCTCGAACGCGCCGAGGCCGAGGTGGCCGCGTACGCGACCGGCTCGGCGGGCGAGGTGACCGTCGCCTGCTTCGCGACGGCGATCAGCGCCGTGCTGTCCCCCGCGATGACCGTGCTCCGCGCGAAGGCGCCCGGCCTGCAGGTGCGGGTCCGCGACGCGGAGGGCGACCAGGGCCTGCTCATGCTGCTGGACGGCGAGGCGGACCTGACGGTCGCGGTCGAGTACCGCGGCGCCCCCGACGTCACCGACCGGCGCCTGTCCCTGCTTCCCCTCTACGCCGAGCCGTTCGACCTGGTCCTCCCGCACGACCACCCGCTCGCCGCGGCGGGAGACGGCCGGGCGGTCACGCTCGCGGACCTGGGCGGTGAGACGTGGATCGGCCCCTACCCGGGCAACCCGGTGCACGACGTGATCGCCTTCGCCTGCGAGCAGGCGGGCTTCTCCCCGCGCTTCGCGCACTGCTCGGACGACTTCCGGGCGGTGGCCGCGCTGGTGGCGGCGGGCGCGGGGGTGGCGCTGGTGCCACGGCTGGCGCTGCGTGACATGGCGCTGTCCGGCGTCGTCGTCCGGCCCGCGCCCGGCCCGGAACGGCGGGTCTTCGCGGCCGTCCGCCGCGGCGCCGACGCGCATCCTCTGCTCGTCCCGCTGCTCGACACCCTGGGCGGCGTCGCGGCGGACCTCGGTGAAGGGTGCGGTGAGGGGTGACGGCCCCGCCCCCGCGATAGGCCGTCACCCGTAACCGTCATCCGATGGCGTACGCCCGGGTGACGGTCTGCGTCACGCGGTCGCCCGCGCCGTCGACGGCGGTGGCGCGCAGCGAGACGAACCCGGCGGCGGGGTTGGTGAGCTGTGCCGTCCAACCGTGGTGTGAGCGGGTCAGCCGTACCCGGTTCCAGCTCGCCCCGTCGTCGAACGACGCCTCCAGGGTGAGGGACCTCACCTTCGCCTCCGCGGCTCCGGGATTGCGCTGCACCCGGATCGGGATGCGCGTGGTGGCGCCGGGCTTGGCGCGGTTGTGGTCGTCCAGGCCTTCGGGGGCGTAGCGGACGGCCGTCAGAGGCAGCGGCCGGGGTTCGGCCGCCCGCTGTGACCGGAACGTCCAGACCGATTCGACCTTGGTGGACAGCGTCGCCTGCCGCTGCGCCGAGGCGGTCAGCGTGTACGTCGCCGCCTCGGCCGGCAGCCGGGTCCGCAGCAGGCACTTCTCCGGCTCCCCGAAGCCGCACGCGGTGAGGTCCTTCGTGGCCAGGACCTCGTCGCCGCGGGCGAGGGAGACCGTCCCGGTGGCGGTGGTGTCCGTGCCGGCCAGCGCGGCCCTGCCGTCGGTGAAGAGCCGGTCGGCGGTGAAGCGCAGGGTGTCGCCGTCGCGGCCGCCGGCGGGCGTACCGAACGCGGGGCCGGTCACGGCGGCGTTCCACACCTCCTTGACGGGTCGCCGCCTGAGCACCTCGCTGCTGCCGAGCACCGTGTGGCCGCCGGCCTGGACCTCCGTCGTCCAGGCGAAGCCGGGGGTGCGGTAGTGCGTCATGGTCGCGGGCAGGTCCAGCTCGGGGCTCGGGAACGTCCACGCGTCCATCCACGACGTGCCGGGGAACCGCGGCCCCGCCCAGGCCGTGGCCTCGCCGGGGGCGCCCGGCGCGCGGTAGGTCGCCTCGACCTTCACCAGCTCGCTGGTGCGAGCCGTGTGGGAGGGGTCTTCGGGGATGCCGTCGGTGCGGTGGTCGACCAGGTCGTAGCGGTACGGGCTGGGCTTGGCGTCCTTCTTGTGCCAGGTGGTCTTGGCCATGTACCGCAGGCCGGGCTGGCGTACCGGGAAGACGTAGTGCTGCTCGTCGGGGACGTTGAAGCTGATCGACCCCGCGCTCCAGGAGCCGTTGGCGAGCATGACGCTCATCACGCGCTCCCGCGCGGCGGTCGGCTCGTCCACCGCGAACCTGATCTGCCTGGCCTGCCTCGTGTCCAACGTCACCTCGCGATCCGCGCCGTCGATCGTCAGGGGCAGGTGCGCGGTCGCGCTTCCCGCCCGGCCGAACATGCCGACGTAGAGGTTCCACTCGCCCTCCGGCAGGCGGACCCTGGCCACCCCCCGGTCGTCGAAGGACAGCAGGCGCAGGTCGCCGGTCCGGAGGTTGTAGACCTCGCCCGAGGTGAGGGTGGGGGCGCCGTTCCTGTCGACGGCGTTGACGGTCAGGTCGTAGGACTCCGGTTCCACGAACGCGCCGGCCAGGACACGCACGACGGTGTCGCCGGACCTGGCGGTGACGGTGCCGGGATGGTCCCCGGGGGCCTTGCCCTCCGCCCGGATCGTCAGCTCGACCGACACCTCCCCCCGGGCGGGCACCTCCAGCCGCTTGGACGCGAGCTCCAGCACCTCGCCGTCCGCGGTGAGGTCCAGGGTGACCGGGGTGTCGCCGGAGTTGGCGTACGTGAGGGTCCTGGTCGCCGACTTGTCGCCGGTGCTGTTCCAGGGGAAGGCGGCCCAGACGTTGCCGGTCACCGCCGCGACCGGCTGGGCGAGGGCGCGTACCAGGTCCACGCGCCCGGCTCCCTGCTCGTACGGGGTGGCGTCGCCGTTGGGGGCGGCGCTGCCGATGAGCGCCGCCTTGAGCCGCCGGCCGCTCCAGTCGGGGTGGCGCTGGGCGAGGATCGCGGCGGCCCCCGCGACGTGCGGCGTGGCCATCGAGGTGCCGCTCAGGGCGACGTGGGAGCCCTCGGCGGTGCCGCCGGCCGCCGCGGCCGTGATCTGGACGCCGGGTGCGGTGACGTCCGGCTTGATCGCGTGGTCGCCGACGCGTGGGCCTCTGCTGGAGAAGCCGGCCACCTTGTCGTCCCGGTCGACGGCGCCGACCGTGAGCGCCGCCTCGGCGCTGCCCGGGCTGCCGATCGTGTTCTTGCCGCCGTCGTTGCCGGCGGCCACGACGAACAGCGTGCCGGTCCGCTCGGACAGCGTGCCGACCGCCTGCTCCACCGGGTCCGTCTCCATCGAGTCGGGCCCGCCGATGCTCATGTTGACGACCTTGGCCTTGACCTCGACCGCGGCCCACTCCATCCCGGCGAGGATGTCGGACTCCTTGATCGAGCGGTCACCGATCTTGCCGACGGCGAGCTTCGCCTCGGGCGCCACACCGCGGTGCTTCTCCCCCGCGCCGGCGACGATCGACGCGACGTGCGTGCCGTGGCCGTTGCGGTCGCGGACGTCGTCGCCACCGGTGAAGTCGCGCGCGTGGGTGACGACGCCCTTGAGGTCGGGATGGCCGGGGTCGTAGCCGGAGTCGAGCACCGCCACGGTGACGCCCTTGCCGGTCAGGCCCTGCTGCCACGCCTGCGGCGCGCCGATCTGCCCGACGCTCCGGTCGAGGGTGAAGGAGCGGCGGCCGTCCAGCCACAGCTTGGTCCGCGCCGTGGTCAGTGCCCGGGCCCCGCCGGTCAGGTCCTGCCACGCGCGGGCCGCGCCTGCCTTGGGCACCTGCACGGCTGACATGCCGAGGTGCGACAGCCGCCTGGTGCTGCGGAGCGCGGGCACGTCCCCCTGTTCCGACTGCGCGATCAGCGGGATGTCGGGCCGCTGCGCGTCGCCGTACCCCCATTCCAGGAGCTGGGTGACGTCGAACAGCCGCTCGTCGAGCACGCCCCGGGCCACCAGCGGCAGGGCGTCGGACGGGTAGACGTACAGGTGGCCGTCCCGGCGCCGGGTGGTGAAGCTCCCCTGCCTGCCGGGCCCGGGCTCCACCCGATGGCCGGCGGGGGTGACGACGACCCGGTCACCGGTGATCAACGTCACCGCGCCGGACCGCCCGTCACCCGCCGCCCGCACGGGCTCCGCCTCCTGTCCGGTCGGTTGACCGGGACCCGCCTCCGCGGGCGCCGGGACG
Organism: Nonomuraea sp. NPDC047897; assembly: GCF_043204415.1. Classification (NCBI taxonomy): domain Bacteria; kingdom Bacillati; phylum Actinomycetota; class Actinomycetes; order Streptosporangiales; family Streptosporangiaceae; genus Nonomuraea; species Nonomuraea sp. NPDC047897. Next base: position 84,677 of record NZ_JBIDCC010000017.1, on the reverse strand, counting down.
GCCGCGAACCCTGCCGATCCGGCCAGGATCACGGCCGCCAGACCGCTGCCTAAGCGCATATGTGCCTCCTCGTGCACGGGAGAAGATCTCCAGTGCACGAGGAGATGTCCGGCTCCGGCGGTTTGTTACCGCTTCTCTCGGCGGCGGGTCAGACCCGGCCGCCGTCCCGGGATCTTCGTCCATGCTTCGTCCGGAGCCGCGGCCTGGACATTGGACATTTCGGGCCGGGGAGCCGGGCGCCCCCGCGGCGCCGCATCGGATAATCGCAGAAGCGTCGCGGCGGGGGGCGGCGCTGCCGGTGGCCGGGCGACGGAAGGTGAACGGGACGTGGAGGCCGACAACAGGGGGAAGCGGCGGGGGCGGCAGCCGATCGGGCCCGATCCGGACGCGGGCGCGGTGGGCGCGTTCGCCGCACGGCTCCTCCGGCTGAAGCAGGAGGCGGGCGACCCGTCGTACGCGGAGATGGCCTCCCGGCTCGGCGCGGCGGCCTCGAAGTCGTCCCTGGCCAGCGCGGCGCGCGGGCAGCGGTTGCCGACCTGGGAGACGACGTGGGAGTTCGTCCGGGTGCTCGCGGTCGATCGGCTGGGGCGCGACCCCGGGGAGGCCGAGCGGGAGTGGCGGGAGCTGTGGGAGCGCGCCAGGACCGAGCCGGTGGACAGGCGGGTGGACGGGCTGGGCGACGGGCGGGTGGACGGGCCGGTGGGCGAGCCGGTGGGGAGGGCGGCCGAGGCCGGGGCCGCGCCGAGGACCGTCCGGCGCGGCCAGGTCCTCGTCTACGTCATGGCCTCGGCGGCGGTCGTCACGGCCAGCCTCACCGTGCTCTATCTCGCCATGCGGGAGGACCGGAGCCAGGCCCCGCCCGCCCCCGTGCCCACGCCCTCGACCGCGGCGAGCGTCATCCCGCGGGACGATTCGGAGTTCGTCGGCGACGTCACCTATCCGGACGGCTCGAAGGTCCGGACGAAGTCCACGTTCACCAAGACCTGGCGGGTGCGCAACACCGGAACCATCCCCTGGGAGGGCCGGCTGCTGGCGCGCGTGAATTCCGCGCCGTGCAAGTCGCCCGAGACGGTCGCCATCCCGCCGACCGCGCCCGGCCACACCGTGGATCTCTCGGTCCGGGTACGGGCTCCCGGCAAGCCGGGGAAGTGCCGGATCTACTACAAGATGACCGACGCGCAGGGCAGGGTGTTGTTTCCGCTCAAGCGCCCGGTGTTCCTGGACGTCCGGGTCGTCGGCTCCTGACCTGCCGTTCCATTTGTCCAACACGTTGTCCAGGAGGGCGTTGGACGTCCTGTGGACGGACATCCCTGTCCCCGTGCCGGGCGCGCTGCCACGATGGCGAAGTCCCGGCGCACGCCGTTTCCTGCCACGGCGTGCGCCGACTCTCCAACGAAAGGGAACGCACTGTGACCAAGGTGACCCGCTCACTGGCGATCGCGGCCGGCGCGGTTTCCGTGCTGATGACGGTCGGCGGCGGCATGGCACAGGCCGCCGTTTCGACGGCGTCCACCCAGGCCGCGGCGAGGGTCGTCTGCAACGCCCCCGGGACCGGCGACACCACGGTCTGGGGCAAGTGCTGGAACAACGGCAACAAGGCCGGCAAGGCGCGCCTCGTGTACTGGTGCAAGAACATGATCGGTAACGGGTCCAAGCAGCACAGCACCGGCTGGAAGAGCGTCAAGCCCGGCAAGACGGTGAAGTTCGTGGGCGAATGCACGTTCAAGGCCCGCAACCCCGCCTTCCACATCGGCTGACCCCGCTCGGTCCGCCCCCGTTCCTCCGCACGAGCCACTTGCCGGCGTGACGGCCGGCCCCTCCCCCACATGCACCATCCCTGCCCGGACGGGGGCGCCGGGCAGGGATGGTGCATGTGCTGTTTCCGGCCTTCATTCGCGGTCACCCCTGAAACACACCGTCATAGCCGGACATCTGCTCGGATGTGTCCACTTATCCGAAAGAAGATGACATGGGGCCACCGGGACCGGAGCAGCGTTTCGAGACGATCTACCTGGCGCACTATCCGGCCGTCGCCGCCTACGTCAGGCGGCGGACCGACGCCCCGGACGACATCGCCGACGTGATCGCCGAGACGTTCACGACGGCCTGGCGCCGCCTGGACGACGTCCCCGCCGGCGACGAGGCCCGGCTGTGGCTCTACGGCGTGGCCCGGCGCACCCTCGCCAACCACTACCGTTCCGAGGAGCGCCGCTCCGCGCTGGCCGTACGGCTGCGCGAAGAGCTGGCCACCTCGGCCGTCCCGGTCGCCGACCCCGACCGGGACGCCGCCCACCGGGCGTTCAGACGGCTGTCACCCCAGGACAGGGAACTGCTGTCGCTGGTCGGCTGGGAAGGGCTCTCCACCCCCGAGATCGCCCGGGTGCTCGGCTGCTCGCGCGGCGCGGTGCGCCTGCGCCTGCACCGGGCCCGCAAGCGGCTCGCCCGGGAACTGGCCGCCAGTCACCTCGACCTCACCACGTACGGCATGCGCGCCGTGGCTCTCGCGGAGGGAAACTCATGAACACCGACGTCGACCGCGTCGTCGCCCATCTCGACCCAGGCCCCGGCCCCGGCATGACCGAGGGGGCCCACGCGCTGATGCGCGAGATCATCACGGCCGAGCCCGCCCCCGCTCCCCGGCCCGCGCGGAGAAGGAGGCCGGTCCTGCGGCTGGCGCTGCCGGGCGTCGCCCTGGCCACCGCCGCGTTCGTCGCGCTGAGCTGGCTGCTGCCGACCGGACCCGGTTTCGGCCCCGGCCCCGCCGCGGCGCTCGACATCAGGGAGGAGAACGGTTACTACGTCGTCGAGGTCAAGGACCTGTACGCCGGCCCCGACCGCTACCAGGAGCAACTCCGGGGCGTGGGGCTGGACGTGACGCTCAGGCTCACCCCCTCGACCCCGTCGATGGTGGGCTCCATCTTCCCCACCTCGCCCACCGACCACCGGTACCTCGACGAGATCAAGACCATCGACCAGCCGGGCGCCTGCGAGAAGATGGGCGGCTGCCCGATCGGCGTGAAGGTCCCCGTGGGCTTCCAGGGACCGGCCGAGATCACCCTCGGGCGCGAGGCCGCGCCCGGGGAGGAGTACGCGAACGTCACCTCGTTCGACGCCCTCGGTGAGCCCATGCACTGCGTGGCGTTCCGCGGCAGGACCGTGGCCGAGGTGCGGGAGCTGCTGGCGCAGCGCGGGCTCGCCGTCCACGAGTTCAGGGACACGAACCCCTACATCGACGAGGAGGCCGCGTCGCGGACATCGGTGCCGGACTCCTGGTACGTCAACGGCGGCTACCTGCGCGCGCCCGGCAAGGCGAACCTGAACGTGAGCGAGCAGCCTGAGGAGTCCGACGCCGGCGGCCTGCGCAACTGCGCCGCTCCCCAGGGCTCCTGAACCGGCCGTCGGCGGGCCTCACCACTGGCCTCACCACTGGCCTCACCACTGGCCTCACCGCCGGCCGAGCACCTCGACCAGGCTGGTGAGGCTGTCCTGGCCGTGTCCCGCCGCGATGCCGCGCCGGAAGACGGCCAGGGCGGCCGCCGGGAGGGAGGCGTCCACTCCGGACGCCTCCGCGGTGTGCACGACGTGCTCCAGGCTCGCCGCGCCCATGGCGAGGGTGTCCACGTCACCCCGGTGGGCGCCCGCGTCGATCCGCGGGGCGTAGAACTCCAGGAAGTAGCGGAAGTCCATGGTCTTGACGGCGTGCGGCAGGAACCGTTCCGCCGAGATGCCGTGGGCTCGGGCGACCGCCTGGGCGTGCAGGTAGGCCAGCAGGCCGGTCCAGAACATGTCCATCCCGATCTGGTAGTACAGCGCGGCCAGGCCGGGGTCCTCGCCGAGGTGGTCGATGCCGGTCAGCACCTCAAGCGCCGGCCGGTGGGCCTCGATCGCCGCCGCGGGGCCGCTGTAGTACGTCATCGCCTCCGGCGTACCGATGCCCGGCGGCGGCACCTGCACGCCGCCGGTGAGCTGTACGGCCCCGCGCTCGGCCAGCCACGCGGCCGCCTCGCGGGCCCGGCCGGGCGTGTCGGAGGTCAGGTTCGCCACCGTCCGGCCGGCCAGGGCGGCGGCGGGGGCCCGCTCCAGGATGGCGAACACGGCGTCGTAGTCGGTCAGGCTCATCACGACCAGGTCGCTCGCGGTCAGCGCCGCCTCGACGCTCGCCGCGAGCGTGGCGCCGCGGGCCACCACCTGGTCGGCCCGGCTCGGCGTGCGGTTCCACACGGTCAGGTCGTAGCCGCTGTCCAGGTAGGCGCCGGCCATCGCCTGCCCCATGGGGCCGAGGCCGATCAGGGTCACGGACTTCGGGTTCATCGCCGTCTCCTCGTACTAGAACGAACGCTCTATCCAGGACGCAGACGCTAGCACACCGCTAGAACGAACGCTCTATCCAGTAAGCTGAGCGCATGACGGCCCAGCACGAGATCGGCACCCGCGAACGGATCGTCCGCGCGACGTCCCGCCTGATGCAGCGCCGGGGATACGGCGCGACCGGACTCAAGGAGATCTCCCGGGAGGCCCGAGCCACACTCGGGTCGGTCTACCACTTCTTCCCGGGCGGCAAGCAGGAGCTCGCCGTCGCGGCGATCCGCCACGGCGAGCTGGAGTTCGCCGAGCTGCTGCGCGAGACGCTCGACCGGGAGGACGACCCCGGCGCGGCGATCGTCGCGTGCGCCCGGGAGCTGGCCACCGGCCTGCGCGAGTCCGGCTGGCTCGACGGTTGCCCGATCACCACCACGGCTCTGGAGAGCGCCGGGGTCGCCCCCGACATCCAGCGGGCCGCCGCCGAGGCGTTCGCGAGCTGGCGCGCGCTGGTCCGCGACAGGCTCATCCGGGCCGGCCTGGCCGACGACGTCGCCGACGAGCTGGCCCACACGATCGTCGCCACGCTGGAGGGCGCCGAGATGTCGGCCCAGGTGAGCCAGAGCGAGGCCCCCCTGGAGATCGCCGGCAGGCACCTGGCCCGCCTCATCGCCTCCTATCGCTGACCGTCAGGCGCGAGCCGTCTCCACGGCGGCGCGGAAGCGGGCGTACCTGTCGATCTCGGCCGCCACGGGCTGGAGCACGTACGCGGCACCGACCTCGCCGATGGCGGCACGCAGGGCCCTGGCCGTCCGGCGGGCCCGGCGGCGGCCGCCCGCCCATGCCACCAGCCGGGCGAGCAGGGCGACCAGCACCCCGGCCAGCGCCCCGCCGACGAGGAGCACGGTCGGCCACGGCACCTCGCCCAGGGTGGGCACCGGCGGCTCCGGCAGTCGCAGATAGTCCAGCCCGAACAACGCCCCCAGCCACCCCATCCCGGCCACCATGGCCGCGAAGATCAGCCACTGGAGCCCGCCGACGGCCCTCCACCAGCGGGGCCGTCCGGTCGCCCGCGACGAGGTGACGCCGACGGCCCGGTCCACCGCGTCGGCCAGCTCCCGCGAGCGGGCGCGGGCCGCCTGCCGCACCGCCGTCGCCCACGGGCCGGGCAGCCCGCTCGCCGCCGCGTCGCCGACGTCCCTGATCGCCGTGTCCACCTGTGTCCGCTGGACGGCGGAGGCGGCCGGTACGGACGTGCGGCCGACGACCTGCCCGTCGTCGCCGGAGGTCGCGGGTCCGCCCGCGCCGCCCGGCGGGAGGGGCACGGGTCCGCCTCGGCCGCCCTGCGGAAGGGGCGCGGCGCCGATGCGCAGCCTGCGCAGCGGGTCGGGCCTCAGGCGGCGCACCCACCGGGTGACCGGCCAGCCGGTGGCGACCACGGCCCGGTGCCGGTGGCCCTTGGCGACGGCCTCAAGCACGAGGGACACCCCGGCCGCCTGCTCCAGCGCCACCGTGAGCCGCCGCCCCAGCCGCGCCGAGACGTCACCGGCGGTGGACTCGGACAGCTCGGCCGACCGCACGGCCTCCCGCCCCGCCGCCAGCACCACGGCGGGATCGGGGCGGCCGTGCCCGGCCTCCGGGCTCGCGAGGCTCGCCGGGCGGGTGGAGGCGGCGGCGAGGAGGTCGGCGGCCGTGGTGACGTCGGCCGAGAGGCGGGCGCTCCACGACCGGCGGTCCGCGACACGGCCCACCAGCAGGGACCGCAGGTCGTCCAGACCGGCCCCGGTGCGGGCGGACGCGGCCAGGACGGGCACGCCGCGCAGGCCGTCCTCGTCGAGGAGCCGGCGCAGGTCGCCCAGGCAGCGGTCCACCGCGGCGGGCGGCAGGCGGTCGACCTGGTTGAGCACCACGACCATGACGTCGCGGTGGGCGGCCAGTGGGCGCAGGTAACGCTCGTGCAGGGCCGCGTCGGCGTACTTCTGCGGGTCCACGACCCACACCAGCAGGTCCACCAGCTCCACGAGCCGGTCCACTTCCAGGCGGTGCGCGAGCTGGATCGAGTCGTGGTCGGGAAGATCTAGCAGGACAAGTCCGGAAAAATCGAGATCTGCCGCAGCCGCCGGATGACGCCCGAAGACGTCCAGCCAGTCGAGCAGCGGCCCCGCGCCGTGCGCCCCCGCACCGCCAGCCCCCGCCGCACCGCCCGCGCCCGACGCGCCGCCCGACGCGCCGCCCATGCCCGCCCCGTCCCAGACCAGGGCCTGGGCCGCCGACGTCGTGGGCCGCGTGACGCCCACCGCGGCCACGTCCTTGCCCGCCAGCGCGTTGAACAGCGACGACTTGCCGCTCCCCGTGGCCCCAGCCAGCGCCGCCACCGTGTGCTCGACGGAGAGGCTGCGGCGCGCCCCGGCCCGTTCGGCCACCGCCCGCGCGCCGGTCACCGCCTCGCCCGGCAGCCGCCCCTCCGCCAGAGTGGCGGCCTCCAGCAGCGCCTCCAGCCGCGCGTCCAGCGACGGCCCGTCCGTGCGGCGCAGCAGCTTCACGATCCCTCCGTACCCGCGCCGGCCGGCAGCTCGCCGTGGTGCTCGCGGACCGCGTGGGCCGCGGCCAGCAACTCGTCGGCCGTGCCCGCCCGCGGCTCGGCCGCCTCCAGCAGCGCCGTGTACCGCGCCGCCTCCTCGTCCATCAACCCGCGCACCCGCTCCCTCAGGTCCTCCCGTGCCCGTGCCGTCAGCGTCCGCACCGCCTGGTCACCGAAGATCGCCTCCAGCAGCTTCTGCGACAGCACGCTCGTCCCCCCGGCGATGCCCACCTCGATCCCGGTCAGCCCGCCGGTCGAGGCGAACACGGCCAGCATGAGCAGCAGCCCGGCCCCGTTCACCCCGAAGGACGCCGCCCGCGCCGCGGTGCGGCGTTCCCCGCCCTCCTGACGGACGAGGTCGAGCACGAACTCCTGCCAGCCCCGCACCGCCGACTCGGCCCGCCCGGCCAGGTCGGGCGAGGCGCGGCCGAGCCGGGCGGCGTCCACGGCGCCGATGCGGTCGAGCAGTCCCGGCCCGCCGGGCGCGGCCGACCAGCCGTCGAGACAGCGTTCGGCGGCGGCGTCGGCCGTCCCCCTGATCAGGCTCTCGACCCCGCTCTCCAGCGCGTCGCGCAAGTCGGCCGCGGGCTGCCGTCCGGTGAAGAACCCGACGACCCGGTCGCGCAGCCACCCCACCCGGCTCTCCAGCGACCGCATCAGGTCGCCGGTGCCGATGAAGTCCTGCCAGCGGGCCAGCACCTCGCCGCGCAGCAGCGACCCGTCGCGCATGCCCTCGTCGAAGTCGGCCAGCGCCCCGGCGTAGCCGCGCTCGACGATGGAGCGCAGCCCGTCGAACCCGGCCCGCTGCCGCTCCACCGCCGCCGCCAGCTCGGGAACCCGGCCCGCCAGGCTGTCAAGGGCCCCGGACAGCGTCTGGCGCACCACGCGGGCCCGCTCGGCCGCGTCGGCGGCGAGCCCGGTCAGCCACCGGGTGATGGGTTCGACCAGGGTGGCGGGCAGGCGGGCCTGCTCGGACGGCAGCACGGCTTCCGGCACGGTGAACAGCCGGGTGCCGTCGAGCCGGTTGGCGACGAGCAGGCGTTCGAGGTCGCGGGTGACCGGTTCGAGGGCCTCGGCCGGCACCCGGTCGAGCACCACGGCCAGCGCGGTGCTGCGCTCCCGGGCCGAGCGCAGGAAGCTCCACGGCACCTCGTCGGCGTACCGGGAGGCGGTGGTGACGAACAACCACAGGTCGGCGGCGGCGAGGAGCTGCGCGGCCAGCTCCCGGTTGGCGGTGACGACGGAGTCGATGTCGGGCGCGTCGAGCAGCGCCAGGCCCGGACCGAGCGCGTCGGACGTCACGACGCGCAGGGCGCCGGCCGAGCCGCCGCTCGTCCGGGACAGGCCGGGCAGCACGTTGGGCCCCATGAACCAGTCGAGGTCGGCCGGGCTGGCGACCAGCGTGGGCACCAGCGTGGTGGGGCGCAGCACCCCCGGCTCGGTCACGTCGGCGCCGACCAGCGAGTTGACCAGCGTGGACTTGCCCGCGCCGGTGGAGCCGCCCACCACGGCCAGCAGCGGCGCGTCGATCGCCCGCAGCCGCGGCAGCAGGTAGTCGTCGAGCTGTCCGGTGATCTCGCGGTGCAGGCGGCGGTCGTCCTCCACCGCCCCGATGGCGAGCGGGAACAGCTCGCCATCGAGCCGGCGGCGCAACCCCTCCAACGCTCCCAACAGGTCCATGCCCTGTAGTTAGCCCGCAGGCGGCTCCCTAAGCACGTATCCGACACTCCGTAGCGTGTGGATCAGCCGGGGCTCGCTCGCGTCGACCTTGCGCCGCAGGTAGGAGACGTACGACTCGACCACGCCGGCGTCGCCGCCGAAGTCGTAGTTCCACACGTGGTCGAGGATCTGCGCCTTGGACAGCACCCGCCCGGCGTTGGCCATGAAGTAGTGCAGCAGCTTGTACTCGGTGGGCGACAGCCGTACCGGCGTGCCGGCCCGCCACACCTCGCTCGTGTCCTCGTCGAGCTCCAGGTCGGCCACCCGCAGGCGGCTGGTGGGCGCGGCCTCCCCGCGGGTGCGACGCAGCACCGCGCGGATCCTGGCCTGCACCTCTTCGAGGCTGAACGGCTTGGTCACGTAGTCGTCACCCACGCCCAGCCCGTGGATCTTGTCCTCGGTGGCGTCGCGGGCGGTCAGGAACAGCACGGGAGCGGTGATCCGCCTGGCCACCTCGAACCCGTCGAGGTCGGGCAGCATCACGTCGAGCACCACCAGGTCGGGCGAGACCCGCTCGGCAACCTCGACGGCCTCGTACCCGTCGGCGGCGGTGAGCACCTCGAACCCGGAGAAGCGGAGGCTGGCGGAGAGCAGATCACGGATGCTGGGCTCGTCGTCCACCACCATGATCAACGCCTCGGGTTTAGTCACCTACATAGCGTGACGCAGCCACCTGAGTACCAGCTGAAGGGTCACTCCAAAGCGAGTGGGAGTTCGACCCGGAACGTGCAGCCCGCTCCCGGCGCGGTCTCCAGCCCCACGCTGCCGTCGTGGGCCCGCACCAGCGCGTCCACGATCGCCAGGCCGAGGCCGCTGCCCCGGTCGTCGCCGGAGCGGCGGCGCGAGCGCGCCGAGTCGGCCCGGTAGAACCGCTCGAAGACCTTCTCGGCCTGCTCGGGCGTGAGCCCGGGACCCTTGTCGGCCACCTCCAGGAACACCGTGCCGGGGCCGGCGCCGACCCGGACCGTGACCGGGGTGCCCTGGTCGGTGTGGATGAGCGCGTTGCTCATCAGGTTGGCGATGACCTGGCGCAGCCGCACCTCGTCACCGGAGACGATCAGCGCGGCGCCGCCGACGACGTCGAGGGTGACCTCCCGTGCGGGGTCGAGGATGCGCGCGTCGTGCACGGCCTCCGCGGCCAGCGCGAGCATGTCCACCGGCCGCATCTTCAGCGGGCGTTGCTGGTCGACCCGGGCGAGCAGCAGCAGGTCGTCCACGAGCAGGCTCATCCGGCCGGCCGCCTTCTCCACGCGCTGCATCAGCTCGGCCGGGTCGGCGCCGGGATTCTGCCTGGCGTACTCGGCGAAGCCGCGGATGGAGGTCAGCGGCGTGCGCAGCTCGTGGGAGGCGTCGCCGACGAACTGCCGCATCCGGTCCTCCGACCGGCGGGCCGCCGCCTCGGACGCCGAGCGGGCCACGAACGCGGCCTCGATCTGCGCCAGCATCCCGTTGAGGGACCTGGCCAGCCGCCCCACCTCGGTGCGGGGGTCGCCGTCGGGCACCCGGCGGCTCAGCTCGCCGCGGGCGATGGCCTCGGCGGTCCGCTCGATCTGGGCGAGGGGGCGCAGGCTGCGCCGGACGCTGGTGACGCCCACCACGGCCAGGATGAGCAGGATGCCGCTGCCGCCGAGCATCTCGATGAGGGCGAGCCGGCGGGTGATCTCGTTGACCTCGGTGAGGTCGGCGGCGACGACGTACGTGGCGTGCGGGCTGGCGGCGTGCAGCACCCGCCACTCGCCGGTGCCGTCGGACGCCGGCGCGGTGTAGATGTCGGGGCCCGGCGTGCTGTCCAGCACCGGCTTGGACTTGAGGTCGACGTCGCGGTCCACCTGCAGCGGGGTGAGCCGCCCGCCCGGCCGGTCCTGGACCAGCACGATCGTGTCGGACTCGATGAGGATCTGCTTGTCGCTGATCCTGCGGCCCTTCTGGCGGCGCTGGAAGTCGTACTCCAGCTTCTTGTGCATCCGTACGGCGACCAGCTTGACCTGGGTGTCCACCCGGTCCATGAGGTAGCCGTGCAGGACCGAGACGCTGACCAGGCCGATGAAGGTCAGCCCCAGCGCGAGCAGCGCCAGCATGGCGGCGATCAGCTTGATCCTGAGCGGCAACCGGGGCATCAGGCACCCGGCGGCAGGCGGAGCACGTATCCCACCCCGCGCAGGGTGTGGATGAGGCGCGGGCTGCGGTTGTCGATCTTGCGGCGGAGCACCGACACGTACGACTCGACGATGCCGACCTCGCCGCGGAAGTCGTAGTCCCAGACGTGGTGGAGGATCTGCGGCTTGGACAGCACCCGGCCCGCGTTGGTCATGAAGTAGCGCAGCAGCTTGAACTCGGTCGGCGACAGTGACACCGCCCGGCCGCCGCGCCACACCTCGTGGCTCTCCTCGTCCAGCTCGATGTCGGCGAAGGTCAGCCGGGGCGGCGGGGCGGCCGCCTCCCCGCTGGTGCGGCGGAGCACCGCGTGGATGCGGGCCACCACCTCCTCGAGACTGAACGGCTTGGTCACGTAGTCGTCGCCGCCGATCGTGAGCCCGCGGATCTTGTCCTCGGTCTCGTCGCGGGCGGTCAGGAAGACCACGGGCGTGTGCGTCCCGCCGCCGCGCAGCCGCCGGACGATCTCGAAGCCGTCGAGGTCGGGCAGCATCACGTCGAGCACGATGAGGTCGGGCCGGTGCCGCTGCACGGCCGCCACGGCGTCCAGGCCGCTCTTGGCCGTGGTCACGTCGAACCCCGCGAACCTGAGGCTCGCGGCGAGGAGTTCGAGGATGTTCGGGTCGTCCTCGACGATCAACAGGCGCGCTTCCATTCCCTCAAGGATGCCCTCATCGGACGAATGCCGGAACAAGACCGGCGATATGCCGCGCGATGGCCAGGCTGGAGGTGGCGGCCGGAGAGGGGGCGTTGCGCACGAGCACGACCCTGCCGTGCACGTCCACGGCGAAGTCGTCGAGCAGCCGGCCGTCCCTGCCGACCGCCTGCGCGCGCACCCCGCCCCCGGTCCGGCGCAGGTCGGCGGCGGTCAGCTCGGGGACGTAGCGCCGGGCGGCGCGCAGGAAGGCGCCCTTGGACAGCGACCCGTGCACCTCACGCAGGCCGGTGCGCCAGTGCCGGCGGGCCATCCGCAGCGTGCCGGGCCAGCCGAGGATCTGCCGGGCGTTCGCGACGTCGCGCCGGCCGTAGCCCTCGTAGGCGAGCGCCAGCACGGCGTTCGGCCCGACGAGGACCTCGCCGTCGATGTGCCGGGTCAGGTGGACGCCGAGGAACGGGTAGCGCGGGTCGGGCACCGGGTAGATCAGGCCGCGCACCAGCTCGCGGGCGGCTCCAGTCAGCGCGTAGTACTCCCCCCGGAACGGCACGATCCGGACGTCTCCCCGCCGCCCGGCCATGGCGGCGACCGCGTCCGTGCCGAGCCCGGCGCACACCACCAGCCGGTCGAAGGCGAGGCGCCGCCCGGCCGCCAGCACCTCCACGCCGCTCGCGGTCTCCCGGACGGCGCGCACCGGGTGCGCCAGCCGTACCGACCCGCCCAGCTCGGTCACGTCGAGCGCGAGCCGGCGGGCGACCGCGGCGAAGTCGGTGATCGCGGTGTGCGGCGAGTGGACGGCCGCGACGCCGACGGCGTGCGGCTCGACCTCGCGGAGCCCGAGCGCGTCCAGCTCGGCGACGCCGGGCACGCCGTTGGCGCGGGCCCGCTCGGCCAGCGCGCGCAGCAGCGGCCACTCGGCGCGGGTGCTCGCCACGACGAGCTTGCCGACCTCGTCGTACGGCAGGGCGTGTCGCGCGCAGTAGTCCTTGAGCAGCGCCACGCCCTCGCGGCACAGCCGGGCCTTCAACGAGCCCGGCGGGTAGTACAGGCCCGCGTGCACGACGCCGCTGTTGTGCCCGGTCTGGTGCGCGGCGACCTGCTGCTCCTTGTCGAGCACGGTCACCTCGGCGCCCCTGGCCATGGCCAGCTCGCGGGCCACGGCGAGACCGACGATCCCCGCCCCGACGACTCCGATCTTCTCCGTCACGGCGCCAGTCTGCCCACTTCACGACGGTTTTCGGAGCGGAGCCGCCGCAATGTATCCGAAACCGTGTCCTTGACCGAGCGGGTCGGACAGCTCCCGGACCTGGCCGGGCACCACCGAATCGAACGTGAGTACGATGGACTCATGTACGTCCCGCCGGAGTGGCCCGCCGAGGTACGGCCGCCCAGCGTTCCCGACTGGGAGACCTCGGCCGTGGCCTGGCTGCTCGACGCCGTGCCGCCCGACTACCGCGCGTACGAGGTGCTCAGGCGGCATCCGATCGCGCTGGCCCGGATGGCCCGCCACCACGTCCAGTCGGCCGTCGAGGCCGCCCGCGCCGGCTACCGGGGCGCGGCCGTCGAGCTCAAGGGGCACCTGCCGCCGCACGCCGTCGAGGCCGTGCTCGACACCTACCGGCAGGAGGGGCCACGCCTGGTGCGCCTGTCACGTTCGATCGAGGTGGTGGAGCGCGCCCTGCGCGGCGACCTGTTCACCGCGACCATGCGCCGCCCGTGACGCCTCAGCGGGTGCGCCTGGCGACCAGCCCGATCACGGCGGTGGCCAGCAGGCCGGCCAGCACCAGGATGACGACGTCACGGGCGGACAGACCACCCTTCTCCCCCATGTCCCGCTGGTCGGCGGCCTTCTTCGCGTCGTCGGCCCGCCCGCGCGGGCTCTCCCGCGCGACCGGCCGGTCGGTGGCCCGGTCGGTGGGCCGGTCGGTGGGCCGGTCGGTGGGCCGGTCGGTGGCCCGGTCGGTGGGCCGGCCGGTGATTCGGTCGGTGGGCCGGTCGCCCTGGAGCGCCCGGTCGGGCAGGGGCACGCGGTAGACCGGGCTGGCCGGTCCCTCGCTGCCCGCCAGCAGCGCCCGGCCGTCCGGGGTGAACGCGATCGACTCGGCCTGCTTCAACTCGGGCATCGACACCCGGGTGATGATCTCGCCGGAGGACTTGTAGAGGGTGGCGGAGAAGTAGGTGCGGATGACGTACGACGAGCCGTCGGGGGCGTAGGCGGCGTCGGTGGCCATGAGCGGCGCGTGGGCGACCTTGCGCAGCACGTTGACCCGGTCGGTCCGCAGCGTCTTCGGGGCGGCGTACACCGAGCCCGCGAACTCCTTGGAGACCACGTAGAGCCGGCCGGTCCGGGGGTGCACCATGACGCCCTCGGCGTTGCGCCCGCCGTCCTCGTAGCGGAACCGGTAGCGCACCGCCGTGACCGTGGCGTCGCGCAGCGTGGACGGCTCCGGCACCTTGTAGATCGAGATGTCGGGCCAGGCCCCGTCGAGGTTGTCGCCGATGTCGGCGAACCAGAGCACGCCGCGTCCGGTCGCCGGGTCCTTGCCGGCCGCCATGCCCTCCCAGTCGCGGGCCTCGGCGCCTCGCACGCGGAAGGTGGCCCTGGTCCGGCCGTCCTGGCCGACCGCGTAGAACACCGGCTCGGCCGCGGAGTCGTTGTGGGTGTAGTAGACGCCCGGGTGGCCGGGCGACACCGCGAGGCCGCTGGACTCGGTGATCCCCCGGTCGCGGAAGGTGAAGAGCTTCTCCCCCGTGTCATCGTCGGCGGCGGCCGCAAGGGCCCGGGCGGCCGGGACGGCCGTGACGGCCGTGACGGCGCACGTCACGCAGGCCACGGCGAGCGTTCGCAGCAGAAGATCCCCCACGCCGCCATCATGCCCCAACCGGCGCCCGGCCGACCCTCGCGCTGTGCCGGTGGAAGCCCGTGCCCTGGAGCACGACCAGGCACGCGTTCGCCACGGCCACGGCCGTCCACAGCCCCGTGATCCCCCACGTGGCGGCCACGGGCACCGCGGCGAGCACGAGCAGCCCGTAGCCTGCGACGAAGTAGCGCAGGCTCGCCGCCGACCGTTTCAGACCGGTCAGCCCGATGCCCTGGACGGCCTGCGCCCCGTCGGCGGCCGAGGCGAGCAGCATCAGCGGCAGCAGCGCGACGACCCGCTCCCGCACCCCGGAGTCGTCGGTGAACAGCGACGGCACGGCGTCGCCGGAGATCAGCAGCACCGCCGCGGCGACACCGGTGCCGGCCAGGGCGAGCAGCGCGGCGGCCAGGTTCGTCCGCCGCGCCGCGGCCGGCGTGGCGGCGCGCGCCACCTCGGGCAGCGCCGCCTGCGCCACGGCGACGGAGGCCACGAGCATGAGGCCGGTGAGCGTGCCGAGGACGGCGTGGGCGGCGGCGTCGCGGGCGCCCGTCGTGCCGGCGGCGAACGTGACGACGCCCAGCCCGCCGAACTTGATCAGCACCGTGGCCGCCAGCGGGAGGCTCACCCGGGCCAGCCGGACGATCTCGGCCGTCCGCGGCCGGCCGTGTCCCACCGGGACGCCGAGCACGCGGCGCAGGGCCAGGTTGGACACGGTCACGGCCGCGAGGCCCGACAGCAGCCAGGCGATCCCCACCCCGGTCAGGCCCAGCGGCGGCACCAGCGCGATCGCGCAGCCGATCATCACCGCCGTGCCCGCCAGGCTGGACCAGAGCACCGGCCGGCCGCGCCCGAACGCGACGAGCACCGTCGTGGCGCCGCCCCCGGACGCGTGCACGAGCAGGGACAGGGCCAGCAGCCAGGGCAGCGGGCCCAGTTCGGCCACGACCTCGCCGGGCACGCCCGCCGCGCCCGCCAGCACGGGCACGGCGAGCACCGCGAGGGCGCCGGCCGTACCGACGGTGAAGGTCAGCCAGCGCGCGTCACGCAGCACGGGCACGGCGGCGGCCGGGTCGTCGCGGTGCGGCGCCACGAACGGCGAGAGCCCGCGCAGGGCGCCCACCACCGCGGCCGAGGCGGGGGTGAGCACGGCGGCCATGACGGCGAAGGCGGCCAGGGTGACGGTGTCGTGCCGGCCGAGGACCGCGGTCACCACGAGGGTCCCGATCATGCCGGTGACCATGGAGAGGAACAGGGGCACCGCCGCGCGCAGGATGCCGGTGATCACCCGGTTCACCCTACTAGCCTGGAGTGCACTCCAGGCGCTTAGCCTGAAAAGCATGGATTACGTGAACCTCGGACGCAGCGGGCTCAAGGTGAGCCCGCTCTGCCTCGGCACCATGAACTTCGGCCCCGTGACCAGCGAGGAAGACTCCTTCGCGATCATGGACCGGGCTCACGAGCTGGGCATCAACTTCTTCGACACGGCCAACGTGTACGGGTGGAAGCAGGGCGAGGGGATCACCGAGAAGATCCTCGGCAACTGGTTCGCCAAGGGCGGCGGTCGCAGGGAGAAGACCGTCGTCGCCACGAAGCTCTACGGCTCGATGGGCGACTGGCCCAACGACAACCTGCTGTCCGCGCTGAACATCCGCCGCGCCTGCGACGCCTCGCTCAAGCGCATGCAGACCGACTACATCGACATCTACCAGGCCCACCACGTCGACCGGGGCACCCCGTTCGACGAGTTCTGGGAGGCCATGGAGGTGCTGCGCCAGCAGGGCAAGATCCTCTACGTCGGCTCGTCCAACTTCGCGGGCTGGCACATCGCCAAGGCCCAGGAGACGGCGGCCCGGCGCGGCACGTTCGGCCTGGTCAGTGAGCAGTCGCACTACAACCTGCTGACCCGCGCCGTCGAGCTGGAGGTGCTGCCCGCCTGCGCCGACTACGGCCTCGGCGTGATCCCGTGGAGCCCGCTGGCCGGCGGGCTGCTCGGCGGTGTGCTGCGCAAGACCGACAAGGGTCGCTCGGCCAGCGAGAACATGGTCAAGGAGCTCGACAAGCACCGCGACAAGATCGAGCAGTACGAGAAGTTCTGCGACGAGCTGGGCGAGGAGCCGGCGTACGTGGCGCTGGCGTGGCTGCTCACCCGGCCGGCCGTCACCGCGCCGATCATCGGCCCGCGCACGATCGAGCAGCTCGACGGCACCCTGCGGACCCTGGAGATCACACTGGACGAGCAGGCGCTGGCCCGGCTCGACGAGATCTTCCCGGGGCACCGGACGGCGCCCGAGGACTACGCCTGGTAGGAGCCCGGGTCAGGTCAGCAGCGCGCCGACGACCACGATGAGGAGGAGGAGGCCGAGCACGACGGGCAGCAGCCAGGAGCGAGGACGGTCCACGCCCTGGAGCCTAATCGGGCCGGGAGGGTGCGAGCGCCCATTCGGCCAGTGACTCGTACCTCACGTGGGCGCCCTGGTGGCTGCGGACGAGCCGGACGGACTCCGCCCGCCACGGCGAGCCGCTGAACCACTCCAGCGACTCGACCAGCGGGCGGAGGTCCGTCTCCGCCCTGGCTCTGGCCAGGGTGAGATGCGGGTGGAAGCGCTTGCCGTCGGTCTGCGCGGCCCCGGCCCGGCGGGCGCCCGCCCGGACGGAGTCGGCCAGCCGGGCCATCGGGTCGCCGGACAACCCCGCCCAGAAGACGCGGGCCCGCCGCGTCGACGAGAACGCCCCGAACCCGGTGAACGCCAGGTCCAGGGCCTCGTGCCGACGTACGGCCCGGGCCAGGCGCGTCTCCAGCTCGGGCAGGACGCTCTCGGGCACCTCGCCGAAGAAGCCCAGCGTGATGTGCCAGGTGGCGCGTTCGGGCCAGCGCAGGCCCGGCACCTGCCCGACGTGCGGCGCGATCGCGTGCTCCAGCTCGTCCAGCACGCGTGCGGGCGGCACGACGGCCGCGAAGAGCCTCATGTCATCCGATTCTGCAACCCGCGCCGCCCGGCCGCGCGACCGGCTCGGACAGCCGATCCGGACAGCCGATCCGGACAGCCGATCCGGGCAGCCGATCCGGGCAGCCGATCCGGGCAGCCGATCCGGGCAGCCGATCCGGGCGGCCGATCCGCGCGGCGGGGTCAGGCGGCGAGCGGCACGGGCCGGTGGACGCGCGCGCCGATCAGCCGGGTCAGCAGCACGGCCAGCCCGGTGCCCGCCAGCACGAGCACGCCGGACAGCATCACCCCGGCCCGCGGCCCGCCCAGCTCGGACAGCCAGCCGACCAGCGGCGCGCCGATCGGGGCGCCACCGGTGAACACCAGCATGTAGATGCCCATCACCCGGCCCCGCATCTCGGGCGAGGTGGCGAGCTGGACGCCGGCGTTCGCGGCCGTGTTGACCGTGATGAGCGCGACCCCGGTGGGGATCAGCAGCAGCAGGTAGGCCGGGTAGAACGGGGCCAGCCCCGTCGCCACCTGGAACAGCCCGAACCCGATCGCGCCGGTCATGAGCAGCCTGCGTGACGGCCGGGCGCGGCGGGCGGCGAGCAGCGCCCCGCCGAGCGCGCCGACGGCGAACATGCTGGACGCCAGGCCGAACGAGGACGCCCCCGCGTGGAAGACCTCGCGGGCCATGAGCGCGATCGACATCGAGAACGACTGCGCGAACATCGACACGAACGCGATCAGCAGCACCGGCATGAGCAGTTCCTCGCGCTCCAGCACGTAGCGCAGCCCCTCGCGGAGCTGCCCCTTGGCGCGCGGCACCGGGTCGGACAGGTGGAGCTCCGACTTGCGCATGAAGACCAGGCTGGAGATGACGCCGGCGAACGTGAGCGCGTTGATCAGGAACAGCGGCCCGGTGCCCCCGAGCACGTAGATCAGCACACCGGCGATGGCCGGGCCGACCACGCGGGCCAGGTTGAAGATCGAGCTGTTGAGCGCGATCGCGTTCGACAGGTCCTGCCGGCCGACCATCTCGACCACGAACGCCTGCCGGGTCGGCACCTCGACGCAGGAGATCAGGCCGAGCGTGAACGCCATCACGTACACGTGCCAGACCTGCGCGGCACCCGTCATCGTCAGCACGCCGATCGTCAGCGCGAGCCCGGCCATCAGCGACTGGGCGGCGATGAGGATGGGGCGCTTGGGGTAGCGGTCGGCGAGCACGCCGCCGAACATCCCGAAGAACAGCATGGGGAGGAACTGGAGCGCGGTCGCCGTGCCGAGCGCCGCCGCGCTGCCTCCGGTCAGCTCCAGCACCAGCCAGTCCTGGGCGGTGCGCTGAAGCCAGGTGCCGACGTTGGAGACGGCACCACCGGCGGCGAACATGCGATAGTTGCGAATCCTGAGCGACCGGAACATCCCGGTCCTGGGTTGTTCGGGTTCTTCTAGATCCGGCTGAGCTTCTCCAGGATGGGCGCCGCCTGCCTGAGGATCGCCCGCTCCTCGGGGGTCAACTCCTTCAGCCGCTGGGTCAGCCACGCCTCCTTGCGGCGTCGCTCCTCCTTCAGCAGCTTCTGGGCGGCCTCGGTCACGGTCACGCTCACCTGGCGCCGGTCGGTCGGGTGCGGGGTGCGTGACACCAGGCCGCGCTCCTCTAGGGCGGCGATCACGCGCGTCATCGAGGGCGGCTGCACCTTCTCGAGCTCGGCCAACTCGCCGGGGGTTATCCCGGAATGCCGTTCCACCGCGGCGAGCGTCGCGAACTGCGTGGGGGTCAGCGGATGCGCCGCCGCCTGTCGTCGTAGGCGCCTGGTCAGCCGCGCCAGCGACACGCGCAGGGCGGATGCCAGGCCTGCGTCGCTGCGCAGACTTGTCTGTGGGGTGTTGGTTAGCATGGGTCATTACCTTTGCTAACTATACGGCAGAGCAAGATATTTCCCCAAATCCTCGTCGTCTCACCTTGTGATACACCGAGGCCGCCCCCCGCGCGAGAGGGCGGCCTCGACCAGCGTCAGAACCCGAGCAGCGCCTTGATCGGGCCCAGCGCGAAGTAGAGCACGAAGAGCAGCGTGACCACCCACAGCAGGGGGTGGATCTCCCGGGCCTTGCCCCGCACGAGCTTGATGAAGACGTAACTGATGAAGCCCGCGCCGACGCCGTTCGAGATCGAGTACGTGAACGGCATGACCACGATGGTGAGGAACGCCGGGATGGCGATCTCGTAGTCGGTGAAGTCGATCTCGCGAACCGAGGTCATCATGAGGAAGCCCACCACGACCAGAGCCGGAGCCGCGGCCTCGTGCGGCACGATCACGACCAGCGGCGCGAAGAAGATGGCGACCAGGAACAGCAGGCCGGTCACCACGCTGGCCAGGCCGGTGCGCGCGCCCTCCCCGACGCCGGCCGCCGACTCGATGTAGGTGGTGTTGGACGACACCGAGCCCGCGCCGCCGACGGCCGCGCCGAGCGAGTCGACGAGCAGGATCTCCTTGGTGCGCGGCAGCGTCCCGTCCTCCCGGACCAGTCCGGCCTGGCGTCCGACGCCGACCATGGTGCCCATGGTGTCGAAGAAGTCGGTGATCAGCAGAGTGAACACGAAGAGCACGGCGAGCAGCACCGACACCTGGCTGAACGCGCCGAACGGGTCGAACTCCCGGAACAGCGTCAGGGGGTTGTGGAAGCCGATGATCTCGTTGGGCGCGGGCACGGTGGGCTGGTTGAGCTGCCAGCCGCCGGGGTTGTCGGGAGAGAACGTGCCGGCCCGCGCGAAGAGTTCGACGATCACCGCCAGCACGGTCGTGCTCACGATGCCGATGAGGATGGCGCCCTTGACCCGGCGCGCGACCAGCCCGGCCGTGAGGAGCAGGCCCACCAGGAAAACGAAGATCGGCCAGGAGGTGAGGCTGCCGCCGATCCCCATCTCCAGGGCCGGGCCGCCGGCCGAACGGCGGACGAAACCCGCGTCGACGAAGCCGATCAGCGCGATGAACAGGCCGATGCCGACGCTGATCGCGGTCTTCAACTCCGTGGGGATCGCGTGGAAGACCGCCACCCGGAAGCCGGTCAGCACCAGGACGCCGATGATGACGCCTTCGAGGAACACCAGCCCCATGGCGGCCTCCCAGGTCATCACCGGGGCGATGCTGAAGGCCACGAACGCGTTGATGCCGAGCCCGGCCGCCATCGCGAAGGGCACCCGGGCGATCGTGCCCATGAGGATGGTCATGACGCCGGCCACGAACGCCGTGCCCGCCGCCACGAGCGCCACGTTCGGCGCCGCCGTGCCGTCACCGATGTACTGCTTCTGAACGTCCTGGGCCGTGGCGATGATGATCGGATTCAGCACCACGATGTAGGCCATCGTGAAGAAGGTGGCCAGCCCGCCCCGGATCTCACGGGAGAACGTGGACTCACGTGCGCTGATGCCGAAGAAATGATCGAGTCTGCTCTTCAAGTCACTCACGCGCGAAGCGTAGACGGGACCTCACTGTACGCCAAAAGTGCTGGTGACCGTATCGAGACCCGATTGGAAGCTAGGGTGGACCCGTGAAGCAGGAGTGGCACCCCGACCCGGAGCCGATCGAGACCAACGACACGCTCACCGTCGCCGTGGGCACCGGCCTGTGGGCGGTCGCGCTGGTCGTCCTCCTCGTCGTCCGTCCCGCGCCGGAGCACTCGTGGTGGACCTGGACGTGCGTCGCCGGCGTGGTCCTCGGCCTGATGGGCCTGGCGTACGTGCGCAGGCGCGAGTCCCAGCAGAAGCTTTCCGGCGACAGGTGACATTCGTCATCACCTCCTCATCCCGGAAGTCAGCGACAAGAGCTGTTACACGCCACTACCTGCACAAATCCGGTCCCGGCATGCTGGTGGGCATGAAGAAGACCCTGCTCACCTTCGTCCTGTGCGCGACCGCCCTCGCCGGATGCGGCAGCGCGGAAGACCCCGCCAAGCCCGCCGCCGAGCCTTCGGCGAAAGGCGCCGACCGGCCGGCCGACCGGCCCGCCAAGGACGCGGGCACGGTCGCCTGGAGCACCTGCGAGGGCCTGACCGGCCCCGACGGCAAACCCGCCGCCCCCGACCCGTCCGTCCAGTGCGGCACGATCAAGGTCCCGCTCGACTACGCCAAACCCGACGGCGACCAGATCGACCTGGCGCTGATCCGCATCAAGGCCACCACCGACGACAGGCTCGGCTCCCTCGTGTTCAACTTCGGCGGCCCGGGCGGCTCCGGGGTCGACACCCTCGTCATCGCCGCCAAGGCGTTCGCCGGCCTCGGCACCCGCTACGACCTCGTCAGCTTCGACCCGCGCGGCGTCGACCGCAGCGCCGGCGTCAAGTGCGGCGGCCAGGTCGAACGGCTGCTCAACGCCACCTCCACCGCCGACGGCGAGAAGCTGACCAAGCAGTTCACCGCCGCCTGCGCGAAGGACTCCGGCAAGGTCCTGCCGCACGTCGGCACCGTCAACGCCGCCAAGGACCTCGAACGGCTGCGCGTCGCGCTCGGCGACGACAAGCTCAACTACTTCGGCCTCTCGTACGGCACGCACCTCGGCGCCGTCTACGCCACCCACTTCCCGACGAACGTCGGCAGGTTCGTCCTCGACAGCGCCTACGACCCGACCGTGACGTTCGAGGAGCGGGCCGTCACCCAGGCGACCGGGTTCGCCACGTCCTTCGAGGCGTTCGCCGCGGACTGCGTGAAGCAGGGCTGCGACCTCGGCAAGACCCCCGCCGAGGTGAAGGAGAACGTCGAGGAGCTGGTGGAGGGGCTGAAGACCAAGCCGCTCAAGGTGGGCTCCCGCACCCTCACCCACGGCCTCGGCCAGCTCGCCGTCATCACCCCGCTGTACGCCAAGGCCTCCTGGCCGGCGCTGGAGCAGGCCGCCGCATCGGCGATCAAGGGCGACGGCTCCACGCTGCTGATGCTGGCCGACTCCTACACCGGCCGCAAGCCCGACGGCACGTACTCCACCATGATGACCAGCCTGCAGGCGATCACCTGCGTGGACAGCGCCGAGCGTCCCAGCCGCGCCGAGGCCGCCGCGATCAACGACAAGGTCGAGAAGGCGTTCCCCATCCTGGCCACCGACAGCCCGGTCATCACCTGCTCCCACTGGCCGGCGCGAGGCGACGACGCGGCCAGCAAGATCGACGCCACCGGCTCGGCCCCGATCGTCGTCATCGGCGGCAAGGGCGACCCCGCCACGCCGTACCAGTGGGCCGTCAGCCTGAACAAGCAGCTCAAGACCGGTGTCCTGGTCACCTACGAGGGTGAGGGCCACGGCGCCTACCTCAGCGGCAGCTCGTGCGTCATGCGCCTGGTCGACACGTACGTGCTGAGCGGCAAGGTCCCGGCGGCGAACACCTCCTGCCCCGCCGCCTGACCCCACCGCCTCGCCGCATTGGGCCCCGCCCCGCCGCGCCCCACCCGGGCCCGCGCGCTCACCCGTCCGGCCGCCGCCCCGGCGGTGCCGGTCGGGCAGCGCGGAACCGGCGGACCGCACGGCCGGTCAGGACAGGTCGGCCTCGGCGAGCAGGAGGGGGACCGCGGCCGGGTCGCGCAGCAGGGCCGCCACGGCCAACCGGTCGTTCCACTGGCCGGTCGCCCAGGCCAGCCCGCGCGCCAGCCCCTCCACCCCGGTGCAGTGCACGGCGCCCTCGAAGAACCGCCACGCGCAGGCCACCCCGTCCACCAGCAGCTTCTCGTGCTCGACGTAGGTCTCGGGGGCCATCGGGAGCAGGGAGCGCACCTCGGGCGGCACCGGCCGGACGACGCCCTCGGACGTGACCTCGCCGCTGGCCAGCTCGCCGGCGAGCGGCAGGTCGAGCAGCTCCGACAGCGCCTCGGCCAGGTCGTAGGGGGCGAGCACCAGCGGCCGGTCGGCGACGAGCTGCAGCAGGTCGGGCGCCTCCACCACCACGGCGTCGTCGGCCGCGGCCACCACGATGTCGCCGTGCAGCACCGCGCGCACCCGGGAGGGCGGCGCCACCCGCTCGGGCTCCACGCCCGCCAGCGCCATCCACAGGGCCCGGAGCTGCGCCCGGTCGACCTCGACCGACTCGTCGGCCATCAGGTCGAGCAGCTCCTCCGGACCGCCGTGCGAGGCCAGCAGCTCGGCCAGCGTCGTGCGGACGCCGAGCGTGGCCAGCGCGCCCTCGTCGAGCCCGGCGGGCGCGTCGGCGTAGAGGCCCTGCAGCAGCGGGTCGGCGCCGGGCAGCCGCAGCTCGCGCGGCCGGCGGCCGTCCAGCACGGGGTGCTCGCCCAGCCACCACGCGGTGTAGGACGGCACCTCGACGCCGCCGACGCGCAGCGGATGCAGCGCCGCCCGCAACGGCGGCCTGGTCAGCAGCTCCAGCGCGGCCGGCCAGTCGGCGACCAGCTCCAGGTCGCGCACGGCCGCGAAGTCGGCAGCGACGGGCGGCACGTCGAGGTCGGGCAGCAGGTCGACGACGTGGTCGAGCCACTCGTCCTCGCCGTCGAGGTCGTGGTCGCAGTCGTCGTGGTCGAGCAGCACGTCGGAGTCGTGCGCCACGGCGAACCCGTCGAGCACGCCCGCCGCGGCCAGCACCCGCGAGCCGTAGGTCTCCACCAGGTCGGCCGCCACCACGCCGAGGTGGCTGTCGGGCCCGACCAGCCTGGCCAGCGCGCCCTCGGCCAGCATGAGCTCGCCCGCCGGGTAGAGCTCGCCGTCGGCGCCGCGCAGCGCCAGCGCCGCCAGCCCGGGCGCCTCGCCGGGGGCCAGGCCGGCGGCTTCGACCAGCGACAGCACCGCCCGCGCGACGGGCTCCGGGTCGGGGCTGTCGAGCGACTGGGCGACCGCCTCCCTGGTGAGCGGGTCGTCGAGGACGGTGCGCGGGGTCGCCTCGGCCGCGCCCAGCCGCAGCAGGGCCGGGTGGGCGGCGTCGGGGTGCACGATGCGCAGCCCGAGCGGGGTGAGGTCGAGCCCGCCGTGACCGTCGAGCCGCAGGATGAGGGTGCCGCGCGGGCCGCGGACCAGCCGGCCGTCGGCCAGCGGCACCGGGAGCGCGCCGAGCGACTCGGGGTCGTCGGCGGGCAGCACCTCGTACAGCGAACGCCACCACGACGGCTCGCGGCCCTCGACCGCCTCCCCCGACAGCAGGTCGACCACCTCGGCCAGCTCCACCCGGCGCACGCCCAGCGAGACCATCGCCGGGTGCCGGGCGGGCCAGCCGGCGGGCAGCAGGCCGGGCACGAAATGGGCGACGGCGGCCAGCAGGTCGGCGGACCCGGCGACCACGGCCGCCTCGCGGCCCGCGACCACCCAGCCGTCGCCCTGCGGCTCCCTGGCCGGGTGCTCGACGCGCCACTCGGCGTCCGGCTCGTAGACCTCGGCGTCGGCGAACGACGGCGTCTGCACGGCGGGCGCGGGCGCCGACAGCGCGGGCAGCAGCGGCGTGTCGGGCAGCCGCAGCAGGACGGCGCGGCGGATGCGCGCGTCGAGCTCGCCCTTCCCCATGAGCGCGGGCACCAGGTCGAGCAGCCTGGGCGTGCGCGGCAGCTCGCGCAGCAGCCTGACGTAGGCGTCGGCGACCTTGTCGACGAGGAAGTCGGTCAGCGGGCCCTTGGCCACGTGCCGGCGGTCGGTGGCCATCGGGAAGGAGGCGATGAGCAGGGCGGGCAGGTCGAGCGGCTCGTCGCTGGGCGTGGGCGCGTGCACCACCGGCGGCACGGTCGCGGGCAGCGGCCCCGGCTCGCCCGTGCCGGTGTGCGGGACGGCCCAGCGGACCGACCAGTAGGGCCGGGTGCGCTCCTCCGTCGGCCGGTCGGCGAAGAGCTCCGCCACCTCCTCGGGCGTGAACTCGCCCGACTCCGACACCACGTGCCAGCCGTCGGCGAGCACCGTGCGGACCTCGCCGTCGAGGTCGATCTCGATGGCCGTCAGCGCGGGCAGGCCGAGCGGCAGCGCCGGACCGGTCTCCGCCAGCATCCCGCGCACGGCCGCGACCGCGGCCTCGTCGCGCAGCGGGAGCCGCACCAGCGTGTCGAACCCGTCGGGCACGTCCATCGGCTCGGCCGCGAACGGCAGGCGCAGCAGCGGCACGTGACCGGACCGGGAGGCCAGCTCGCCGGCCAGCTCCGCGACCCCGGCCACCGCCGCGGCCGTCTCCTCGCGCGACCAGCGCACCGCGGGCGCGCCGCGCGAGCCGATCGACGGCGCGTCGCAGACCGACACGACCGCGGCGAAGCCGACCCCGAACCGGCCGGCCGCGCCGGCCTCGCCGCGTTTGCCGGAGACGCGGAGCGTCGCCAGGCTCTCCACGCCGGTGGCGTCGAGCGGCGCGCCCGTGTTGGCGGCCGTCAGGACGTCGCCGCGGAGCGTCAGCCGCAGCACTCCGGGGACGCCGGCGCGCAGGGCCGCGTCGGCGGCGTTCTGGGCGAGCTCGACGATCAGCCGGTCGCGGTAGCCGCCGAGGGCGAAGTCCTCCTCGGCGTTGGCGTCCTCGCGGAAGCGGGCGGGCGAGGCCGTCCATGCGGCGAGCACGGCGGCCCGCATCCGGTCGGTGCCAAAGGTGTCGGTCATCGATCACGATCCTGGTTGAGGGTAGGGGGGCCACCGTAGGTTAGCGGCCCGCGCCGACACTCCCCGACCCGTCGGCGGATCAGGAGTGGCCGAGCTCCTCGCTGGCCCGCTCGTCCACCGAGCCCGCCTCCTCCTCCATCAGGTCGAACCCCAGGTCGTCGAGGATCGGCGTGGCCTGCTCGACCGGGGGCGGCATGACCGCGGCCTCGGAGTGCGCGCCGCAGCCGTGGTCGGCGGCGACCACCTTGCCGTCGTCGGGCGCGTACTCGTTGGCGCAGACCCCGAAGGTCAGCTTCAGCTCACCCGACAGCGGCCAGTAGAAGCCGCAGGTGGAGCACTGCGCGGGAGCGGCGTGTGCGATCGGAGTGTGCGGCCCGTGCTCGCCCGAGTGCCAGCGCCTGGCAGCTCGGTCCCTGCCGATGGCCGAGAGCACACGTGCCCGGCCCAGGCCGTACTCGAAAACCATCTGGTGGTCCGCGTCGTCGCCGGTGTCGGTGAACCCGGGCACGAGCCGGTCGTCGTCCTCGGGGGTCGGCAGCAGGTCGCCGACGCCGAGGTCGCCCGGACGCAGCCGCTCGCTCCACGGCAGCCACTCGGGCGCCAGCAGCGCCCCGGGGCCGGGCAGCAGGACCGCCTCGCTGACCGTGACCTTCTTCGCGCGGGAGGCGCGGGTCACGGTGATCGCCCACCGCCAGCCGCGATAGGCGCGGTCGAGGCAGGCGAAGAAGTGGGTGACGATCCGGTCGCCCTCGGACTCGTGGCCGAGGTGCTCGCCGGGCTCGCCGGGCCGGGCCAGCTCCTCTGCGGCGGCGCGCGCCAGATCGACCGCGGCGACACAGGCCTGGTCGGGGGCGGAGACGCGGGTCCTGGTCCGGCTCATCGGCCCGCCTCCGGCGAAAGGTGCTGTTCGCTCACACTTCATTCTCACCCATGACCGGACCCGAAGGTGCCGACAGCGGCGGATCCACCCCATCTGAAATCGGATGGAACCCCGACACGATCATGAGCCGGCCCCCGGGTGAAGGCCCTCCGGCCCGGGCCCCCGCCGACACGGCGGCGCCGGGGTCGCGCCATCCGCGAGGAGAGATCGGGTAAGACTGGTAGGCGTGGACGGTGGCTGGGACAGGGCGCGCGAGGTCTCGCGGCGGGTCGGACGAGGCGTCGCCGACGCCTCCCGCGCCACCGCGCGGGCCGGCCGGGCCACCGCCGTCGGCGGCAGGCGCGCCGGCCTGGCCACGGCGCGGGGCGCCCGGCGGGCCGGGGCGGCGACGGCCAGGGGCGCCCGCTCCGTGGGCCGGGCCACCCGTCGCCTCACCCACGCGGGCGGGGCCGGCCGCACCGGGCTGGGCCGCCTGATCGAGCTGACCGCCGGGCACAGCGTGGGCGACACGCTGGTCACGGTGGCGCTCGCCAGCACGGTGTTCTTCGGGGTGCCCGTCGGCGAGGCGCGCGGGCCGGTGGCGCTCTACCTGGTCATCACCATGCTGCCGTTCGCGCTGCTGGCGCCGTTCGTCGGGCCGATCCTCGACCGGTTCAGGTCGGGCCGCCGCTACGTGATGGCGGGCACGCTGTTCGGCCGCGGGCTGCTGTGCTTCGCGATGGCGGCCGCCGTGGGGCCGGGCGACCTGGTGACGCTGTTCGGCGGGGCGCTGGGCGTGCTGGTGCTGTCGAAGGCGTACAACGTGTCGCGCGCGGCGATCATGCCGAGTGTGCTGCCCGCCGACATCACGCTGGTGTCGGCCAACGCCCGCGTCGCGCTGTTCTCGCTGGTGTCGGCGGGCGTCGTGGTGCCGGTGGGCGCGGGCCTGGCGGCCTGGCTCGGCAGCGCCCCGGTGCTGCGCATCGCGATGGTGGTGTTCCTGCTCGTCGGGGTGTTCGCGGTACGGCTGCCCCGGCATGTCGACGCGCCCGACCTGGAGGAGGACGGCGAGGAGGGGCGCGCGTCCCGGTGGCGGACCCTGCTGCAGGTCGGCCCGGCGGTGGCCGAGGCGGTGTGGGCCAACGTGGCGATCCGCCTGTTCTCCGGATTCCTGCTGTTCTTCCTGCTCTTCCTGGTGCAGGACGGCCAGGTGCCGTGGCTGGCCGGGCCCGCCCCGCTGTTCGACGTGCCCAGGACGATCGCGCTGCTCGCCGCCGCCGCCGGGCTGGGCGGCCTGGCCGGCGCGGCCGTCGCCAACTGGGCGCGCAACCACTCGCCGCAGGTGATCGTGCTGCTCACGCTGGCCGTCACCAGCGTGACGACGATCGTGACCGCGGTCTTCTTCGGGCTGTGGACGGCCTTCGCGATCTCCGTCGTCACGGCGTTCGCGCAGGAGCTCGGCAAGCTCGCGCTCGACGCGATCGTCCAGCGCGAGATCGGCGAGGAGGTGCGCTCGTCCACGTTCGGCGTGGTCGAGGCGCTGCTGCAGCTCGCGTGGGTGTTCGGCGGGCTGGTCGGGCTCGTGCTGTCGCTGACCGAGAGCAGCCTCGCCGGGCTGGTCACGCTCGCCGTGGCGCTGACGGCCGCCCTGGGCTGGCTGGTGATCCGCCGGCGCGCCCGCCTGCGGGCCGTCGACGAGCGGCTGGACGCGACCGTACGGCAGGCGCGCTCCGAGGAACGCCCCGAACCCCGCGACACCCTCGACTCCACCAAGCCCCTCACCAACCCGAACGCCTAGCGGCGGGCCGGACGTCGGGGGGTGGGGGCGTCAGGCGTCGAGGTCGTCGGCGACGGCTCGCAGCACCTGGGCGATCTTCTTGGCGTGGGCCGCGTCGGGGTGCTTGCCCCGCTGGTAGGAGGTGGACACCCCGTCGAGGAGCTTGATCAGGTCCTCGACGATGACGACCATCTCGTCGGGCTTCTTCCGCTTGCCCTTGGGCTTGGTCTTGGCCAGGGTCGGGGGCTGCTCCAGGATGCGGACGGAAAGGGCCTGCTGGCCGCGCCGCCCCTCCGCCACGCCGAACTCCACCTTCAGGCCGGGCTTGAGTGGCCCGGCGCCGGCGGGCAGCGCGGAGGAATGCACGAACACCTCACCGCCGTCGTCGCGGGTGAGGAAGCCGAAACCCTTGTCGGCGTCGTACCACTTGACCTTGCCAGTCGGCACAGGAGGGACCTCGTTCGGGACAGTCGTCAGGGAATGAATGCGATGTAAGGTTATGCCCCCGAGCGCTCGGGGGCGACCGGGTAAACACCCCGTGGTCACCCGTGGTCCTCGGGGAGCCGCCAGCCCGAATACCAGGCGGCGAACTCGGTCAGATCGCCCAGCGCCACATCGGCTCCGTGATCACGCAGCTCCTCCACCGTGTAGGGGCCGGTCGCGACCGTCACGCTGACGGCGCCGCCCGCCCGTGCCGCCTCGATGTCGGCGACATGGTCACCAACATAGGCCGAGGCGCCGAAGCGCGCGAGGGCCGATCCCTTGGCCGCCCCGAAGAGCGAGCCGACCACCTCGTCCACCTCGAACCCGAGCAGTTCGACGGTGCTGGTCGCGTCGCGGACGTTCTTGCCCGTCACGACGATGACCCGGCCGCCCGCGGCGCGCACGGCCCGCACGGCCTCCGCCGCCCCGGCCATCGCGGTCGTCGCCGGTAAGGCCAGCCGCGGGTACAGCTCACGGAACAGCTCCGCGGCGGCCGGCACCTCCTCCGGCGGCAGCCAGTGGGCCAGCTCCTGCTCCAGCGGCGGTCCGAGCCGGGTGATGACCACGGCGCTGTCGATCGGCACGCCGAGACGCCCCGACACCTCGTCGTACACGGCCGCGATGCCCGTCCGCGTGTCGGCCAACGTCAAGTCCAGATCGAAACCCACCGATATCCCCACAGGATGCAGCATGCCAAACGCGTGCCGGGCCCGCCCAACGGCCCTCGGAGCGCCGCGCCCCGACGACTACGCTCCTCGGGGAGGTGTCATCAGGACATGAGCAGATCGCCAGAGGCCCGCGGCCCGTCGGCCACGCGCGCGCCCGCGAGCACCCGCGAGCGGATCATCTACGAGGCGCTGCGGCTGTTCGCCGAGCGGGGCTACGCGGCCACGTCGGTGGCCGAGATCGAGGCCGCCTCGGGCCTGTCGCCCGGCGCGGGCGGGCTCTACCGGCACTTCCGGTCGAAGTACGAGCTGCTGGCCGCGGCGATCAACGAGCACGCCGCCCGGACCCGCACGCAGGTGGCCGAGAGCCTGGCCGTGCTGGGCGACATGGAGGACTCCGTCGGCCTGGAGGCACGCCTGTCGCGCCTGTGCCGGGCCGGCCTGGCCAAGCTGCGCGAGGAGTCGCAGCTCACCCGGGTGTTCTTCCGCGACCTCAGCCAGTTCCCCGAGCTGGTGGCGGTGGTGCGCGAGGGGTTGCTGCAGCCCATGTACGACGCCATGACGACGTGGTTCGGCACGCAGCCCGAGTACGCCGACGCCGACGTCGACTGGCACGGCGTCGCGGCGGTGCTCGCCGGGGCGGTGGTGCACTACCGGCTGTTCCAGGAGACCGTGGGCGAGTGCCCGGCGCACGTGGACAAGGACCGGTTCGTCGACGCGTGGGTGCGCCTGGCCGCCGGCCTGCTGCCCAGCCCCGCGCCGGTGAGCTGACCGGCCGCCCGGCGGGGCCGTGCGTTCCCGCGCGGCCTCCGCTGCCCCGATCAGGCGGGACATACCATGTCATCGATGGAGTTCACGGAGTGGATCAGGGGGCGCAGCGACGACCAGTTGCGGGCGCTCGTCACCGCGCGCCCCGAGCTGATCACCCCGGTGCCCGCCCATCTGGAGGGCCTCGCCTCCCGGGCGGGCAGCCCGTCGGCGATCGGCCGGGCACTCGACCGGCTCGACCGGTTCACCCTCGCGGTCGTCGAGACGCTGGCGGTGCTCGGCGGCCCGGTGCCGGCGAAGGAGCTGCGCGAGGTCGTGGGCCGCGCGCTCGCGGCCGGCGAACCGGAGCCGGCGCTGTCGGCCGCCCTCGACCGGCTGCGCGACCTGGCCCTCGTGTACGGCCCCGACGACGGGCTCGACCTGGCCCCGGGCGTGCGCAAGGTGCTCGACGACCCGGCGGGGCTGGGGCCGGCCGCCGTGGACGCGTTCCGCCACCACCCGCCCGAGCAGCTCGACGAGCTGGCCGAGGACGTCGCCCCCGGCACGACGGGCACCGGCAGGGAGCGCCTGGCGGCCGCGCTCGCCGACCCGGCTGACCTCGTCGGCCAGGTCTCCGACGAGGCCAGGGCGGCGCTCGACCAGCTCGCCTGGGGCCCGCCGACGGGCCGGGTGCCCAACGCGCGGCGCGAGGTGCGGATCGGCTCCGCCCGTTCCCCCATCGAGCAGCTCCTGGCGCGCGGGCTGCTGGCGGCGACGGGCGAGGAGAGCGTGACGCTGCCCCGCGAGGTGGGGCTGCACCTGCGCGGCGGCCGGGTGCACCGCGACCTGCCGGCCGCGCCGCCCGCCCTGGAGGGCACGCCGCGCGACCGTGAGCAGGTCGACCGGACGGCGGCCGGGCAGGCGTTCACGTTCGTCAGGTCGGTCGAGGAGCTGTGCGAGCGGTGGAGCATCGACCCGCCGGGGGTGCTGCGCACCGGCGGGCTCGGCGTGCGTGACATGAAGCGCACCGCGGCCGAGCTGGACCTGCCCGAGTGGGCCGCGGCGCTGGTCGTGGAGGTGGCGCACGCGGCGGGGCTGGTCGCGGCGGGCGGCAGCGTCGACGGCGAGTGGCTGCCGACGAGCGGCTACGACCTGTGGCGGGTCCGCTCGACGGCTGACCGGTGGGTGACGCTGGCGCAGTGCTGGCTGCACATGGACCGGGTGCCGGGCCTGGTCGGCGAGCGCGACGACCGCGACAGGCCGCTCAACGCGCTCCACCCCGACCTGCGCAGGTCGTCGGCGGCGCCGGTGCGCTCGGCCGCGCTCGGCGTGCTCGCCGCCGCGCCCGGCATGGCGCCCGCCCTCGGTTCGGTGCTCGACCGGCTGGCCTGGGAGCAGCCGCGGCGGCGCGGGCCGCTGCGCGAGCAGCTCACCGAGTTCGCGCTGCGGGAGGCGGAGCAGGTCGGCGTGACGGGGCTCGGGGCGCTGTCCGGGCACGGGCGCGCGCTGCCGGCCGGCGACGCGGCCGCGATCCTCGCGCCGCTGCTGCCCGAGCCGGTCGACCACGTGCTGCTCCAGGCCGATCTGACCGCCGTCGCGCCGGGGCCGCTGACCAGCGAGCTCAACCGGTGGATGACGCTGGCCGCCGACGTGGAGTCGAAGGGCGGGGCGACCGTCTACCGGTTCAGCGACGACTCGGTCCGGCGGGCGCTGGACGCCGGGCAGGGAGCCGAGGAGCTGCTGGCCGCCCTCGCGCGCCACTCGGCCACGCCGGTGCCGCAGGCGCTGTCCTACCTGGTCGCCGACGTGGCCAGGCGGCACGGGCGGATCCGGGTGGGCACGGCGAGCGCCTACGTCCGCTGCGACGACCCGGCCCTGCTCGACCAGATCACCGCCGACCGCCGTTCGGCGGCGCTGCGGCTGCGCAGACTCGCCCCGACGGTGATCGCCTCGCGCACGTCACGCGCGGCGCTGGTCGACTCGCTGCGGGCGATGGGGTACGCGCCGGTGGCCGAGTCGCTGGACGGCGATGTGATCATCTCGCAGCTCGACGGCCGGCGCGCCGAGGGCGGTCCCTCGTCCCGCCCGGTCCCGCCGGTCAACGGCCCCGACTCCGAGGTGGCCGCGGCGGCCGTCCGGGCGCTGCGGGCCGGCGACGCGGCACACCTCGCCCGGCGCGAACCCGTCGCGGCGCCGGCGGGCACGGTCCCGCGCGGCCCGGCCACGGCGACGATCTCCGCCCTGCAGGACGCGATCCGGCAGGGGGTGCGGGTGTGGATCGGCTACCTCGACTCCCAGGGCAACGCCACCTCGCGCATCCTGGAGCCGGCTCGGATGGAGGGCGGCTACCTGACCGCCTACGACGAGACGCGGGCGGCCGTGCACCGCTTCGCCCTGCACCGCATCACGGGAGTGGCCGGGCTGTCTTGACGCGCGGTCAAGATCGCGCGACGTTGGGACCGTGAGCGAGCTGACGCTGGGCCGGCTGGCCGAGGAGTCGTGGGACAGGTTCGGCGACTACGACGCGATGTTCTACGACGGGGTCTGGCACCGCAGCCACGCGCTCGCCGAGCGGGCCCGGCGGGCCTGCGGCGGGTTCGTCGAGGCGGGCGTCCGGCCCGGCGACCGGGTCGTCGTGATGATGGCCACCTCTCCTGAGGTGCCGATGGTCTACCAGGCGCTCTGGGCGGCCGGCGCCGTGGTGACGCCCGTGGTGTTCCTGGTGGGGGCCGAGGAGCTGCGGCACATCGTGACCGACAGCGGCGCCGTGGCGATCGTGACCTCGCCGGAGTTGCTGCCCACCGTCGAGGCGGCCGGCCTGGACGTGCGCACGTTCGTGGACACCGGCGAGCTGGAGCGGGCGGACGAGCACGGCCCGGTGCCGCGCGACCCCACCGACCTGGCGGCGCTCATGTACACGGGCGGCACCACGGGCCGGGCCAAGGGCGTCATGCTCAGCCATGGCGGGCTCTGGCAGGTGGCCCGGGCGTCCTTCGCGATGTCCCACCAGGAGGGGCTCAACCGGGCCATCGTGCCGGTGCCGCTGTCGCACGCGTACGGGCTGATCGTGTCGGTGGCCGGGATGCACGCCACGGAGCCGCAGCAGGCGGTGCTGATGCGCTGGTTCGACCCGAAGGCGTTCCTGTCCCTGGCAGCGGGGCTGCGGGTGGGCTACGGCACGGTGGTGCCCGCCATGCTGCGGATACTGCTGGCCGAGCCGCTGGAGGAGCATCCGCTGCCGGACCTGGCGTTCCTGACGTGCGGGGCGGCGCCGCTCGGGCGGGACACGCTGGAGGAGTTCGAGCGGCGGGTGCCCGGCACGCGGATCCTGGAGGGTTACGGCCTGACCGAGACGAGCGCGGTCACCTCGTTCAACCCGCCGGGCCGGCGCCGGGTGGGCAGCGTCGGGCTGCCGCTGCCCGGCTACGAGATCACGATCCGCGACTCCTCCGGCGAGGAGGTGGAGTGCGGCGACGTGGGCGAGATCTGTGTGCGGGGCGAGGCGTTGATGCTCGGCTACTGGGGCGAGCAGGAGCCCGACCCGGAGGGCACCACGCTGGCCGGCGGCGAGCTGCGCACGGGTGACATCGGGTGCGTGGACGACGACGGCTACCTCTACGTGGTGGACCGCAAGAAGGACCTGATCATCCGGGGCGGGTTCAACGTGTTCCCGCGGGACGTCGAGGACGCGCTCGACCGGCATCCCGACGTCGTGATGTCGGGCGTCGTGGGCCGTCCGGACCCGCGGGTGGGCGAGGAGGTCGTGGCGTTCGTCCAGCTCCGGCCGGGGGCGACGGTGACGGCCGACGCGCTGGTCGGCTGGGCGCGCGAGCGGCTCGGGCGGGTGCGCTATCCGCGCGAGGTGACGGTCGTCGACGCGATCCCGGTGACCAGTGTGCTCAAGCTCGACCGCAAGGCGCTGCGGGCGATGCTCGGCTGACTCGGTCGGGTGAGTGCCGTGGGCGATTCGTGATAGATGTGGGGACCATGAGCCACGAGGACCCGCCCGGCGGCTACCCCTACCAGCCCTACGGCGCGCCCTACGGGGATCAGCCGCCCCCGCACTACGGGCAGGGTTACGGGCAGGGGCACGGGCAGGGTTACGGGCCTCCGCCTCGCCCGTCCGGGCAGGGCCCGCAGGCCTCGGCCATCATCGCCCTGGTGCTCAACCTGCTCGCGGTCGTCTCGTGCTGCAATCTGCTGGCCATTCCCGGCTCCATCCTGGCCGGGCTGGCGATGGGCCGGTCGGGCACCGAGCCTGACAAGGCCCGTGGGCTGCTGGTGTGGAGCTGGGTGCTGTTCGGGGCGGGGTTCGTGCTGACGATCGGGCTGTTCGTCTTCCTGGGCCTGATCGGCGCCTTCGACGATTGACGTGAGCTGATTGCCTGTTCGGGGACTGTTCCTGGCGCCGGATGTGTTGGATAGGGGTCAGCCGTAGGAAGGAAAGTCCGTGAACGACGGCCCGCTCATCGTCCAGTCGGACAAGACCCTGCTTCTCGAAGTCGACCATGCCAAGGCCGACGAGTGCCGTAAGGCGATCGCGCCGTTCGCGGAGCTCGAACGTGCCCCCGAGCACGTGCACACCTACCGGGTCACGCCGCTCGCGCTGTGGAACGCCCGCGCGGCGGGCCACGACGCCGAGCAGGTCGTGGACGCGCTGATCGGCTTCAGCCGCTACCCGGTGCCGCACGCGCTGCTCGTCGACATCGCCGAGACCATGGCCCGGTACGGGCGGCTCAGGCTGGAGAAGCATCCGGTCAGCGGTCTGGTCCTGACCTCCACCGACCGGGCCGTGCTGGAGGAGGTGCTGCGCTCCAAGAAGATCCAGCCGATGCTGGGCGAGCGGCTGGGCGCCGACTCGGTGATCGTGCACCCGAGCGACCGGGGCAACGTCAAGCAGGCGCTGCTCAAGCTGGGCTGGCCGGCCGAGGACCTGGCCGGCTACGTGGACGGCGAGCACCACCC
Source organism: Nonomuraea sp. NPDC047897 (assembly GCF_043204415.1). NCBI lineage: Bacteria > Bacillati > Actinomycetota > Actinomycetes > Streptosporangiales > Streptosporangiaceae > Nonomuraea > Nonomuraea sp. NPDC047897. The sequence continues at coordinate 49,436 of NZ_JBIDCC010000017.1, read as the reverse complement.
GATCAAGCTGGCGCAGGAGGGCTGGTCGCTGCGGCCCTACCAGCAGGCGGCGGCCGACGCGTTCTGGCACGGCGGCTCCGGCGTGGTCGTGCTGCCCTGCGGCGCCGGCAAGACGATCGTCGGGGCGGCGGCGATGGCCCACGCCCAGGCGACCACGCTGATCCTGGTGACCAACACGGTCAGCGCCCACCAGTGGAAGCAGGAGCTGATCAGGCGGACGTCGCTGACCGAGGACGAGATCGGCGAGTACTCCGGCGCCAGGAAGGAGATCCGGCCCGTCACCATCGCCACCTACCAGGTGATGACGACCAGGCGGAAGGGCGTATACAGCCATCTGGAGCTGTTCGACGCGCGCGACTGGGGGCTCGTCGTCTACGACGAGGTGCACCTGCTGCCCGCGCCGATCTTCCGGATGACGGCCGACCTGCAGGCGCGCAGGCGCGTCGGGCTGACGGCGACGCTGGTGCGTGAGGACGGCCGCGAGGGCGACGTGTTCTCGCTGATCGGTCCCAAGCGCTACGACGCGCCGTGGAAGGAGATGGAGCACCAGGGCTGGATCGCGCCGGCCGACTGCGTCGAGGTGCGGGTGACGCTCACCGACGAGGAGCGGCTCGCGTACGCGATGGCGGAGTCGGAGGAGCGCTACCGGTTCTGTTCGACCACGCCGTCCAAGACGCGCGTCACCGAGGCGCTGGTCCGTCGCCATCTGGGTGAGCAGGTGCTGGTCATCGGCCAGTACATCGACCAGCTCGACGAGCTGGGCGAGCACCTCAACGCGCCGGTCATCAAGGGCGAGACGCGGATCAAGGAGCGCGAACGGCTCTACCAGGCCTTCCGTGACAAGGAGATCCAGGTGCTGGTGGTGTCCAAGGTGGCCAACTTCTCCATCGACCTGCCGGAGGCGTCGGTGGCCATCCAGGTGTCGGGCACGTTCGGCTCGCGCCAGGAGGAGGCGCAGCGGCTGGGCCGGGTGCTGCGCCCGAAGTCGGGCGGCGGGGGCGCGCGTTTCTACACGGTCGTCAGCCGTGACACGGTGGACCAGGAGTTCGCGGCGCACCGGCAGCGGTTCCTCGCCGAGCAGGGGTACGCCTACCAGATCATCGACGCGGACGACGTGCTCGACGGGGTGTGAGGCGAGGTGCGTCCCGGGGTGCGTCCCGGGGTGCGTCCCCGGGTGTGTCCCGTCTCCGGGCCCGGCCGCGCTCCGAGCGGCCGGGCCATGACGTCTGTCACGTCCAGGAGACTCCGCGGGCCGTCGACAATCGAACCACCCCCCTCACATCAGTGATTCCGCCGCCGCGACCGAACCGCCAGCGACATACCCCCATGATCCGGCATTCCCACCTGCTATGCCCAAATTTCGGGTATTTGCCAGGGATCTCCAAGGTTGGTCATTTTGCGAGCAGGCCGCCGACGAACAGCACCGCCACGGCCACCACCCAGACGACCACGGCCGCCCCCATGACCTTGGCGAACACCGCCGGATCCCGCCGCGACCGCGGCACGAGCCACGCGGCGGCCGTGCAGCAGGCCGCCAGCACCGCGAACAGCCCCGAGACGGCCGAGACCGTGCCGAGCCGCCGCGAGCAGCCGGCCGGCGACTCCCCACCCGCGCAGAACGCCTCCAACCCCCACCCGGCGAACACCGACAGCCCCCACAGCGCGGCCAGCAGGAAGCCGGCGACCGTCGGGATGATCGGCGAGAAGCCCAGGCGGACACGTCCCACGGCCTTCACCTACCCCGGGTAAATCCGGTGGAAGCCTCCGGCCGGCCGCACTAAACTGACCGGTTCGCTACCGGTTACCACGTCGTTCACTCCCCAGGGAGGCGCTTTCGCATGCCCGCACACCAGTTGGCACCCGACATACCCACCGACGTCCTCGCCGCCGAACAGGCCCACCTGGCCGAGGCGCGCGCCGCGCTCACGGCCATGCGCGCCCACGCCCAGTCGCTGTCCGCCGACGCCGCCGGCGACTGGGTCTCGCAGCAGATCCTCCAGTCACTGCTCGACCAGCGGGTGGCCGCGCTCGCCGACCACCCCGACACGCCGCTGTTCTTCGGCCGCCTCGACCGCGAGGCCGGCGACGACCTGCCCGCCGTCATCCACGTCGGCCGCCGCCACGTGCACGACGGCAACAGCCGCCCGCTCGTCGTCGACTGGCGGGCCCCCGTCTCGCGGGCGTTCTACCAGGCCAGCCCGGCCGAGCCGATGGGCGTCGTACGGCGGCGCCGCTTCGGCTACCACGGCGGCGCGCTGACCGCGTTCGAGGACGAGCCGCTCGCCGAGGGCGGTGAGCTGGGGCCGTCCCGCATCCTCACCGAGGAGATCGAACGCCCCCGCACCGGCCCGATGCGCGACATCGTGGCCACGATCCAGCCCGACCAGGACGAGATCGTCCGCTCGGCGCTCGGCCAGACCGTCTGCGTCCAGGGGGCGCCCGGCACCGGCAAGACCGCCGTCGGCCTGCACCGGGCCGCCTACCTGCTGTTCACGCACCGCGAGCGGCTGGCCCGCTCCGGCGTGATGATCGTCGGCCCCAACCGGGCGTTCCTGTCGTACATCTCCTCCGTGCTCCCCGCGCTCGGCGAGGTGAAGGTCGACCAGACCACGGTCGCCGGCCTGCTCGGCGAGCACGCCGCGCCCGAGGACCTGGCGGTGTCGGCGGTCAAGGGCGACGCCCGGATGGCCAAGGTCCTGGAGCGGGCGCTGTGGCTGCACATCGTCAAGCCCGAGGAGGGACTGGTCTACTCCAAGGGCGCCCACCGCTTCCGGGTCGCCGACCACGAGGTGCGCGAGATCGTCGCCTCCCTGCGCGGCACCACCCGCTACGGCCCCGGCCGGGCGGCCCTGGCGCAGCGGCTGGCGCACCAGGTCCTGGTCCGGATGGAGCAGCGCGGCGACTCGCCCGACGACCGGGTGCAGGACGCCGTGGCCCGGTCCAAGCCGGTCAAGCAGCTCGTCGACGCGGTCTGGCCGAAACTCGTGCCCGAGCAGGTGCTCTTCCGGCTGCTGTCCGACGCCGGCTTCCTCGCCCGCGCGGCCCGCACCGACCTGACGCCCGACGAGCAGCGGCTCCTGCTGTGGCCCAAACCGTACCGGGGGTGGAAGTCGGCGAAGTGGTCGGCGGCCGACGCGGCGCTCCTCGACGAGCTGGCCGACCTCATCGAGCGCACGCCGTCGCTCGGCCACCTCGTCGTGGACGAGGCGCAGGACCTGTCGGAGATGCAGCTCCGCGCGCTCGGCCGGCGCTGCCGCAACGGCTCGGCCACCGTCCTCGGCGACCTCGCCCAGGGCACCACGCCCTGGTCGGCCCGCTCGTGGCGGGCCGTGCTGACGCACCTGGGCCAGGACGGCGAGGTCACCGAGCTGACGCTGGGCTTCCGGGTGCCGCGCGAGGTGCTCGACTACGCCGCCCGGCTGTTGCCGTCGATCGCCCCCGACCTGGCCGCGCCCCGCTCGCTGCGTCCCGGCGCCGGCTCCCTGTCCGTACGGCCGGGCGGCGAGGTGACCGCGGCCGTGCGCGAGGCGCTGGCCCGCGAGGGGTCGATCGGCCTGATCGTGCCGGACGCCATGGTCGCCGAGGTGTCACGCTCGCTCGACGGCATCGCCCACGCCGTCCTCGGCCCCGACTCGACCGAGGACCACCGGCTGCTCGTCGTCCCCGCGACCCTGGTCAAGGGCCTGGAGTACGACCACGTCATCGTGGTGGAGCCGGCCGACATCGTCGAGGCCGAGCCGCGCGGGCCGGCCCGCCTCTACGTGGTGCTGACCCGGGCCGTCAGCACCCTCACGGTGCTGCACGCCAAGCCCCTGCCGCCCCAGCTCGCTTCCTGACCTCAGGGGCCGCCGATCGAGCGGAGGACCTCGTCGGGCACCACGAGGTCCGCCCGGTCCCGGGTGGTGGCGACCAGATCGGCGTTGCGCTGGTCGGTCCCCATCACCCAGGCCACGGCCGCGTCGTGGTCCTTGCCGAACCTCTCGTGCCGGGTGATGAGCCGGCGCAGCCGCTCGCCCGCGTCGAGGGCGCAGTACCAGACCTCGTCCAGGCAGTCGCGCACCCGCTTCCAGTCGCCGTCGTCCAGCAGCAGGTAGTTGCCCTCGGTGACGACGAGCCGGGCGGCCCGGAACACCGGGATGCTGCCCGCGATCGGCTGCTCCAGGTCCCGCTCGAACGCGGGCGCGTAGACCACCTCGTCCTCGTCGTCGCGCAGCCGGCGCAGCAGGGCCGCGTACCCCGCCGCGTCGAACGTGTCGGGCGCCCCCTTGCTGCCCCGCCGGCCGAGCCGGTCGAGCTCGACGTCGGCGAGGTGGAAACCGTCCATCGGCACGTACGCCACCCAGTCGGCCGCGTGGCCGGGCGGCGGCGCCTGCCGCAGCGCCGCTACCAGGTGCTCGGCCAGCGTCGACTTGCCGGCGCCCGGGCCGCCGGTGATGCCGAGCAGCGCCCGCTCGCGGCCGGTGACCAGGTCGCGGGCACGGGCCGCCAGGTCGTCCAGGGTCATCGGGCGCGACCCGCCCGCAGGTGGCCGTCGATGAAGGCGCGGGCGTGGCGGGCCAGGTCCTCCCCGTCGGACCACAGGTTGCGCCAGATGGCCAGATCGTTGGACAGACCGCGCATCACGACCGCCGAGGAGAACGACTCGAACGTGATCGGCCCCCGGTAGCCGACGTCGCCCAGGGCGTGGAAGAACGCGGTGAAGTCGAGGTGACCCGATCCCAGGTAGCCGCGGTGGTTCTCGCCGACATGGACGTACCCTAGCCGGTCGCCGACCTCGTGCACCGGCCGGACGAGATCGTCCTCCTCGATGTTCATGTGGTACGTGTCGAGGTGGATGAGCACGTTGTCCTCGCCGATGTCGTCGGCGAGGCGGAGGGCGTCGCGCGCGGTGTTGATGACGTTGGTCTCGTAGCGGTTGCAGATCTCCAGACCGAGCGTCATGCCCTGGCCGCCGGCCTCCTGGGCCAGCCGGCGCAGCACCGTCACGACGTTGCGCCGCCCGGCCTCGGTGAGCGGCCGGTCGTACTTGCCGAGAGCGCTGTAGAGCGCGCCGGTGAAGTGGGTGCCGCCGAGCGCGCGGGTGACGGCCAGCGAGTCGTGCAGCAGCTTCTCGCCGCGTTCGACCACGGCGAGGTCGTCGCTGGAGACGTCGGCGTCGAACGCCAGCCCGCGCGAGCAGGCCACGCCGAGGCCGGCCGACCGGAGGGCGTCGCGGGCGGCGGCCACGTCGAGGTTCCCCGAGTCGTGCAGGGAGATCTCCAGCAGGTCGAAGCCCGCCGCCTTCGTCTTCTCGACGGCCAGCGCCATCGAGTCGGGGCTTGTGTCGCCGACCCACACCAGGGCGTGGACGCCGATGGGGTTGGCCGGAGTGTCGGTGGCCATCGGTGAGGTGCCTTCTTTCGTGTCCGTACGGGTGTGTCAGGCGGCGAGCGCGCCGGTGACGAGTCCGACGATCTCCTCGCCGGAGGTCTCGGCGGTGCGGCGCCCGCCCACGCAGCGACCGGCGCGCATCACCCACACCTGGTGGCTGAGCCGCATGACCTGCGCGAAGTTGTGGCTGATGAGCAGCACGGCGTGTCCCTCGTCGCGCAGTCTGAAGATGAGCTCCTCGACGCGGGCGGTCTCCTGCACGCCGAGCGCGGCGGTGGGCTCGTCCATGATGACGAGCTTGGAGCTAAAGCCGGCGGCCCGGCAGATGGCGACCGCCTGGCGCTGGCCGCCGGACAGCCGCCGGACGCGCGAGCCCACGGCGGGCACGTTGACGGCGAGCGTGGAGACCATCTCGCGGGCGCGGGCCCGCATGGCGCGCCGGTCGAGGAGGGCGACGGGGCCGAGCCTGCGGACGAGCTCGCGGTTGAGGAAGAGGTTCTGCCACACGGTGAGGTCCTCGACGAGCGCGAGGTTCTGGTGGACGGTCTCGATTCCGGCCTCGCGGGCGTCCTCGGGCGAGTGGAACGCCCGCTCGGCGCCGTCGAAGAAGATCTGCCCCCGGTCGGGCCGGTGGATGCCGGAGACGCAGCGCACGAGGGTGGACTTGCCCGCCCCGTTGTCGCCGACGAGCGCGGTGATCTCGCCGGGGCGCAGCGTGATCGACACGTCGATGAGGGCCTGGACGCTGCCGAAGGCCAGGGACACGTCCCGGCATTCGAGCAGCACGCCGGCCTGCTGCTGACTGGTCATTTCTGGAACCTCATCAGGAGGGCGGCCAGCACCACGACGATGCCGACGGCCAGGGGCTGGTAGAACTGCGAGACGCCGAGCAGGGTGAGCCCGTTGACCAGCGCGACCAGCAGGAGCGCGCCGATGAACGGTCCGACGATGGTGCCCCGCCCGCCGAAGAGGCTGACGCCGCCGAGCACGACCGCGGCCACCGAGTTGAGCAGGAACGAGGTGTTGGCGGCGGGCTCGGCCGCGCCGATCCGGGCGACCAGCAGGATCGCGCCGAGCCCGGCGAGCGCGCCGCTGATCAGGTAGACGGCGACCTTGATGCGCCTGGTGCTGATGCCCATCGCCGTGGCCGACTCCGGGGCGCCGCCGGTGGCCAGCGTGTGGGTGCCGAAACGGGTGTGGAACAGCACGACGTGCGCCACCGCGGCCACCGCCACCGCGATGACGAACGACCAGCCGAAGATGCCGATGCCGCCCGTGGACAGGCTCAGCAGGGCCGGGTCGATGATCGTCACCGGTTTGCCGTCGGCCAGGATCAGGGCGAGGCCCGAGGCGGCGGACAGCATGCCGAGGGTCACGATGAAGTCGGCGATCCTCCCCCAGGCGACGACCAGCCCGTTGACGGCGCCGGCGGCGGCCGAGGCGGCCAGCGCCAGCAGGCAGGCCGGCGCCAGGCTCAGCCCGGCCGCGTACGCCTGGCCGAACACGACCGCGCCGAGCGTCATCACCGAGGCGATCGACAGGTCGATGCCGGCGGTGGCGATCACGAACGTCTGCCCCACCGCCAGGATGATGAGGATCGCCGCGGCGACGAGCATCGAGGCGATGTTGCCCATGCTGAGGAACGTGGGGTTCAACGCCTGGAAGACGATCACCAGCACGATCAGGCCGACCAGGGCCGCCCATTCCGCCCAGAAGCCGGCGTCCTTCAGCCGGGCGGGCCAGGCCGGCCCCTCGCCGGCCGTGAGCGTGGTGTTTGCCATGGTGTCACTCCTCGTCCTGCCGGGCGCCGATGGCCCGCCGGACGCGCTCGCCGCTACTGGATGAGGGACTTGAACGGGTCGTCGTACGCCTGGAACGGCTTGGGCGTGGCCGCGAGGGCCTGCTCGGCGTTGTCCTTGGTGACCAGCTCGACCGGGGCCTCGACGTTGGCGGGCAACGTCTTGCCGCTCGCCGCCGCCTGGCACGCCTCGACGCCCATCAGGCCGATGGCGTAGGGGTACTGGGCGACGGTGCCGTCGAGCGTGCCGGCCTTGACCGCCTCCAGGGCGTCCTTGATGCCGTCGACGCTGATGACCTTCACCTTGCCGGTCTGACCGGCGTTGGCGATGGCGCGGGCCACGCCGAGCCCCATGTCGTCGTTGGCGACGAAGAAGCCTTTCAGGTCGGGGTTCGCCCGCATCACGTCCGTCGCGGCCGTGAGCGCGGTCTGGCGCTCCCAGTTGGCGGCGACGGTCTGCGCCAGGGTGAGCTTGGAGCCGCCGATGCCCTGCCCGAAGCCCTCCACGCGGGCGCCGCTGGTGACGTCGCCGGCGATGCCGCCGATGGCCGCGACCTTGCCGCCCTCCGGCACCAGCTCGACCATCCGCTGCCCGGCCATCTTGCCGGCCTCGGTGTTGTCGGTGCCGATGTAGGTGGCCAGCTTCACGTTGGCGCTCCTGGCCGCCTGCGGGTCGACCGGGCTGTCGATGTTGACGATGGTCTTGTTCATCGCCGAGAGCCGGGCGAGCCCCTGGACGAGGTTGGTGCCGGAGATCGGATTGACCACGTAGCAGGAGAAGTCCTGGCCGGCGAGGCCGTTCAGCTTGTCGGCCTGACCGGTGGTGTCGGTGATCGCGTTCGCGGCCTGGACCGTGACGGTCGCGCCGGAGGTCTTCGCCTGCTCGTCGATGCCCTGCTTCATCGTCTGGAAGAACGGGTTGTCCAGGCCCTTGATCACCGCGGCTATCTTGGGCTGGGCGGCGGCGGCCTGCCGCACGGTCGTGCCGGTGGCCGAGCCCGCGGGCTCGCCGGCACCGCACGCGCCCAGGACGAGCGCGCCGGCCGCTGCGACCGCTCCGAATGCCGCTGCGCGACGGCCTCTGGCGTTGGCGTACATCGGATGCCCCTTTCGGCGTAGATGTCCGAACCGTAAACCCGTCTTCTAGCGCCTGACAACCCTTCTTTCGACTTATTACGTCGAAACATCCTTGACTTACGCATACCAAGCGACATAGCTACAGTGGTCGTATGAGCACCATGACCCCGGTCACGCCGCGGATGGGAGTGAGCAGCGGTGAGATCCTCGGCCTGTTCCGCGCGGTCGCCGACGGCCTGACCAAGGCCGATGTGGCCCGCCGCACCGGCCTGTCGCGGACCACGGTCAACCAGCGGCTCGACGGGCTCCTGGCCGCGGGGCTGCTCGTCCCCGGCCCGGAGGAGGCCCGCACGCGGGGCCGCCCCGCCGGCCAGTTCGTCGTCAACCGCGACCGCGGGGTCCTGCTCGTCGCCGACATCGGCGCCACCGCCCTGCGCGCCGCGCTGTGCGACCTGGGCGGCAGGGTGCGGATCGAGCGGGAGGTCAGGGCCGACGTCACCACGGGTCCGGAGACGATCCTCACCATCGTCGAGAAGCTGTTCGCGGAGATCCTGCACGACTCCGGCAACGCCCCCGGCCGGGTCCTCGGGGTCGGCCTCGACGTCCCCGGCCCGGTCGACTTCGCGACGGGCCGGGTGGTCAGCCCGCCGATCATGACCGGCTGGGACCGCTTCGACATCCCCGGCTGGTTCAGCGCCCAGTACGACTGCCCGGTGCTGGTCGACAAGGACGTCAACGCCATGGCGTACGGCGAGCAGCGCCTGCGCCACCCGGACGTGCCCCACCTGCTCATGGTCAAGATCGGCACCGGGGTGGGCACCGGCCTGATCGCCGGCGGCCAGGTGCACCGGGGCGCCGACGGCGCGGCCGGCGACGTCGGCCACACCCAGGTCACCGTAGACGGCGTGGCCGAGCCGCCGCTCTGCCGGTGCGGCAACTCCGGCTGCGTCGAGGCCTACGCGGGCGGCTGGGCCCTGGTGCGCGACCTGCGGGCCGAAGGACGCGACGTCACCACCGTCGACGACGCCGTCCGCCTCATCCGCGCCGGCGACCCCGCCGGCGTCCGGCTCGCCCGGCGCGCCGCCCGCATCCTCGGCGGCGCCCTCGCCGACACGGTCAACCTGTTCAACCCGCGCGTCATCGCGATCTGCGGCCAGCTCGCCCACACCGACGAACAGCTCTTCGCCGGCATCCGCGAGATCGTCTACCGGCGCTCCCTGCCCCTGGCCACCCGCAACCTCCAGATCGTGCGCAGCGACCTCGACCCGCACGCGGGCGTCCTCGGCCTCGCCCAGCTCCTGGTGGACGACATCTACTCGCCCGCCCGGGTCCAGGAACTCGTCGACCGCGCCACGGCCTAGCCACCGGCCGGCGGAGGCGCTTCTAGGATGGCGGAGAAGACCACGCAAGGCCGCCAACGAAGGAGGACGTCGTGCCCGCACCGCTTCCGCACGAACACCTGCCGCCGGTCCCCGCCCTCTCCGTCGAGAGCGGCGACGTCATGGACGGGGACAGGCTCGGAGACCTGCACGTCTTCAACGACTGGGGCATGACCGGCCAGAACCTCTCGCCCGCCCTGCGCTGGTCCGGCGCCCCGGAGGGCACCCGCGGCTACGCCGTCACCTGCTTCGACCCCGACGCGCCCACGGGCAGCGGATTCTGGCACTGGGTGCTGTTCGACATCCCGGCCTCGGTCACCGAGCTGCCCACGGGCGCCGGCACCGCGCCGGAGTTCAAGGGGCTGCCGGAGGGTGCGACGCACGCCCGCAACGACTACGGCGTCAAGGCCTACGGCGGCGCCGCTCCCCCGCCCGGCGACGCGCACCGCTACGTGTTCACGGTGCACGCCCTGAGCGTCGACAAGCTGGGCGTCGACTCCGACGCGAGCCCGGCGGTGGTCGGCTTCAACATCACCGCCAACACCCTGGCCCGGGGCCACCTCACCCCGCACTTCGGCGTCTGACCGCCACCAGGAGGCCCGCTCCGGCCCCTCCCCCCGCCCGGGCCCGCCAGGAGCGCAGGCGGGCGAGGAGCGCAGGGGGCGAGGGGCCGCAGGCGGGCGTGCCGAGCGGAGTCAGCAAGTACTCCACCCGCGGCGGCATCTCGGGGAAGGCACAAGGAAATCGGGCGACCCGGCTGGTGCCGGATCGCCCGATCGGGGTGCTGCTGGGTGCCTGGAAGGCGTCAGAAGTCCATGTCGCCGCCGCCGGGCATGGCGGGAGCGGCAGGGTTCTTCTCCGGCTTCTCGGCGATGACGGCCTCGGTGGTGAGGAAGAGCGCCGCGATGGAGGCGGCGTTCTGCAGCGCGGAGCGCGTCACCTTGGCCGGGTCGATGATGCCCGAGGCGAACATGTCGACGTACTCGCCCGTGGCGGCGTTGAGGCCCTCGCCCGGAGTGAGGTTGCGGACCTTCTCCACCACGACGCCGCCCTCAAGGCCGGCGTTGACGGCGATCTGCTTCAGCGGCTCCTCCAGAGCCTTGCGCACGATCGCGGCACCGGTGGCCTCGTCGCCCGACAGCTCCAGCTTGTCGAACGCCTTGGCGCCGGCCTGCAGCAGCGCCACGCCACCGCCGGGGACGATGCCCTCCTCGACGGCCGCCTTCGCGTTGCGCACGGCGTCCTCGATGCGGTGCTTGCGCTCCTTGAGCTCGACCTCGGTCGCGGCGCCGGCCTTGATGACGGCGACACCACCGGCGAGCTTGGCCAGGCGCTCCTGGAGCTTCTCGCGGTCGTAGTCGGAGTCGGTGCGCTCGATCTCGGCGCGGATCTCGTTGACCCGGCCGGCGATGGCGTCGGGGTCGCCCGCGCCGTCGACGATCGTGGTCTCGTCCTTGGTGACGACGACCTTGCGGGCGCGGCCGAGCTGGTCGAGCGTGGTGCTCTCCAGCTTGAGGCCGACCTCCTCGGCGATGACCTGGCCACCGGTGAGGATGGCGATGTCGCCGAGCATGGCCTTGCGGCGGTCACCGAAGCCCGGGGCCTTGACGGCCACGGAGCGGAACAGGCCGCGGATCTTGTTGACCACCAGGGTCGCCAGGGCCTCGCCCTCGACGTCCTCGGCGATGATCAGCAGCGGCTTGCCGGACTGCACGACCTTGTCGAGCAGCGGCAGCAGGTCCTTGTTGGCCGAGACCTTGGAGTTGACGACCAGGATGTACGGGTCCTCGAGCACGGCCTCCATGCGGTCCGAGTCGGTGACGAAGTACATCGAGGTCATGCCCTTGTCGAAGCGCATGCCCTCGGTGAGCTCAAGCTCCAGACCGAAGGTGTTGCTCTCCTCGACGGTGATGACGCCTTCCTTGCCGACCTTGTCCATCGCCTCGGCGATGAGCGAGCCGATCTCGGGGTCGGCGGCGGAGATGGAGGCCGTGGAGGCGATCTGCTCCTTGGTCTCGACGTCCTTGGCCAGCTTGGACAGCTCCTCGCTGACCCGCTCGACCGCGGACTCGATGCCCTTCTTCAGCGCCATCGGGTTGGCGCCGGCGGCAACGTTGCGCAGACCCTCGCGCACCAGCGCCTGGGCGAGCACGGTGGCGGTGGTGGTGCCGTCACCCGCGACGTCGTCCGTCTTCTTGGCGACTTCCTTGACCAGCTCGGCCCCGATCTTCTCCCACGGGTCCTCGAGCTCGATCTCCTTGGCGATGGACACACCGTCGTTGGTGATCGTGGGGGCGCCCCACTTCTTCTCCAGCACGACGTTGCGGCCCTTGGGGCCGAGGGTCACCTTGACGGCGTCGGCGAGCTGGTTCATACCGCGCTCGAGACCGCGCCGGGCGTCCTCGTCAAACGCGATCATCTTGGCTGCCATAAGGCTGGACCTCCCAGATGCAGGGTGGCTTGGTAGTGGACCGAGCCGACGCCCGCGACGGCATGTGGGCCCGCGTCTCCGTTGGCGGGCCCCATCGTCTCGATCCCCGTTGCTGGCACTCACGAACAGAGAGTGCCAACGAACTGTTTAGCACTCTACCCCGCCGAGTGCAAGCCGACGCCACCCCGGCCCAGCTCAGGACAAGGGTTGCCCCGGGAAGAACGAGTGGATTACCCGGATGGTCCCGTACGGCGGGCCTACGAGAGGCCCGCCGTATCTCCGGGGAAGGGGGGAACGGCAGGCCGCGCCGGACTGCGCTGCCGTACGGCCTGCCGATGCGCGCCAGTGACGTGGATCAGACCGTGCGGACGGATTCCGCCTGCGGTCCCTTCTGGCCCTGTGTGATCTCGAACTCGACGCGCTGGCCCTGCTCCAGAGAGCGATAGCCGTCCATCATGATGGCCGAGTAATGAACGAACACATCCTTACCACCGTCTACCGCGATGAAGCCGTAGCCCTTGTCCGCGTTGAACCATTTGACGGTGCCCTGCGCCACTTCCGACTCCTCTTACTGGTCTCGCGGGTCCGCCCATTCGTCCGCGAGACCCGCAATCGTCTGACTAATGCTGAAATCAGGCAGACGATCGCCTCGACCATACCTGTGGGACGCCGTTTGGCAACAGTGTCAAAGAACGAACTGCGCAATTCATCCCAGTGGGCTCGTTCAAGTTTGAAATTCCACAAAAAGCGGAAGGCGCCCACAAGGGGCGCCTTCGAGGTGCTGCGCTGCGACAACGGGTCCGAGGGACGGCCGGGCCCTCCCGCGACCGGGGCCGCGCCTCCCAGGCCGGCCGCCCGCCAGGGCCGCCGCCGGCCCGCCGGCCCGGATCGCGCGGGATGGCCGTCAGCCGCCGGCGACGGCCGGGATGATGGAGATCTGGACGCCGTCGGGCGTCGGCGTGTCCAGGCCCTCGACGAAACGGACATCCTCTTCGCCCACGTAAACGTTGACAAAACGGCGAATCTTGCCCGATTCATCCAGAATGCGCGCACCGATCCCCGGGTAGTCCGAGTCGAGCTTCGCGAGAACGTCACGAAGAGTCGCGCCCTCGCCACTCACTTCCGCGTTTCCGCCGGTGTAGGTGCGCAGGATGGTCGGAATCCGTACCGAAACACTCATCTTTATCTCGCCTTTCCTGGTTGTCAGACAGCCGCGCGGAACGCGTCGAGAGAGGGCCGGATCACGGCCGTGGGCGCCGCGCCGTCGGAGACCGCGTCGAGCGTCTTGAGCCCGTCGCCGGTGTTGAGCACCACGGTCTCCGCCTCGGGGTCGAGCCGCCCGGTCTCGACGAGCTTCTTCAGCACGCCGACGGTGACCCCGCCGGCCGTCTCGGCGAAGATGCCCTCGGTCGAGGCGAGCAGCCTGATCGCGGCGACGATCTCGGCGTCGGTGACGTCCTCCACCGCGCCGCCGGTGCGGCGGGCGATGTCGAGCACGTACGGCCCGTCGGCGGGGTTGCCGATGGCCAGGGACTTGGCGATGGTGTCGGGCTTGACCGGCTGGACCACCTCGTGGCCCGCCTTGAAGGCGGTGGAGACCGGCGAGCAGCCCTGTGCCTGCGCGCCGAAGACCTTGTACGGCCGGTCCTCGACCAGGCCCAGCGCGATGAGCTCCTTGAAACCCTTGTCGATCTTGGTGAGCTGGGAGCCGGAGGCGATCGGGATGACGATCTGCTCGGGCAGCCGCCAGCCGAGCTGTTCGGCGATCTCGTAGGCGAGGGTCTTGGAGCCCTCGGCGTAGTAGGGCCGCAGGTTGACGTTGACGAAGCCCCACTTGTCGCCCAGCGGGTCGCCGATCAGCTCGGAGCAGAAGCGGTTGACCTCGTCGTAGGTGCCCTCGATCCCGATCAGCTTGCCGCCGAACACCCGCGCCATCGCGATCTTGGCCTGCTCCAGGTCGGCGGGGATGAACACACAGGCGTCCAGCCCGGCCCGCGCCGCGGCGGCCGTCACCGCGCCGGCGAGGTTGCCGGTGGAGGAGCAGGAGAGCGTGTGGAAGCCGAAGTTGCGCGCCGCCTCGACGGCGATGGCGACGACCCGGTCCTTGAAGGAGTGGGTGGGGTTGCCCGAGTCGTCCTTGACGTACAGGGACCTGATGCCCAGCGCCTTGCCGAGGTTGCCCGCCTTGACGAGCTTGGTCCAGCCGGGGTTCATGTTCGGCTTGGTCGCGACGTCGGCGGGGACGGGGAGCAGGGAGCGGTAGCGCCAGATGTTGGCCGGGCCCGACTCGATGTCCGCGCGGGTGACGTCGCCGAAGGAGTAGGCCGCCTCCAGCGGCCCGAAACACTCCAGGCACGCGAAGCTGGGCCCGAGGTCGTAGCGGGCGCCGCACTCGCGGCAGGACAGGGCGGTGGCAGGACCGAAGTCAAGCGACATGAAGCGAGGCCTTCCCTCATCTTCGCCTGCGGCCACCTTGACCGCAGACCGGAATTGGCACCTTGTCCCGGTCGGCCTCGCCAGGTCGCGAGTCACAAGCCGGGAGGGTTGCCGGGGCTTCGCAGGGCCGGTCCCTCCACCCCTCTGGATGAGCAATATTCAGTTGTCATGCGGTTGTCGGATCGAACTCTACCCGGCCAGGCCGCCCGCCTGACCAACCGTCTCACCATCCGAGACGGACGGTCTCACCTGTAGTCGTCCCCGAGCGCCGCCTGGACGTACTTGCGCGCCTGGTGGATGCGCGACTTGGCGGTGCCGAGAGGGATGCCGAGCTGCTCGGCCACCTCGTTGTAGTCGAGCTGCACGATGTCGCGCAGCACCAGCGCCTGGGCCAGGTCGGGCTTGTCGGCCTCCAGCGCCTCCATGGCGTCGAGCAGGTCGAGCCGCGAGCCGGCGATGACGCTGACCCGGCGTACGTCGGGCTTCTGCATGGGCAGCTCGTCGGAGCTCTGCTCGGCCGCCCGGCGCTTCAGCGACCGGTAGGTGGTGCGCGCGCAGTTGGCGGTCACGATGTGCAGCCACGTGCTGAACCTGGCGCGCCCCTCGAAGCGGCCGATGTTGCGGGCCACGGCGAGCAGGGTGTCCTGGGATGCCTCCTCGGCGTCCTGCCGGTAGGGCAGGATCCGGGCGCAGTGCCGCATGACGTCGGGCTCGATCCGCCGCAACAGCTCGCCGAGCGCGCGATGATCTCCGGCTGCGGCGGAACGGGCGAGTTCCTCGGTTAGCTCATCAAGCGCCATAGCTGGGATCCTATGGTTGGAGGGAGCGTAAATGAACAGCGTCCTGGTTGCGTCGAACAGAGGCCCCGTCTCGTTCACCGTCTCCGACGACGGTGTTCTCACCATGCGGCGTGGCGGCGGCGGGCTGGTCTCCGGGCTGTCCGGGGTGAGCAAGGACCTCGGCGTGCTGTGGGTGTGCGCGGCGCTGTCCGACGGCGACCGCAGCGCGGTCCGGCAGGCTCCCGGCGGCCGGCTCGACCACGCCGGCTACGACACCGGCGCGCTGCGGATGCTCGACATCCCCGCGGCCACGTTCCACCGCGCCTACAACGCCGTCGCCAACTCGACCCTGTGGTTCGTCAACCACCTGCTCTACGACATCCCCAACACGCCGAGCTTCGGCTCGCGCTTCCACCGCGAGTGGGAGTCCTACCGCGACTACAACGGCGCGTTCGCCCTGGCGCTGGCCGAGGAGGCCGCCCACGAGGCGCGGGTGATGGTGCAGGACTACCACCTGACGCTGACCCCGGCGATGCTCCGGGCCGAGCGGCCCGACCTGCGCATCGCCCACTTCAGCCACACGCCCTGGGCGCCGCCCGAATACTTCTCGCTGCTGCCCGACGAGGTGGCCCACGAGGTGCTGGAGGGCATCCTGGGCGCCGACCACGCCGGTTTCCTCACCGCGCGCTGGGCGCGGGCGTTCATGGACTGCTGCCGGTCGTTGCTCGGCGCCGACGTCGACCCCGCCGCCGGCACGGTCACGCACGAGGGCCGCACCACCCGCGTCGGCGTGCACGCCCTGGGCGTGGACGGCGCGGCGCTGCGCCGGCGGGCCGGCGAGCCCGACGTCGAGTCGCACATGGCGGCGCTGCGCGAGCAGGTCGGCGACCGGCGGCTGATCGTCCGCATCGACCGGACCGAGCTGTCCAAGAACATCGTGCGCGGCCTGCTCGCCTACCGGGAGTTCCTGGCGGCGCATCCCGAGTGGCACGGGCGGGTGGTGCACCTGGCCTTCGCCTACCCGAGCCGGCACGACCTGCCCGAATACCGCGAGTACACCGCGTCGGTGCAGCGCTGCGCCCAGGAGATCGAGCACGAGTACGCGACCGAGGACTGGGACCCGCTGATCCTCAACGTCGACGACGACTACCCGCGCTCGCTGGCCGCCTACCGGCTGGCCGACGTGCTGCTGGTCAACCCGATCCGCGACGGCATGAACCTCGTGGCCAAGGAGGGGCCGATCCTGTCGCCCCGGGCCGCGCTGGTGCTCTCCCGCGAGGCGGGGGCGGCGGCCGAGCTGGGCGAGCACGCGCTGCTGGTCAACCCCTACGACGTCCGCGGCACCGCCGACGCGCTGCACCGGGCGCTGGTGATGCCGGAGGACGAGCGGGCGCGCCGCCGGGAGCTGCTGGTCGCCGCGGCCACGGCCCTGCCGCCGCGGCGCTGGCTCGCCGACCAGCTCGACGCGCTCGACCACGACCCGGGGTGACGGCCAGGCCGCGCGCCTGAGCACGCAGGTTGTCCGCGTTACTGCCTATTGATCCGTAACAACGGCTTGCAGGGCTATTCTCGGCGACACATGATCGGTTGCTCACCAGACTCGTGTACCCGGCGCGTACGACCCGACCCGACGGAGAAGATCGGCAGTGGAAGACTCCCCCCAGTACCAGGTGAAGGCGGCCGAGCTCGCCGGCCGTGGCATCGACTTCAACGACATCCTCTGGAAGATCAAGAGCGTCTACAGCGGTGTCTGGTCCGCGAAGCTGGGCGAAGCATCGCTCGGCATCGTCGGCAACTCCTTCCTGCCCGACTACGAGCGCTGGCGGGGCGCGCTGACCCAGGATCTGCAGAACGGCGAGGTCGAGGCCGAGGCGATCGGCGAGAAGGTCTTCAAGTCGGGCAGCAGGTATCTCCAGGCCGAGGACGGTGCCGCGCAGGCCGTGCTGGCGGCGGTCGAGCGCTCCTCGCTGCCCGAGAGCGCCGACAGGCCAGGCGGCAACCCCTACTACGAGCAGGCGTGGCGCGACAACAACATGCTCTCGGCGGCCTCCGCCTCCTCCCCCGGCCACATGGTCGCCGGCTCCGCGGCCGCGGTGGCGGCCGTCACCGCGCCGGCAGCGCAGTGGGGGATCCGCCACGAGCGGCACCTGGTGCGCACCGGCCTCAGGTCCGCCGAGGCCAGCAAGGCGGTGATGGCCAACCTGATGCGGTGCAGGACGTTCTCGCTGGCGCTCGTCGCCGCGGCGGCGACCTGGTGGGTGACGGTCATCCCGACCGACGAGGACCTGAACTCGGCGGTGGCGTGGCTGGACCGCGCCAGCACCGAAGCCGGCAAGGCCTTCGGACGCGACACCCCGCAGGTCCGCGAGGCGATCACGCGGGCATGGGCAGGCGAGACGATGCGGGCGGCCGACGCGCGGATCGTCGACTTCATGGCCGCCGGGCTGCAGGCCGGCTTCCGGGCCGGGCGCATGGCGGACGCGCTGGACAGGATGGCGCAACGGCTCAACGTCGTCCACAAGAGCGCGCTGACGCTGTCGGTGCTCCTCGGCGGTGCCATCATCGCCGCGGGCGCGCTGTCCCGCGTCCATCCCGCGGCGCGGCTCGTCGCCGAGGCCATGGGCACCAAGCTCGCCGCGGCCCTGACCGTCTGTGCCAACCTGGTCCCGATCCTCATCGCCCGGGAGTTGATGGAGGGGGCGCGGGAGGGCGCCACGGACCCGCTGGTGATCGACGGTCGCGTGGTGCCCGGGTTCAGGCGGCCGCAGCACTCCCCCGGGGCGTGATCCCACCCGGCTCCGCGGCGGCGGGGCCCGGGCCTCGACGGCCGCCCCCGCCCGCGCGGGAGCGGCCATCGGCGGGGGGCTGGAGCGCCAGGTTGGCGGCGTTCAGGAACGGCTGACGGCCGAGGCCAGCTCCGAGAGCAGGGCGACGACGCCCTGCGGGCCGTCCACGACGATGTCGGCGCGTTCGGCGAGCAGCGTCACCTCCGCCGAGCCGCTGCACACGGTGACACCCGGCAGCCCGGAGTTCGCGACCGCGTCGAACGCCGCCAGGTCGCCGAGGTCGTCGCCGACGAACATCACGGACCGGGCGGCGCGTTCGGCCAGGAACAGGCCGAGGGCGTGCCCCTTGTCCATGCCGGGCGGACGCAGCTCCAGCACCATCCGGCCCGGCTCCAGCACCAGGTCGTGCTTGGCGGCGAGCCGGGCCAGCGGCTCGCGCAGTGCGGCCAGGGCGGCTTCGGGATCGGCCACCCGCCGGGTGTGCACGGCGACCGCCCGGCCCTTGTCCTCGATCGTGACGTCGGAATGCCCGAGCGAGGCGAGCAGCAGCGGCAGCTCCGCCTCGGCCCGCGGCACGCCGGCCGGGGGCGGCGGGGCGGAGATCCGGCCGTCCTCCCACCGCTCGAACCCGTAGTGGCCCAGCACCACCAGGCCGGGCACGTCGGCGAGGCCAGGGCCCAGCTCAAGCACGGTGGCGACCGGCCGGCCGGTCACGATGGCCACCGCCGCCACGTGCGCGCCCAGCTCGGCCAGCACGCCGGCCGCTTCGGGATGGATCCTGGCTGAGGCGGGATCGGGCACGATCGGCGCCAGCGTGCCGTCGAAGTCGAGCCCGATCACGGCGCCGCCGGGATCTTTCAGGATGGCTTCCATTCCAGGGATGTTCCTCACGCGGCTGCACTACCCCAAGGGTCAGGGGCGCATGCCCAGCCGCCGCGCGGCCCGTTCGCGCTGGCGGGTTGCGCGCAGCCTGCGCAGCCGCTTGACCAGCATGGGGTCCTGCTCCAGGGCTTCGGGCCTGTCGATGAGTTCGCCGAGAAGCTGGTAGTAGCGGGTGGCGGAGAACCCGAAGGTCTCCTTGATGGCGTGCTCCTTGGCGCCCGCGTGCCGCCACCAGTGGCGTTCGAAGGCGAGGAGTTCGAGGTCGCGTTCCGTGAGGGGCTGGTGCGATGGTTCGTCGGCAGCACTGTCACCGCTGACCGGTGCAGTGTCCATGGTGTCCTCCTCGAAGGCTGCGCGCGACGATCACGACACGCGCGTGTGGCCCGTCGCCATCGTAATGTGCGGAGTGCGGCTGTTCACGGCGGATTGGGAGACGTACAGTCACTAAGTGTGACCTCAGTCATCACGCTTCTCACCGACTACGGGCTTGAGGACGGCTACGTGGCGGCCTGCCACGGGGTGATCGCCGGGATCGCGCCCGACGTCCGGGTGATCGACGTGTGCCACGCCGTCCCGTCGGGCGACGTACGGCGGGGCGCGGCGATCCTCGCGCAGACCATCCCGTACCTGCCCAAGGGCGTGCACGTGGGCGCGGTGGACCCCGGCACGGGCGGGGCCAGGCGCGCGGTCGCGATCGAGGCGGGCGGCCGGGTGTTCGTCGGCCCCGACAACGGGCTGCTCTCGTGGGCGGTGCACGCGGCCGGCGGCGCCGAGGCGGCGTACGAGATCAGCAACGAGGAGTATTTCCTGAGACCCGTCTCGCCCACCTTCCACGGGCGCGACGTCTACGCTCCCGTCGCCGGGCGGCTGTGCGTCGGGCTGACCCCGGCCGAGCTGGGTCCCGAGCGGCCGCCGTCGCGGCTGATCTCGCTGCCGGAGCCCACCTCCCTGATGCGGGAGGACGCGGTGGAGGGGGAGGTCGTCTCGGTGGACCGGCACGGCAACACCCAGACCTCCATCACGGCGGGCGACCTGGAGTCGCTGGGGGTGCGGGTCGGCGACACGCTGGCCGTGTGGCTGGGCCGGCGGCAGCTGTCGATGCCGTACCGGGAGACGTACGCGGCGGTGCCGCCGGGCGAGCTGGTCGCGTTCGCCGACTCGGTGGGGCTGGTGGCGTTCGCGGTGAACTCGGGGGACGCGGCCCAGCGGCTGGGCCTGCCCCCCGGCGCACATATCCGGATTTGTCCGTCACGGTGAGGCGAAATCCCGCATAAGCCAATTACAGCTCGTATCGGACTGTTTACTGAAGCGTCGGACTGGGCGCGTGGACGACTGTCACAATCTCCGGCATCGGGTGGTCCCCTCCTGCCCCAGAGGTCGACATGTGTCAGATGTCCGTCGTGCTGCTCGCGCTCATGTCCGCGATCGCACCGTCCGTGCCGACCGTGCCCGCCTCCGCCGAGCGATGGCACGCCTGGCCGCCGACGAAGCACTTCCCCGCGTCCGTGCCCGGCACCAGCCCGTCCGGCGCCCGGGTCACCTACCTGCTGGCCGGGATCGCCCGCGAGGCGTCCTGCCGGCGGGTGTTCCGGCCCGCCGCCCTGCGCATGCTGCGCGGCTGCGTGACCGCGCTGCGGGCCACGTACACCGACAGCACGCAGACCTACGTCATCACGGCCGGGATCACGGTGCTGGCCCGGCCCGGCTCGGCACGGGCGACCGCCGGCATACCGCCCGGCGCGACCGTCGAGGTGCGCGCGAAACGGCTGCGGTCGCTCGTGCGGCCGCTGGCCGTCGCCGGCGGCCCCGCCGAACGATTCGGCAGGCGGCAGTGCCTCACCGGCTTCGCCCTGGCCTCCGGTGACGGGCGCGTCGTGGCGAGCGCGGCCGGCTACGCCGACGGCCGGCCGTACCGGCGGGGGGCGCAGGTCGCGCCCCGCCTGGTGGACGGGGCGCGGCAGCTCGCCCAGGCCCTGCACCGGAACCTGACGCGATGATCGGCCCCAGGGCGGGCCTGCTCGCCCTCTGCCTCACCGTCCCCCTGCTCGCGCCCGCACCCCCGCCCGCCGGCGCACGCACCGCCCCGCACGCCGACACGCCCGCGCCCCCGCCCGCGGGCGCACGCGGCGCCCCGCACCCCGGCACGCCCGCGCCCGCGCAAGTCGGCGCACGCGCCGCCTCGCACGCCGGCACGTCCACGGTCCGGGCGGCGGACGCCCGGCTGTACGGTCCCGCCGCGCGGCCAGGGACGCCCGACGCGCAGTGGCAGCTCTCCGCGCTGCGGCTGCCCGAGGCCTGGCGGTGGAGCACCGGCGAGGGCGTGCTGGTCGCCGTCCTCGACACCGGGGTGAACGGGCGCCACCCGGACCTCGCCGGCGCCGTCGTCCCCGGCCCCGACCTGACCGGCGTGGCCCGCTCCCCCGGCCGGTGGGGCCACCACGGCACCGCGATGGCCAGCCTCATCGCCGGCCACGGCCATCCCGCCCCCGAGCGCGCCTGGCAGCGCGGCCGGGTCGAGCGCACGAGCGCGGGCGATCCGCGTGCCGCCGTGGCCGGGCCGGTGGGCGTGGTCGGCGCGGCCCCGTCGGCGCGCATCCTGTCGGTACGGGTCACGCTGGAGAACGGCGACCCGCTGCGCGCAAAGGGCCGGCCGGGCAACCCCGGCGCGCTGGCAGCCGGCATCCGCTACGCCGCCGACCGCGGCGCGGACGTCATCAGCATGTCGCTGGGCGGCGGCGACGGCTCCTGGGAGGGCTCGGCGGCCGAGGAGGAGGCCGTGCAGTACGCGATCTCCCGTGGCGCCGTGCTCGTGGCCTCCTCGGGCAACGACGGGGAGACGACGAACCGCCGCAACTTCCCCGCCGCCTATCCCGGTGTGATCGCGGTGGGGGCGGTGGACCGGCGGCTGCGGGTGGCCGGGTTCTCCAACCGGCAGGACTACGTCTCGGTGGTCGCGCCGGGCACCGGGATCGTCACGGCCGACGGCCGCGGCTCCTACGTGGTGGGCGACGGCACCAGTTCGGCCGCGGCCCTGGTGGCGGGCATCGCCGCGCTGGTCAAGGGGCTGCGGCCGGACCTGTCGCCGTACCAGGTGCGCACGGCGATCGAGCGGGGCGCCCGCGGGCGGCCCGCCGGCCACAGCCGCGCCTACGGGCACGGGGTCGCCGACGCGGTGCGGGCGCTGCACGAGGCGCGGCGGATGGCGGGCCGGGCGCCCGCGTCCGGCCCGCCATCCGCCCGTTCCGACCCGCGGCAGGCGGGGCGCCCGCTGTCCCGGCTGCCGGTGATCGTGGCCCTGCTGGTGCTCTCGGCCGTGATGGCGGCCCGGGTGTTCCGCAGAGGGCATGTACCCTAGCAAGCGCTTGTGTAATACTGCTGGCTATGACACTGGCGATCGAGGGCTGGTTCACCGTCGAGCCGGACGGCACCCATCTGATCGGCACCCGGTGCGCCTCCTGCGGCACGGTCGCGTTCCCGCCACGGACCGGCGGCTGCCCCGCCCCGGACTGCCCGGGCGAGTCCATGACGGAGACCCGCCTGTCGAGACGGGGCCGGATCTGGTCCTACACGGTCGCCCGCTACCCGCCGCCCGAGCCGTTCGTGGCCGCCGAGCCGTACACGCCGGTCACGCTGGCCGCCGTGGAGCTGGCCCGCGAGGGCATCGTGGTTCTCGGCCAGGTCAAGGACCTCGCGCCCGACGAGCTGGCGGTCGGCATGGAGGTCGAGCTCACCTGCGGGCCGCTCGCCGACGGCCCGCTGGTGTGGATGTGGGGCCGGGCCTCGTGAGCGTCGTGGTGCTGGGCACCGGCATGCACCCGTGGGGCAAGTGGGGCAGGCCGTTCGCCGAGTACGGCGTGGCGGCGGCCCGCGAGGCGCTCCGCGACGCCGGCGTGGCCTGGCGCGACGTCGGGTACGCCGTAGGCGCCGCCACGATCAGGAACGGCTATCCCGGCTTCGTGGCCGGCGCCACCTACGCCCGGGCGCTGGGCTGGTCGGGCGCGCGGATCGCGTCCTGCTACGCCGCCTGCGCCTCCGGCGCCCAGGCGATCGACATCGCGCGCACCCGGATCCTCGCCGGCCTGTGCGACGTCGCGTTGGTGGTCGGCGCCGACGCCACCCCCAAGGGCTTCTTCAAGCCGGTCGGCGGCGACCGGCCCGACGATCCCGACTGGCTGCGCTTCCGGCTGCTGGGCGCGACCAACCCGGCCTACTTCGGCCTGTACGCGCGCCGCCGGATGGCCCGGTACGGCTCGACACCGGAGGACTTCGCCGCCGTCAAGGTCAAGAACGCCCTGGCCGGCTCGCTGAACCCGCTGGCCCGCTACCGCAGGACCGTCACCGCCGAGGAGGTGCTGGCCTCCCCCATGGTGGCCGACCCGCTGCGCCTCATGGACATCTGTGCCACCTCCGACGGCGGGGCCGCGCTCGTGCTGGCCTCCTCCGCCTACGCCCGCCGGCACGGCGTCACCGGCGCGGTACGCCTGGCCGCCGTGTCCACCGTGACCCCGGCGTTCCCGAGCACCGTGCTGGAGCTGCCGGAGTTCGCCACCGACTCGTGCGCGGCCGTACCGCCGCCGGAGCGGTCCTTCCGGCAGTCCCTCGCGCACGCCGCCTACGAGGAGGCGGGGCTCGGGCCACGGGAGGTGTCGTTCGCCGAGGTCTACGACCTGTCCACCGCCCTGGAGCTCGACTGGGTGGAGGACGTCGGGCTCTGCCCGGCGGGCGAGGCCGACAAGCTGCTGCGCGCGGGCGACACGGCGCTGGGCGGGCGGGTGCCGGTCAACCCCTCCGGCGGGCTCGCCTCGTTCGGCGAGGCCATTCCCGCCCAGGCCATCGCCCAGGTGTGCGAGCTGACCCGGCAGCTCCGCCACCTGGCGGGCCCCCGCCAGGTGGCGGGGGCCCGGGTGGGCCTGGCCGTCAACCAGGGCCTGTTCGGCCACGGCTCGGCCGTCATCGCCACCCGCTGACACGGCTCGGCCGTCATCGCCACCCGCTGACACGGCTCGACCGTCATCGCCGCCCGCTGACACGGCTCGACCGTCATCGCCGCCCGCAGACACGGCGGGGCCCCCGCGGTCCACCCGCGGGGGCCCCTGCCTGCCTGCTAGCCGACGTGCACGACGTCGTGCGTCTCGGCGAAGTGGCACGCGCTCTCGTGCTGCGTGCCGGGCCGGATCTGCAGCAGCGGCTCCTCCTCCGCGCAGATCTCCTGCGCCTTCCAGCAGCGGGTGCGGAAGCGGCAGCCCGACGGCGGGTTGGCCGGCGAGGGCGGGTCGCCCTGCAGGATGATCCGCTCGCGCTGCTCGCGGCCGTCGGGGTCGGGGACCGGCACGGCCGACAGCAGCGCCTGCGTGTACGGATGAGCCGGCTTGTCGTAGATCTCCACGTCCTTGCCGAGCTCGACGAACTTGCCCAGGTACATCACGCCGACCCGGTCGGAGATGTGGCGCACCACCGACAGGTCGTGGGCGATGAAGATGTACGCCAGGTTGAACTCGTTCTGCAGCCGCTCCAGCAGGTTGATGACCTGCGCCTGGATCGACACGTCCAGCGCGGACACCGGCTCGTCGCAGACGATGATCTCCGGCTGGAGCGCCAGGCCGCGGGCGATGCCGATGCGCTGCCGCTGGCCGCCGGAGAACTGGTGCGGGTAGCGGTTGATGTGGTCGGGGTTGAGGCCCACGACCTCCAGCAACTCCTGCACCCGCCGGCTGCGGTCGCCCTTGGGCGCCACCTCGGTGTGGATGTCGTACGGCTCGCCCACGATGTCGCCGACGGTCATCCGGGGGTTCAGCGAGGTGTAGGGGTCCTGCATCACCATCTGGATGTTGCGGCGCATCCTCTTGAGCTCGCCGCCCCTGGCGCGGGCCATGTCGCGGCCGTTGATCATCACCGAGCCGGACGTGGGCCGCTCCAGCGCCATGAGCAGCTTGGCCAGCGTCGATTTGCCGCACCCCGACTCGCCCACGATGCCCAGCGTCTCGCCCTTGTCGAGGGTGAACGAGACTCCGTCGACGGCCTTGATGGCGCCGATCTGCTTCTTGAACAGGATGCCCTGGGTCAGGGGGAAGTGCTTGACCAGATCGCGGACCTCGAGGATGCGCTCACCCTTGGTCGCCATCGAGGACCTCCCTCCAGTAGTGACACGCGCTGTTGCGCCTGCCGTTGATCTCGTAGAGCGGGGGGTTGTCGGTCACGCAGTTGTCCTGCCGGTACGGGCAGCGCGGGTGGAAGGCGCAGCCGGTCGGCATGTCGAGCAGGTTGGGCGGCAGGCCCTTGATGGCGTACAGCTCCTGGCCCTTGAGGTCGACCCGGGGGATCGACTCCAGCAGGCCCTTCGTGTACGGGTGGGCCGGGTTGCGGTAGATGTCGTGCACGGGCGCGTTCTCGACGATGCGCCCGGCGTACATGACCGCGATCTTGTCGGCGACGTCGGCGACCACGCCGAGGTCGTGCGTGATCAGGATCATGCCCATGTTGCTCTCGCGCTGCAGCTCCGCGAGCAGCTCCATGATCTGGGCCTGCACCGTCACGTCGAGCGCGGTCGTCGGCTCGTCCGCGATCAGCACCTCGGGGTCCAGCGCGATCGACATGGCGATCATGATGCGCTGCCGCATGCCCCCGGAGAACTGGTGCGGATAGTCGTTGACGCGCTGCCTGGCGGCCGGGATGCGCACCCGGTCCATCAGCTCGACGGCCTTGGCCATCGCGTCGCGCTTCGACATGCCCCGGTGCACCCGGAACATCTCGCTGATCTGCCAGCCGACAGTGAACACCGGGTTCAGGGCGGACAGCGCGTCCTGGAAGATCATGGCGATGCGCTGGCCGCGCACCTGCGTGCGGGCCTCGTCCGACAGCCTGAGCAGATCGGTGCCGCGGAAGCGGATCTCCCCCTGGGGGATGCGCGCCGGCGGCATGTCGAGAATGCCCATGATCGCCTGGGCGGTCACGGACTTGCCGGAACCCGACTCGCCCAGCACCGCGAGGGTCTCCCCCGGGCCGAGCGAGTAGCTCACCCCGTTGACGGCCCGGACGGTGCCGGCCCGCGTGGCGAACTCGACGTGCAGGTTGTCCACCGCCAGCAACGGCTCGTCGCCCAGCCCTCCCTCGGCGGGCAACGTGTGCAGCGATGTCTTCTTCATGGATCCCCCCTCCTACCTGAGCTTCGGGTCGAGCGCGTCGCGCACGGCGTCGCCCAGCATGATGAACGCCAGCACGGTGATGCTCAGGAACACCGCCGGGAACACCAGCGGCAGCGGAGCCTCCAGGAACCTGCTCCGGGCGTCGGCGATCATCAGACCCCACGAGATGTCCGGGGGCTGCACGCCGACCCCCAGGAAGGACAGCGCGGCCTCGGCCGCGATGAACCCGCCCAGGTTGATGGTGGCGACCACGATGACCGGAGCCAGCGCGTTCGGCAGCAGGTGCCGGAACATGATCCGGCCCTGTCCCGCGCCGAGCGCCCGCGCCGCGACGACGAAGTCCTGACTTCGCGCCGTGATCACCGCCGCTCTCATGATCCGGAACGTCATCGGCCACGACAGCACCGCCAGCGCCATCACGACGATCCAGATGCCCATGTCCTCGCCGCGGAAGGTGGCCGTGATGAGCAGTGCGCCCAGGATCATGGGGATGGCGAAGAACACCTCGGTGACCCGGGAGGACACCGTGTCCACCACGCCGCCGCGGGTGCCCGCGATGAGGCCGAGCAGGCCGCCCACGATCGCCGTGATGACGGTGGTGGTGACGCCGATCAGGATCGAGTTCTTCGCGCCGTAGATGGTCCGGGCGTACACGTCGCAGCCCTGGTTGTCACGCCCGAAGATGTGCCCCGTGCTCGGTCCCTGGCGGGCGGTGGCGAGTTCGCAGGTCCGGGCGTCCAGCGGGTTGATGGACGTGAACAGCGACGGCCAGAACGCCATGATCATCAAGATCGCGATGAGCACCAGCGACATGATGAACATCGGCCGCCGCCGCAGGTCGTGCCAGGCGTCGCTCCACAGGCTCGCCGGCTTGCCCTCCTTCGGCCTGCGGCGCTTGCCGGGCGAGGGGGCCGTCGTCGCCTGGTCGGTGGTGACCGTCTGCTGTGGGGTGTCTCTACTCATAGCGGATCCTCGGGTCGAGCACTGCGTACATCAGGTCGACGACCAGGTTGGCCAGGATGTACACCAACACCAGGACTGTCACGATGCCTACGACGATGGGTTGCTCGCGCAGGTAGACGCCGTTGTAGAGCTGCAGGCCGATCCCCGGCAGGTTGAAGATCGTCTCGGTGATCACCGCGCCGCCCATCAGGTTGCCGAGGTCGGCGCCCAGATAGGTGACCATGGGGATCAGCGCGTTGCGCAGCCCGTGCCGGCCGATGACCCGGCGCCGCGACAGGCCCTTGGCGGTCGCCGTGCGGATGTAGTCGGATCTCAGCGTCTCCACCAGGCTCGTCCGCGTGAGCCGGGTGAGGTACGCGATCGACACGCCCGCCAGCACGAACCCTGGCAGCAGGTACGATTTGAGCCCCTGCGTGGCGCCCGAGATCGGGAAGAACTCGGTGCCGGTGACCTGCTTGAGCCACACACCCAGCCACAGCTGCAGCACGAAGCCGCTGACGAGCGTGGGAATGGAGATGAGCAGCAGCGTCGAGGCGAGGATCGCCGTGTCGGTCGCCCGTCCGCGGCGCAGCGCGGCCCACAGGCCGAGCAGCACCCCGATGATCGCCTCCAGGGTGAGGGCGACGAGGGCGAGGTTGAGCGTCACCTGCAGCTTGCCGGCCAGCAACTGGGTGACGGGGACTCCGGCGAAGGTCTTGCCGAAGTTGCCTTCGAGAACGATGCCCTTGATGTAGTGCCAGTACTGGATCAGCAAGGGGTCGTTCAGGTGATATTGCTCGCGAATGATCGCGACGATGTTGGGATCCTGTCTCTTCTCACCGGCCAGCGCCGCGACGGGGTCGCCGGGTAGCGCGAAGACGATGGCGAAGATGAAGAAGGTTGCGCCCAACAGCACTGGCAGCGCCTGGATCAGGCGCCGGATGATGTAACGGCCCATTCAAGTCTCCCGTACATGCCAGAAGGCAGTGACGCGGACCGAAGGGGTTGTGCGGCCTGCGCGACTGCCTTCCTGGCGGCTCACGAGGGGCGGGCGGGCCTGGGCACGCCCGCCCCCGGGAACAACGTCAGGCCTTCTCGACGTCAGCCCACTCGACCTGGTTGAGCAGGTTGATCTTGACGTTCTTGACCTTGGTGGAGTATCCGGAGTTGTTCCGGTAGAAGTACACCGGGACGTACGGGAGGTCCTTGATCAGGATGTCGTCGGCCTGCTGGTAGAGCTTCAGGCCCTCTTCGGCGGTCGGCGCCTGGTCACCCTTGGCGACGGTCTCGTCGAACTCGGGGTTGGTGTAACCCGCGTAGTTGGAGCCCGTCTTGATGGCGCCGGTCGAGAAGATCGGCGTCAGGTAGTTCTCGGCCGACGGGTAGTCGATCGCCCAGCCCATCCGGAACATGCCCTTGTACTTCTTGGCGTCCAGGTCGTCCAGGATGCTGGCGAACTTCTCGAACGGCTTGACCGTCACCTCGACGCCGAGGTTGGCGCGGAGGTTGTTGGCGACGGCCTCGATCCACTCCTTGTGGCCACCGTCGGCGTTGTAGCCCAGCTCCAGCTTCTTGGGGCCGTTGGCCGCGGCGTACTGCTCCTTGGCCTTGCCGGGGTTGTAGGAGCAGGCGGCGCAGGCGCCCTGGCGGTAGCCCGCGATGGCCGGGTTGATGAAGTCGTCGGCCGGGGCGCGGGTGCCGGAGAAGACGGTCTCGGCGATCGTCTTGCGGTCGATGGCCATCGAGATGGCCTCCCGCATCTTGACGTCCTTGTACTCGTCGTTGTACTGCAGCGGGAAGCCGATGTAGCCGATGCCGGCGTCCGGCTGGTCCTGGTAGCGGTCACCGAGCGCGGTCTTGGCGCTGGCGATCGCCGACGCGGGCAGCGAGTCGTGGATGTCGATGTTGTCGCCCTGGAGATCGTTGTAGGCGGTCTCCGAGCTGTTGTAGAGCTTGAACTGGAGCTTGGTCCAGCCGTTCGGCTTCTTGCCGGGGTACTTGTCGTACACCGACAGGTCGATGGTCTGGTCGGTGCCCTTCTTGTAGGGCTTGTCCAGCTTGAACAGACCCTGCCCGATCGGCTTCTCGCCGAACTCGGCCGTCACCTTGCCGTCGGCGCCGAAGGCCGCCTTGGGCAGGGGGTAGAAGGCGGTGTAGCCCAGCATCGTCTTGAACTGCGAGAACGGCGCGGCCAGGGTGACCTGCAGGGTCGTGTCGTCGACCGCCTTGAGGCCCTTCATCTCCTTGGTGGAGGGCGTCTTGCCCTCACCCGGGTTGAGGTCCTCGTAGCCGTCGACGCGGCCGAAGAAGTAGCCGGCGTCCTGGGCGTTCTCCTGGTTGGCGGCGTAGTTCCAGGCGTCGACGTAGTTCTGGGCGATCAGCGGCTCGCCGTTGTGCCAGGTGTAGCCCGACTTGAGCTTGATCGTCCAGACCTTGTTGTCGTCACTGGTGATCGACTCGGCGGCGGCCTCGACCGCCTCCTTGTTCTCGTTGTAGTTGACCAGCGGCTCGAAGATGGCGGCCAGCGCCTCGGCACCCTCGGATTCGGTGGTGCTGGAGGGGACCAGCATCTTTTGGGGCTCACCGAGCTCCATGCGGACCGGCGTGTCGGCACTTGTTCCGGAGTTGCCGGTCTCAGTGCCGCTGCCGCCGCCACACGCGGCAACCGCGACGGCCAGCAGCGCGGTACCGGCGACGATCTGTGCGCCCTTAGTAACACGCATGGTAAGAGTGTTCCTCCCTCTACAAGTGGGCGTTAGCGCTGAGCTGCGATGAACGTGAGCAGCCTGACGGGGGGTTAGGTAATCCCCCGGGTTTGGCTGACATGGTCAAACCAGCCGACGCCCTGCCAGTCGATCGCGACTATCCCTCACTACGTGCCACCAGCGAGTCTCTGGCGCGTTGCAGTTCGGTCACACAAGCGACTATCCAGCTTCACCGACATATGCCAAAGAAGGCCCAATACCGCATATAACCGTCAGACGGCACACCAGTGGACGTGGACAGTCGAGCAAAAATACCTCTTACCGAACCGTGCTCGCGCCCTTGCCCGCCGCGCACCGAGGCTCTGGGCTACGGTTGTGCGAGTCTTGGCGACGCCTTGGAACCAGGCGCTCCGGGACACCGTCCAACAGACTGCCGCACGACCCCGTGACCGGCACCCCGACGACCCGAATCCAATAGAGTCCATGCCATGAGTCAGCCGGAATCCGCTGTGGCGGACGCCCAGGCGGGCGGCCGGAGCGGGCAGGAGCCGCTGGCCAAGCTCGCCGCGAGATACGGGCTTCGCCGTGCCATGGCACGGCCGAGGTTCACCGTCTACGTGCGCCAGCTCTGGGAGCGACGGCACTTCATCCTGACCTACGCGACCTCGCGGAACGTCTCGAAGTACTCCAACTCCGCCCTCGGCCAGCTCTGGCAGGTCCTCACCCCCCTGCTCAACGCCGCCATCTACTACGTGATGTTCGGCCTCATCCTCGGGGGCAGGGGCAACATCGCGAACTACACCGCGTTCCTGCTCACCGGGATGTTCGTCTTCACCTACACGCAGCGGACCGTCACCGCTGGGGCCAAGTCGATCTCCGGCAACCTGTCGCTGATCCGCGCCCTGCACTTCCCGCGCGCCTCCCTCCCGCTCGCCTACACGATCCAGGAGCTGCAGCAGCTCGCCATCTCCATGGGCGTGCTGCTGCTGATCGTGGTCGCCACCGGCGAGTTCCCCACCTGGCTGTGGTTGCTCATCCCGGTCGTGCTGCTGCTGCAGACGATGTTCAACGTCGGCGCCGGGCTCATCATCGCCCGCCTCGGCTCCTCCATGCGCGACCTCAACCAGCTCCTGCCCTTCATCACCCGCACCTGGCTCTACGCCTCGGGCGTCTTCTTCTCGATCCAGGAGAAGGTCGTGGGCAGCGCCGAGCTGCCCCAGTGGGTCGCCGACGTGATGTACTACGCCAACCCCGCGGCCTCCTACATCGAGGTCATGCGCGACATCCTCATCACCAAGACCGATCACGTCCCGCCGCAGTCCGTGTGGATATCTTGCGTATTCTGGGCAGTGTTCACACTCGGCTTCGGCTTCTGGTACTTCTGGCGTGCCGAGGAGAGGTACGGGCGTGGCTGAACTGACCGAGGAGCTGTCACTGGTGAAGGGCGAGGAGCCCGCCGTCCCCGCCAAGGCCGGCACTAACGGCAAGGCCGGTACGGGTGGCAAGGCAGACCCCAAGCCGGCCGCGACCGGCGGCAAGTCCCCGCTCGACGTTCCCACCGGCACCCCGACCGTCATCGTCGACGACCTCCACATCGTCTACCGCGTCTACGGCGCGGCCACCGACACCGAGAAGGGCAACGCGGTCAACGCCCTCACGCGCATCCTGAAGCGCCAGGGCCGGCCGCAGATGAAGGAGGTCCACGCCGTCAAGGGCGTCTCCTTCGTGGCCTACCACGGCGACGCCATCGGCATCGTGGGCCGCAACGGCTCGGGCAAGTCCACGCTGCTGCGCGCCATCGCCGGCCTGCTGCCGCCGCACGCCGGCGCCGTCTACACCGACGGCCAGCCGTCGCTGCTGGGCGTCAACGCCGCGCTCATGCGCGACCTGACCGGCGAGCGCAACATCGTGCTCGGCTGCTACGCCATGGGCATGAGCCCCGCCGAGGTCAGGGAGAAGTTCCAGGAGATCGTCGACTTCTCCGGCATCGACGAGTTCGTCCAGCTCCCGATGTCCACCTACTCCTCCGGCATGGGCGCCCGGCTGCGCTTCGCCATCTCCTCCGCCAAGACCCACGACGTGCTGCTCATCGACGAGGCCCTGGCCACCGGCGACCGCGAGTTCCGCAAGAAGAGCGAGAAGCGCATTCGCCAGATCCGCGAGGAGGCCGGCACGGTCTTCCTCGTCGCCCACGACCTCCGGGTCATCGAGGAGACCTGCAACCGGGTCATCTGGCTGCACAAGGGCAAGATCAAGATGGACGGCGACCCCAAAGAGGTCCTCGCCGCCTACAACAAGGGCTGACCTCCCCCTTCTCCCCGCAAGCCCGGCGCGACACGAGTGACAAGCGCCTGACAGGGTGACGCGTGTTCGGATATGATTCGAACGTTGTTTCGATACGACGGGACTGATGGAGTGGAGGCGCGATGGGAGAGCTTTCGGCCGCGATCGACCACCTGGCCGTCGAAGACGTGTCAGAGATTCCCCGGACCGAGCTGACGGCTCAGCTCATCGACCTCCACTGGCAGATGGCCAGGCTGCAGGCCCAGATCGCCCGCCGCACCGGCGTCCGCCTCCCCTGACCGACCGGTCGCCGCTCCCCCGCGACCACGTCGCCGCCGCCTGCCGCCACCGACCACGCGCGTGGCGGGCGGCCGTCCCGCTGACACGCGAATGCCGCCGATCCCCCATGGGGACCGGCGGCAGGCTGCACCCCGCGCCGCGCCGCCGCCCTGCAGTGGCGGCGCGGCGCGCGAGCGCGACCCGGGTGGCGGCCCGGGCCCGGGTGCCGGTGAGCGGTTCGGGCGCGTCCACCCGCACCGCTCACCAGACCGCTCGCGTCCGCGAGGGCCTCTCACCCACGTGACCCGCCCGCCGGCACCCGGGCACCATGGGCGCCGGCGAACCGGTCACGTCTGTCCGTTCAGCGGTGCCGCGATGGCGCGGAGCACCGCAGGCTGCGGTGCTCCACGGGCTGCGGTGCTCCGCAGGCTGCGGTGCTCCGCAGGCTGCGGTGCCGGCACCGCCGGCTGCGACCCAGAGCCCGCCGCGTGCCGCCTCCCGACCGTACGACGGGCAGCCGGAGCGTCGGCACCTTCTGACGCCCCACTTTTGCCGTCACCACGGATCGGCGGCCCGCACCGGGCGCCACGGTCACGTCTGGAGACCGGCTCCGGGCAGGCCGGCACCACGCGGGCCGGCGAGCGCCGACCCCGCACCGGGCAGACCGGCGGCGGGCAGCCTCGCACCCGGCAGACCGCCGGGCAGGCCGGCACCGGGCAGGCCGGCGGCGGGAAGACCGGCGTTCTGCAGGCCCCCACGGGGCACACCCGGGTTCGCAAGGCCCGCGTTCGGAAGTCCTGTACTCGGGAGACCTGCGCTCGGAAGGCTCGGCTTGGGCAGGCCCGGGCGCGGCAGAGCCACGTTGGGCAGGCGCCCGCCCGGCAGGCCCGTGCCTGGCAGACTCGCGCTCGGCGCGCTAGCACCCGGCACGCTCCCACCCGGCAGACCGTTACCCGGCAGGACCGCGCGGGAGACCCCGACGCTCGGCACCCCGGTGCCGGGCAGGCCGGTCCCCGGGACGACGACCCGGGAGACGCCGGCTCCAGGGCGGTCCGCGCCCGACGCGAGATGCCGGTGGACGCGGCGCAGCTCATCGGTCCTGCGCAGGACGGCCCGGCCGTCCTCTCTCGGAGCATTGACCGAGTGCAGCACGCCGGCCACCTGCGGCGGCCGTGAAGCACCGGGCAGCACGCCACGAGTGGCCCTCACGGCAGGTACCGCACGACCCGACTCTCCCGTGACGGGAAGCCCCTGGCCGCCCTTCACCGCGGCCGCGCCCTGCGGCCTGGCGGCCTGCGACGTGGCGGCCTTCCCGCTGACGGCGGCCCTTCCCGGCTGGACAGGACTCGCCGGTTCGGTGGTCCTCGACCCGGCGGCCGGGTTCGCCACCTTGGCGGTCGTCGCCCCGCCGGCCGGGTTCGCCACCTTGCCGGTCGTCGCCCTGGTAGCCGGGTTGCCCCCCTTGGCGGGCCGCACACCGGGGGTCCAGGTACGGAGCTTGGTATCCCGCTCCCTGATGATCGGGCTCCGGGCCTTGGTGATCTGGGCGCCGAGGGTCCGGGTGCCGGTGACCGAGCGGACGGGCGCGCGGTCGGTACGGCCCCGCACAGCGCCCGAGGCCACGGGAGGCACGGCGGCGCGGACCCCGTCCGCGACAGCCGGGCGACGAGGCCGTCGAACCGGGCGAGCGATGGCACCATCTGCGCCGGGCCGAGCCGCCGCGTCCGCCCCGGCGAGCGCGGGAGCGACGGGCAGGCCGGGCGCGGACACGGGAGCACCACCCGGACCGGGCACAGGAGCGGGAGCGACGGGCAGGCCGGGCGCGGGCACGGGCGCGCTACCCGGACCGGGCGCGGGCACGGGAGCGACGGGCAGGCCGGGCGCGGGCACGGGCGCGCTACCCGGACCGGGCGCGGGCACGGGAGCGACGGGCAGGCCGGGCGCGGGCGCGCCAGGCAAGGCCTGCGCGCCGACCGGAGACGCAGGGGGCAGGGCCGCGCCGGCGGCGTCTCCCGTGACACCACCCGCCGTGCCCCCCATGTTTCCCGCGGTGTTCCCCGCGGTGTTCCCCGCTGTGCCCCCCGCTGTGCCCCCCGCCGCCCCTGAGGCCGGGCCGTTCGGGTGGTCCCCGGGGACGGCCGCCGGCGGCGTCCCGGGGGACGGACGGCCGAGGAGCCCGCCGCCGCCCGGCTCGTCACCGGGAACGGCGGTGAAGCGTTGCTCCAGCGCCTGGGCCGGCGTGGCCGCGAGGGCCATCGCCAACCCGAATGACGCAGCGGCCACGGCCGCCTTGACTACACGATCCATGATTGCCTTCCCGGCTCGTGATCCGACCGCTCCCGGAAAACGCGGGAAAAGCGCGTCGGATGACCCCCGAATACCAAGCCGGACGCGTTATGGACACCACACGTGACGCGCCGGCCCGGCTGAGCTACCGGCGAAGTTCTATCACCTCGTCCGGGCCGCCCGCAGGCCACGCCGATCCAGCGTGACGAGAGTTTGACGGCCCGGCGAGGGGCGGAGCAGAAGTCGCGGCCGGACGACAATTCGGGAAATAGCCGGAGGCTATTTCGGATATTCCGGTGGCGTTCCCGCATGGCCGCCCGGCACCCGGACGGCCCGCGCACAGCGGACGGGAAAAGCGAATGCCACGGGCCGGGGGCACAGATTTTCCGGTCGCGGGATACGCGCTTGAACCGCTCAGACGAGCAGCAGCGACTCCTCGGCCTCGAAGGGGAAACGGTCGGCGAAGGCCGGGCGCAGATCGGTCAGCCACACCGCCGCCGGGTCGTACTTGGCGAAGAACGGGCGGCCCACCAGCGAGGGGTCACGCGCCTGGATGAGGTGGAGCATGAACACGCGCTCCCCGGCGATCTCGGTGACGCCGTCGACGCAGACCTTGCCGGGCGTGGCCGACATGGACGGCCCCCGGACCGTGCGGCAGAGCCCGGACACCGAGGCGTAGGCGTCCCTGAAGATCTCGTACGCCCGCGCGAGCGGGACCGCGAAGTAGTCCTGCGGCCCGGTGTCGCGCTCGACGAACATGTAGTAGGGGATCATCCCCATGTGGTGCTGCCGGCGCCACATGCCCGACCACACGCCGGCGTCGTCGTTGATGGATCTGATCAGCGGCGCCTGGGTCCGGATCGTGGCCCCGCTGTCGAGGATCCGCCGGACCGCCGACTCCACCAGCGGGGACTCCAGTTCGCGCGGGTGGGTGAAGTGGGCCATGAAGGCGAGGTTCTTGCCCGCCGCCACGACCTGTGAGAACAGCTCCAGTGTGGAGTCGGCGTCGGGGTCGGTGGTGAAGCGCTGCGGCCAGTAGGCGAGCGCCTTGGTGCCGATGCGGATCGATTCGAGCTGTTCCAGCGCCAGGAGCGGTTCGATGTACCGCCTGATCACCGGCTCACCCATGATCATGGCGTCGCCGCCGGTGATCAGGACGCTGGTGACCTCGGGGTGCCGCTGGATGTAGTCGACCATCTGGCCGATGTCGTCGGAGGCGAACTTCAGGTCGGCGTCGCCGACGAACTGCGCCCAGCGGAAGCAGTAGGTGCAGTAGGCGTGGCACGTCTGCCCCTGTTTGGGGAAGATGAGGACCGTCTCCGGATATTTATGCTGCAGGCCGGGCACCGGCTCGTTGCCGATGCGGGGCACGTTGAGCTCCATCTGGCCCGCGGGGTGCGGGTTGAGCTGCGCGCGCACGCGGTTGGCCTCGGCCTGGATCTCCGCGTTGGGAGCCTCCGCCTTCAGCAGGTCGGCCAGCCGAGCGACGTCGGCCTCGGGCAGCATGTCCGCCTGGGGGAAGACGAGGCGGTACATGGGGTCGTCGGGCGCCGCCGACCAGTCTATGAGTTCGTCGACCACGTAGGCGTTGGTCCGAAAGGGCAGCACTGTGGCGACGGCGCGGACCCTCAGCCGCTCGTCGTCGCCCAGGCCCGCCCGCTGCAGGAGCTCGTCGAGGTGCTTGGACGTGTATGCCCGGAAGCGTCGCGTGCCTGCCTGGTTCAAGATCACTAGGCCTTTCCTATCTTTTTTGTTCGATCGCCGGTAAACCTCATGGCCGTGTCGCGCGTCTAGGGTTCTTATATCGGGACGCGGCCCGCGGGGGCTACGGTTCCCGCCGAGGTCGAAGAATTTGCTCAGGATTCTCGACTCTCGCGACATATCGCGTTGGCGCGTACACTGACGAACGTGACCGACGACACCGGCCTGCGCGCCTCCGACGCCGACCGTGACCGCGTGGCCGCCGTGCTCGGCGAGGCCCTCGCCTCGGGACGACTCACCAGCGTCGAGCACGCCGACCGCCTCGACGCCGCCTACACGGCCAGGACGGTCGGTGAGCTCGTCCCCCTCACCCACGACCTTCCCGACGTGGCCGCCTCCCGCGCCCCCGCCGCCGTCGAGCGGCAGACGATCGACTCGACGTTCAGCAAGGTGATCAGGAAGGGCCGCTGGGTCGCCTCCCGGCACACCAGGCTGTCGGCCAGGTTCGGCGCACTGATCGTCGACCTGTCGCAGGCCGTGCTGCCCGGCCGTGAGATCACCATCGAGGCCGACGCCCGGTTCGCCAAGCTGATCGTGCGCGTCCCCGACGACGCCAGGGTGATCGACGAGGGCGGCTCCATGTTCGGCAAGCGCGACGTGACGGGCGGCTCCGACGGCGACGGGCCCCTCATCCGCATCGTCGGCAGGTCCATGTTCGCCAAGGTGATCGTCTCCCGGGGCGTCTCCGACTGGAACCTGAGGTAGGGCCGCTCCGGGCACCGGTTAGCCTTGGCATGCATCCCGCCTGCGATGCGGACACACCCGGGCCCGCGTTCCGGCCACCCAGTGATGGCGGGGTGGCAGCGGGCTCGCATGCCGTACGAGGTGACCAGTGTCCGACAGCAAGCCGATCGCGCTCGACGCCATGGGCGGCGACCACGCACCCCACGAGATCGTGGCAGGCGCGGTGCACGCCGTCCGCGAGCGCGGGCTGCCGGTCGTGCTCGTCGGCTCGCCCCGCGTGCTGTACGAGGCGCTCGCCGACCACGACGCCACCAGCGAGATCCCGATCGTCCGGGCCGAGGAGGCCCTGTCGATGGACGAGGGCGCGCTGGCCAGCCTGCGCCGCCCCCGCTCCAGCATCGCGATCGCCAGCCACCTCGTCCGGCGGGGCGACGCCTGTGCCGTGGTGTCGGCCGGCTCGACGGCCGGGATCGTGGCCACCGGCCGGCTCCGGCTCAAGGCGCAGCAGGGCGTGCTCCGCCCGGCCATCGCCGTCGCCCTGCCCACCCAGCCGCAGCCGACGCTGCTGCTCGACGCGGGCGCGAACGCCGAGATCAAGCCGGAGATGCTGGTGCAGTTCGCGCACCTGGGCTCCGCCTACGCCGAGCTGGCCTTCGACATCTCCAGACCCAGGGTCGGCCTGCTCACGATCGGCAGCGAGCCCGAGAAGGGCACCAAACTCGTCAAGCGGGCGCACGAACTGCTGCACGCCTCCACCGGCATCCACTTCACCGGCAACATCGAGGGCTACGACCTGCTCAACGGGGTCGTGGACGTGATCGTCACCGACGGCTTCACCGGCAACGTCGCCCTGAAGACCATGGAAGGCGCCGTCCGCTACGCCTTCCAGCAGCTCAAGGAGACGATCCACGACCACCCGGCGGCCCGGCTGGGAGCGTTCCTGCAGCGCTCGCGCATCCGCGACCTGCACCGCCGGCTCGACGCCGAAGCCCACGGCGGCGCGGTGCTGCTCGGCCTCAACGGCACCGTGGTGATCGCCCACGGCTCCTCTCGCGCCCAGGGCGTCAGCGCCGCCTGCCGGCTCGCCGCCGACCTGGCCGCCGGCGGCATCGTGGCCAGGATCGGCGAACGGGTCGCCGCGACCCAACGCTCAAACAAACGGCGATAACCCCCACCGTGTGGCAGTCTTGGGCGGTCCACACAAACGGGGGGATGGGTGGAAGGGCTCACCTCGGCACAAGTTGCCCAGGCGAAGCGGAACATCGTTCCGCGCCGCTCCAGCAGATCGTTCGGCGCGATCATCAGGGCCAACGTCTTCACACTGTTCAACCTGGTCATCGGCGCGCTGTGGGTGCTCATCCTGGTCTTCGGGCACTGGCAGGACAGCATGTTCGGCCTGGTGATGGTGGCCAACGCGCTGATCGGCATCGTCCAGGAGTGGCGCGCCAAGCGCACGCTCGACCAGCTGGCCGTGATCAACGAGGCGCCGGTCACGGTACGCCGTGACGGCCGCGACCGGGAGCTCCCGCCGCACGAGGTGGTCCTCGGCGACCTCGTCCTGCTCGGCCCCGGCGACCGGCTGCTGGTGGACGGCGAGGTCGTGCACAGCGACGGGCTGGAGATCGACGAGTCGCTGCTCACCGGCGAGGCCGACCCCGTGCACAAGCAACCCGGCGACCAGGTGCTCTCGGGCAGCTTCGCCGTGGCAGGCTCCGGCGCGTTCGTCGCCACCAAGGTCGGCACCGACGCCTACGCCGTCCGGCTCGCCGAAGAGGCCAGCGCGTTCCACCTCGCCCACTCCGAGCTGCGCGACGGCGTGCGCAACTTCATCAAGTACATCACCTGGCTGGTGCTGCCGATCGGCGCCCTGCTGACCTACAGCCAGCTCAGCAACTCGGCCGACTTCAGCACCGCCATCACCGGCGCGGTCGCCGGCATCGTCACCATGATCCCCGAGGGCCTGGTGCTGATGACCTCGATCGCCTTCGCCGTCGGCGTCGTACGGCTGGGCCGGCGCAAGTGCCTGGTCCAGGAGCTGCCCGCGATCGAGGGCCTGGCCAGGGTGGACGTCCTCTGCCTGGACAAGACGGGCACGCTGACGGCCGGCGGCATGGACCTCGACCGGGTGCTGCCGTTACGGGCCGACCGGCCGGTGCACGAGGCGCTCGCCGCACTGGCCAACGCCGACCACCGGCCCAACGCCACCGCCCAGGCCATCCAGGCGCGCCACCCGTCGTCGCCCGACGGGTGGCGAGCCACCGAGACCGTGCCGTTCTCCTCGGCCCGCAAGTGGAGCGGCGCCGACTTCGGGCCGCACGGAGCCTGGGTGCTCGGCGCTCCCGACGTGCTGCTCGGCGAGGACCACGACGGTTACCGGCAGGCCGCGACGCTGGCGGCCACCGGCGCGCGGGTGCTCGCGCTCTGCCGTACCGGCGACCTGTCCACGGTCACGTCCGACGCGCCCGGTGGTTCCGGCGCGTCGGCGGCCCCGGAGACCCCGGAGACCTCGGAGACGGAGTGCGTGGCGCTCGTCACGCTCAGACAGCGCATCCGGCCCGACGCCCACGAGACGCTGGCGTACTTCGCCCGGCAGGGCGTCACCGTCAAGGTCATCTCCGGCGACAACCCCGAGGCGGTCGCCGCCATCGCCACCGGCCTCGGCATCCCCGACGGCCACCGGGCCGTCGACGCCAGGAGCCTGCCGGACGACGACCCGGACAAGCTCGCCGAGATCCTCGACAACAACGCCGTCTTCGGCCGGGTCACCCCCCGCCAGAAGCGCCAGTTCGTCACCGCCCTGCAGTCCCGCGGCCACACCGTGGCGATGACCGGCGACGGCGTCAACGACGTGCTCGCGCTCAAGGACGCCGACCTCGGCATCGCGATGGGCGCGGGCAGCCCCGCCACCAAGGCCGTGGCCCAGGTGGTGCTGCTCGACAACCGGTTCGCGACGCTGCCGCACGTGGTGGGCGAGGGCCGCCGCGTCCTGGCCAACATCGAACGGGTCTCCGGCCTCTTCCTCACCAAGACGTTCTACGCGATCGTGCTGTCCCTGCTCACCGGAGTGCTCGGGATGATGTTCCCGTTCGCGCCGCGGCACTCGACGCTGGTCAACGCGCTGACGATCGGGGTGCCCGCGTTCTTCCTGGCGCTCGCGCCGACCCTGGAGCGAGCACGGCCCGGGTTCGTGCCGCGGGTGCTCCGCTTGGCCGTACCGGCCGGAGTGGTGTGCGCGGCCGCGGTGATGCTGTCGTTCTGGGTCGCGCACAGCGACACCTCCACCCTGAACGAGGACCGGACCGCCGCGGTGATCGCGCTGTTCCTCACCACGTGGTGGGTCCTCGTGCTCGTCGCCAGACCGCTCACCTGGTGGCGGGTCGTGCTGGTCGGATCGATGGCCGTGCTGTTCGCGGCGGCGCTCGCGCTGCCGACCGTACGAGAGCTGTTCGCCCTGGAACCCAGCGGCGCCGGCACCGATCTGGCCGCCGTCGGCATCTCCGCGGTCGCCGCGCTGACGATCAGCGTCGCGGTCAGGCTCGCCGGTACCCTTAGAGCATGACCGACCCGCAGATTGTGCTCGCCCAGCGCGTGCAGCAGGCTCTCGCCGCCGCGTTCGGGGCCGAGCACGCCGACGCAGACCCGCTGATCCGGCCCTCCCAGTTCGCCGACTTCCAGGCGAACGTCGCGATGAGCCTGGCCAAGCGTCTGCGACGGTCGCCGCGGGAGGTCGCCCAGGCGCTCGCCGCCGAGCTGTCCGACTTCCCCGGCACGGT
This sequence comes from Nonomuraea sp. NPDC047897, assembly GCF_043204415.1. NCBI lineage: Bacteria > Bacillati > Actinomycetota > Actinomycetes > Streptosporangiales > Streptosporangiaceae > Nonomuraea > Nonomuraea sp. NPDC047897. Next base: position 8,643 of record NZ_JBIDCC010000017.1, on the reverse strand, counting down.
CGAGGTCAGCGGCCCCGGCTTCCTCAACATCACGCTCGACGACTCGTGGATCGCCGGCGAGGCCACCGGCATGCTGCGCGACCCGCGCGCCGGCGTCGGCACGGTCACCCCGGCGCAGACCGTCGTGATCGACTACTCCGCGCCCAACGCGGCCAAGGAGATGCACGTCGGCCACCTGCGCACCACGATCGTCGGCGACGCGCTGGCCCGCGTCCACGAGCACGTCGGCAACACCGTCATCCGGCAGAACCACCTCGGCGACTGGGGCACGCCCTTCGGCATGCTCATCGAGCACCTGCTCGACATCGGCGAGGAGACCGCGGTCGCGCAGCTCGAGGCCGGCATGGGCACCGAGTTCTACCAGGCCGCACGGGCCAAGTTCGACGGCGACGACGGTTTCAAGGCGCGCTCCCGCACCCGGGTGACCACGCTCCAGTCGGGCGACGCCGACACGCTGCGGCTCTGGCACGTCTTCATGGACGCGACGGTCCGCTACTTCAACAAGGTCTACGGCATGCTCGGCGTCACCCTCACCGACGCCGACATCGCCGGCGAGAGCATGTACAACCCGATGCTCGCCAAGGCCTGCGACGACCTGGAGGCGGCCGGGGTCGCGGTGCTGAGCGAGGGGGCCCTGTGCCTCTTCCCGCCCGGGTTCACCGGCTCCGACGACAAGCCGCTGCCGCTCATCATCCGCAAGAGCGACGGCGGCTACGGCTACGCCTCCACCGACATGGCGGCCATCCGCTACCGCGTGCACGACCTCAAGGCCGACCGCATCCTCTACGTCGTCGGCGCCGACCAGGCACTCCACTTCCGCATGGTGTTCGCCGCCGCCCAGCAGGCCGGCTGGCTGCCCGACACCGTCTCGGCCGAGCACGTCCAGATCGGCATGATGCTCGGCAAGGACGGCCGCCGCTTCAAGACCCGGTCCGGCGAGTCGATCAAGCTGATGGAGCTGCTGCAGGAGGCCGTCGAGCGGGCCTCGGCCGCCATCGCCGAGCGCGGCTACGACGAGGCGACCCGGGCCGAGATCGCGCAGGCCGTGGGCATGGGCGCGGTCAAGTACGCCGACCTGTCGGTCAGCCACGACAGCGAGTACGTCTTCGACTTCGACCGCATGCTGAAGTTCACCGGCAACACCGGGCCGTACATGCAGTACGCCACCGCCCGGATCCGGTCGATCTTCCGTAAGGCCGGGGTCATGCCCGCCGACGCCGACGGCGCCATCGTGCCGGCCGAGCCGGCCGAGCGGGCGCTGGCCCTGCACCTGCTGCGTTTCGGCGCGCTCGTGGAGCAGGTCGCGACCGCCTCCGAGCCGCACGCCCTGTGCGCCTTCCTGTTCGAGACCGCGAGCCTGTTCAGCACCTTCTACGAGGAGTGCCCGGTCGCCAAGGACGGCGTCGACGCCGAGACGAAGCGGCAGCGGCTGGCGCTGTGCGCGTTGACCCTGCGCGTGCTGGAGGCCGGCCTCGATCTGCTCGGGGTGCCCGTTCCCGAGCGCATGTGACCCTCTGCGGTGATCCGGATCGGTCGCCGCGCCGTACCTCTTGTCGTGGGCGCGCCTCCACCTGGTTGGCGCGCCCCCCGGTTAGGCTTTACGCGGTCATGAACCGAGGCCGAAAATGGGGGAGTTCTCTGCCTTGAGCACGGATCTGACTGCGGACCCCCAGGCAGCGGCAGAGCTGCACCGCTATGCCGAGGCCCTGCTGGCGCACCTGGCCGCCAACGGCGCCGCCCCTCCGTCCACGCCCGGCTTCCAGGACATCCCCGGCCACTGGCTCCCTCCGGCCGTGCACGCGCTCGTGGCGATCCTGGCCGGCGACGATCCGCTCGAACCCCTGAGCCGCGCCGCCGGCCGCGACCAGCAGCGGACCGCGCTCTTCCTCTGCCTGTCCCTGGCCGTCGCCGGCCACGGCAGCCGCATCCACGCCTCCTGGCTCGGCACGGCCTTCGGCGACCTCTCCCTCGACCAGCCCGTCACCCACGGCCAGCGCGCGCTCTGGCTGGCCGCCGCCCGTGGCGCGTACGGCCCGGCCGGCAAGATCTTCGTCCTGCGCAAGCTCGACACCCTCGCCATCCCCGACCACGCCGACCACGAGGAATGGGTGCAGGCACTCGCGCCCGGCGAGCCGGCCGTGGTCGTTCCGACGTCGCTGGCCGACTTCCCGGAGATGGCCGAGCTGCCCGAGCTGGCCAGGCCGGCCCAGGCCGCGGCGCGGCTGGCGCGGCTGCGCGCCCGCTGCCTGGAGATCACCTCTGCCGGGCAGGCCGGTCAGGCCTCCTCCGCCCCGCTCACCAACAGCACCGCGAGCCCCGCCACGGCCTGGCAGGAGGACGAGCCGATCGCCGTGCTGCGTTCGCTGGCCGGCCTCGGCGGCCCCGCCGGCCCGATGGCCTCGCTCACCTCGTACCTGCTCGACGACCTGCGCCCCGCCGCCGACCCGCACCTGGCGGCCATCGCGTTGCACGTGGCCGCGCCGATCCTCCGCGGGGTGGCAGAGGAGCTGGAGGCCGACAGCCGCCTGGAGCCGCCCGCCACGCTGACCGTGTCGCTGCTCGGCCACCCCGTCCAGCTTCACCCCGAAGGCCCCGACGACGCCTCGCTCGCCAAGGCCGAAGCCGCCATCGTGGCCGAGGGCACGCTGCCGCGCGGCACCCCGTGGGCCGTCATCGTCCTGGCCGTGGCCGGCGTCGGCTGCCTGGCCGGAGCAACGGTGGCCGGGTGGCTGCTCGCCGCGGTGGGGGTGGTCCTGCTCGGAGCCGCAGGCTGGCAGCTCTGGCGCCGCCGCGAGGCGATCGCCTCAGACGCGCGGTTCGTGGCCGCGCGAGTGGCCGAGCTCCGCGAACTCGCTGACGGTGCCGTCTGGGCCCTGCACGCCTACGCCCGCGAATCGGACGGCCGCGCCAAGCAGGCCGCCGACGACGCGGCCGAACTCACCCGCCTCATCCGCCGCGGCCCCCGCGCGGCCTGACCAACCGGCCCCCGCAGCCGTACGCATCCCACGACCGGTGATCCCAGGCAGCGGGAGATCTGCCTCGCACGACCAGCACCACCAGCGCAGCGACCTTCAAGTGCCTTGATGGACCGGCCACCCGGATGGCTCTGCCTTGGAGGGCCGGGCGCCGCGGCCGGCCCTGAGGTGATCGTCACCCGGCGAGCCGAATCCGCCCCACCCACCCCGCGCTCCACGGCCGGAAAGGCCGCACCCTCTCCCCCTGGGAGGGCACGACCTGCACAGCCCTGACTCGCTCGCCGGTCAACCGCCGAGACTCGCCGGCACCCGCCGGCACCCTTCGGCACCCGCCGGCACCCGCCGGCACGCGCCAGCACGCTTCGGCTCCCGTCGGCGCCCGCCGGCACCCCCTGGCGCCCGCCGAGGCCCGGCCGACCGAAATGCACCGGTCGGCCGCGACGTATGCGGCTCGCCTCGACCGGCCCGTCGCGACCATGCGACGGACCAGAGGCCCCGACCGGCTGCTCGGCCCTCGGTGCGGCCTAGGTGGTCTCGATCTCCACGTGCGCCGGCGCGAGCAGGAAGACGCGGTCGGCGATGCGCTCGATCCGCCCTTCGCAGCCATACGCCAGACCGGCCGCGAAGTCGACCATCCTGGTCGCCTCCGGCATCGGCATGCCCGTCACATCCATGATCACCGTCTGACCGTCACGGAAGTGCTGCCCGATCATCGGCGCGTCGTTGTACTTGAGCGGCTGGACCATCACGATCCGTGACGAGTCGACGGTTGCCCGCCACCTCCTCGCGGCCCGCTCCGACGCCGGCATGTACTCCTCTTCGTACTGCTCGTCGTCGTAGTGGTCGTCATAATGATCTATCGCGCCCAGGCCAAGGTAGCCGGCCACCTTGCGCACTGCCCCCATCGGCTTGTCCTTTCCTCAGGAACTCACCGTAATCGGCACGTCCCTACACATTGGACGGTAACCGACGATTCCGTGTTCGCCATGCGACACGCCCACGACTAATTCCATTTTGTACGGCTTGCAGTCTGCTTTCATCTGGATAACTGTCTCCCCAGATAGCATCGAGTCATGCGCGTGTTCACTGTAGACGCCTTCACCGACAGTCCGTTCAAGGGTAATCCGGCCGGGGTCTGCCTCCTGGAGGCTCCGGCACCCGACTCGTGGATGCAGGCGGTGGCCGCCGAGATGGGCCTGTCGGAGACCGCGTTCCTGCTCGGCGAAAGGCTGCGCTGGTTCACTCCGACGGTCGAGGTCTCCCTCTGCGGCCACGCGACGCTGGCCACGGCCCACGTTCTCTATTCGACCGGAGCCGCGACCGGTCAGCTCGATTTCCTGACGGCGAGCGGAACGCTCAGGGTGAATCGAGCCGCCCAGGGCATGATCACCATGGATTTTCCGGCCAAGGAAGTGACACCCACCACAGTTCCCCCGGGACTGGAAAAAGCGCTCGGCGCCATCCCGGTGAGCGTGGGCCGAAGCAGCCTCGACCTGCTGGTCGAGCTCCGGTCCGAGGACGAGGTACGCTCGCTCGCCCCGGACATCGAGGCGCTGCGCGCGGTGGACGCGCGTGGCGTCATCGTGACGGCCGCGGCGACGTCTGAGGGCTACGATTTCGTCTCCCGCTTCTTCGCCCCGAACGTCGGCGTCCCGGAGGACCCGGTGACCGGCTCCGCCCACTGCGCCCTGGCCCCCTACTGGTCCGGGCGCCTCGGCCGCGCCGACCTGGTGGGCGCGCAACTGTCCGCCCGTGGAGGGCTGGTCCGCGTCACAACGGCGGGCGACCGGGTCCTCCTGGCGGGCCAGGCGGTCACGGTCCTCTCGGGCGACCTGCACATCTGACGCCCCGTCGGCGACTGACCCGAGCCGATCACCGGCTCGGGCACCCGGACGACGCCTCTCGGTCACTCCAGCGTGGAATGGGCTCCTTGACTGCTGAGATGGGCAGCCCCCGCCTGGCCGAAGGTGATCACGATGTCCCTGCCGTTGGCGTAGCTGACCACGGGCCGCTGCAGCCTGTCACCCACCCGGCGAGCGACGCCCTGGAACAGCTCCACCATCTCAGAGGTGTCGGCGGTCACCCGGAACCGTCCGTTCGTGAGGAGCTGCTCGGCGACGAACGGGACGAAGTTCGCCTCGGCCCGGACCCTCTCCTCTGTGCTGAGCGGGGTGCGCCGGGCCGCGGGCTCAGTACCTATGGGATGGCTCATCGTGGATCTCCTTGTGATCGCCGTCCGCCCAGCATGTCATTCACACCGCCCGCTCAGGCCCGCTACCGGAGAATCAGTGACCACATGGTCGGGCACCCCGTGCGGGTTTACGACCAGAGGCACGAGAGACAGCCCGAACACCGCACCCACCGGGGAGCGTCACCGGCCATTTCTCACGGGTGCTGCGTCACGCGCCCAGGATGCCCGGCCCGCGACACGAGCGCACCCGTCTTCGTGCACGGGTCCTGCGTCACGCACCCACGATGCCCGGCCCGCGACAAATCTCGCTGCGGGTGGCGGGACCGGCCAGACGGGCCCTCGTCCACGTCGCACATCCGCCGCCGGGCCGGGCTGGACCGGCCCGAGCCGGTCTCGGCCCGGCATCGCGGCGGCCCGCCGCGACCGCCCGCGCCGCACTGGCCGCGATGATCACGGTCTCGCCGATCTCGGTGCCGGTCCCGGTGCCGATCTCGGGCCGGTCCCGGTGCCGATCTCGGGCCGGTCCCGGTGATGACCTGAAGACGTATGAGGACGTTCCCCTCCTAAGGTGTCAGCCTGCCTCGGCAGCCGCGACCATCGCGGTGGTGACGCGACCGAGGTCGGCGTCGTCGATGACGTAGGGCGGCATGGTGTAGACAAGATCCCTGAAGGGACGTATCCACACACCGTGACGCGCGGCGGCGCGGGTGGCGGCGGCCCTGTCCACGTCATGGTCGAGCTGGACGACGCCGATGGCCCCGAGCACGCGGACGTCGCGCACCTCGCCCAGCCCGCGCGCGGGGGCGAGCCCGGACCGCAGTCCCGTCTCGATCCGCTTGACCTGGCCCTCCCACGCGCAGTCCGTCAGGAGGTCGAGCGAGGCCCCCGCGACGGCGGCGGCGAGCGGATTGCCCATGAACGTGGGGCCGTGGGCGAGCACAGGGAAGTCACCACGGCCGATGCCGTGCGCCACCTCGGGCGTGCACACAGTGGCCGCCATGCTGAGGTAGCCGCCGGTGAGGGCTTTGCCCACGCACATCACGTCCGGGGCGACGCCCGCGTGGTCAGCGGCGAAGAGCGCACCGGTTCGGCCGAAGCCGGTGGCGATCTCGTCGAACACGAGAAGGACCGCATGCGTGTCGCACAACTCGCGCAGTACCCGCAGGTAGCCGGGCGACAGGAAGCGCATGCCGCCCGCGTTCTGCACCACCGGTTCGACGATGACGGCCGCGACCTCGTGCGCGTGCCGTTCGATGAGCTCGGCCAGGTGCGCGATGTAGGCGGGGTCGAGCTCGGCGTCGAAGCCCGCGGGCGGGGCCGAGGCGAAGACCTGTCGCGGCAGCACGCCGGTCCACAGGGCGTGCATGCCGCCCTCGGGGTCGCACACGGACATCGGCTGGAAGGTGTCGCCGTGGTACCCGCCGCGCCAGGTCAGCAGGCGTTGTTTGTCCGGATGGCCGAGCGACCGCCAGTACTGCAGGCACATCTTGACCGCCACCTCGACCGCGACCGAACCTGAGTCGACCAGGAAGACGTGCTCCAGCGGATCTGGGGTCATCTCCGCCAGGCGGGTGGCGAGGTGGATGGCGGGCTCGTGGGTGAGCCCGCCGAACATGACGTGGCTCATCCGGCCCAGCTGGTCGCGTACTGCGGCGTCCAGGACGGGGTGTCCGTAGCCGTGGATGGCGGCCCACCAGGAGGACATCGCGTCGACCAGCTCGATGTGGCCCTCGACCGGCTCGGCCAGCCGCAACCGTACCCCGGAGGCCGCTTCCACCAGCAGCGGGGTTTCGCGGCCCGGCATCGGCGCGTATGGATGCCACACGTGGGCCCGGTCCAGCTCCAGCAGCTCCGGGACGTGCCGGGGGTCACGCATTGGGCGCCAGGTCGGTACCGGCGCCGCGGCGGCGCAACGCCACCAGGTCGGTGCGTGGGGATTCGGCGGCCGGCGCGTCGCCGTGCTTCCTCTGCTGGTCGGGCGCGGCCGCGCCGCGGCGCTCGGGTAGCGTGGCGGACCCCGGTTCCTCGACCACGAAGCCCAAGTCCTTGATCATTTCATGGTCGGCCTTGCCGGGCTGTCCCTCGCTGGTCAGGTAGTCGCCGAGGAAGATCGAGTTGACGATGTGCAGGGCCAGAGGCTGCAGGCTGCGCAGGTGGATCTCCCTGCCACCGGCGAGGCGGACCTCCACGTCCGGGCAGACGAAGCGGACCATCGCCAGAATCCGCAGGCACCGCTGCGGGGTGAGCTCCCACGTCTGTGACAGCGGGGTCCCCTGGAAGGGGATGAGGAAGTTCACCGGCACCGAGTCCACGTCGAGTTCTCGCAGCGCGAAGGCCACGTCCACCAGGTCTGCGTCGCTCTCACCCATCCCGGCGATCAGACCGGAGCAGGCCGACATGCCTGCCTCACGCGAACGCCGGACGGTGTCCACCCGATCGGCGAATCCGTGCGTGGTGCAGATTTTGCCGTACTGGTCCTCAGAGGTGTTGAGGTTGTGGTTGTAGGCGTGGACGCCCGCCTCGCGCAACCGCGCGGCCTGCCGCTGCGACAGCAGGCCCAGGCAGGCGCAGATCTCCACGTCGGGACTGTGCTCCTTGATCGCCTCGATGGTGCCGACGACCCGCTCGACGTCCCCGTCGGTGGGGCCACGCCCGCTGGCCACCAGACACACACGCTTGGCGCCGCCCTTCGTCCCAGCCTCTGCCGCGGCGGCGGCCTCGTGCGGCTTGAGCCAGCTGTAGGTGAGGATCTCGGCTTTCGAGCCCAGCCGCTGCGAGCAGTACGAGCAGTCCTCAGGACACAGGCCCGACTTCAGGTTGACGAGGTAGTTGAGCTTGACCCGACGGCCGAACCACCTCCGCCGCACCTTCCCGGCCGCAGCCACCACATCGAGCAGTTCGTCGTCGGAAGTAGCCAGCACGGCCAGGGCCTCCTCGCGCGTCGGCGCCTGTCCGCGCAGCCCCTTGTCCACCAGCGTAGTCAACAGTTCCATGCCTCGATCCTCCGCCGGACCATCGGCGACACCCGATGGGCGATCCTGACAAGATCGTCCAGGGAACGTTGTAGAACGGCCTCATCACGGCCACGCACATAACCGGGCTGGATTCCCTGGCCGTCACGACCCGCCGATTGATCTTGTCTCCAACGCTGGCCGAGGACGGACGTGACGTCGGAGCGGCCATAATCGTGGACGACGCTCACCGCCGAGGAGAAACAGCGACGCGAGCAGGCGCGTCTTCAGGCCGGGGAGATGTTCGCGCGTGGACGAAGGACGCGGTCGTGGCCCGCCGGCTACGGGTCGGCGAGCGGTCGGTGTGCGGGTCGCAGTGGCGCGGCGCCGCTGGTGGGCTCCGACGTCGAACCCAACTCCGGGCATACGAGAAAGGGGCCCCACCCGAAGGTGAAGCCCCAATTCCCTCAACAAAAATTGTCCGGCGGTGACCTACTCTCCCACACCCTCCCGAGTGCAGTACCAT
>NZ_JBIDCC010000016.1:87575-162808 GCF_043204415.1 Nonomuraea sp. NPDC047897 | reverse complement strand
GCGGGTGCTTCTCCGGGCGCCCACCGGTGTTCGGCTCGGGAAGTAGCGGCTCGATCAGCTCCCACTGCGCGTCAGTCAGATCGGAGGGATAGCGGCGAGAGGGCATCCGGCCACCCTGACGGCGCCGACGCTTCTCGTCACGCCGCCACGCCGTACATGAACGATCTTCTCAAACACGCTCTTAGTGGTTACTGAGAATGATCGCCGGATTACCTCCGGGGGCTCCCCACGGACGAGGGCGCTACCGCCTCCTACGCGATCAAACGGGCGTAAGGTAGGCGCCGACTGAGTCGCCCCCTGTCCCGGTCGAGGAGCACCCCACGCATGACCGTCACCCCCTGCGGTTTCACGCGCACGCCCGCGAAGGGGCTCGCCCGTCTCCACTGGAGTGACGCCGGATGGGCGGTCGACGGGCACGCGCCCGACGTGGCCGAGCTGCGCCCGCTGCGCGGCCTGGAGATTGAGTGGCCGGCCGGCCCGGTGCCGCTCGACGGCGTGCTGCGGCTCGCGGCGGCCGGCGTGCCGCTGGTCGCACCGGAGGCGGGCGCCCCCGACGCCGGGAGCGTCCCCGGGTGGGTGCCGGACGACCTGGCCCGGTTGCTCGCCGACCGCTCCTGGCTGGCCCATGTGCCCGACGGCACCGCGCGCTGCCTTGCCGACCTGCGCCGCGAGGAGCACAGCGTGCGGCTGCGCCGGCTGGCCCATCGCCTCCCCGGCACCCCCGCGATCAGCGTCGTCATGGCCACCAAACGCCCGGCCCTGGTCGCCGGTGCGCTCGCCCAGATGGCCCGCCAGCGCGGCGTCGAGGTCGAGGTGCTGCTGGGCCTGCACGGGGTGTCGTTCGAGCGGGTACGCCAGGCGGTCGAGGAGACGGGACTGCGGGTGGCCTGGGTCGAGGCGGGTGCGGACGTGCCGTTCGGCCAGGTGCTCAACGACGCGGCGGCGCTCGCCGTCGGCGAGCACGTGGCCAAGTGGGACGACGACGACTGGTACGGCCCCGACCACCTCGCCGACCTGGTGATGGCGGCCGGCTACTCGGGGGCCGACGTGGTGGGCACGGCGGGGGAGTTCTTCTACCTGGAGCCGCTGCACACCACGATCCGGCGCACCACGTTCGCCAGCGGGGCCGCGTACAAGAGTGAGGTGTGGTCGGATCACGTCGCCGGCGGCACCATCCTCACCTCCCGGGCGAAATTTCACGAAATAGGGGGCTTTCCCGCTCAGCCTCGGGCGGTGGACCGCGACTTCCTCAAAGCCGCGACCGAGGCGGGGGCGCGCGTCTACCGCACCCACGGCCTCGGCTACGTGCTGCGCCGCACGCTCAGCGGCGGGCACACCTGGCAGCTCCCGCTCGCCCACTTTCTGAAGGTCGCCTCCAGCCAGTGGCGGGGATTCCGCCCGAGCCTGCTGATGGAGGCCGCCGCGTGACCTCCCTGCACCCCGCACGGCCATCGGGCGGCCGGGACCGCGTCCGCGGCAACGACTACCGCGTCCTGCGGCCCCCCACCCCGTTCGAGCCCACCCTGCGGGTCAGCGTGGTCGTCCCCGCCTACGGCGGCCAGGACAAGCTCGACCTCGTGCTGGCCGCGCTGGCCCGGCAGAGCTACCCCGCGGCGCTGATCGAGGTCATCGTCGTCGACAACGGCAGCTCGCCGCCGCTGCGGCTGCCCGAGGACCGCCCGCGCGACACCCGGCTGATCGTCTGCGCGACGCCCGGCCGGGCCAGCGCCCGCAACGCCGGCCTGGCCGAGGCGAGCGGCGACGTCGTCCACTGGCTCGACTCCGACGTCCTGCTCACCCCCGGCGCCGTCGAGGCGCACATGCGCTGGCACCACGCCGCGCCCTACTGCGTCGTCACCGGCTACATCCGCTTCACCGCCGCCCCGGTCCCCGCCGAGCTGCCCGACGACCTGGAGCGGGCGTTCGAACCCGCCGAGCCGCACGGCTGGATCGTCGACCTGGTCGAGCGCACCGGCGGCCTCACCGACAACCCGCAGCGCCCCTTCAGCCTGCACGTCGGCGGCGCCACCTCCGTGAGCGCCCGGCTCGTCGAGGCGGCCGGGCCCATGGACGAGGACCTGATCCTCGGCCAGGACACCGAGCTGGGCTACCGCCTCGCGCAGGCCGGAGCGGTGTTCGTCCCCGAGCCCGCCGCCCGCGCCTACCATCTCGGGCCCACCATGCGGATGCGCGACAAGCAGCCCGTCGACCGGGTGAGCCACGCGTTCGTGGCCGACCGCATCCCCGCCTACCGCTGGCTGCGCTCGCATCCGGGCCGCCAGTGGAAGGTGCCGTACGTGGCGGCCGTGGTGGACGGCACCGCCGGGTACGAGAACGTGCGCGCCACCGTGGACGCGCTGCTCGCCGGGACCGTGCCCGACGTCGAGATCGTGGTCGTCGGCCCCTGGGACACGCTGGACCGCGACCGCCGGACCCCCCTCCGCGACCCCGACCTCGACCTGGTCCTGGTCCACGGCCACTACCTGCACGAGGGCAGGGTCCGGCTGGCGGCCGCCCCCATCGTCGACCCCGCCGTGCCGTACGTGCTGCGCCTGCCGGCCGGCTGGGTGCCCGGCGAGGACAGCCTCGCCCGGCTCCTCGACCTGTGCCGCGACCAGGGGTACGGCCTGGTCAACGTGCTGCTGCACGAGTCGCCGGACGGCGTGCTGGCCGCCCGGCTCGAACGCGTCGCCGCCTTCGCCCGCGCCCGCGTCGTGCTGCGGGACGGTGAGGACCTCGACGACGCGGTGGACGACGTGTCCGGGGTGACCTGGGTCGAGGGGGAGACCTACGGGTTCGGCGCCGAGCCCGCCGACATCCCCGGCCGCCGCAGCGCCCACCGCGCCCGGGCGGAGGCCCGCGCCGAGGCGGAGCGGCTGGCCAAGGAGGCCGAACGGCTGCGCGCCCAGGTGACCAAGTGGCGCGACGAGGCGGCGCGGTGGCGCAAGAGCACCGTCGAGCTGCGGCGCGAGGTCGGCACCCTGCGCCGCCGGCTCGCCGCCGCCAACCGCGCCCAGCAGGGCCTGCGCGTCCTCGTGGCGACCACCGTGCGCCGCGCCCTGCGCCGCGGCGACCGCCCTCGCCCGGGTACATCCGGCGACACCCTCCCCTGAGGACCGGCCGGCCGACGCCCCGCGGGCCGGACGACTCGGGCGCGCCGGGCCCGCCCCGCGGTTCAGTCGGGGCGCAGGGCGGACTTCAGGCGGCCCAGCAGCCCGCGTTCCGCCGGCTGTCGTGAGGCGGGCACCGCCGCGCCCACCGGCTCGCCCGCGCGCTTCGCGGCCGGCTTCGCCGCCGCGCCCGCGCCCGTGGCGGTCCCGCCGGGCGGGCCGTCGCCAATCCGGGCCGGGGCCGGCGAGGCGGCGGCCCGCTTGGCCGGGGTCGGGGGCCAGTAACGGTCCGGGGCCACATGCCGTACCCCATGGGTGACCGTGATCACCTCGTCGAGGTCGTCGCCCGGCGCGCTCAGCAGCAGCGCCCGCCCCAGCGCGGAGGTGCGCTCCAGCCGGGCCGGGCGCCCGTCCGGCAGATCCACCACGAGCACGCCCGTGAGGTCCTTCTGCACGTCCTCCACCATCCGCTCCAGCGTCGAGCGGTGCAGCGGCACGTCCACCGGCCCCCGGTAGCGGAACGGCGCGGGCGCGGGAGTCGGCGCCGCCTCGTCGATGAGCCTGATCCGCTCGTCGTGGGCGAACAGGTCACGCATCAGCCGCAGCTCGAAGCACGGGTCGGACAGCACCGAGCGCCGCCCGTCGTGCAGCCGCGCCCACGGCCCCACCAGCGTCACGACCACGTCCCGCAGCGTGCCGTCCAGCGCCGCCGCCACCGCCCGCCGTACGACGGCCTCGGAGGTGTCGGTCACGTCCAGCACGATCTCCACGTACGGCACCAGCCATCGCCGGCCGCCGTCCTTGCGCAGGTCGCGGCGGAGCGGGACGCGGTGCGCGAGGTACGGCTCGACCGCCCGTACGGCCCGCTCCCGGTCGCGGTGCTGCGCCGGCAACCCCAGGTGGACCGCCTGAGCCTCCAGATCCGGGACGAACACCACCCCGTGCATCGCCAGCCGGTACGCGAACTCGGTGTCCTCACCCCGTGCGACGGTCGGATCCAGCCCGCCCACCGCATGGAAGACGTCCCTGGGCAGGGCGAACGTCGGCCCCGTGCACACGTGGTAGGGATTGCGGCTCTTGCGCAGGCCGTCGGTTTTAGCGATCGTCGCCTCGGTCGAGCTCGCCACCGCCTTGTCCAGGTCGAACAGCTCACCGAGCCGCCCGGCCCGGTACACCTCGCCCGCGGTCAGCGGCGGCGCCTCGACGAACTTCTTCATCCCGATCGTGACCAGGTAGTCGGTCAGGTGGTGCCAGCGGGCCAGCGCCTCGATGTGCTCGCGGCAGGCGACCATGTCGGAGTCCAGCCGCTGGATGATCTCGCCGTCGGCGGCCTTGGCTCCGGCGTTGACGGCGGTGGAGATGCCCCAGCCCGTCTCGGGCCGTACCAGGCGGGTGTTGACCGGCCTGATCTCCGGCAGCCGGATCGGCGGCTCGCTGCCGTCGTCCACGACCAGGACCTCCATGAGATGGTCCGGGTACGTCTGCGCCGCGAGCGCGGCGAGCGTCAGCTCCAGGTGCGGCCCGCCGTGCGCCGGCACCACCACGCTCACCGACAGGGCCGGCGACCAGGCGCCGAGCTGTGGCGGCCGAAGCGGAGAAAAGTCGTTCTGCGTCATGGCAGGACGCGCGTTCATGTGGTGACCCCCCTGGCGGGCACTTTATCGGGAGAACCGGAGAATTTCCTCAAATGCTGGATCTTGCGGCCGGGGGTGGGACCGTTGTCCGGCGCGGTTGTGGGGCGCGGCGCGGCACCCCGTACACTCGGCCCCAACACCGCAGGTAGGGAGTCATCATGAGCAGGGCGTGGCGTGGCCTCATCGAGGAGTACCGAGAGCGGCTTCCGGTCACCACGAAGACGCCGGTCGTCACGCTGCTGGAAGGCGGCACGCCGCTGGTGCCCGCGCGCCGCGTCTCGGAGCTCACCGGGTGCGAGGTCTACCTGAAGGTCGAGGGCGCCAATCCGACGGGCAGCTTCAAGGACCGCGGCATGACCATGGCCATCAGCAAGGCCCTCGAAGAGGGGGCCCGGGCCGTCATCTGCGCGTCCACCGGCAACACCTCGGCCTCCGCCGCCGCCTACGCGGTGCGCGCCGGCCTGACCTGCGCCGTCCTGGTGCCCCGAGGGAAGATCGCGATGGGCAAGCTGGCCCAGGCGCTCGTCCACGGCGCGACGCTGCTGCAGGTCGAGGGCTCGTTCGACGACTGCCTGGAGATGACCCGCAAGCTGTCGTCCAGCTACCCGATCGCCCTGGTCAACTCGGTCAACCCGTTCCGGCTGCAGGGCCAGAAGACCGCCGCGTTCGAGATCGTCGACACGCTCGGCGACGCGCCCGACATCCACTGCATCCCGGTGGGCAACGCCGGCAACATCTCGGCCTACTGGATGGGCTATCAGGAATACGCCGCCGACAAGGTGTCGGCCCGCACGCCCCGCATGTTCGGGTTCCAGGCGAGCGGCGCCGCGCCCATCGTGACCGGCGCCCCGGTCACCCGGCCGCAGACGATCGCCACCGCCATCCGCATCGGCAACCCCGCCTCCTGGCAGCTCGCCGTGGCGGCCCGCGACGAGTCGGGCGGCGACATCCAGTCGGTCACCGACCGGCAGATCGCCGCCGCGTACAAGCTGCTGGCCCAGGAGGAGGGCGTGTTCGTCGAGCTGGCCTCGGCGGCCAGCGTGGCCGGTCTGCTCCAGGCGCACGCGCAGGGGCGGATCGAGCGGGGCCTGCGGATCGTCTGCACGGTCACCGGCAACGGGCTCAAGGACCCCGACTGGGCCATCTCCGGCGCGCCGGCCCCGGTCACGGTGCCCATCGACGTGCACGCCGCCGCCGCGGCGCTCGGCCTGGCCTGACGCCGCCACCCGCGCGGCCGCGCGGGCGCGCGCGGCGGTCCGTACGGGATGCGTGTTCGCGCAGCGCGTACGGCCGCAAGTCGACAGCAGCTTCACCGGCGTGACGCACGCGCGCCTGGCGAACGCGGACGAAAGGGAAGTCTGACCAATGAGCACCGTGAGGGTCCGCGTGCCGGCCACGTCGGCCAACCTGGGGCCGGGGTTCGACACGCTCGGCCTGGCGCTGGCGCTGCACGACGAGGTCGAGGCGCGACTGGCCGCGGAGCCGGGCGTCCGGGTCGCCGTCGAGGGCGAAGGCGCCGGTGAGCTGGACCTCGGCGAGGGTCATCTCATCGTCAGGGCCATGCGCAGGGCGTTCGACCGGATGGGCGTGGCCCAGCCGGCCGGGATCGAGGTGCGCTGCCGCAACGTCATCCCGCACGCCCGCGGCCTGGGCTCGTCGTCGGCGGCCATCTGCGCGGGCATCCTCGCCGCCCGCGCCCTCGCCCGCGAGGCCGCCGCCCTCGCCGGGCCCGCCGCGCCGCCGGAGCGGGCCGCGGAGCCGGAGCTGACCGACGACGAGGTGTTCCGGCTCGCCACCGAGATGGAGGGGCATCCCGACAACGTGGCTCCGTGCCTGGCGGGAGGCCTTACGGTGGCCTGGACGGACCACGCGGGCGCGCCCCGTATGGTGAAGCTGGTCCCCGACGCGCGCATTCGTCCTGTCGTGTTCGTTCCGGCGACGCGCCTGGCCACGGAGACGGCGCGGGGGCTGCTGCCGAAGGACGTGCCCCACCGGGACGCCTCCTTCAACGCCGGCCGGGCCGCGCTGCTGATCGCCGCGCTGACCCAGAAGCCGGATCGGGGGTTGCTGCTCGCGGCGACGGAGGACCGGCTCCACCAGAGCTACCGCGCGCCTGCGATGCCGCGGAGCGCGGATCTGGTAGAACGGCTGCGTGCGGTGGGCGTGCCCGCGGTCGTGTCCGGAGCGGGTCCCACTGTCCTCGCGTTTTCGACACCGGATTCGCAGGATTTGATCGCACCAGAAGTGGGTAATGACTGGCACATCCAGCAAATGGACGTCGACCAGCTCGGTGCGTACGTTCAGTTTCCCGAGACACGCTGATGCCTCTCTAGACCTTCAGGGAATAGCCGTGTGCGCTGGTGATGTTAGGCTGGTAGCCGCACCAGATGCCCCCTTGGTGGGTGCGTGCTTGTCAGCCACACATCGCTGCATCATGCTTCACGTCGCGAGGCGTGGGCAGCGCGGCTGTCTCCCCGGAATCCGTTGCCTCCGGTTGGCCCACACCCGGTTGGCCCAACGTGAGGCGGCGACGACGGGGGTCTGCGCGTTCGAGTCACCTCGACATCTGGCTGGCGACAGCAATCTGGGGGGTGTCCTCCACGCGCCACCGTCCTGTGGCGGCCTGGACGAGCCCCTCCCCAAGAGTGGCGACCGTCCCCAGCGGCGGCCGAAGATCGCAAAGTGCACCCCGACCCGGTCTGTCCCGCCGGATCGAAGCACCTCCGGGACGCCCGGCAGAAACCAACCGGCGCCCGACCCCTGGGAAGGACCTTTTAGTTGAGCGACACCACCGAACTCCTCTCCGACGCATCGGGCTCGCCTGCGCAGCCGGCGTCCGGCGACACCCCCACCCGTGCCGCGGCCAAGCCGCGCGCGCGTCGCTCCGGCACCGGCCTGTCCGCCAAGGTGCTGCCCGAGCTGCAGAAAATGGCCGCCGAGCTGGGCATCAGCGGCACCGGACGGATGCGGAAGAGCCAGCTCATCGCGGCCATCCAGGAGAAGCAGGGCGTCGGCACCGCAGACAACCCGCCCGCTCCCGTAGCCGAGGCGCCGGCCGTGACGGCCGCCGCCGACCCGGCGCCCGCCGCTGAGCGGCCGTCCCGCAGCCGCCGCGAGCGCTCGCGCGCCAAGACCGACGACTCCGTCGCGCAGGCCGCCGAGCCGGTGGCCGCGCAGGCCACCGCCGCAGCCTCGGCGCCCGCGGTTCCGGCCGCCGAGCCCGCCGTAGCGCCCGCCGAGCCGGTCGTCGAGCCGGCCGCCCAGCCCGCCGACTCCGGCCAGAACGACCAGCGCGGCGAGCGCGGCGAGAGCCGCCGCGAGCGGCGCGGCCGCGGCGAACGCCGTGAGCGTGGCGAGCGGGGCGAGCGCGGCAGCGATCGTTCCTCCGGTGACCGGTCCGGCAACGACCGTGGCGAAGGCGGCCGTGGCGAGGGCGGCGGTCGTGCCGACCAGCGCGGCGCCGACACCGGCCGCACCGACTCTCGCGGTGACTCGCGGGGTGACCAGCGCGGCGACTCTCGCGGTGACCAGCGTGACTCTCGCGGTGACTCGCGAGGTGACCAGCGGGGCGGCTCGCGGGACGACCAGCGGGGCGACGACGACGAGCGTGGCGGGCGCGGGCGCCGGGGCCGCTTCAGGGAGCGCAACCGCGGCCGCGGCCGTGACCGCTTCGACAGCAGCGAGCCCGTCATCGGCGACGACGACGTGCTCATCCCGATCGCCGGCATCCTCGACATCCTCGACAACTACGCGTTCGTCAGGACGAGCGGCTACCTGCCCGGCAGCAACGACGTCTACGTCTCGCTGGCCCAGATCCGCCGCAACGGCCTGCGCAAGGGCGACGTCATCACCGGCGCCGTCCGCCAGCCGCGCGAGGGCGAGCGCCGCGAGAAGTTCAACGCCCTGGTCCGCCTCGACACCGTCAACGGCATGGACCCCGACCAGGCCCGCAACCGGCCCGACTTCAACAAGCTGACGCCGCTCTACCCGCAGGAGCGCCTGCGCCTCGAGACCGAGCCGAACATCCTCAGCACGCGGATCATCGACCTCGTCTCGCCGATCGGCAAGGGCCAGCGCGGCCTCATCGTCTCGCCGCCCAAGGCCGGCAAGACGATGGTGCTGCAGTCGATCGCCAACGCGATCACCCGCAACAGCCCCGAGTGCCACCTCATGGTCGTGCTCGTGGACGAGCGGCCCGAAGAGGTCACCGACATGCAGCGGTCGGTCAAGGGCGAGGTCATCCACTCGACCTTCGACCGTCCCGCCGAGGACCACACCACGGTCGCCGAGCTCGCCATCGAGCGGGCCAAGCGCCTGGTGGAGCTGGGCCACGACGTGGTCGTCCTGCTCGACTCGATCACCCGCCTCGGCCGCGCCTACAACCTGGCGGCCCCGGCGTCCGGTCGTATCCTGTCGGGTGGTGTCGACTCGACCGCCCTCTACCCGCCCAAGCGCTTCTTCGGCGCCGCCCGCAACATCGAGAACGGCGGCTCCCTGACGATCCTCGCCACGGCCCTGGTGGAGACCGGGTCCAAGATGGACGAGGTCATCTTCGAGGAGTTCAAGGGCACCGGCAACATGGAGCTCAAGCTCAACCGCTCCCTGGCCGACAAGCGGATCTTCCCCGCGGTGGACGTCGACGCGTCCAGCACCCGTAAGGAAGAGATCCTCATGGCCAAGGAGGAGCTCCAGATCGTCTGGAAGCTCCGCCGGGTGCTCCACGCGCTGGACATGCAGCAGGCTCTGGAGCTTCTCCTGGAGAAGATGAAGGAGACCAAGTCCAACGCCGAGTTCCTCATGCAGGTCCAGAAGACCACGGTGAGCAACGACCGCGACTGACGCGCGCGGGAGAGGGGCGGCGGGAGTGCTTCCGCCGCCCCTCTCTCATGTCGTCTCCCACGTCGTTCGGCCCGTCCCGGCCCCGCGGCGCCGCCAGGACCGAGACCCCTCTGAGGAAGTACGGTCCACGGGTGCGGAGCCTCATGTGACAGATGCGACCGCGTCATCAGGATCAGGGAATGCCCGGTGGCCTGGGACGGTTGAAGGATCTGGCACACTGGTAGCTGACCCGTAGCGGTTCCGGCTCCCGCCGCGCGCGAGGCGCACATCAGGCGACCCGGCGACCGCACCCCGAAAGGACAGCAATGAAGCCCGACATCCACCCTGACTACCACGTCACCCAGGTCACCTGCACCTGCGGCAACAGCTTCACCACCCGCAGCACCGCCAAGAACGGCGTCATCCACGCCGACGTGTGCTCGGCCTGCCACCCGTTCTACACGGGCAAGCAGAAGATCCTCGACACCGGTGGCCGGGTGGCCCGCTTCGAGAAGCGTTTCGGCAAGAAGGCCTCGGGCAAGTAGCTCCACCGACGCCGGCCCGGATGCACCTCAGCAGTGCGCCGGGTCGGCGTTGTTGGTGAGAAGGCCCCGCACCCACCCACGCCCGAAGGACCCACGGTGAACCTCGACGAGATGCTCAAGGAGTATTCCGAGCTGGAGCTGCAGCTCGCCGACCCCGCCGTGCACGCCGACCAGGGCAAGGCCCGCGCCCTCGGCCGGCGCTACTCCCAGCTCACCCCGATCGTCGCCACCTACCGCGAGCTCGACGCGGCTCGCGACGACCTGACCGCCGCCAAGGAGCTGGCGGGGGAGGACGAGGGGTTCGCGGCCGAGGCAGCCGAGATCGAGGCACGCATCCCGCAGCTCGAGGAACGCCTCAAGCACCTGCTCATCCCGCGTGATCCCAACGATGACAAGGACATCATCATGGAGATCAAGGCGGGCGAGGGCGGTGAGGAGTCGGCGTTGTTCGTCGGCGACCTGCTGCGCATGTACCTCCGCTACGCCGAGCGGCTCGGCTGGAAGACCGAGGTCATCGACAGCCAGCCCTCCGACCTGGGCGGCTACAAGGACGTCACGGTAGCCATCAAGGCCAAGGGCGACGAGGGAGTGTGGTCCAGGCTCAAGTTCGAGGGCGGCGTCCACCGCGTCCAGCGGGTGCCCGTCACCGAGTCGCAGGGCCGCATCCACACCAGTGCCGCAGGCGTGCTCGTCTACCCCGAGGCCGAGGACGTGGACGTCCAGGTCGACCCCAATGACCTGCGCATCGACGTCTACCGCTCCAGCGGCCCCGGCGGCCAGAGCGTCAACACCACCGACTCGGCGGTCCGCATCACGCACCTGCCGACCGGGGTGGTCGTCTCCTGCCAGAACGAGAAAAGCCAGCTCCAGAACAAGGAGTCGGCGCTGCGCATCCTGCGCGCCCGGCTGCTGGCCATCGCGCAGGAGGAGGCCGACGCCGCCGCGCAGGCCGAGCGCAAGTCGCAGGTCCGCACCGTCGACCGTTCCGAGCGGGTGCGCACCTACAACTTCCCCGAGAACCGCATCTCCGACCACCGCGTCGGCTTCAAGGCGTATAACCTCGACCACGTCCTCGACGGTGAGCTCAACGCCGTCACCCAAGCCCTCATCGACGCCGAGATGGCGGAGAAGCTCGCACAACACTCATGACATTTCTGCTGGACGAGATCGCGCTCGCCACCGCCCGGCTGGCCGAGGCAGGTGTGCCCTCGCCGCGCACGGACGCGGAGGAGATCGCGGCATTCGTTCACGGCGTGCGCAGGAGCGAGCTGCACACGGTCAAGGACGCCGACTTCGACGCGCTGTTCTGGGAGGGCATCGCCCGGCGCGAGTCCCGCGAGCCGCTGCAGCACATCACCGGACACGCCTACTTCCGCTACCTCGAACTCGCGGTCGGCCCCGGCGTCTTCGTGCCGCGGCCCGAGACCGAGGTCATGGCCGGCTGGGCCATCGAGACGCTGCGCGCGATGGACGTCACCGCCCCGCTCGTCGTCGATCTCGGCACCGGCTCCGGCGCCATCGCGCTGTCGATAGCCCAGGAGGTCGCGCTTGCCGAGGTGCACGCCGTCGAGGTCGATCCCGGCGCCTACACCTGGGCGAAGCGCAACATCTCCGAACACGGCCAGGGGCGCGTCCACCTGCACCCCGAAGACCTGGCGGAGGCCCTGCCGGAGCTCAACGGCGCGGTCGACCTCGTCATCTCCAACCCGCCCTACATCCCGCCCGGCGCCGTCCCGCGAGACCCCGAGGTGCGCGAGTACGACCCCAACCGGGCCCTGTACGGCAGCGGCGACGACGGCCTCGGCGAGGTCCGCGCCGTCGAGCGCACCGCCCGGCGGCTGCTGCGCCCCGGCGGCTGGGTGGCCGTCGAGCACGCCGACGAGCAGGGCAGGGCCGTCTACCTGACGTTCCCTGAGGACAACGGCTGGCGCGACGTACGACTGCGCCAGGATCTGACCCGCAGAGACCGCTTCGTCACCGCGAGGCTCGGCCAGGACTAGGATGCACGCCGTGACCAGACGCTTCGACTGCACGGACCTCGAACAGCGCGCCGAGGGCCTGACCGAGGCCGCCGCCGCCGTCCGCCGCGGTGACCTCGTCGTGCTCCCCACCGACACCGTGTACGGGATCGGCGCCGACGCCTTCACACCCGCAGCGGTCACCGCGCTGCTCGACGCGAAGGGCCGGGGCCGTGAGATGCCGCCGCCCGTCCTCGTCGGCACCGTCCGGGCCGCCACGGCCCTGGTGGAGGACCTCGGCCCGTACGGGCAGGACCTCGTCGACGCGTTCTGGCCGGGCCCTCTCACACTCGTGTGCAAGGCCAACCGGGCGCTGTCGTGGGACCTGGGCGACACCAAGGGCACGGTGGCGGTGCGCATGCCGCTCCACCCGGTGGCCCTCGACCTGCTCAAGGAGACCGGCCCGATGGCCGTCTCCAGCGCCAACCGCTCCGGCGCGCCGGCGGCCGTCACAGCCCAGGAGGCCGAGGAGCAGCTCGGCGACGCGGTCGCCGTCTACCTCGACGGCGGCGCCACCACCGACAACACCCCCTCCACGATCCTCGACCTCACCACCGCCGTGCCGCGGCTCCTGCGGCGGGGGGCGATTCCGGTGGAGAAGCTGCGCGGCATCATCGGATACGTCGCGACCGACGGCTGACGCCATACCGTCTGCTTATCCCGGCTGCGGGGACGCCCGCGTCGTGCCTACGGTGACTTCCGGAGCGGTCACGACGTCCGGGAGTAGCCCATGGGCAAGTTCGACGGCATGGATCCTGAGCTGGTGCGTGACCTGCTGGCCGAGCTCAAGCGCGTGGCCGAGCACCTGCGCACCACCGAGGGACGTGTCGCGCAGGTCATGAGCCGCGCGGGCGTGTCCGTCCAGACCACGCACCGGCCCGTCCAGGTGGCCGACGCCGCCGACGCCATGACGAAGGACGTCCGGACCAGGCTCGGACTGCTGGAGAAACGCGCCGCCGAGCCCCGCGACCCGGGCCCCGGCTCCGACACCCCGAAGAACGGCGAGACGCCCAGGACGGGCGACGAGGCGAAGAAGGGTGAGACGCCCAGGACGGGTGACGAGGCGAAGAAGGGTGAGACGCCCAGGACGGGCGACGAGGCGAAGAAGGGTGAGACGCCCAGGACGGGCGACGAGGCGAAGAAGGGTGAGACGCCGAAGACCGACACTCCGCGTGACACCAAACCTGACGCCGTCCCCACCGATCCTCCGAGGGAGGACAAGCCTGCCCAGGACGACGCGAAGCGGCGCGACGAGGACAAGCCGGCCAAGGACGACGCCAGAACCGGTGACAAGGACGACCGGACGGGTGGCAAGGACGACCGGACGGGTGGCGACGGCAGGCGTTGCGAGGACGACCGGACGGGTGACGGCAGGAAGGACGACCGCGCGACGGACGACGGGAGGACGGGCGACGGCTCCCGGCCCCGTGACGACGGCACCGGCCGTGACGACCGCGCGGCCGACTCCGGGCGTGACCAGCCCGTGGACACCCCGGCCAAGGACCATCCGGACGACCAGGACCCGCAGAGACCACGGGTCGTCGTCGTGGACGGCGTGAAGGTTCTCCAGGTCCCCATCGACCCGCCCACGGCCGAGGAACTGAGCGACCTCCTGAAGAACCTCGACACCTACCAGCCCATCGAGATGCCGACACCCGACGGCGACGCCCGGCCGGGCGACACCGGATCCCGTCCATCCGCCGACACCCCGATCGGCGATGCGGCCTCCCTCGGCCGGCCGGACACACGAGCCGGCGCCATCGACCCCGGCCTCCCGCCCCAGACCGCCGGCGTCCAGCCCGGAGGGGTGCCTCCACTCCCCATCGCCGACTCCCCGACCGGCGGCTCCACCGACCCCACCCCGGGCCAGGCCGCCTGCCCGCCCGCAGACCGTGATCCCCGGGGTGACGCCGGCACGCTGCCGGAGCGTGATCCCCGGGGTGACGCCGGCACGCTGCCGGAGCGCGATGAGCGCGGGGACGGAGACAGCACCCGAGGCCGGGACGCGCCCGCTGCCGCAGACCCGGGGCGAGACGGTCTCCCCGAGCCCCGCCAGGGGGCTCCCGTGGCCATCGACCCCACACCACCGGCCGGTTCTGACGCCGCACCGCGCACGGGCGATGGGGCAGGGGCGGGCACCGGGACGGACGGGGACGGAAGGGGCGACAGCAGGGCCAATGACGGGACCGGCGCGGACAGGGACGCGGGGAACGGCGCGGAGGACAAACCGGAGCACGGATCGGGAGACAAGCCGGGAGACAAGCCGGGGGACAGGTCGGGGGACACGGCGAGGGCCGGTGATGGGACGGCGGCTGACGGCGCGGTGACGGTCGCCGGCCGTACCCACCTCGACGACTGGCAGGACGGAGGCATCGCGACGGACGGCACGCCCCGAGACCAGAGCCCCTCGAACCAGATTCCCTGGACCCACGGCGGAGACCTCGACGACCTCGTCACCCTGGTCGGCCACGACGGCAGCGACGGCCACGACGGCCACGACGGCAGCGACGGCAGCGACGGCAGCGATGGTGACTACGGGGACTACGGGGAGTACAGGGACCCGCCGACCGGTCCGCACGGCGGATACGGCCGGGGAGAGTCGCTGCCCGGGGATGGCCCCCATGACGGACCGCCCGGCGCCGCGCAGCCCGGCGTCCCCGGCGGGGAGAGGAGCGTGTGATGTACGCGGACCCGCCGGCACCCCAGCCCATGCGACCCGGAGAGGCCCCGCCCGCCAAGCCCGGCGCCAACCCGCTGGATCCGCAGCCGCGCGCGTGGGAGTTCAATCCCGAGTACCAGCGCCTGGTCACCGCCTGGCAGACCGTGCTGCCGCTGCTGGAGAGCCTCACCACGGCCCTGGACAAGGCGTATCGGCAGGCCAGGAGCCCGCAGACGTGGGAGGCGCCCGTCGGTGAGCGCTATGTGGAGGACATCGCGGCCTGGCGTTCCAGGCTGGCCCTCTACCGGCAGGCTGTGCTCACCGCGATCAGTGACGAGGCGGCCGACACCCCGCGCTGGATTCCCAGCACGGCGGGTGCTCCGCGCGCCTTCTCCTGATCGCGCGTCCGGACGGCGGGAACCTGTGGGCAAAACGGACACCCCGCCTTAGAGTGGAGAAATGGGTCAACAGCCCTCCTACGGTCCGGACTTCGGCCTGCTCCAGAGGCAGGACCCCGACCTGGCCCAGGTGCTGCTCGACGAGCTGGCGCGGGTGCGCGGCGGGCTCCAGCTCATCGCGAGCGAGAACTTCACCTCGCCCGCCGTCCTCGCCGCCCTCGGCTCCACCCTGACCAACAAGTACGCCGAGGGCTACCCGGGCCGGCGCTACTACGGCGGCTGCGAGGTGGTGGACCGCGCGGAGCGGCTGGCCGTGGACCGGGCGCTCCGGCTGTTCGGCGCCGAGCACGCCAACGTCCAGTCGCACTCCGGCGCGACGGCGAACCTGGCCGCCTACGCGGCTCTGCTGCAGCCGGGCGACACGATGCTGGCGATGGCGCTGCCGCACGGCGGCCATCTCACCCACGGCTCCAAGGTGAACTTCTCGGGAAGATGGTTCGACGTCGTGTCGTACGGCGTGCGACGCGACAGTGAACTCGTCGACTACGACGAGGTGCGCGACCTCGCGCTGCGGCACCGGCCGAAGCTGATCGTCTGCGGCGCCACGGCGTACCCGCGGCTGCTGGACTTCGCCTGCTTCCGCGGCATCGCCGACGAGGCGGGGGCCTGGCTGCTCGCCGACGTGGCGCACACCGTCGGGCTGATGGCGGGCGGCGCGGTCCCGTCGGCGGTCCCGTACGCGGACGTGGTCACCTTCACCACGCACAAGACGCTGCGCGGGCCGCGCGGCGGCGGCATCCTGTGCACGGCGGAGCTGGCTGCCAGGATCGACCGGGCGGTGTTCCCGTTCATCCAGGGCGGCCCGCTCATGCACGCCGTCGCGGCCAAGGCGGTGGCGTTCGGCGAGGCGTTGCGGCCGGAGTTCGGCGACTACGCCAGGAAGGTGATCGCGAACGCCCGGGCGCTGTGTGACGCGCTGGCGGCGGAGGGCATGCGGCCGGTCGCGGGGGGCACGGACACGCATCTGGCGCTGATCGACCTGCGTGACCTGGGCATCTCCGGGGCGGAGGCGGAGCGGCGGTGCGCGGCGGCGGGGATCACCCTCAACCGCAACGCGATCCCGTATGATCCGGAGCCTCCGGCGATCACGTCCGGGATCCGGGTCGGCACGCCGTGCGTGACGACCCAGGGGATGGGGCCGCAGGAGCTGAAGGAGGTCGGGATGCTGGTGGCGCAGGCCGTGCGGGATCCCGATGCCGCACCGGCCGTGCGTGAGCGGGTGGCGGCGCTGCTCTCCATCCATCAGCCATATCTCAGCGAATTTTAAGCTGGTCTGTGTCGTTTTCCGGTCACAGTGGGCCGGAGCATCCGGGAAACTAGGTCCGTGCGCGAATACCTGTTCATGGCGCTCGTGGCGGCCGCGGTGACGTACCTCCTCGTCCCGCTGGTTCGCCGCTTCGCCATCCGCATCGGGGCCGCTCCGGAGATCCGTGAGCGCGACGTGCACACCACGCCGACGCCGCGGCTGGGCGGCCTGGCGATGTACGGCGGGCTGGTCGCGGGGTTGCTGGTGGCGAGCGAGCTGGCCTACACCGGCCAGGCGCTGCGCGCCTCCGAGGGCAACGCGGTGACGGCGCTGCTCATCGCCGGCGGCATCATCACGGTCACCGGGTTCCTGGACGACTGGTGGGGGATGGACCCCTTCATCAAGCTCGCCGGCCAGGTCGCGGCTGCCGGGGTGCTGGTCTACTACGACCTGCGGCTGGTCTACATCCCGCTGCCCAAGGACTGGGGCGGCTCCACCAGCCTCGACTACACGTTGAGCACCATCATCACCATCCTCGTGGTGGTCGTCACGATCAACGCCGTCAACTTCGTCGACGGGCTCGACGGCCTCGCCGCGGGGATCGTGTGCATCGCGGCCATGTCCACGTGGGCCTACTCGATCCTGCTGTCGCAGAGCATCAGCGGCAACAACATCACCACCACGGCGGGCATCGCGGCCATCCTCATCGGCACCTGCCTGGGCTTCCTGCCGCACAACTTCCATCCGGCCAAGATCTTCATGGGCGACACGGGCGCCATGCTGATCGGCCTGGTCCTGGCCTCCTCCATCGTCACCGTGACGCCGCTCGACCCGGCGGTCATCGAGGACATGAACAAGTTCGCGGTGCTGCTGCCGCTGCTGCTGCCCGCGGCGGTGCTGGTGCTGCCGCTGGTCGACCTCATCACCGCCGTCGTGCGGCGCACCTCCTACGGCATGTCGCCGTTCGCGCCCGACCGCGGCCACCTGCACCACCGGCTGATGGACATCGGTCACTCGCACCGGCGTTCGGTGCTCATCATGTACGCCTGGGCCTTCCTGTTCGCGTTCGGCATCGTGGCGATGTCCTGGCGGGGTGTGCCGGTGCTGTTGTTCCCCGTGGTGATCCTGCTGGCCATCGGCGTGCTCGTGCTCATGGCGGCGCCGCGGTGGCGTGGCCGGGGCGGGCTGCGCTCGCGGGGCGATCGGCCGGCCGACGACGACGGCGGCCCGCCCACCGGGCCGATGCCGCCCGTCCTGCCGGAGTCGGGGGCGGGCGGGCCGGGCGGCCGCCCGATCCAGGAGCCGCCGCAGCAGCGGGCCAGCGCAGAGGGCAAACCGGTCATCACCGCTCATCCGGGCCGTTCATGATCGCGAACTAGAAACGGCAGGTAAAAGCGGTCTTCTGTGAGCTTGTGATATCTTTCACGAGCAAGGGCCTCCATTGCACGCGCTCTGGGGGTAGCAAACGCTCGCTTGACAACTCTTCGTGGGAGCACCGATGCAGGCCAACGACGTGCGCGTCCTCAAGAGCGCCGCGCTGCCCACCCTGGCGGTGGGGGCGGTCGCCGTGGTCGTGGCGCTCGGTGTCGCCGGCGGCAAGGGCGCGCTCGGCGCCGCCATCGGCGTGCTGCTCGTCGGGGCGTTCTTCAGCGTCAGCGTGGTCGCCGTGAGCTACGCCGCGAAGGTGTCGCCTCAGGTCATGGCCATGGCGGCGATGGGCAGCTACCTCGTCAAGGTGATCGTCATCATGGCGATGCTGGCCACGTTCGGCGACACCACCGCGTGGAATCCCAAGGCCTTCGCCTGGTCCGTCGTGCTCTGCACGATCGTCTGGACCGCCTTCGAGGTCCGCGCCTTCATGAAGACCAAGATGCTGTACGTGGACCCCGACGCCTCGGTCCCCGGAAAGGGTGACTGATGAGCCTGACCAACGGGCCGGGTCCGATATGACTAGTCCTCTGCTGGCCTGCTATCGTCGGGCGCGCGATGAGCGAACAGGAACGCCGGCCGGAGACAGACGGTCGCGACTTCGCCGACGCCATGTGGTCGGTTCCCAGCTATCTTCTCGCCGGGATGGCGATCTATGGCGGTATCGGCTGGTTGCTCGACCGCTGGCTTGGCATGTCCGCGTTCTTCCCCATAGGCATCATCCTGGGGCTGGTGCTCGCCGGCTACGCGGTCTACCGGCGCCACGGTCGCTAGCCCTCCGCAGCGACCGTTTCGCCGAGGAAACTCCTGTGATCCACTACGACGTTGAAGGGAACGCCGCGTGAATGCGCTGACGGTCCTCGCTCCCAAGGACCAGTTCGGGGCTCCGACGCCCGACGAACTGTTCACCCTGCCCCCCATCATCCCGGGGGTCGACTGGTTCACCAAGCCGGTCCTTCTCGCTCTCCTCAGCGCCGTCGTGGTGATCGGCTTCTGCTGGGCGGCCTTCGGCAGCCCCAAGGTGGTCCCGCGGGGCGTCCAGAACGTCGCCGAGTACGGCTACATGTTCGTCCGCGACCAGGTCGCCCGCCCGTTCCTGGGCAAGGACGCCGACCGGTGGATGGGTCTGCTCGTCAGCATCTTCTTCCTGGTGCTGATCTGGAACGTCATGGGCGTCGTCCCGGTGCTGCAGTTCCCGGTGGCCTCGCACATCGCCTTCCCGGCCGTGCTCGCGCTGTCCATCTACGTGCTCAAGGTCTACCTGGGCATCAAGCACCAGGGCGGCGTCGGCTACTTCAAGAACATGATGTTCCCTCCGGGGCTGCCGAAGCCGATCTATCTGCTGCTGGCCCCGATCGAGTTCCTGTCGAACATGATCATCGCACCCTTCACGCACGCGGTGCGACTGTTCGCCAACATGTTCGCCGGCCACATGCTGCTGGCGTTCTTCAGCATGGTGGGCTTCTGGTTCCTCTTCGAGAAGCTGACTCCGCTCGGCGCGCCCATCGGCGTCCTCGGTGTGGTGATGACCATCATCCTCACCGGCTTCGAGATGTTCATCCAGTTCCTGCAGGCATTCCTCTTCGCGATGCTGGCCGCGATGTACATCGGCGGCGCGCTGCACGCAGAGCACTGAGAACCACATACCGGAATATCCATGACCGGTGGGTACTCCCTTCACCGGCCGTCCAGTAAAGGAAAACAGCAATGAGCGTTCTCGCTGAGGTCTCCGGCAACGTCACCGCCATCGGTTACGGTCTCGCCGCCATCGGCCCCGGCATCGGCGTGGGCATCATCTTCGGTCAGGGCGTGCAGGCCATCGCGCGCCAGCCCGAGGCTTACGGCCTGATCCGTCAGAACATGCTCCTCGGCTTCGTCCTCACCGAGGCCCTCGCCCTCATCGGTCTGGTCGCGCCGTTCATCTTCGCGAACCTCTAAAGACCAGAAGAATCCCTGACGAAAGGCTGCACCCATGACCATGGCAGCTACGCTCCTCGCGGCGGAGGGGGGCGCCAACCCCCTCCTCCCGCACGACTACGAGCTCATCGTCGGTATCTTCTCGTTCCTCGTCGTCTTCTTCGTCGTCGGCAGGATGCTCGTCCCGCGTATCCAGAAGACGCTGGCCGAGCGCACCGACGCCATCGAGGGCGGCATCAAGAGGGCGGAGGAGGCCCAGGCCGAGGCGCAGGCGCTGCAGCAGCAGTACCGTGACCAGCTGGCCGAGGCCCGGCAGGAGGCTGCCCGGCTGCGCGAGGAGGCCCGCGAGCAGGCCGCCCAGATCAAGGCGGAGCTCCGCGAGGAGGCGCAGGCCGAGGCCCGCCGCCTCATCGAGGCAGCGCACGTCCAGATCGAGGCGGACCGGCAGCAGGCGTTCGCCCAGCTCCGCGCGGAGATCGGACGCCTGTCCACGGACCTGGCCAGCCGCATCGTCGGCGAGTCCCTGGAGGACGAGGCCAGGCAGCGTCGCACCGTCGACCGGTTCCTCGACGAGCTCGAGAGCTCCAGCGCGCAGGCGGTGCGCTAATGAGAGGGCTGAGCAGAAGCTCGCTGGTGGAGGTCGAGGAGCGCTTCAACGCGGTTGCGGGAAGCGCCGACCTCGGCACGCTCTCCGACGAGCTGTTCGCGATCGCGGACCTGCTCGACCGTGAGCACGGCCTGCGCCGCGCCCTGTCCGACCCCGCTCGGCCCGCCGAGCAGAAGGCCCGGACCGCGCGCGCGCTGCTCGGTGGCAAGGTCGGCGAGGCCGCGATCGCCACCACCGAGGCCGCGGTGTCGGCCCGGTGGTCGCGCGCCGGCGACCTCGCCGACGTCCTCGAACGGCTCGGCGTCGTCGCCGCGGCCGCCGAGGCCGAAGGGCAGGGCACGCTCGACGAGGTGGAGGACGAGCTCTTCCGCTTCAGCCGCGTCATCGCCGCCAACCCGGCCCTGCGCCGCGCGCTGTCGGACGAGGCGGCCCCCGAGGAGGGCAAGCGGCAGTTGCTGCGCGACCTGCTCGGCAACCGGGCGGCCGTGACCAGCCTGCGCCTCATCTCGCAGGTGGCAGTACATCCGCGAGGACGTAGCCTGGAGACGGGCCTGGAGGTGTTCGGGCAGCTCGTGGCGCAGCAGCGCCAGCGCTATGTCGCGGTGGTGCGCAGCGCCGTCGAGCTGACCGAACAGCAGAAGCAGCGCCTGGCGACCTGGTTGCGCACCTCCTACGGCCGCGACGTGCACCTGAACGTCGAGGTGGATCCGCGAGTGCTCGGTGGCTTCTCGGTCCGCATCGGCGACGAGATCATCGACACCACCATTGTGGGACGAATCGAAGAAGTCCGCCGCCGGTTGGCCGGCTAGGCGAAGAGGGAGACAGAGTAGAGATGGCGGAGCTTACGATCCGGCCGGACGAGATCCGGGACGCGCTTGAGCGCTTCGTCCAGGCGTACGAACCGGAAGGCGCCGCGCGCGAGGAGATCGGGACCGTCGTCGACTGTGGCGACGGCATCGCCCATGTCTCCGGCCTTCCCTCGGCGATGGCGAACGAGCTGCTCGAGTTCGAGGACGGCACGCGCGGTCTGGCCCTGAACCTCGACACCCGTGAGATCGGTGTCGTCATCCTGGGCGACTTCAGCAAGATCGAGGAGGGCCAGACGGTCCGCCGGACGGGCGAGGTCCTGTCCGTGCCGGTCGGCGACGGCTTCCTCGGCCGCGTGGTCGACCCGCTGGGCAACCCGCTCGACGGCAAGGGTGCGATCGAGACCGAGGGCGTGCGCGCCCTTGAGCTGCAGGCCCCCTCGGTCGTCCAGCGCCAGCCGGTGAAGGAGCCGCTGCAGACCGGCATCAAGGCGATCGACGCCATGACGCCGATCGGCCGCGGCCAGCGCCAGCTGATCATCGGTGACCGCGGCACGGGCAAGACCGCGATCGCCGTGGACACCATCCTCAACCAGCGCGACAACTGGGCCACCGGCGACCCGACCAAGCAGGTCCGCTGCGTCTACGTCGCGGTCGGCCAGAAGGGCTCGACGATCGCGCAGGTCAAGGCCCGCCTGGAGGAGGCGGGCGCGATGGAGTACACGACCATCGTCGCCGCCCCGGCCTCCGACCCGGCCGGTTACAAGTACATCGCCCCCTACACCGGCTCGGCCATCGGCCAGCACTGGATGTACCAGGGCAAGCACGTCCTCATCGTCTTCGACGACCTGACCAAGCAGGCCGACGCCTACCGGTCCGTGTCGCTGCTGCTGCGCCGCCCGCCGGGCCGTGAGGCGTTCCCGGGCGACGTGTTCTACCTCCACTCGCGTCTGCTGGAGCGCTGCGCGAAGCTGTCAGCCGACATGGGCGGCGGTTCGATGACCGGTCTGCCGATCATCGAGACCAAGGGCAACGACGTGTCGGCGTTCATCCCGACCAACGTCATCTCCATCACCGACGGTCAGTGCTTCCTGGAGACCGACCTGTTCAACGCCGGTGTCCGGCCGGCCATCAACGTCGGTATCTCCGTCTCCCGAGTCGGTGGTTCGGCGCAGGTCAAGGCGATGCGCAAGGTGGCGGGCACGCTCAAGCTGTCGCTGTCGCAGTTCCGTGACCTTGAGGCGTTCGCCGCGTTCGCCTCCGACCTCGACGCCGCCTCCCGCGCCCAGCTGGAGCGTGGCCAGCGCCTGGTCGAGCTGCTCAAGCAGCCGCAGTACTCCCCGTTCCCCGTCGAGAAGCAGGTCGTGTCGGTGTGGTCCGGCACCACCGGTGAGCTGGACGAGGTGCCGACCGAGGACATCCGCCGGTTCGAGGGTGAGTTCCTCGACTACCTGCAGAGTTCGCACAAGGGCGTCTTCGACGCCATCCGCGAGACCAAGGAGCTGTCCGACGACACGGTGACCGCCCTCAAGGACGCCATCACGGAGTTCAAGAAGGGCTTCACCACCTCCTCCGGTGAGCTGCTCGTCAAGGACGAGCCGGTGGCGCCGCTCGGCGCCGACGAGGTCGGCCAGGAGAAGATCAAGAAGGTCGTCCGCGCGGCGGAGAAGAAGTAGGACATGGGTGCCCAGCTAAGGCTGCTGCGGCGGCGGATCAACTCGGTCAAGTCGACCGCCAAGATCACGCGCGCCCAGGAGCTCATCGCCTCCTCACGGATCGTGCGGGCGCAGCAGCGGATGCAGGCGGCGCTGCCGTACGAGCGTGAGATCATTCGCGCCGTCACCGGCGTCGTCAGCAACGCGGCGAGCGTCGACCATCCGCTCACCGTGGCGAAGGAGAACCCCGCCAGGGCGGGCGTGCTCGTCGTCACCAGCGACAGCGGCTTCTGCGGCGGCTTCAACGCCAACGTGCTGCGCGAGGCCGAGGCCCTGCGCGGGCTGCTGGAGGGTCGTGGCCTGTCCGTGGTGCCGTTCGTCACCGGGCGCAAGGGTGTCACCTGGCACTCCTTCCGCCAGCGGGAGATGGGCGGCAGCTGGGTGGGCTTCTCCCGGAAGCCCGCCTACGCCGACGCCAAGGAGATCGCCGACACGCTGATCCAGTCGTTCAAGGACGACAACGGCATCGACGAGATCCACATCGTGTCGACCGAGTTCGTCTCGATGCTCTCGCAGAACGTCGTGGTCCGCCGGATCCTGCCGCTGGAGGTCGAGGAGACCGAGGCCAGCGAGTCGACCGTGATCCCGCCGTACTTCGAGTTCGAGCCGACCGCCGGCGACGTGCTCGAGTCGCTGCTGCCGCGGTACGTGGAGTCACGCATCTTCACGGCGCTGCTGCAGTCGGCGGCCTCCGAGGAGGCCGCGCGGCGGCGCGCGATGAAGTCCGCGACCGACAACGCCAACGAGCTGATGCGGGTGCTGACCCAGCAGATGAACCAGGCTCGCCAGGCAGAGATCACCCAGGAAATCAGCGAGATCGTCGGTGGCGCCAACGCGCTGGCTGACGCCGCAGCGGGGAAAGAGTGAAATGACTGCAGAGGCTGTTGAGACTGTAGAAAGCGCCGCGGCAGGCACAGGCCGCGTGGCGCGCGTCACCGGCGCCGTCGTCGACGTGGAGTTCCCCGTCGAGGCGATGCCCGAGATCTATAACGCGCTCAAGGTCGAGGTGACCCTCGGCGGCGAGACCAAGACCCTGACCCTGGAGGTCGCCCAGCACCTGGGCGACAACCTCGTCCGGGCCATCTCCATGCAGCCCACCGACGGCCTGGTCCGCGGCCAGGCGGTCACCGACACCGGGGCGCCGATCTCGGTGCCGGTCGGCGACGTCGTCAAGGGCCACGTGTGGAACGCGCTGGGCGAGACGCTCGACGTGCCCACCTCCTCGCTCCAGATCAACGAGCGCTGGGGCATCCACCGGCCGTCGCCGGCCTTCGACCAGCTTGAGTCGCGCACCGAGCTGCTCGTCACCGGCATCAAGGTCATCGACCTGCTCACCCCGTACGTGCAGGGTGGGAAGATCGGTCTGTTCGGCGGCGCCGGCGTCGGCAAGACCGTCCTGATCCAGGAGATGATCCGCCGGGTCGCCCGTAACTTCGGTGGCACCTCGTGCTTCGCCGGTGTGGGTGAGCGCACCCGTGAGGGCAACGACCTCTGGCTGGAGATGGAGGAGGCCGACGTCCTCAAGGACACCGCGCTGGTGTTCGGCCAGATGGACGAGCCGCCGGGCACCCGTCTGCGGGTCGCCCTGTCGGCGCTGACGATGGCCGAGTACTTCCGCGACGTCCAGAAGCAGGACGTGCTGCTCTTCATCGACAACATCTTCCGCTTCACGCAGGCCGGTTCCGAGGTCTCCACGCTGCTCGGCCGTATGCCGTCCGCCGTGGGTTACCAGCCGACGCTGGCCGACGAGATGGGTGTCCTCCAGGAGCGCATCACCTCGACGCGCGGTCACTCGATCACCTCCATGCAGGCGATCTACGTGCCCGCCGACGACATCACCGACCCGGCCCCGCACAACGCGTTCGCGCACCTCGACGCGCAGACCGTGCTGTCCCGGCCGATCTCGGAGAAGGGCATCTACCCGGCGGTGGACCCGCTCGACTCCTCCTCCCGGATCCTCGACCCGCAGATCGTGGGCGAGGAGCACTACCGGGTTGCCCAGGAGACCAAGCGGATCCTGCAGAAGTACCGCGAGCTGCAGGACATCATCGCCATCCTCGGCATCGACGAGCTCTCCGAGGAGGACAAGGTCACCGTCCAGCGGGCCCGCCGCATCGAGCGCTTCCTGTCGCACCCGATGTACGCGGCCGAGGCCTTCACCGGCCAGCCGGGCGAGACCGTCCCGCTCGACGAGACCATCGCCTCCTTCAAGGGCCTGTGCGCCGGCGAGTACGACCACCTGCCCGAGCAGGCGTTCTTCATGGTCGGCGGCATCGACCAGGCCATCGCCAAGGCCAAGGAACTCGAGCGCTAATTCGCCCGGACTGGAGGGCG
This sequence comes from Nonomuraea sp. NPDC047897, assembly GCF_043204415.1. Classification (NCBI taxonomy): domain Bacteria; kingdom Bacillati; phylum Actinomycetota; class Actinomycetes; order Streptosporangiales; family Streptosporangiaceae; genus Nonomuraea; species Nonomuraea sp. NPDC047897. The sequence goes on along the minus strand of NZ_JBIDCC010000016.1, from coordinate 137,513 downwards.
AGCTTTGCGCGCCCGCGGATACGGTGATGGCACGGCTGCCGGCCGTGCCATCACCTGATCGGAAAGGAACCTACACAAGTGGCGAAGCTACGCGTAGGGGTTGTCTCACCCGAGCGTGAGATCTGGTCGGGCGAGGCCGACATGGTGATTGCCAAGACCGTGGACGGCGAGATCGGTATTATGCCGCAACACGCACCCGTTCTCGGCGTCCTCGTCGAGGGTGGCGTGCTGCGCGTGAAGCGCGAGGGTGAGGGCGACCTCGTCGCCGCGGTGCACGGCGGGTTCATCTCCGTGGCCGACGACGAGGTGTCGGTGCTCGCGGAGGTGGCCGAGCTGGGCTCGGAGGTCGACGTGGCGGCCGCCCGTGACGCTCTCGATCGCGCTCAGGCCTCGATCGAGGCCAACCAGGAGGACGCCGACGCGGCGGTCGAGGCCAAGCGAGCCAGGGCCCGGCTGCGTGCGGCAGGCGAAGAGGTCTGACGGTAACGAGCCAAGGGGGCGGCATGGCGGTGGCAGCGACGATTCTCATCTGTGTGCTGCTGGCCGCCGCCCTGGTGGTGCTGCGGGGCTTCGTCCTGTCCCGATCACGGGGCAGCGTCCCCTGTCGGCTGCGCGTACGCGACCGGGGGTGGCGCAGCGGGGTAGCCCGCTACGCCGACGGGGAGCTTCACTGGATCCCGCTCATAGGTGTGCGACTGAGGCCGCGCCACGCGATCGCGAGGCGCGGCCTCGTCGTTTCGTCACGGCGCGAGCTGGACGGCGGGCTCTACGCGATCGACTGCGGCGGGACGACGCGCGACCTCTCCCTCGCGATGAGCGCCGACGCGCTCACCGGCTTCCTCGCCTGGCTGGAGGCCGCGCCGCCGAGCGCCTACCTGGACGTCGCCTGACCTGTCCGGGTTAGCGGTGAGCTAGCGGGTGCCTCCGGGGCGCCACAGGATCTCCCCGCCCGCGTGGGCCACCCGGCAGGCGATGAACAGCAGGTCCGACAGCCGGTTGAGATAGGTGGCCGTCAGCGGGTTCATGTCGTCGTGGTCACGCAGGGCCGCCCAGGTCGAGCGTTCGGCGCGGCGGACCGTCACCCTGGCCACGTGCAGCGCGGCCGTCGCCGGGTCGCCGCCCGGCAGGATGAAGCTCCGCAGCGGCTTCAGGTCGGCGTTGAACCGGTCGCACTGCTCCTCCAGCCGGTCGACGTACGGCTGCTCCACCCGCAGCGGCGGGAACTCCGGGTCGGCCACCACCGGGGTGCACAGGTCGGCCCCCACGTCGAACAGCTCGTTCTGCACCCGCGTCAGCACCTCGGCCAGCTCGGCGGGCAGGGTGCCGTGCGACAGGGCGAGCCCGAGGTGGGCGTTGGCCTCCTCGACGTCGGCGTAGGCGGCCAGCCGGGTGTCGGTCTTGTGGGTGCGGCTCATGTCGCCGAGCGTCGTCGTGCCGTCGTCGCCGGCGCGGGTGTAGATGCGGGAGAGCACGACCGGCTTGTCCTTGTCCTGGCGCGTCATGCGTTCAGCGTAGTGACAAATGTCATCCGGAACGGACTCAGGGCGCACGCCGGGGTGGTGATTCCGGCGACTACCAGGCGGATCCGGCCGGCCCGAGGATGGACCCATGACGAAGGAGAGGATCTGATGCTCGAGATCAGCGGGCTGCGCAAGCGTTTCGCGGGTGGTCCCGAGTCGCCGGAGGGCAAGCTCGCTCTGGACGGCATCGGCTTCACCGTCCGGCAGGGCGAGATGTACGGGTTCGTCGGCGCGAACGGCGCGGGCAAGACGACGACCATGCGGATCGTGATGGGTGTGCTGCAGGCCGACGCGGGTTCGGTCACCTGGAGCGGCAGGCCGCTGACGTACGCGGACCGGCGCCGGTTCGGTTACATGCCGGAGGAGCGCGGGCTCTACCAGAAGATGCGCGTGGCCGAGCAGATCGAGTACTTCGGGCGCCTGCACGGCCTGGACCAGGCAGCGGCGCTGAAGGCCACGGACGACCTGATCGAGCGGCTCGGCCTGGGCGAGCGCAGGGGCGACGCCGTCGAGTCGCTGTCGCTGGGCAACCAGCAGCGGGTGCAGCTCGCGGTGGCGCTGGTGCACGACCCGGAGGTGCTGATCCTGGACGAGCCGTTCTCGGGCCTCGACCCGATCGCGGTCGACACGCTGGCCACGGCGCTGCAGGAACGCTGCCGCGGCGGGGTGCCGGTGATCTTCTCCAGCCATCAGCTCGACCTGGTGGAGCGGCTGTGCGACTCGGTCGGCATCGTCTCGTCCGGCCGGATGGTCGCCTCGGGCGCGGTCGGCGACCTGCGGGCCGCTGAGGGGCGCAAGCTGCGGGTCGTGGTGCGCGACGCGGCGCCCGGCTGGGCCGACGGCCTGCCCGGCGAGATCGTCGTCAGGGGCGACCGGCACGAGCTGGCCGTCACCGCCGGGGACGACCAGGAGATCCTGCGTCGCGCCCTGAAGGCCGGCCAGGTCGAGCATTTCGGCTACGAGCAGCCGACCCTCACCGAGATCTTCAAGGAGGCTGTGGCGTGAACACGCTGATGCTGGTGGCGCGCCGGGAGATCACCACCCAGATCCGGACGAAGGCGTTCGTCATCGGCCTGCTCATCACGGCCGTGCTGGTGGGCGCCGTGGCGTTCGCGCCCAAGCTCATGGGCGGCCCGGACGAGTACACTCTCGGCACGGTCCACTCGCAGCAACTTCCCGTGCAGGCCGCGGCGCCGGACGCGAAGATCGAGTGGCGGGCGTTCCCGGACGAGGCGGCGGCCACGCGGGCGCTGCTCGACGGCGACGTGGACGCGGTGCTCGTCGACGGCACGAAGGTGCTCACCGACGGCAAGATCGAGTCGGAGCTGGGCGTGCTGCTGCAGAGCACGCACCGGGAGGCCAAGCTGGGCGCCTCCGGCGTGCGGATCGAGCCGCTGCAGATGCAGTCGGTCGGCGCCGACACCCGCTACCAGGAGGCGCGCACCGGGATCGCCGTGGTGCTGACGCTGGTCCTCTTCATGCTGATCATCGGACAGGCCATGATGGTGGCCATGGGCGTGGTGGAGGAGAAGGGCAGCCGGATCGTGGAGATCCTGCTCACCTCGATCCGCCCGTGGCAGCTTCTCGGCGGCAAAATCATCGGACTGGGCGTGCTCGGCCTGATCAACCTCGGGACGATCCTCGTGGTCGGCATCGGCGCGTCGTTCGTCTCGGGCGTGGCGGTGGACTTCCCGCCCGGCACGCCGGGCATCGTGGCCGGGGTGCTGGTCTGGTTCGTGCTGGGCTACGCGTTCTTCGCCACCCTGTCGGCGGCGTTCGCCTCGCTGGTGTCGCGGCAGGAGGAGGTGGGCAACGTGATGTCGCCACTGACGATGCTCATCATGGTGTCGTACTTCATCGCGTTCTACGCGACCTCGGAGCCGACCGGCACGCTGGCCACGGTCATGTCGCTGATCCCGCCGTTCTCGTCGATGGTCATGCCGGTGCGGATGGCCGCGGCCGAGGTGCCGCTGTGGGAGGTCGGGCTGTCGATGGTGCTCATGGCCGGGGCCGTGGGGGCGGTGCTGGCGTTCGGGGCGAAGGTGTACGAGCGCGCCGTGCTGCGTACCGGGGCCAGGGTCAGGCTGGTCGAAGTGCTGCGGGCGCGGTAGCGGGAGCTCGATGGATGCGATCACGCGGGCGCGACGGCTGTGCCGGTGGGTGCTGATCTCCTTCCTGGGGCTGGTGTGGTTCTCGCTGGCCCTGCAGCTTCTCGGAGAGATCGGCCAGGGCCGGGCGCAGTGGTGGCGCGTCGGCCCGGCCCTGGCCGCCGTGGTCGTCTTCAGCCGGTTCTACCTGCGGGTGCTCGACGCGGCTCTGGAGTCCCGGTACGCCACCCGGGACGTGGCGGTGGCCGGGGCTCTCGCCGTGTTCGCCGCGTCCGTCGGCGGGGGCGACCCGCTCGCCTGGGGCCTGGTCCTGATGGCGTGGCTGTCGGTCGCGACGGTGGGGGTGCCGCTCTGGCGGGCCGTGCTGATCTCCCTGGGGACGTACGTGGTGGCCGTCGGCATCGGCACCGCCAACGTCCTGGCCGGCCACCGCCTGTCGTTCGACGGCGAGGCCGACCCCGTGATCTCCATCCCTTTCATGGTGGTGATGTACGGGATCATGTGCGCGAGCTTCCCGCCGTCCAACCGGCTCTGGGTGTGGATCTACCGGCTCGCCGTACAGGCGCACGAGGGGCGGGAGGCGCACGCCAGGCTGGCGGTCGCCGAGGAGCGGCTGCGCTTCGCCCGCGACCTGCACGACCTCGTCGGCCACCAGCTCTCCGCGATCGCCGTCAAGACCGAGCTGGCCGTACGGCTGTCGGACGCGGACGCCTCGGCGGCCAGGGCCGAGATGACCGAGGTGAACACGCTGACCCGCAAGGCGCTGCGCGAGCTGCGGCAGGCCGTGCGCGGCTACCGCGAGCTGGACCTGCCGGCGGAGCTGGAGAGCGTCCGCAGCGTGCTGGAGGCGGCCGGGGTGCGGTGCGAGCTGCGCCTGCCGCACCGCGACCTGCCCGCCGTGGTGGGGCCGGTGTTCGCCTACGCCGTACGGGAGGCGGTGACCAACGTGCTCAAGCACAGCTCGGCCACGTTCTGCGACATCACGCTCCGCTTCACCACCGAGGAGGCCGAGCTGCTGGTGCGCAACGACGGCGTGGTGCGCCGTCAGGCGGCCGACCTGGGCAGCGGCCTGTCGGGGCTGGCTGAGCGGCTGGCGGCCGTCGGCGGCAAGCTGAGCGCCCATCCGACGGGAGAGGGGCACTTCGTGCTCAACGCTGTCGTGTCACTGCCGATTCGTGGGTAGTGGGGGAGTATCGGGGGCCACCCCACGCCCACTGCCGTGGGCATGCGTGACGACACCGCGCGGGTGCGCGCCGGTGTGAGGTGAGGAGGTGACATGCGCGTCCGGGGCAATCCGAAAGCCCAGGTGGTGCAGATCGGCGCCCGGCTGGATGCCGGCACGTCGGCCGGGACGCGGTCACAGCTGCACGACGCGGTCGACTCGGGTGAGGGCGACCTGATCCTGGACGTCTCCCGGCTGGAGGTGATCGACGCCACCGGCCTGGGCGTGCTCGTGGGCACGCACCGGCGGGCGATCGCCGCCGAGCGCCGCCTCGTGCTGCGGCGGGTTCCGCCGCGGGTCATGCGGATCCTGGCGGTGACGCGGCTCAACCGGGTGCTGCACGTGGAGGCGGAGGAAGTGGCCGTGGCGTGATGCCACGGCTGTTTTCGGCCACGTTCCATCGTTGATGCTTCAATCACCTACGCGCTCGGGGCCTCCGCGGAGGCCGTAATCAAATCCAGCCGAAAATACCGATTAATGCCGGGTTCTTTATCCGGGTGGCGTATGTCCTCAGGTAGCGCCGAGTGACCGCCTGAAGATGTGGGTGGCTACATCGACCAGTTCGTCCAACTCCGGCGGATCCTCCGACAGCAGCCATTCGATGAGCAACTCTTGTAGCGCTCCAATGGCCCCGAGCGCGACCAGCCGCCGCGAGGGCGCGGCGCGAGCCGGAAAATCAGCGGACGCCTCTTCGACGAGCCGGGCGAAGGACTCCACGGCCCGCTGGCGCGAGGTCGTGAGGACATCTCCCGACCTGCGCACCTCAAGATGCATGATGCGGGCCCGCCGCCAGTCGGCCGTGGCGAACTCGACGTACGCCCGGATGCCCGCCTCCACCCGCCCGTCGAGCGTGTTCGGCGCCTCCTGCAGGGCCTTGGTCACCTGGGCCAGGCTCTCGTCCACGCACCGCTCGTGCAGCGCCTGGAGCAGTTCCTCGCGTCCCCCGAAACACTCGTAGAAGGCGCGGTTGGAGATCCGCGCCTCCGAGCACAGCCTTTCGATCGTCGTCGCCGCGAAACCTGGCTTCGCGTATAGCGTGTAGGCGGCCGTCATCAGCCGCTCGCGTCTGTCCGCCAGCCTTTGCTCGGCCGACATTCCCCGGTAAGACCGGTTCACAATCCACCCGTCCAACATGATCGTGGCCCCCAAAGCACACAATTATGGACGGATGATCGGCTCCTGGGAAAGGGCGAAAAGATTACCTCTTACATCCACCGTGCAAGAACGTGACAATCCTGACCGGCGGCTCAATCCTCCGGGCGCGTGAACCGGGCCGCGCGCCGTACGTCCGGGAGGGCGAGGGGCGTCGTGGAACGGGCCGACGCGGCGGTCGCGGCGCCCTCAGAAGAGGGTCGGATTCTCCGGCTCGATGCCGCGCAGCGCGTCGTAGTCGAGCGTCACGCAGTCGATGCCGCGGTCGCCCGCCAGCACACGGGCCTGCGGCTTGATCTCCTGGGCGGCGAAGACGCCACGGACCGGGGCGAGCAGCGGGTCGCGGTTGAGCAGCTCCAGGTAGCGGGTGAGCTGCTCGACCCCGTCGATCTCGCCGCGCCGCTTGATCTCGACCGCGACGGTCGCGCCGGCCGCGTCGCGGCACAGGATGTCGACCGGGCCGATCGCCGTCATGTACTCGCGCCGGATCAGGGTGTAGCCGTCGCCCAGCGTGGTGATGTGCTCGGCGAGCAGCTCCTGCAGATGCGCCTCGACGCCGTCCTTGATCAGGCCCGGGTCGACGCCCAGCTCGTGACGGGAGTCGTGGAGGATCTCCGCCATCGTCAGGACGAGCTTCTCGCCCGTCTTGCCGTGGGTGACCGTCCAGGTCTCGCCGTCCTCCTTCAGCTTGCACGGCGGGTTCATCCAGTTGAGCGGCTTGAAGGCGCGGTCGTCGGCGTGGATCGACACGCTGCCGTCGGCCTTGATGAGCACCAGCCTCGGCGCCATCGGCAGGTGTGCCGTGAGCCGACCGACGTAATCCACGCTGCATCGCGCGATGACCAACCGCATGACGGTCCACCTTAGCGGCTCTGGAAAACTGGACGCATGGCGTTCGAGAGGGTGGGAGTCGTCGGCCTCGGCACGATGGGGGCCGGCATCGCGGAGGTCTTCGCGCGGGCGGGGCTGCGGGTGATCGGCGTGGAGGCCGACGCCGAGGCGCTCGCTCGCGGACGCGGGCACCTGGAGAGGTCCACCGGCCGGGCGGTCGACCGCGGGCGGCTGATCGAGGCCGAGCGCGAGGAGATCCTCCGGCGGGTCACGCTGACCACCTCGCGCGACGACCTGAGCGACGCCGACCTGGTGGTGGAGGCGATCCCCGAGATCCTCGACGCCAAGGTGTCGCTGTTCGAGGACCTCGACCGCATCTGCAAGCCGCAGGCCGTCCTCGCCACCAACACCTCCTCGCTGTCGGTCACCGCGGTCGCCGCCGCGACGGGCCGGCCAGGCAGGGTGGTCGGGATGCACTTCTTCAACCCGGCCCCCGTGATGCGGCTCGTCGAGGTCGTGGGCACGGTGGTGACCGAGCCCGGCGTCGTCGAGGAGATCGCCGGGCTGGCGCGGCGGCTGGGCAAGACGCCCGTGACCGTGGGGGACCGCGCCGGGTTCGTGGTCAACCGGCTGCTCCTGCCGTACCTCAACCACGCCGCCGTGCTGCTGGAGAACGGCGTGGCGGCGCGCGACGACATCGAGGCGGCGATGACGCTCGGCGCGGGGCTGCCCATGGGGCCCTTCGCGCTGCTCGACCTCATCGGGCTCGACACCGCCTACGAGGTGATGTGCGTGCTGTTCGACGAGACCCGCGACCGCCGGCACGCGCCCGCGCCGCTGCTGCGCGAGCTGGTCACCGCCGGTCTGCTCGGCCGCAAGTCCGGACGCGGCTTCCACGGTGAGCGGGTGGTGCGCCCCGAGGCCGGCCGGGCCTCGGTCGTCACCTACCGGGTCGAGGGGGAGGGGGCCGGCGCGGTCGCCGAGCGGCTGGCGCAGGCCGGGTTCAAGACGTCCGACGACCCGGACGTGGTGCTGCGGCTGGCCGACCGGCCCGTGGTCGAGCACGCCGTACGGCTGCCGCGCCCCGACGTCATGGTGGGCGTCCACCTCGTCGGCGAGCGGGTGGCCGAGGTGGCCGCCACGGCTCTCACCTCGCCCGCGGCGGTCGCGGCGGCCCGCGACCTGATGAAGGTCATCGGGCGCACGCCGGTGCCGTGCCGCGACCGGGCCGGGTTCGTCGTCGACGCGCTGCTCTACCCCTACCTCAACGACGCCGTCCGGATGATCGAGGCGGGCTATGCCTCGATCGGCGACGTCGACGCGGCCATGCGGCTGGGCTGCGGCTACCCGGCCGGGCCGGTCGAGACGATGGAGAGCGTCGGGCTCGACCGCGTGCGCGACGGGCTGCGAGCCCTCTACGCCGAATACCGCGAGCCCTCCTACGCCCCGGCGCCGCTGCTCGACCATCTGGTCGCGGCCGGCCTGACCGGCTTCCCCCGGCCATGAGCCCGCGCCGTGCCCGCCGCAGGGACGACTCGCGTCCCGTCGGCTTCCCCCGGGGTATGGACCGGGTCGAGGAGTGGCCCGACGGGGAGTGGAAGGTGCGTGCGCTGGCCGGCGGCTCCTCGGCCAAGAACTACCGCTGTCCCGGATGCGACCAGGAGATCCCCGGCGGCCAGCCGCACCTGGTGAGCTGGCCCAACTGGGCGGGCGGCGACGACGAGCGGCGCCACTGGCACACGGCCTGCTGGCGCAAGAGACTGGACCGCGGCCCGGGGCGCAGCCGCTACTGACGCTGCCGGAAGGCCCGGCAACCCCCATCACGAAAGAGGACCAAGGTGGAGATTCGCGCGGCGACCGTGCTGCCGGCCAGGCGTGAGCCGATCGAACTGCACACCGGTGACGGCCTGACCCTGGTGGGGGAGCTGGCCCTGCCCGCTGAGCGGCCGCCGGTGGCCACGCTGGTCACGCTGCACCCCCTGCCCACCCACGGCGGCTTCATGGACAGCCACGTCTACAAGAAGGCCGCCAACCGGCTGCCCGCCCTCGCCGACCTCGCCGTGCTGCGTTTCAACACCCGCGGCACGTCCTCCGAACGGGGCACCTCGCAGGGCGCTTTCGACGGCGGGCAGGGCGAGCGGTTCGACGTGGCGGCGGCGCTGGAGTACGCCGAGTTCCACGACCTGCCGCGGGTGTGGGTGGTCGGTTGGTCGTTCGGCACCGAGCTGGCGCTGAAGTGGGCGCACGACCCGCTCGTGGAGGGCGCCATCCTGCTCTCGCCGCCGCTGCACCGGGCCACCGACGACGACCTCGACGCCTGGGCGAGGTTCGGCCGCCCGCTGGTGGTGCTCGTGCCGGAGTTCGACGACTACCTCAAGCCCGACGACGCCCGTGCCCGCTTCGCCCGGGTGCCGCAGGCCGAGGTCATCGGGGTCGAGGGCGCCAAACACCTGTGGGTGGGCGAGCCGTACGTGCGCATCGTGCTGGACGAGATCGTCAGGCGGGTCAACCCGGCCGCGCACCCGCTCCCCGCCCACCTCTGACGATTTTCTCCAGTTTCGAATGCAATTCTGATGAAATGTGTCACCAAGATCTGGACGAGCGCCGCTCGCTGAATGACAATCCGATCGTCAACTGAAGATCGTGGCGATGCCGGGCGGGGGTGACCCCGCGCGGCATCCCGCCTCGGCAAGGGCGTGGGCGGATGCGCGTAGGTCGTGGGCTGGTCGTGGTAGTGCTGGCAGGCGCGGTGGTGGTGACATCTCTCGGCCACCCCTCCGCCGAGGCCGAGGTCGGACAGGGAGCCGCCGCGCCACAGCGTGTGCCGGCGGTCCAGGACGCCGCCGGCGTCCGGCTGAGCGATGATCCCGAGGAGGCGGCCGCGCTCACGGCCGCCCGGCGCGGCGGGAAGCCGGTCGAGGTGGAGGCCCTGCGGTCGGAGACGCGGCAGGTGACCGCCCGGCCCGACGGCACCCTCGTCCTGGAGCAGCACGCCCGGCCGGTGCGCGTGCGCCAGGACGGCCGATGGGTGGCCGTGGACGCGACGCTCACCCAGCGGCCCGACGGGTCGATCGCCCCCGTCGCCACGGCCGTCGGCCTCAGCTTCTCCGGCGGCGGCCCCGGGCCGCTGGCGCGGATGAACCGCGGCGGCAAGAGACTGGAGCTCGGCTGGCGCGGCCCGCTGCCGAAGCCGGCGCTGGACGGCGACACCGCCGTCTACCCCGAGGTGCTGCCCGGCGTGGACCTCCGGGTGCGCGCCGACGTGGACGGCTTCTCCCACGTCCTGGTGGTCAAGACCCGTGAGGCCGCCGCGAACCCCGCCCTGTCGGAGCTGACCTACCCGATCTCGACCACCGCCCTGACCATGAAGTCCGACAAGGCGGGCAACCTGGAAGCCGTCGACCGTGACGGCGGCACCGTCTTCACCGCGTCCACCCCGCTGATGTGGGACTCCTCCGGCGGTTCGGACGCCCGGACGCTCAAGGCCGGGCAGGCCGCGCCTCCCGCGGACGCCTCGCCCCCCGCGGACGCCTCGTCGCCCGCCGACGGCCGCAACACGGCGATGGGCGTGCGGCTCGACGGCCGGACCATGGTGCTCAAGCCCGACCGCGACATGATGGAGGACCCGGACACCACGTTCCCCGTCTACCTCGACCCGTTCTTCTCGGCGGCGCGCGGCTCGTGGACGTCCGTCTGGAGCAACAACCCCAACTCCAACTTCCTCAACGCCAACGACGTCGCCCGGGCCGGCCACGTCTCCGGGCAGACCAACCGGTCGTTCTTCACGATGAACACCGGCGCCACCATCCACGGCAAGCAGATCATCAAGGCCACGCTGCGGACCTACGAGACGTGGTCCTACTCCTGCACCAAGCGGCCGGTCGAGGCGTGGTCGACGAACCCCATCAGCAAGAGCACCACCTGGAACAAGCAGCCCACCTGGGTGAAACACCTGTCCACGGTGAACGTCGCCAAGGGCTGGGGCTCGGCCTGCCTGCCCGGCGGGGTGGAGTTCGACGTCACCAGCCAGGCCGTCGACGCCGCCGCCAAGAACTGGCCCACCATGACGATCGGGCTGCGCGCCTCGAACGAGAAGGACAACTACGGCTGGAAGAAGTTCAAGAACAACCCCAGCCTGGTCATCGAGTACAACTCGCTGCCCGCCGCCCCCGTGGCCGCCGACGTGTGGGCCGACCCGGGCGGCTCGTGTTTGGCGGGCGACCAGCGTCCGGTCATCGCCACGCCCCGGCCGGCCCTCGGCGCGCGGCTGCGCGACGCCGACAACGCGGTCCGCGGCCGGTTCGAGTGGTGGAACAGCGCCGGCGCCAAGGTCGGCGAGTGGCTGACACCCGTGCAGAGCAACGGCAGCGCCTTCTCCGCGACCGTCCCGGCGGGCGCCTTCGCCGACGGCGCCCTGATCCGGTGGCGGGTGCGCGCCGAGGACGGCAAGGCCAACAGCGCGTGGAGCCCCTGGTGCGAGGCGAGCGTCGACGCCTCCGCCCCCGGCAAGGAGCCGGTCGTCACCTCGGCCGAGTACGGCGAGACCGGCTGGAACGACGGCCTCGGCCGGACCGGCTCGTTCACCTTCGCCCCCAACGGCGTCACCGACGTCACCGGATACCTGTACGGGCTCGACAGCGCACCGAAGACCGAGGTCGCCGCCCAGGCGGACGGCACCGCCACGATCCGGCTCACGCCCCGCCACGACGGCCCGAACGTCCTGTCGGTGCGCAGCAGGGACCGCGCCGGGCACCAGGGGCCCATCCGCAGCTACGTCTTCAACGTCAACTCCGGCACGCCGCCCGACGGCCACTGGACCCTCGACGACGGCCAGGGCGGCGTGGGCACCGACCACGGCGGCGACCGGCAGGTCACCCTGCACGGCGCCGCCGCCTGGACCGCCGGCCGCACCGGCCAGGCCCTGCGGCTGGACGGCGCGGGGGCGCACGCCGCCACCACGGAGCCCGCGGTGCGCACCGACCGGAACTTCACCGTCTCCGCCTGGGTGCGGCTGGGCGCCGCGACCGCCGACGTCACCGCGGTCGGCCAGGACGGCGTCCGCGCCGCCGGCTTCGCCCTGCAGTACGCCAAGGCCGACAACCGCTGGGTGCTGTCGCGGCCCACCGCGGACGCCGACGGGGCGACGGCCGTACGCGCCGTGTCCACCAGTGCCCCGAGATCCGGCGAGTGGACCCACCTGACCGGCGTGTACGACGCGGCGGCGGGGGAGCTGACCCTGTACGTCAACGGCCGCCCGGAGGCGACGGTCCCGTACACCCAGCCGTGGGACGCGACCGGCCCCTTCACGATCGGCCGGTCCAAGGCCGGCGGGGCCTCCGCCGGGTTCTGGCCGGGCGACGTGGACGACGTGCGCGTCTACGGCCGCGCCATGTTCGGCGACGAGGTGGCGGACCTGGTCAACAGCGCCGCCACCCTGGTCGGCCACTGGAAGCTGGACGAGGAGACGGGCACCGCCGCGGCCGACTCCTCCGGCAAGGGCACCCCCGCGGCCGTCGCGGGCGGCGCCTCGTGGAGCGAGGGCTGGCTGGACGGCGCCCTCGCCCTCGACGGCGCCACCGGCCACGCGCAGACCGGCTCGCCGGCGGTCAACACCAAGTCCGGATTCACGGTGGCCCTGTGGACGCAGCTCGACTACCTCCCGGGCCGCGACGCCACCGCCGTCTCCCAGACGGGCAGCCGGGCGGCCGGGTTCCAGCTCGGTTACGACAAGGCTCAGACCAGGTGGGTGCTGGGCATGGCCGCGGCCGACACCGACACCGCAGCCGTGGTCCGCACCCGCTCCGACGCGGTCCCCGTGCCGATGGAGTGGACCCACCTGGCCGGGGTCTACGACGCGGTGCGCGGTGAGCTGCGCGTGTACGTCAACGGCAGGCTCTCCGAGACCACCGTCACCAGCCACGCCAGCGCGTGGAACGCCACCGGCCCGCTGCACCTGGGCCGTACCAAGAACGCCGGTGTCCTCACCGGTCACTGGCCGGGCACCGTCGACGACGTCCGCACCTACGACGGTGTCCTCAGCGCCGAGCAGATCTCTCAGCTCGCCGCCCAGTAAGGAACCCCCACCCCCCAGAGATTGGGTCGATCGATGGAGCAGCCCTCCGAGTTAGATCTCCCGGACACCTACTGGAATCGTTTACAGGGAGCCGTGCGCGAGTCGCCGTGGCCCCGCCGGCTGGCCGTCGCGCTGGCCGTCGTGGTGGTGGCGCCCCTCGCCCCGGTCCCACCGGCCGCCGCCGCGCCGCGCCCGGCCCCGGCCGTGCAGAAGGAACCCCCGGTACGCGGCAAGAAGGTCCCCGTCCTGGCCAGACAGGCCGACCCGGCACAGAAGCTGGCGTGGCAGGCGCCACCGGGGGTGACCTGGCCGAAGGCCCGCACGGCAGAGCTCGGCGGCGACGCCGCGCAGGCCCGCACCCTCGACGCCGACTTCCCCGTCCGGCTGGCCCACCCGAAGGGCGTGGCGAAACAGGAGGCCGCGAAACAGGACACGGCAGAGGACAAGGCAGGGGACAAGGCAGGGGACAAGGCGGCGGCCGACCCCGCCCCCGTCCGCGTCGAGCTGCTCGATCCCGCCCAGGTGCAGCAGGCCGGGGTGTTCGGCATCGCGATGCGGGTGTCCCCCGGCCAGGGCGTCGCGGCGAGGAGCGGCGGCAGAACGAGCGTCGAGGTCGACTACTCAGGCTTCCGGCACGCGTTCGGCGGCGACTACGGCGCCCGGCTGCGCATGGTCAAGCTGCCCGACTGCGCGCTGACCGGCGCGGCGGACTGCCCGCAGCCCGAGCCCGTCACCTCGCGCAACGACGCCGAAGCCGGCACGGTGACGGCCGAGGTCGAGACCTCCGGCCTGTACGCGCTGCAGGCCGCGGCCTCCGGGCCGACGGGCGACCACGCGGCCACCCCGCTCGCCCCCTCGGCGAGCTGGAGCGTCGGCACCCAGTCGGGTGACTTCACCTGGAGCCAGGAGCTGCGCACCCCGCCCGCGCTGGGCGGCGAGGAACCGGAGCTGGCGCTCGGCTACTCCTCGCAGAGCGTGGACGGCCGGACCGCCTCCACCAACAACCAGCCGTCCTGGGCCGGCGAGGGCTTCGACCTCAGCCCCGGCGGCTACATCGAGCGCCGCTACAAGGCGTGCATGCTGGACGGCAAGAAGACCGGCGACCTGTGCTGGGACCACGAGAACGCCACCCTGTCCCTGGGCGGCTCCGCCGTCGAGCTGATCAAGGACGCCACGACGAAGCAGTGGCGGCCCAAGCACGACGACGGCACCCGCATCGAATACCTCAAGGGAGCCGTCAACGGCGACAACGACGGCGAGTACTGGCGGGTCACCTCCGACGACGGCACCCAGCACACCTTCGGCCTGAACCGCCTGCCCGGGTGGGTGACCGGCAAGGCCGAGACCCGGTCCACCTGGACGGTGCCGGTGTTCGGCAACAACAGCGGCGAGCCCTGCTACAACAGCGACCGGACCAAGGCCTGGTGCCAGCAGGCCTACCGCTGGAACCTCGACCTGGTGGTGGACCCGCACGGCAACGCCACCACCTACTGGTACGGCGTCGAGAAGAACTTCTACGGCCGGGACTCCAAGCCCGAGCAGGGCACCGAGTACGTGCGCGGCGGATATCTCGCCCGTATCGACTACGGCTACCTGCAGGGTGAGCTGTTCGCCCGGACGCCCGCGGCCCGCGTGGTGTTCGACGTGGCCGAGCGGTGCGTGCCCGGCGGCGCCGTCACCTGCGCGGCGGACCAGCTCAAGAAGGAGACGGCGAGCCACTGGCCCGACGTGCCCTTCGACCAGGTCTGCAACGCGGGGGAGAAGTGCACCAACCGCCTGTCGCCGACGTTCTTCACCCGCAAGCGGCTGGCGAAGGTCACCACGCAGATCGTCAACACCGACCCGGCGAAGTGCTCCGGCCAGCCGTACTGCGCGGTGGACTCCTGGACCCTGTCGCACTCCTTCCCGGCGACGGGTGACGGGCTCAGCCCCTCGCTCTGGCTCCAGTCGATCCAGCAGACCGGCCACGTCGGCGGCACCCTGTCGCTGCCGAAGGTCACCTTCACCGGCGTCCAACTGCCCAACCGGGTGGACGCCAACGAGGGCCGCGCGCCGCTGGTGAAGTGGCGGGTCCAGACCGTGGGCAACGGCTCAGGCGGTGAGATCCGCGTCAACTACGCCCCGGCCGACTGCAAGCCGGGCGACGTGCCGGCCGCCGACCGCAACCAGCGGCTGTGCTTCCCGCAGCGGTGGGCGCCCGTGAACGAGGGCGAGGTCACCGACTGGTTCCACAAGTACGTGGTCAAGCAGACCGTGGAGGTGGACCGGGTCGCCGGATCGCCGCCGGTGGTGACCGACTACGAGTACCTGGACGGCGCCGCCTGGCGCTACGCCGAGAACGTCCTCGTCAAGCCCGAGCACCGCACCTGGTCCGACTGGCGCGGCTTCGGCCGGGTCCGCGTCCGCGAGGGCGACGGGCAGGACGGCAAGCGGGAGCTGACGGAGTTCAGGTTCTTCCGCGGCATGCACGGCGACCGCCTGGCCGACGGGTCCAAGCGCAGCGTGCAGGTCGTGGACAGCGAGGGCGGCAAGCTCGACGACCACGACCACCTGGCCGGCTTCGAGCGTGAGGAGATCCTCTACAACGGCGACGGCGGACCGGTCGTCACGGCGACGCTGGAGGCGCCGTGGTCGCGCAAGACCGCGGAGTCCACCCAGGGCGGCGTCACCAAGACGGCGCACATCGTCGAACCCAAGTCCATGGTCACCCGGACCGCCCTGGAGGGCGGCGCCTGGCAGCGCACCGGCGAGGAACGCGCCTACGACGAGTACGGCGCGCTCACCCAGGTCGAGGAGAAGGGCGACCTGTCCACCGCCGACGACGACCAGTGCACCCGCTACACCTACGTCCGCAACGGCGCCGCGTGGCTGCTGGACTTCACCAGCCGGGTCCAGAAGGTCGCCACCGGCTGCGGCACCGGGCTGGCCAAGCTGGCCGCCGACGACGTGATCTCCGACGAGCGCACGCAGTACGACGGCAGGCCGTACGGGCAGGCGCCGGTCAAGGGTGACGTCACCACGGTGCAGGAGGCGACCGGCGACGGCGCCACCCTCACCGACTCGGTTCGCACGTACGACGCCTACGGGCGCATGACGAGCGAGACCGACGCCGCGGGCACCAAGGTCACCACGACCTACAGCCCGGCGGCGGGCGCCCCGGCGGTGGAGGTCAAGGAGGTCAACCCGCTCGGCCACGAGGAGCGCACGTTCCTCGAACCGGCCTGGGGGGAGCCGATCGCCGAGATCGACGCCAACGGCAAGCGCACCGACATGGAGTACGACGCGCTGGGCCGGCTGACCAAGGTGTGGCAGAGCGACCGGAGCAAGGCGGCCGGCCAGTCGCCCAGCACCGAGTACTCCTACCTGACCCGTGACGACGGCCCCGGCGTCGTCACCAGCAGGACGCTGCGGGCCGACGGCGGCTACGTCGTCAGCCACGACCTGTTCGACGGCCTGATGCGGCCCCGCCAGACGCAGGAGCCCGCGCCGCACGACGACCAGGCGCAGGACCCCGCGCTGCGTGACGGGCGCACCATCACCGACACCTTCTACAACTCCGTCGGCGAGGTGACCAAGCGCAACGGCGGCTACTTCAGCCCAGGGCAGCCGTCCACCGAGTTGCTCGGCGTGGCCGACACCGACGTGCCCAGCCAGGTGGCGGTCGTCTACGACGGCACCGGTGAGGTCACCGCCCAGGTCCTCAAGGCCAAGGGCGCCGAGAAGTGGCGGGTCACCACCGCGCACAAGGGCGACCGGGTGCACATCACCGCGCCGCCCGGCGGCTTCGCCACCACCCGCATCGCCGACGCCGAGGACCGCCTCGTCGAGCTGCGGCAGTACAAGGCGGCCACCCCCACCGGCGAGTACGAGTCCACCAAGTACACCTACGACCAGGCCGGCCGGCTGTCCACGGTGACCGACCACGCGGGCAACGTGTGGCGCTACCACTACGACGCGCGCGGCCGGGAGATCAGGACGGAGGACCCGGACAAGGGCGTCACCACCTTCACCTACAACGATGCCGACGAGATCGTCACCACCACCGACGCCCGGGGCAAGACGCTGGCCTACGTCTACGACGCGCTGGGCCGCAAGACCGAGATGCGGGAGGGGTCCGTCACCGGCCCGCTGCTCGCCGAGTGGAAGTACGACCAGCTCGCCAAGGGACACCAGCACGCCAGCATCCGGTACGTGGCCGGCCAGGCGTACAAGGCCGAGATCAACGCGATCGACGCCGACTACCGCACGCTGCGGCAGACCGTCACCGTCCCCGCCCGGGAGGGCAAGCTCGCCGGCTCGTACGTGCTCAACACCCGCTACACCGTGGACGGCCAGGTCCAGTCGGTCAGCTTCCCGGCCGGCGGCGGGCTGGCGGAGGAGTCGGTCGTCTACACCTACGACGGGCTCAGCCAGCCGACCAAGGTCACGGGCCTGTCCCCGTACGTCACCGCGACCCGCTACTCCAAGATGGGTGAGACGCTCCAGCACGAGCTGAGCACGGGCGGCAAGAAGACCTGGCTCACCTACACCCACGACGAGGTCACCCGCCGGCTGGTCCGGACCCGGCTCGACCGGGACGGCGCGCCGGCGACGGACCTGGACCTCAACTACACCTACGACGCCGCCGGCAACATCACCAAGATCGCCGACACACCGGGTGGCCAGGCCCGCGACACCCAGTGCTTCACCTACGACCACCTGCGCCGCCTCACCTCGGCGTGGACGGCCACCGACGACTGCGCGAGCGGCACGCCGCAGTCCGACAAGATCGGCGGCGTGGCCCCGTACGCGGTCAGCTACGGCTACGACCCCACCGGCAACCGGACGAAGGAGACCCGGCACGCGTTCGGCGGGCGGCAGGAGACCGTCCGCGACTACACCTATCCCAAGGCCGGCGAGAAGCAGCCGCACGCCCTGCTGTCCGCCGGGGCCGACACGTTCGCCTACGACGAGGCCGGCAACACGATCCGCCGCAAGATCGGCACCGCCGACCAGGCCCTCGTCTGGGACGCCGAAGGCAACCTGGCGTCGGTGACCGAGGCGGGCAAGACCACCTCGTTCCTGTACGACGCCGACGGTGAGCGGCTGCTGCGCAGGACGCCGGTGGACACCACCCTCTACATCGACGACATGGAACTGCGGCTCGACCACGCCAAGGACGCGGTCGAGGCCACCCGCTACTACACCATGGGCGAGCAGCCGGTGGCGGTCCGCACCCACGACGACCAGGTGTACTTCCTGGCCGCCGACCACCAGGGCACGGCGCAGGCCGCGGTCAAGGCCGCGACCGGCGACCTCGCCGTCCGCAGGTCCATGCCGTTCGGTGAGGACCGCGGCTCGCCACCGGAGTGGTGGCCGGGCCAGCGCGGGTTCGTCGGCGGCACGAAGGACCCGACCGGGCTCGTCCACCTGGGCGCACGCGAGTACGACCCGCGGCACGGGCGCTTCCTGTCGGTCGACCCCGTCATCGACGAGGTGGACCCGCAGCAGCTCAACGGCTACGCCTACGCCGGCAACAGCCCGGTCACGATGAGCGACGCGGACGGGCAGCTCGTCTGGTTCGTCGTCGGCATCGCGGCGCGGATCGCGGCGCGGGCCATCGCCAGGAAGCTGGCCCAGGCGGCGGCCAGGCGGGCGCTCATCGCGCAGGCCAGGCGGCGGGCCATCGCGGCGATGAAGAGGCGGATGGCCGAACTGGCCAAGCGGCGCAAGGCCGCCGCGGAGCGCAGGCGCCTCGCCGCGGAGGCCAAGCGCAAGGCCCAGAACCTGGCCAAGCGGAAGAAGGCGGCGGAGGCCAGGAAGAAGGCGGAGGAGGCCAAGCGCAAGGCAGCGGCCAAGGCCCGCGAGCGCCGGGCCGCCAAGCTGCACCGCCAGCGGGCCCGCCAGGCGATGAAGAACAGGGCGCGGCTGCGGCTGCAGGGCCGGCGGGTGAGCCGGCCACCGGCCCGCTACCAGCGGCAGCGGCCCGCCCAACGGCCCACGAGCCACCGGTCGAACCAGCGGCAGTCACCACCGAAGGCGACCCGCGCACCGGTCCGGAACGGTCAGGTGTACAACCTCAACGGCCAGGTCCAGCAGACCAGGTCGGTCACCGTGTACCGCAACGGACGGATGTACCCCGACGGGCACCCGCCGCCCAGCCCGGTGCAGCCCAACGGGGCGGGGCACGTCCAGATGCAGAGGTACAAGCCGTGGGAAGTGGAGCCACCGCAGCGCAAGCTGGGGGCGGCGGCCGAGACGGGCGCCCGGGTCACGCGATGGATCGACCAGGCCGACGGGCTGGGCGACTTCTTCGGCTTCTTCTTCTGACCCTCCAACCCGTCAACCCGTCAACCCTTCCGATCCTCCGGCCCGATCCTTGTCCCCCTTCGAGCCCTGACCCTTCGATCCTCTGACCCTGCGACTCTCTGACCGTTCGTCTGGGACGGCGGCCCGGGCCGCCGTCCCACCCGGAGACCGGTGTGGGCCTTCCCGGCCGCGCCGGTCTCCGGCTTTCCACCACCCGGCGGCTTGGCATCCGGGGGTGACCCCTCCATAGAATGTTGTTCGGTTCCAGACGGAGGAGGCAGCGTGGGCGCGTTCGATCTCAGCGGGAAGAAGGCTCTGGTCACCGGGGCGTCGAAGGGGATCGGGCGGGCCATCGCGCTCGCCTATGCCCGGGCAGGGGCCGACGTGGCGCTCACGTCCCGCTCCGCCGAGTCCCTGGCCGAGGTGGCCAAGGAGGTGGAGGCCGTCGGCCGGCAGGCCGTCGTCGTCCCCGCCGACCTCACCGACCGTGACGCCGCCGCCGGCGCCGTCCGTGACGCGATCGGCGGGCTCGGCCACCTCGACATCGTGGTGAACAACGCGGGCGGGTCGAACTTCATGGTCGAGTTCAAGGACCTGAGACTGTCCGGCTGGGACAAGCTGATGCGGCTGAATCTCGACTCCGCCATGGTGGTCTGTCACGAGGCCGCCCCCCACCTGCTCGACCGGGGCGCCGGCTCGGTGATCAACATCGCGTCCGTGGCGGCGCTCGGTGCGCCGTTCCTGGCCCCGTACGCGGCGGCCAAGGCCGCCCTGGTGGCGCTGACCAGGACTCTCGCCGTGGAGTGGGCGCGGGCCGGGGTTCGCGTCAACGCCCTGTGCCCCGGCTGGACCGCCACCGACCTCAACCGCAACCTGTGGGAGGACGAGGCGGCCAGCAAGGCGACGCTCACCGGCGTGCCCATGCAGCGCTGGGGCACCCCGGAGGAGATGGCGAACCCGGCCGTCTTCCTGGCCAGCGAGGCGTCGGCCTACATGACCGGACAGGTCATGTTCATCGACGGCGGCCAGACCGCCATCGCCGCCGGCTGACCCCTCCGTGGAGGCCGAACGCCCGTAGTGGACGTCTTTATGGGGGTATATCGGTATACGCGTGGAGTGATTGTCGGGCCGAACCGGTCTACCGTGTGATCGTGCAGCTCTACACGAGATCAGCCGGGACCGGACTCCCGGTCGTACTGCTTCACGCGTTCCCGCTCTCGTCCGCCATGTGGCTGGCCCAGCGCGAAGGGCTGTCCCCGCTGTGCCGGGTGATCACGCCCGACCTGCGCGGCTTCGGCGGCTCGCGGCTGGGCGACGACGAGCCGTCCCTCGACCTCATGGCCGACGACGTCGCTAGGCTGCTCGACGCCGAGGGCATCGACCGAGCCGTGATCGGCGGCCTGTCGATGGGCGGCTACGTGACGATGGCGTTCTGCCGCCGCCACCCCGACCGCGTCCAGGGCGTGCTCCTCGCCGACACCAAGGCGGGTCCCGACCCGCAGCCCGCCCGCGACAACCGCGAGCGCATCGCGCGGGCCGTGCTGGCACAGGGCTGTGACGTCCTGCTGACCGACGTGCTGCCCGCGCTCATCGGGCCGACGACCAAGGAGCGCAGGGCCATGGTGCTCGGCCGGGTCAAGGGCCTGGTCCAGTCGGCGCCGGCCGGCGCGGTGGCCTGGGCGCAGCGGGCGATGGCGGCCCGGCCCGACTCGTCCGAGACACTGGCCGGACTCAAGGTGCCGCTGCTCGTCATCGTGGGCGAGGAGGACGAGCTGGCGACCCCGGCCGACGCCGAGGCGATGGCACGGGCCGTGCCCGAGGGCAGGCTGGAGGTCATCCCGAAGGCCGGTCATCTCAGCGCGGTCGAGCAGCCGGAGGCGTTCAACGCCGCGGTGGCGGAGTGGCTCAGGACAGAGCTTGGCGAGGCAGCACCACCTCGCGGATGATCAGCGAGATGGCGGCCGCGACCGGAATGGCCAGCAGGGCGCCCACGATGCCGAGCAGCGCACCCCCGAACAGGGCGGCGATGACGGTCACCGCAGGCGTCACGTCCACCGAGCGCTTCATGACGCGCGGGTAGATCAGGTAGTTCTCCACCTGCTGGTAGACGACGAAGAAGATCGCGCAGGCGAGGCCCATGGGCAGCGACTGCAACGCCACCACCGCGCTCACCAGCACCGCGCCGATCGTCGCGCCGACCAGCGGGATGAGGTCCGTCAGGGCGACCACGAGGGCCAGCGCCAGCGCGTACCTCACGCCCAGGATCGACAGGAAGATCCAGCTCACCACCCCCGCGATGACCGAGATCAGCACGTTGCCCGCCACGTATCCGCCGATGCCGGAGAGGATCTCCTCGGCGATCGCGCCGGTCCGCTCCCGGCGGGAGGCCGGGACGAGCTTGAGCAGATACGCCTTGATCGTGTGCAGCGAGCCGAGGAAGTAGAGCATCAGCACGAGGAGCGTCACCGTGGTGAACAACCCGTCGAGCACCACCAGCCCCGCGCCGACCACCCCGGACGCCAGCGACGGCCCGAGCGTGCCGGTGACGAACGAGGCCAGCTTCGGCAGGATCTGATACTCGGCGTCGAGCTGACGCAGCGTCGGATGCCGGCTCAGTTCGGTCACATAGCCGGGCACCGCCGCGACGAAGTCGGCGACCTGCTGGCTCAGCGGCGGCACCACGGCCAGCCCGAACAGCGCGAACGCCACGATCACCCCGGCGAACACGATCGAGATGGCCCAGCGCCGGCCCAGTCCGCGCCGCTGCAGCGCCTCCACGGCCGGGTTGAGCCCCACGGCCAGGAACATCGCCACCACCACCAGGATGATCGTGCTCAACGAGGCGACGACCATCTGCGCGATCGCGATCGCCGTCAGCACCCCGAGCCCGCCGACCAGCCCGAACAGGAACGGCCCACGCGCCAGCGGCTTGCCGGGCAGCCCGTACGGCTGCGCCTCGCCCACGCCCCGGCCGCCCGCGGCGGCCCGCGTCCCGCCGCCTGTCCCGCCGCCCGTGCCGCCGCCCGCGGCGGCATGCGCCCGGCCGCCCGCCCGGCTGCCCGGACGGTCGCCGGGCTCGTCCGCCGGCTCGGAGACGCCACCGGGGGAGGCGGCCGCGTCGTCCTGGGCGGTGGAGGTCACGTCTGCGGACACGGGCGCTCCTGCAAGCTCGGGGGCCTACGCCGCCGGGACCGTCGGGGCCCGGCAACAGAAAGAGAGCCTAGCGACCATCAGGTCGCCAGGCTCTCCTCAGCCGTCACTCAGCCCCCGTGCCGTGGGCTACTCCTGCCACCACTCCGCGTCGTCGTCCGCCTTGGCCTCCTGCTTGGCGGGCGCGGGCGCGGCGGGCTTCTCGCTCGCCGGCGCCGCGAGCGCCGGCTTCGGCGGGGCCGCGGTCACCGCGGGCTCGGGCTCCATGCCCGGCAGAGCGGCGCCACCGAGGAGCTGCCGCAGCTGCGCCAGGTGGCTGGTGATGCTGTCGCGCTGGCGGGTGAGCTCGTCGACCTGACGCTGCATCGCCGTACGGGTGCGCTCGGCCTCGTTCTTCGCCTCGGTGACGATCGTCTCGGCGCTGGACTTGGCCTCGGAGACGATCGTCTCCGAGCTCTTGCGGGCGTTGGCGACCAGCTGCTTGGCGTGCAGGTCGGCCTCGCGGCGGGTCTGCTCGGCCTGCTGGGTGGCCTTCGTGGCCCGGGACTCGGCCGTGGCGGCGCGCTGCTCGGCCTCGGCGACCAGCTTCTGGGTGGCCGCCTGCGCGGTGGCGTGGCGCTCTGCCTCCTGGCGCTCCGCCTCCTCACGCCGCGACGCGAGCTGGATCTCGAACTCCGCCTCGTCCTGCGCCCGCTTGGCCTCGGACTCCTCCAGCACCCGCTGCGCCTGCGCCCGCATCTCGTCGGCCTGGCGCTTGGCGGTGGTCAGCACCTCGTCGCGCTCACGCTTGGTCGAGGCGCGCAGCTGCGCCACCTCGCGCTCGGTGGTCGTGCGCAGCTTGGCGATCTCGCGCTCCGCGTCGGCCCGCTTCTCGGCCACCTCGTGGTCGGCGGTGGCCCGCAGCTTGGCGACCTCGCGCTCGGTGGTGCTGGTCAGCTCGTCGGCCTCGCGGCGGGCGGTCGAGCGGATCTCGTCGGCCTCGCGCTCGGCGGTGGTCCGCATCTCGTCGCTCTCGCGGGTGGCCTGCGCGCGCTTCTCGGCGGCCTCGGCCTCCGCGGCGGCGCGCAGGTCGGCGGCCTCCACCTTGGCGGCCGCCTTGATCTCGTTGGCCTCGGACCGGGCGGCCTGGACGAGCTCCGTGGCCTGCTCCTCGGCCAGCCGCAGCAACTGCTCGATGCGGGCGCCGAGACCTGAGTAGGTCGGGCGCTCCTGCTCCTGCAACTGCCGCTGGGAGTCGGACAGATCGCGCTGCAGGGAGCTGACCTGCTCGCGGGCCTGACGCAGATCGGCGTCGAGTTGCTTCAGATGGTCGTGGACCTGATGACGGTCATAACCGCGAAGCACCACGTCGAATTCGCGTGCGGGGGCGTCCTCGAAGAAGTTGTTGAGTTGTGCGTCGATGTCGGACTGCATGGAGGCTCGATCCTGGGTTGTCGAGACGGCTACACGGGGCCGGACGGGGGGTTCGGGGCAGCCGAGCCAGGAGCCTGTGCCTCGCGGCAGGCTCCCATGTCCGGTGGAAAGCCAGCGTACTCCGCCGGTGCCGACTCTGAAGCCCCGTCCAAGTTTCTGCACGACTAGTTACATATGAACGAATTTTGCGTTTGCTAGGGCCTGGGCGCCTGCACCAGCTCCGTGAGCATTCCTCCCACGTCCTTGGGATGCAGAAACGCGATCTGCGATCCCATGGAGCCGTGCCGGGGCCGTTCGTCGAGCAACCGCACGCCTTTTCCGCCGATGTCCGCCATCGCCTGCGCCACGTCCGGGACGCCGAAGGCCACGTGGTGCACGCCCTCGCCGCGTCTGGCCAGGAACCTGCCCACGGGCGAGTCGGGGGACAGCGGTTCGAGCAGCTGGATGTAGGAGCCGCCGCCCTCGCCGTCGGCGATGTGCAGCATGGCCTCCTTGACGCCCTGCTCCTCGTTCACCTCGCGCGCGACCACGGTCAGGTCGAACGTCGAGGAGAACAGCGCGATCTTCTCCTCCAGGTCGTGGCACGCGATCCCGATGTGGTCGATGCGCATGAACATGTGTGGCCCACCTCCATAGCCAACGCCTGTCTACCCGTGGGTATGGTGTCAAAGAACCTCACGCCCGCACAGGAGGCCGCATGTCTGGTTCCGTCATCGTCGCCGGAGCACGCACGCCGATCGGCAAGCTGCTGGGCTCCCTGTCCGGCCTGTCCGCCGTCGAACTGGGCGGCCTCGCCATCAAGGCCGCCCTGGAGCGCGCCGGCGTCCGACCCGAGGACGTCGAGTACGTGATCATGGGGCAGGTGCTCCAGGCCGGCGCCGGCCAGATCCCGTCCCGCCAGGCGGCCGTCAGGGCCGGCATCCCGATGACCGTGCCGTCGATCACGATCAACAAGGTCTGCCTGTCGGGTCTCGACGCCATCGCCCTGGCCGACCAGCTCATCCGCGCGGGCGAGTTCGACGTCGTGGTGGCCGGCGGCATGGAGTCGATGACCAACGCGCCGCACCTGCTGCCGGGCCTGCGCAAGGGCGTCAAGTACGGCGGCTCCGAGGTGGTCGACTCGATGGCGCACGACGGCCTGTTCTGCGCGTTCGACCAGTGCGCGATGGGAGAGTCCACCGAACGCCACAACACCCGCCTCGGCATCGGGCGCGAGGAGCAGGACTCCCTGTCGGCCCGCTCCCACCAGCTCGCCGCCGCCGCCACCAAGAACGGCGTCTTCGAGGACGAGATCGTGCCCGTCGAGATCCCGCAGCGGCGCGGCGAGCCGGTCGTCGTCAAGGAGGACGAGGGCGTGCGCGGCGACACCACCGTCGACACGCTGGCCAGGCTGCGGCCCGCGTTCGCGGCCGACGGCACCATCACGGCCGGGTCCGCCTCGCAGATCTCCGACGGCGCCTGCGCGGTGGTCGTCATGTCCAAGGTCAAGGCCGAGGAGCTGGGCCTGCCGTGGCTGGCCGAGATCGGCAGGCACGGCAACGTCGCCGGCCCCGACGCCTCCCTGCAGTCGCAGCCGGCCAACGCCATCAAGCAGGCGCTGCTCAAGCAGGGCCTGACCACCGGTGACCTCGACCTGATCGAGATCAACGAGGCGTTCGCGAGCGTGGTGCTGCAGTCGGCGAAGGAGCTCGACGTGCCGCTCGACAAGGTGAACGTCAACGGCGGCGGCATCGCGCTCGGCCACCCCATCGGCGCCTCCGGCGCCCGCCTCGTGCTCACCCTCGCCCACGAGCTCCGCCGCCGCGGCGGCGGCTGGGGCGCCGCCGGCCTGTGCGGCGGCGGCGGCCAGGGCGACGCCCTCCTCCTCCGCGTCCCGACCGAGACCGAGGCCTGACACGCCGGCCCGCCGTCATCCGGTCAGCGGGCGTCCTTCTGGAGGCCCTCGGCTCCGTACGGCGGGCGGCGCCTGCCCGGCCGTGCCGTGAGCCGGGCGTCCGTCACGGCGAGTCGCTGAGCTGGACGGTCACCTTGGTGAAGCCGAGCGACTTCAGCAGGCCCTCCAGCATGGCCTTGGTGTTGGCGTCGGCCCGGGAGCGCAGGTCGCTGGACGTGGCGGCCTCGGCGATCTTCTTCTCCGCCAGCACGTACAGCTCCCTCTGATCGGCCGGCGAGGACGACAGGAAGTCCGACGCCCGGTCGATCAGCCCGCGCTGCTGCGCGAAGACGTAGGAGCGCCGGTTGTCCAGGTTGGGCTTCTCCAGTTGCGCCCGAGGCAGGCGGATGGTCGCCTCGGTGCGTTCGGCGTTGACCGTCACGGCGCCGGCCGCCAGCTTCGAGAAGTCCACGTAGGCGTCCACGCTGCCCGCGCCGACGAACAGCGTGCGGCTGCCCTTGACGGCGTCGGGCAGGAAGGCGGCGTCCTTCTCCAGGTCCACCACGACCTGGAAGCTCCCCGTGGCCGCCTCGAACCTGCTCAAATCCTTGATCGACTGCAGCAGCACCGGCTGGCTGCGGTCGATGGTCCGCTCGGCCGTCGGGTCGAGCCACGTCCAGGCCAGCCGGCCGCCGACCACGAGCAACACCGCCAGCACGAGGAGGCCGGCGACATATCGCCACCTGCGGCGCCGCCCCGGGGTGACCGGGGAGGGCGCCGTACGGGAAGTCGTCATAGAGTGGTGCCTACCCGACCGGGGATGATCATTGCCAGCGTTTTGGTGACATGTCCGGTCCCCGACCTGGCGACGACGTGTCGCCCGGCCCCGGATAGACCGGATAGACCTGCTGCGTCGTGGACGTCGTCGCCGCCACGGGAGCCGAGCCCGGAGCCGCACCGGGCATCACACCGGGCACCGTGCCGGCCGGTGAGCCGGCCGGGAAGCCGACCGGAGAGCCGACCGGGCCGGCGGGCGGGCCCGGGGCAGGGCCGCCGGCCGGGCCGCCGCCGAAGTGACTGCTCGACAGCCCGCACGACTGGAAGTCGCTGAAGAACATGCGCAGCCACTCACGCCGCTGGTGCTCGCTCAATCCCGAGAACCAGGCGGCGGCGTACTGGTGCTCCGGCAGCGGCCCGCCGGGCAGCGGTTCGCCGCGCAGCCAGGCCATCACGATCTCCCGGTAGCCGTCGGCTGGAGCGCCGGCGCAGCTCGCCGCCAGCGACTCGACGTACTCGTAGGACGCCTGGTCGGCGAAGCCCGCCGACAGGTCGCGCACGTGGATCGGCGCCAGTCCGGCGGACGGTCGCAGCTCGTCGTCCAGCGGCCGCTGTTCCACCCGCGTGAAGGCGGCCGGCGTGCCGGCCAGCCGGGAGGCGATCTTCGTGAACGACGCCCCCACCTCGGTCAGCCCGGCGCGCATGCCGGGATGCAGGCAGACCGTGATCGGCCACTCCTGGCAGGCGTAGGCGATGTCCTGCGCCGCGGCCGGCTTCGGCTCGGCCAGCAGCCGCGCCACCCCGGCCCCCGCGGCCAGCACGGCCAGCAGCGCGAACGCCAGCACCAGCGCCTGCCGGGTGACCATCGCCGTCCAGCCCAGCAGCAGCGCCGTGGTGACGCCGAGCAGCCAGACGATCTGGTCGAGGAACGCCGCGCCGCTCAACCCCTGGAACAGGTCGTACGGCTCGCCCGTGCCGGGCGCCAGCCGGTCGGCCCAGCCCTCGCCGTCGGCGAGCCAGGTGAACAGCCCGTAGCAGCCGAGCCCCGCCAGCGGCGGGGTGACCGCCCTGGGCGCGAGCCAGCCCGCGACCCAGCCGATCACCGAGTAGAGGGCCAGCCCGGCCATGCCCACCCCCAGACCGGGCAGGCTCAGCCGCCCCGACTGCTCGGTGAGCACCGTCTTGACGGCCAGCACCAGCACCGTCGCGCCGAACGAGCCCAGCACCACCACCACGATGGCCAGCGGCGCCTTGAGCGCGCGCCAGGCGCTCAACGGCCGGCCGCGCAGCGCCCTGCGCTTGCGCAGGGCGACCCACGCGGCGAAGGCGGCGGCCACGGGCCCCGTCAGGCGGAGCGAGCCGATGACCGCGGCCACGATGTTCTCCCAGGCGTCCACGCCCGGTATCAGGACGCTCCACGCCGCGACCAGGCCGAGCGCCAGCAGCACGGCGACCGTCACGGCCGCGCTCTGCTTCAGCTCTTCGCGTGAAACGCCCGCGTGCTCACGCACGCGACTTCCCGTTGACATGCATCAAGCACCCCCGTGCCCCCTTGGCGACGCGGAACGACAGAAAGCCCGGGCAGGTCCCCACCGCCGGTGGACTTGGGGTTCGCGTCACCATTCGATGCGAGAACCATAACGGAGCGTGATGATTGACGTCCGCATTCTTGGCCAAGCAGTGAATCTGATCGCTCAGAGTAACCTGGCGAAACCGGACGAGCGGCGCGCTACCGTAGCGCTGTGTCTCAGCCGAAGCCGCTCAATCTGCCGTTCGACCCCATCGAACGCGCCGCGCAGACCTGGCGTGTTCACTTCGGACCCTCTTCCGCGATGGCCGCCGTCACCTCGATCATGAGAGCGCACCAGATCCTGCTGTCGCAACTGGACGCGCTCCTGAAGCCGTACGACTTGACCTTCGCCAGGTACGAGGCGCTGGTGCTGTTGACCTTCAGCAGAACCGGTTCGCTGCCGCTGTGGAAGATCGGCGAACGCCTCATGGTGCACCCGACCAGCGTCACCAACACCGTCGACCGGCTGGAGAGATCAGGGCTGGTCAGCCGGATGCGCAACCCCCGCGACGGGCGGGGCGTGCTCGCGGAGATCACCGACGCGGGCCGCGACGTGGTGCGGCGGGCCACGGACGACCTGATGGCCGCCGACTTCGGGCTCGGCATGTACGGCGAGGACGACCTGCGGCAGATGTTCGGCCAGCTCCGCACGCTCAGGGTGGCGGCGGGCGACTTCGCCGGCGACTGGGACGTCCCCTCTTCCGACGACGACGACGCCGCAGGCGACCGGGACGGCGCGGCGGGCGACCGGGACGGCGCGGCGGGCCCCCGGATTCACTGAGGGCTTAGTGGCATGGGGGCGGGCCCGTGACCTCGGTGGCGTACCCGTCTCCCGGCATGCGGCAAGATGAAGAACATGGCGGACTTCTCACGGCCCGGGTCGC
This sequence comes from Nonomuraea sp. NPDC047897, assembly GCF_043204415.1. Classification (NCBI taxonomy): domain Bacteria; kingdom Bacillati; phylum Actinomycetota; class Actinomycetes; order Streptosporangiales; family Streptosporangiaceae; genus Nonomuraea; species Nonomuraea sp. NPDC047897. Next base: position 108,652 of record NZ_JBIDCC010000016.1, on the reverse strand, counting down.
TCTACGGAGCGATCGATCTGGGCGCGCGTAAGCAGGCTCTGGAGGCGCAGGCCCGGCGCGAGACCGCGGGGCCGCAGGCGGCGGCCGCGGTGGTCGAGGTGACCGAGGAGACGTTCACGAGCGACGTCGTCGACCGGTCGATGACCGTGCCCGTGGTGCTCGACCTGTGGTCGCCGCGCGCTCCGGGCAGCGCCCAGCTCAGCCCCGTTCTGGAGAAGGTCGTCGGCGACCTGGGCGGCCGGGCCGTCCTGGCCCGGGTCAACGTGGACGCCAGCCCGCAGATCGCCCAGGCGCTGCGGGTGCAGGCGGTGCCGACCGTGCTGGCGATCTTCCAGGGTCAGGCCGTCACCGGCTTCCAGCAGGTGCTGCCGGAGCAGGAGGTGCGCCGCTGGCTCGACGAGCTGATGGGCGCGGTCGAGCAGTTCTACCAGGCCAATCCGGCTGCCAGGCCGCAGGAGGCCGCGGAGCAGGAAGGGCCCGCCGGGCCGCCGGCCGACCCCGATCTGGTGGCGGCCGAGCAGGCCATCGACAAGGGTGACCTCGACGCCGCCGCGGCCGCCTACGAGCGGCTGCTCGCCCGCTCGCCGGGCGACGAGGACGCAAAGATGGGCCTCGCGGGCGTCAACCTCATCAAGCGCACCGAAGGCGTCGATCCGGCCGACGTGGAGCGCCGGCTGGCCGACCCCGCCGACCTCGACGCCCAACTGCTCGCGGCCGACCTGCAGCTGCTGTCGGGCGCCGTCGACGAGGCGTTCGAGCGGGTCGTCGCCGTGGTCAAGCGCACCTCGGGCGACGAGCGCGACAAGGCCAGGCGTCATCTGCTCGGCCTGTTCGACACGCTGCCGGGCGACGACCCGTCCCTGGCCAAGGCGCGTAGGGCGCTGGCGAGCGCGCTGTTCTAACCTGGGAGCATGCGGGTCGTCACGATCTCGGCGACGTACGGCACGGCCGGCAGCCACATCGGCCCGGCCGTGGCCGCACACCTCGGTGTGCCGTTCGTCGACCGGGCGATCCCCAGCGCCGTCTCCCAGGAGCTCGGCTGCACGCTGGAGGAGGCGCTGGCGCACGACGACCGGGCCGAGCACGGCCTCGGCAGGCTGCTGTCCAGCGCGCTGCGGCTGCCGACGGTCACCTTCGGCGGGGTGGACATGTACGTTCCCGGCGCGATGCCGCTGCCGCCGGAGGAGTTCGTCCGCCGCACCGAACGCATCCTGCAGGAGACGGCCCGCACGCAGGGCGGCGTCTTCCTGGGCCGGGCCGGCGCAGTCGTGCTCGCCGACCATCCCGGCGCCCTGCACGTCCGGCTCGACGCGCCGCTGCAGCGCAGGGTGCGGCAGACCGCCACGTTCGCCGAGCTGAGCGAGCGGGAGGCCCGCAAGGTCATCGAGGAGTCCGACCGCGCCCGCGCCGCCTACGTGCGCCACTTCTACCGGGTCGACCCGGCCGACCCGCGGCTCTACCACCTCGTGCTCGACAGCACCACCGTTCCCGTGCCGACCTGCGTGGACCTCATCGTCACGGCGGCTGAGGCACTGGACTGACCCGGCGCCCCCTACCATAAGAGGACTTCCTGGTCAGCCCCCGAAGGAGCGATTGACGTGGCGACCGTCCCGAGTGTGTCGTACTCCATCACCGTGCGGCTGGAGGTGCCGGCCGGAGGCAAGGCCGTCAGCCAGCTCACCCACGCCGTAGAGACGGCAGGGGGTGTGGTCACCGCCCTCGACGTCACCAACGCGGGCCACGAGAAGCTGCGCATCGACGTCACCTGCGCGGCCAGGGACACCGACCACGCCCAGGCGATCGTCGACCAGTTGGAGGCGGTCGAGGGCGTCGTCATCCACAAGGTCTCCGACCGGACCTTCCTCATGCACCTCGGCGGCAAGATCGAGATGGTGTCGAAGGTGCCGCTGCGCAACCGTGACGAGCTGTCCATGGCCTACACGCCGGGTGTGGCGCGCGTGTCGATGGCGATCGCCCGCAACAAGGAGGACGCGCGCCGGCTGACGATCAAGCGCAACACGGTCGCCGTCGTCACCGACGGCTCGGCCGTGCTCGGCCTGGGCAACATCGGGCCGGAGGCCGCGCTGCCGGTGATGGAGGGCAAGGCCGCGCTGTTCAAACGCTTCGCGGGCATCGACGCCTGGCCCATCTGCCTCGACACGCAGGACGTCGACGAGATCGTCCGCACCGTCCAGCTCCTCGCTCCCGGCTTCGGCGGCATCAACCTGGAGGACATCTCGGCGCCGCGCTGCTTCGAGGTGGAGCGCCGGCTGCGTGAGCTGCTCGACATCCCGGTCTTCCACGACGACCAGCACGGCACCGCCATCTGCGTGCTCGCCGCGCTCACCAACGCGCTGCGTGTGGTCGGCAAGCCCATCGAGAACGTGAAGATCACCATGGCGGGCGCGGGCGCGGCCGGCAACGCCGTGCTGCGGCTGCTGCTGGCCGCGGGCGCCCGCAACGTCGTGGTCTGCGACTACCTCGGCGCCGTGCACAAGGGGCGCGACGACCTCGACGAGTCGCTGCGCTGGATCGCCGACCACACCAACGCCGAGGGCTACTCGGGCGACCTGCGTGGCGCGGTCAAGGGCGCCGACGTGTTCGTGGGCGTCTCGGCGCCGGGCATCCTGTCGGGCGACGACATCGCCACGATGGCGCCCGACGCGGTGGTGTTCGCGCTGGCCAACCCCGAGCCCGAGGTCTCACCCGACGACGCCCGCGAGCACGCGGCCGTGGTGGCCACCGGCCGTTCCGACTACCCCAACCAGATCAACAACGTGCTGGCGTTCCCGGGCGTCTTCCGCGGCCTGCTCGACGCCCAGGCGACGGAGGTCTCGCAGGAGATGCTGCTGGCCGCCGCCGGCGCCCTGGCCGCCGTCGTCACGCCGGAGGAGCTCGGCCCCAACTACATCATCCCGAGCGTGTTCCACCCCGACGTCGCCACCGCGGTCGCCGCCGCCGTCCGCGAGTCCGCCGGCGGTCGCGCGCGCGGCTTCACCGAGGCGTAGTTCTCCGGCCATCCGTCACGGCACGGCCGGGCGGGCCGCCACCCGCCGCACGGGGCTGAGGGCCTCCAGGAAGACGCCCGCTGACCGGGCGGTGGCGGGCCGCTGTCACGCCGTCCGCTGGGCCGTGCCTTCCGTGTGCTGGGCCGTGCCTTCCGTGGAACAGCTCCGGTACCGGTGGCGGCGCCGGAGTCGTTCCGAGGGGAGGGTGGGGCGAGTCAGCGGTGGGGCCGGATGAAGGCGGCGGCGAGTGTCAGCGCGGCGTTGACCAGGACCGCCACCGTCACACCCACCAGCACGGTGTCCGTGTCCAGGCCGGCCGTCGCGCCGGCGCCCGCTGCCGTGCCCATGGCGGCCGTGGCGACGGCGCTCATGAGCGGGATGCCCATCGTGATGCCGACCTGCTGGGTCATGGTGGCGATCCCGGTGGCGAGCCCCTGCTCGGAGTCGGGCAGCCCGGAGGTGGCCGTCACCATGAAGGCCACGATCGCCACCATGTTGCCCACGCCGCCCACGAACGTGGCCGCCAGCAGGAGCCCGATCCAGCCCGGTTCGGGGCCGAGGAGCGCCAGGGACGCCGTGGCCGCGGCCTGGAGGACGAAGCCGGCCGTCAGCGCCCGGCCCGTGCCCATCCGGGCCAGCACCCGGGGCGCGGCGACGCCGCCGAGCACCGTTCCGAGCCCCAGCACCCCGAAAGCCAGCCCGGTCGCCAGCGCCGTGTAGCCGAGGACCTTCTGCAGGTAGAGGGTCATGAGGAAGACCAGCGACGTCTCCGTCGCGAAGGCCACCAGCCCGGCCAGGTTGCCCCACTTCACACTGGGCCGGGCCAGCACCCGCAGCGGCACCAGCGGCGACTCCGCCCGCCGTTCCACGGCCGCGAACACCGCGAACAGCACCGCTGACGCGGCCAGCGCCCCGAGCCCGACCGGGTCTGCGAAGCCGTGCTCTCCCGCCCGGCTGAGCCCGAACACCAGCGCCAGCAGCCCCGCGGTCACGGTCACCGCGCCCGGCACGTCCATCCTCGGCCGGTGCGCCGGCCGGCTCTCGGCGAGCACCACCGGGGCGGCGGCGAGGACGGCCAGCGCCACCGGCACGTTCACGAAGAAGGCCCACCGCCAGCTCAGCAGGTCGGTCAGCAGGCCGCCGAGGACCGCGCCGGAGGTGAATCCGGCCGACATCAGCGCGCCGTTCAGTCCGAGCGCCCGCGCCCGCAGCGGCCCCTCCTCGAACGACGTGGTGAGCAGCGACAGCCCGGCGGGTGTCACGACGGCGGTGGCCAGCCCCTGGGCGACCCGCGCGGCCAGCAGCAGGGACGGTGAGTCCGCCAGCCCGCCCGCCAGGGAGGACAGGCCGAGCAGCGCCATCCCGCCCAGGAACAGCCTGCGCCGGCCGAACAGGTCCGCGACCCGGCCCGCGAGCAGGGTGAACCCGGCGGCGGTCAGGGCGAACGCGGTCGCCACCCATTGCAGGTCAGCCAGCGCGAACCCGAGGCCGGCCCCGATCACGGGTAGGGCGACGTTCAGGATGGAGAAGTCGACGGCGAGCATGAACTGGGAGCCCAGCAGCAGCACGAGGACCAGTCGTTGCCGTCCGGTCATCCGCGCGGGGGCGCGCTCTGCGATCGTGGTCACGTCACAGACTCCTTAATGGGTCAGAAGTTCCTTTAAGATGGGAGTGACGGTAACACACGGAGGAGTGCTAATGGAACACGAGTCCCGTTTGGCTGGCATGGCGCGACCGGGAGGACGGACGGCCCGGGTGCGCGCGGCCGTGCTGGCGGCGACCCAGGACGAGCTGGCGGCGTGCGGGTTCCACCGCCTGTCCATGGACCAGGTGGCGGCCCGGGCGGGCGTGGGCAAGACGACCGTCTACCGGCGCTGGGGGAGCCCGGCCGGGCTGGTGGCCGACCTCATGAACGAGCTGGCCGACCAGTCCTCCCCGCATGCGGACACGGGTTCCGTCGAGGGCGACCTGCTGGCCAACGCCGCGGGCGTGCTGGCCGCCGTGACCGACCCTCGCCTGGGCGCCACGCTCCAGGCCGTCATCGCGGCCGCCACCTGCGACGACGGCGCCGCGGACGCGCTGCGCTCCTTCTACGGCCGACGCGTGCGGGAATGGGCGAAGGTCGTGGACCGGGCGGTGGAGCGCGGGGAACTGCCCGCGGGCACCGACGGCGAGGAGGTGATCAGGGCGGTCTCCGCCCCGCTCTACTACCGGTTGCTGGTCACGCGCGAACCGGTGGACGCCGCCGTCGCCCAGCGGGCCGCGCTGCGCACCCTCGCCGCCGCCCGAGCCGGCGCCTTCGTGGACGGACGGTGATCGGACAGGGACGGGGCGGTCGCGCACCGTGACATCGCCGGACCGGGGGAGCGAGACGGGCGGTTGACCCCTCATCATGGAGGTATGGCGGAAGCGATCTACGTCGGCGGTTTGCTGGTGGCCACACCGCTGCTCGACGACCCCAACTTCCGGCGTAGCGTCGTGCTGGTCCTCGAACACGACAGCGAGAGCGGCACCCTGGGCGTGGTGCTCAACCGCCCGAGCGAGATCTCGGTCACCCAGGTGCTGCCGGTGTGGGACCCCCTGGTGACCGGGCCCTCCGTGCTGTTCCAGGGCGGGCCCGTGCAGACCGACAGCGCGCTTGCCCTCGCCGCCGTGCCGAGCGGGGAGGAGCCGCTGGGCTGGCGCAGGCTACACGCGGGCACGCCGGCGGTTTCCCGGCTCGGCACCGTCGACCTGGACGCGCCGCCGGAGATCCTGCAGGACGAGATCTCGCAGATGCGGATCTTCGCCGGTTACGCGGGCTGGACGGCCGGACAACTGGAAAGCGAGATCGCCGAGGGCGCGTGGTACGTCGTCGACTCGGAGGCAGGCGACACCTTCCACGCCGACCCGGGTTCGCTCTGGCGGCACGTGCTGCGGCGGCAGCGCGGTGAGCTGGCGTTCGTGGCCAACTGCCCCGACGACCCGAGCATGAACTGACCGCGCGCGGCCCGGCCCGGCTGCGCGAGGCGGACCGGCTGCGCGAGGCGGACCGGCTGCACTAGCGGTGCAGATCCGAGCGGAGCAGGCTGTGGGCCAGGCCGATCGTCTCCTCCAGGCGTGCGGCGATCTCCCGGATGTCCTCCACGGCGGGTTTCGGGCACTCGAAGCCGACCCGCATCGTGGACATCGCGAACGCCACGATGAGGTGGCAGAACCGGTCGGTCTCCGGGTCGGCGCCCCTGCGCGCGGCGATCTCGGCGACCAGCCGGCGCTCGGTGGCGGCGCCTCTGGCGACCGAGAGGCCCACCAGGTGCGGGTGCTCGTCGAAAAGGCGGCGCAGTTTGAGGAATCTCGCGGTGTCCTCGGGTGTTGAGGACTCCATGTCGCTGAGCATCGCGCGCAACCCGTGCATCAGCGAGGTGAACGCGGGCTCGTCCGCCGGGCGGGATTTCAGGGCGGCGAGCATGATCTCCTCGCCGTGGTCGTGAAACCACAGCGCGAGGTGGTCCTTGCCGGCGAAGTAGCGGAAGAAGGTTCGCGGGGAGATCTCGACCGACCCCGCGATCTGCTCCACGGTGGTCGAGTCGTACCCTTGTTCGAGGAAGAGGTCGAGCGCGGCGTCGAGGATCGCCAGCCGCGTCTTTTCCTTCTTGGCTTCCCGTAGACCCACAGACGTCACTCCCTCGCAAGCTGCCTGTCACAGTATGTCAGAAGTCACAGTCTGACTTTTGAAAGCGTTTGTCATTCTGTCACTGACTGCCATAGATTACCCCCGACTTCAGAGATCTATGCCCTGGTGTGGGGCGCATGCATTGAGGGGGACCCATGGCCAACCCGAAGACGGTCGACGCGCCGTCGTCGCCGGAGCCGGCCCAACCGCCGTCCGGGGGCAATCCGTGGCTGGTGCTGCTGGCGGTGAGCCTCGGCGTCATCATGGTGATGCTCGACGGCACCGTGGTCGGCATCGCCAACCCGGTCATCCAGCGGGATCTGGGCGCGTCGCTGTCCGACCTGCAGTGGGTGACCAGCGGCTACCTGCTGGCGCTCGCGGTCTTCCTCATCACCGCCGGCAAGCTGGGCGACCTGTTCGGGCACAAGCGGGTGTTCCTGATCGGCGTCGGCGGCTTCGCGGTGACGTCGGTGGGCATCGGCCTCAGCCAGCAACTGGCCGACGTGATCCCCGGCCTGTCGCCGGTGGGCGCCCTGATCGGGCTGCGCGTGCTGCAGGGCCTGTTCGGCGCGCTGCTCCAGCCGGCCGCCCTGGCGCTGCTGCGCAGCGCGTTCCCTGGTGAGAAGCTCAACCAGGCGATGGGCGCGTGGGGCGCCATCATCGGCCTGTCCAGCGCCGCCGGGCCGATCGTGGGCGGCCTGCTGGTCGAGAAGGTGAGCTGGGAGTCCGTCTTCTTCATCAACGCCCCGGTCGGCATCATCGCCCTGCTCATGGGCGTGCTCATCATCAGGGACAACCGCGCGCAGACGCTCTCCAGGATCGACTGGCCCGGCGTGGTGCTGCTGTCCGGCGCGATGTTCGCCCTCGTCTGGTCGATCATCAAGGCCCCCGAGTGGGGCTGGGGCGACAGCCAGACGATCGGCTTCCTGGCCGGCTTCGCCGTGCTGATCGCCGCGTTCGTCTTCTGGCAGTCCAAGGCCAGGCAGCCGCTGGTGCCGCTCTCGCTGTTCAGGAACGTGTCCATCTCCATCGGCACCGTGCTCATGATGATGGTCGCCTTCGCGATGTTCGGCGCGATGTTCTTCCTGGGCTTCTTCTTCCAGGGCGTCCACGGCCTGAGCCCGCTCGACGCGGGCCTGCGCATGCTGCCGATGAGCGCGGGCATGATCGTGGCCTCGCCGCTGGCCGGCCTGCTGATCGGCAAGATCGGCCCCAAGATCACGATGGCGGTCGGCTTGGTGATCACGGCCGGCTCGATGTTCCTCATGTCGCAACTGTCCATCGACGCCTCGTTCGTCGAGAGCTCGATCCCGTTCGTGCTGCTCGCGTTCGGCATGTCGCCGGTCTTCGTCGGCGCCACCGAGATCATCGTCGGCAACGCGCCCATCGAGCTCAGCGGCGTCGCCGGCGGCCTGCAGCAGTCGGCCATGCAGGTCGGCGGCGCGCTCGGCACCGCCATCCTCGGCGCCGTCATGGCCGCCGAGATCTCCAGCAAGCTGCCCGGCTACCTCGGCCCCGCGGCCCAGGCCATCCCGGCGGAGCAGTTGTCGCTGCTGGAGAAGGCCGCCGCGTTCGGCGGACTGCCGGCCGACACGCCGCAGCAGCTCAGGGCGATGGTCGGCCCGGCCGTGAACAACGCCTTCATGGACGGCATGCACCTGGCCTTCCTGGTCAGCACCGGCATCGCGCTGCTCACCGCCGTGCTCACGCTGTTCGTCAAGGCCGGCCGCAAGACCGAAGGCGCCCCCGTCCACGTGGGCTGATCCCCGTTCCGGCCGTACGGCCCTCGCCCCGCGTGGACGAGGGCCGTACGGCTGTCCGGGGCCTTACGGGGTGCACCCGGATGCGGGCATAGACTCTGTGGGGTGAGCACGAAGATCCTTCCCGAGCAGGAAACCATGCCTCGGACGTCGCACGGCGACGGCGACCACGAGCGGTTCTCGCACTACGCCGACAGGCACAAGATCACCGAAAGCATGGTGACCGGCACACCGATCCGCGCCCTGTGCGGCAAGGTCTGGGTGCCCAGCCGCGACCCGAAGAAATATCCCGTCTGCCCCGAGTGCAAAGAGATCTACGCCGGGCTGCCGAAGGGCGGCGGCGAGGGCGACAACGGCAAGCAGTGAGTGTTGCTGCCGGGTGATCCCCGCGAGGAGCGTTACGGTCTGTAGTCAGTCTCGCTCAGACCGTCACGGGGGATCCGCATGGCCCGGCGCGTCACCGCCGTCTCGTTGGCATGCCTGCTCGCGGCCGGGCTCACACCGCCGCTCCAGCTCCACGCCGCCGCGACGGCGGGCGACGGCTGCGCGGCACCGCCCGGCCGATCCCGGCCCGCCACGCCGCTCCACCCCCGTCCCGAGACGGGACGACACCCCCGTCACGACGCCCTGCGGCTCGGCCCCGAGCCGCGAACGCCCTACCCGCACGACGTCGGCCGGGTCCTCGCCGAGCTGGACAAACGCCTGCAAGGCCGCGAACCGCCCGCCGGCGTCACGGTGCCCGTCTGGGTGCACATCCTCACCGACGGCACCGGCGGCGCCTCCACGGCGAGCGTGGCCGCCCAGCTCAGCACCCTGCGGGCGGCCTACGGCGGGAGCCTCGGCGGCGCCGCCACCGGAGTCGGCTTCCGCCTCGCCGGCGCCCAGGTCGTCCGCCACGCCGGCTGGTTCACCGACCCGATGGGGCACGAGGAGGACATGAAGACCACCCTGCGCAAGGGCGGCCCCGAGACCCTCAACCTCTACCTCGCCCAACTCGACGGCCAGGTGCTCGGCTTCTCCACCTACCCCTACTGGTACCGCGACAGCCCACGGCTCGACGGAGTCGTCATCGACTGGCGCACCCTGCCCGGAGGAGCGCTCGCCAACTACAACCGCGGCTACACCGGCGTCCACGAGATCGGCCACTGGCTCGGCCTGTTCCACACCTTCGAGAACGGCTGCCAGAGCCCGGGCGACGGCATCGCCGACACCTCCCCGGCCGCCCGTCCCTCCCGAGGCTGCCCCGGCGGCGGCAAGGACACCTGCCCGCAGGCGGGCCGCGACCCCGTGCACAACTTCATGGACTACGCCCACGACCGCTGCATGTCGGAGTTCACCCGCGGCCAGGGTGAGCGCATGCGCGAGATGTGGGTCGTCTACCGCGACCGCGCCCCGGACCCCGCCGCCGCGAAGTGATTTCGGCGGGCCCCTAGGATGTCGGAGTGACAGCACCGAAGGCTCTCGACACTCCGTACGCGCCCCCCGGCATCCTCAGCGCCCCCTACCGCGCGGCGACCATCGGCATCCTGCTGGTCGTCACGTTGATCGCCTTCGAGGGCATGTCCGTCAGCGTCGTCATGCCGGTGGTCTCCGCGCAGTTGCAGGCCCTGGACCTGTACGGGCTGAGCTTCTCCGCCTTCCTCATCGCCAGCCTGTTCGCCAACGTGGTGTCCGGGGTCTGGGCCGACCGGCGCGGCCACCCGGTCCCCTTCCTGGTCGGCGTGGTGCTCTTCGCGGCCGGCATGGGGCTGGCCGGGGCGGCGACGGGCAAGGAGCTGTTCCTGCTGGCACGGGCCGTCCAGGGCCTCGGGGCCGGCTTCGCGATCGTGGCCATCTACGTGATGATCGCCCGGGTCTACCCGGCGGACGTGCGCCCCAAGGCGTTCGCGGCGCTGTCGGCGGCCTGGGTGGTGCCCGCCATGGTCGGCCCGGCCGTGGCCGGCTTCGTCGCCGACGCGTGGGGCTGGCGATGGGTGTTCTACGGCATCATCCCACTCGTGATCCCGGCCCTCGTCATGCTGGTCCCCGCGCTCAAGCGCCGCCCCGAAGACGAGGAGGCGACGCCGTCGAGCGGGCCGCGCTCCCGCCCGGTCGCGATGACGGCCGCCGCCGCCGCCGCGGCGGTGGGCGGCGGAGCCCTGCTGTACGGGGTGGACAAGCTGCACGTCGCTCCCGTCCCGAGCGCCGCCGCGGTCGCCGCCGGCGGCGCCCTCCTGCTGTACGGGCTCATCCGGCTGCTCCCGCCCGGCGCCCTGCGCTTCCGCCGCGGACTGCCCACGACCATCATGATGCGCGGCATGTTCTCGGCCGGGTTCTTCGGCGTGAACATGTTCATCCCGCTGGCGTTGCAGTCCGTCAAGGGCTTCGACCCCACGGCCGCCGGCATCGCGCTCACCACCGGCGCGCTCGGCTGGTCCACGGGCTCCTACCTGCAGAGCCGGCGCGCCGCGGAGCCGTACCGGCGGATGCGGCTGGGCGCCGCCTGCGTCACGGCGGGCATCCTGGTCGCGATGCTGTCCGCGCTGCCCGGCATCACCGGCTGGATCGCGGTGCCGGCGTGGATCGTGGCCGGATTCGGCATGGGTCTCGGCATGACCACGGTCAGCGTCACCGCGCTCAGGCAGTCACCGGCCAACGAGCAGGGCGCCAACAGCGCCGCTCTCGCGGTGACGGACATGCTCGGCTCCGGGCTGGCCGTCGGCGTCGGCGGCGCCCTGATCAACCTCGTCGGCCACAGCCCCGGCCAGATCGCCCGCGGCTTCGTCGTCATCTGCTGCCTCATGGCCGCCGTGGCGCTCGCCACCGCACTGCTCGCCCGGCGCGTCCGCTAGCACCTCCGAGGCCGCCGGCGGGGTCGCGAGAGCGATTGCGCATCTGCCGTCACAGCCGTCACAGATCTCCGGATGAGCGCCGCGAGGAGTGATAGGACAGCGGCAAGGAGGTGCCATGGAGGACGATCACCGCGTCTGGCCGCCGCACCCGGGCCCCAGGCACCGCCGTACCCCTCCCTACGGCACGGGCCGCGAGCCGGGACCCCGCCGGGGACAGCCCTACGGCCCCACCCGCCCCGCCGCCCCGCCCGACCCCGGCGGGAACGTCCGCGACGAGGAGCCCGGCGACGGCGGCGGCGCACAGCCGGGGCGGACCGGTTCCGGCCAGCAGCCGGGAGGCGGCGACGCGGCGGCCGCGAGCGCAGGCGCCGGCGCGCCCGGCCACCCCGGTACGGCCTGGCCCGCATCGGGCGGGGACGACGAGCTCGACGCCCGATGGCCCAGCTCCTGGCAGGGAGACCCCGAAGGCGCGTGGGACGACGACGAGGCGGAGGAGGAACCATGGAGCCCCCGGCCCCGGCGCGGCGCCGACCGCACCTTCGACCGCGCCTTCGACCGGACCATCGGCCGTGCCTACGACCGCCTCTTCGGCCGGGACGCCGGCGACGGCCTCGACCTGCACGACCGCGCCTCCGACCGCGGACAGGACAGCGGGCACGAACGCGGGCATGACGGTGACCGCTGGAGTCGTGACGCCGGCCACGACCTGCGCGGCGGCTTCGGCCGCGGCCTCGACCGGGGTTCCGGCCGTGGGCTCGACCAGGACGGCGGGCCGAGGGTGCCCTGGCAGTCGTTGCCGCCCTCCGCCCGCCTGTACGGCGCGCCCGCCGACCCCGGCCTGTCCAGGAAGGCTCGGGGGCGCGGCCCGCGGCGCGTCGCCGGGGCCCTGCTGGCCGTCGTCCTGGCCGTGGCCGCGGTGGCCTCTCTCGTCGTGGCCGTCCAGCGGCTCACCGCGGCGCCCGCGCAGGCGGGGCGGCTGCACGACCCGCGGGCCAGGGTGACGATCCCGCTGCCCGCCGGATGGCGGGCCGAGCGGGTGCCGCCGGTCACGGGGTTCACCACGGCGGCCACCGACGGCGCGGGCGGGCTGGTCATGGCCAGGCCGTTCGGCGGCGCCACGCGCGAGTCCATGGTGGAGGCGGCCGAGCTGTACTCGCGGCTGCTGCTCAAGGGCGACCGCGTCACCGTCGTGGCCGACCGGCAGGTGCCCGGCGGCCACTCCCGCGCCCTGCGCGCCGAATACCAGGATGTGGTCAACCGGCCCGCCTACCTCCGAGTGATCCTGCTCACCCGCGACGGCGGCGCCGTGCTCGTCGTCGGCCTGCTCCAGCCGGACGAACCCGCACGCAGACAGGCGCTGGACACCCTGCTGTCGAGCGTGCGATAAGCCACCAGCCGCCCATAGCACGCAAGGATGACCTTGGCCAGGATCGCCGTTGCACGGCACGTCTTGTCGGTGCCCCCGATTACCCTAGGGTCACTGTGAGAGAGCGAAGCACACGAACCCCAGAGGTGATGCGGTGAGCACGTTCGCCGCATCCCACCTGTCGCCCTCCTATCCCGACCGCGCCGCCTGGGGCACCGCCCCCAAGCTGCGGGCGTGGCAGCAGGAGGCGTTCGACCTCTATTCCAGGCGCGAGCCCCGTGACTTCCTCACCGTGGCGACCCCGGGCGCGGGCAAGACGACCTACGCCCTGCGCATCGCCAGCGACCTGCTCGCCCGAGGGGTGATCCGGGCGATCACCATCGTCACCCCGACGGAGCACCTCAAGCGCCAGTGGGCCGACGCCGCCGCGCGGGTCGGCATCGGCATCGACCCCGAGTTCCGCAACAGCCAGGGCGCCACCTCGCGCGACTACACCGGTGTCGCGGTCACCTACGCCCAGGTCGCCATGCATCCGGCTCTGCACCGGGCTCGCACCGAGGCGCGCAAGACCCTGGTCATCTTCGACGAGATCCACCACGCGGGCGACGCCAAGTCGTGGGGCGACGGCATCCGCGAGGCGTTCGAGCCGGCCACCCGCAGGCTTCAGCTCACCGGCACGCCGTTCCGGTCCGACGACAACCCGATCCCGTTCGTCGGCTACCAGGAGGACGCCGAGGGCCTCAAGCGCAGCGTCGCCGACTACTCCTACGGCTACGGGCCGGCGCTCGACGACGGCGTGGTCCGTCCGGTGATCTTCCTCGCCTACTCCGGCGAGATGAAGTGGCGCACCCGCGCCGGCGACGAGATCGCCGCCACGCTCGGCACCCCGCTCACCAAGGACCAGCTCTCCCAGGCCTGGCGCGCCGCGCTCGACCCGAAGGGCGACTGGATCCGCCAGGTCATGCAGGCCGCCGACCGCCGGCTGGCCGAGGTGCGGCGCGGCGTGCCCGACGCCGGCGGCCTGGTCATCGCGACCGACCACGAGGCGGCCCGCGCCTACGCCCGCCACCTGCGCAACATCACCGGCGAGGGCGCCACGGTCGTGCTGTCCGACGATCCGGGCGCGTCGAAGAAGATCAAGGCGTTCGCCGCCTCGCAGGACCGCTGGCTGGTCGCGGTCCGCATGGTGTCGGAGGGCGTCGACATCCCGCGGCTGTGCGTGGGCGTCTACGCCACCTCGACCTCCACGCCGCTGTTCTTCGCCCAGGCCGTGGGCCGGTTCGTGCGGGCGCGCAAGCGCGGCGAGACGGCCTCGGTCTTCCTCCCCTCGGTGCCGACCCTGATGGGCCTGGCCAACGAGATGGAGGTGGAGCGCGACCACGTGCTCAACCGCAGGCCGCCCGAGGACGGGCTCGACGACAGCCTCCTGGAGCAGGCCAACCGCAAGCAGGACAACCCCGACGTCGTCGGTGACGAGCTGCCGTTCGAGACGATGGAGACGACGGCCACCTTCGACCGGGTGCTGTTCGACGGCGGCGAGTTCGGCACCGGCGCCGAGGTGGGGTCGGCCGAAGAGGAGGACTTCCTCGGCCTGCCCGGCCTGCTGGAACCCGATCAGGTCGCCACCCTGCTGCGCAAGCGGCAGTCCGACCAGCAGGCGGCCCGGCGCAAGAAGGTCGAGGAGCCCGCCGGTGAGCGGCTGGCCCCGCACGAGCGGATCGCCGAGCTGCGGCGCGAGCTCAACGGCCTCGTCGGCGCCTGGAACCACCGCACCGGGCAGCCGCACGGTGTCATCCACTCGGAGCTGCGCCGGGCCTGCGGCGGACCTCCGATCGCGCAGGCCACCGCCGAGCAGATCCAGGAACGCATCGACAAGATCCGCCACTGGGCCACCCAGCGGCGTTGACGTCGCGGTCGGGCGCGCATCTGGTCACAAGCCTGTGACCTTTCGTCAACCGGTGGCCGAACCGGCGATAATGCCCTTGGCTGGATCTCGCTTCGCGGAGGGGCTGCACCCATGTCCTACGGGGCCACCGGCAAGTCGGCGCTCGTCGTGACCTCCGGAGTCTTCCAGCACTGCTTGATCATGCGGCTGGAGGGCGAGCTCGACGTCGACGCGGTGCCGCTCCTGCGTGAGCACCTGCGCCGTGTCTGGCAGGAGCCCGCCACACCGTTCATGATCATGGATCTGCGCGAGGTGGCCTTCTGCGACTCCGTGGGCATGAGCGAGCTGGTCACGGTGCTCCAGCGGTGCGAGAAGCGGGGCACCCGGCTGCTGCTGGGCGGTGTGCAGGGGGTGGTGTCCCGGGTGCTGTCCATCACGGGGCTGCGCAACGCGTTCGACGTGTACGACGACTTCGACGACGCGGTCCGCCACGCCCTGACCGCCTGACCGCCTTCAGGTCCGCGGGGCGGCGTCCCGGCCCGGCCCCGCAGGCTGCGGGCCGGGGATGCGGTGACCGGTGCGCCCGTCCACCGCGACGTAGCCGCCGCGACCGGGCCGCGAGCCGAGAGGGAGCCGGAGCGACGCCTCGTCCCCGTCCACGCGCACGGGCAGCACCCGCGTCCCCCCGCGCGCGGCGTCCGCCGGGCTCTCATGCAGCCAGACGCGCAGCCTCCTGCCGTCGTGACGCACCACCACCTCGGCCGTCGGGCACTCGCCGGGCACGGCCTGCCAGGACAGTGTCAGGGCCGCGCCGCGCTCGCTCAGCGTCGCCCTCTCCGGTGACGGGTCGCGCTCCACACACGCCGCCTCCGGCCCGGGCGCGCTCTCCCGAGCCGCGACCTCCCCCGGCTCCCGCTCCGCGGGCAACACCACCGTCGCCGCCTCCAGCAAGGCCAGCACCACGACCGCGCCCGTACGCGCCGCGACCCGGCCGCGTACGAGAAGCCAGAGCGCGAACGGCCCGAGCGACAGCCAGGCCAGGCCGAGGCAGACGGTAAGCATGAGAAGACCTCGCATACAGGTGGAGAGTTGTGACTCTCCGTGTTACTTCTGCCTCGGAGTGCCGGGAGGCCCGTTGACGATCACATGGACAGAGTGTTGCATGGCGTTCACCAACAGTGATACGCGGCGTCCCGGGGACGCCGCGTTACCGTGGAAAGGTGCCTGAAGTGAGCCTGTACCTGCCCGAGGACATCAAGCACCGGGTCGCCGAGGCGGCGCGGTGGCACGGGATGACCGAGGACGACTACATGCGCGAGGCGATCACGCGCGTGGTGAGCCAGGAGCTCATCGGCGAACGCCCCCGCCCGACGCTCCCGCTGTTCGACAGCGGCGATCCACACCTGGCCGGTCGTGCCGACGAGATCCTCGAAGAGGGCTTCGGCCGCGAGGCGCGCGACTGATACTCGTCCTCGACACCAGCGGCGCGCTCGCCGCGATCGACAGGGCCGCCGCCGAGCACGACGCCGCCAAGCGGGTGTTGGCCAAGGAGACCGGCCCGATACTCCTCTCACCGTTCGTCCTGGCGGAGCTGGACTACATGCTCCTCACCCGGATCGGGCTGCGAGCCGAGCTGACGTTCCTGCAGCAGGTGGGAGACGGGGCCTACAACCTGATTCCTGTCGCGCACCAGGACGTGGGCGAGGCGGCGGACCTCATCGAGACGTACGCGGGCATGAAGATCGGGCTCACCGATGCGTCGGTGGCGCTGGTCGCGGCGCGGCATCGCACGACGCGGGTGCTCACGCTCGACCAGCGTCACTTCCGGACCATGAAGCCGCTCTGGGGTGACACCTTCACGGTGCTGCCCGCCGACGAGGGCTGACGGGCGGCGGGGCGTCAGCCGACCGTGGGGGCGCCGCGCAGGGTGGCGCCGACGGCGTCGAGCTCGGCGACCGCCGCGTTGGTCGTGTGGCGGGCCACGCCCGCCGTCAGGTCGAGCAGCACTCGGACGGCCAGCCCGTTCTTGACGGCGTCGAGCGCCGTGGCCCGGACGCAGTAGTCGGTGGCGATGCCCACCACGTCCACCTCGTGCACCCGCCGCTCGTGCAGCCAGGCGGCCAGGGAGACGCCGTCGCCCGAGGTGCCCTCGAACCCGCTGTAGGCGGCCTCGTGGGCGCCCTTGCTGAAGATCTCCTCGACCGCGGCGACGTCGAGCGCCGGATGGAAGTCGGCTCCCGGCGTGCCGGCGACGCAGTGGGCCGGCCAGCTCCGCGCGTAGTCAGGCTGGTCGGAGAAGTGGTCACCCGGGTCGACGTGGTAGTCGCGGGTGGCCACGACGTGGTCGTAGCCGTGGGCGGCCACGTGGCGGCTGATCGCGGCCGCGACTTCCGAGCCGCCCGCGACGGCCAGGCTGCCGCCCTCGCAGAAGTCGTTCTGCACGTCGACGATGATCAGCGCACTGCCCATGGGATCACGATACGTCAGGCGAACTCCGTCGGGATGGCCGCGTACCCCCTTCCCAGGTGCAGCGCCTCCTGGGGGAGCAGCGCGACGGCGCGGGCGTGCCGGTCGCGGGCGTCGGTGAGCGGCTCGCGGCCGGTGATCTCTCCGTCGCGCACCAGTTCGCGCAGCAGCGGGACGCCGCCCTCCGGCGCCGCGCCGGAGGTGGTGATCAGCTCCGTCTCGGCCCGGCCGTGCTCGTCGAGCAGGCGGTAGGCGTCCTTGCGGCCGCCGCGCGACGGCTTGCCGACGGAGCGCTTGGCGACGGGCTCCAGGTCTCCGGAAGCGGTCTCGCGGGCCACCAGCTTGTAGACCAGCGCGGCGGTCGGCACGCCGGACCCGGTCACCAGGGAGGTGCCGACGCCGTAGCCGTCGACCGGCGCGGCGGCGAGCGCGGCGATGGCGTACTCGTCGAGGTCGGAGGTGACCACGATGCGGGTGTCGAAGGCGCCGAGGGCGTCGAGCTGCTCACGCACGTCCTGCGCGGCGGCCGCCAGGTCGCCGGAGTCGATGCGGACCGCGCCGAGCTTGTTGCCCGCCAGCTCGACCGCCGTGCGGACCGCCTCGGGCACGTCGTAGGTGTCTACGAGCAGTGTCGTCTCGGGGCCGAGCGAGGCGATCTGGGCCTCGAACGCGGTCCGTTCGGAGTCGTGCAGCAGCGTGAAGGCGTGGGCGGCGGTGCCCGCCGTGGGGACGCCGTACGCGCGTCCGGCCATCAGGTTGGACGTGGAGGCGAAACCCGCGATGTAGGCGGCGCGGGCGGCCGCCACGGCGGCCCGCTCGTGGGTGCGGCGCGAGCCCATCTCGATGAGGGGACGGCCGCCGGCCGCGTTGCGCATGCGCGAGGCGGCCGAGGCGATGGCGCAGTCGTGGTTGAGAATCGACAGGACGAGCGTCTCCAGCAGCACGGCCTCGGCGAAGGTGCCCTCCACCACCATGATCGGGGACGCGGGGAAGTAGACCTCGCCCTCCGCATATCCGCAGATATTTCCGGAAAATCGGTAGTCTGCGAGAAAGGTGAGGGTGGACTCGTCCACGACCCGGTGCTCGCGCAGGTAGGTCAGTTCCTCGTCACCAAAACGGAAGTGTTCGAGCTCGTCAAGGACACGCCCCGTCCCGGCGACGACCCCGTAACGCCTGCCGCCCGGCAGGTGACGGGCGAACACCTCGAAAACGGCGCGTCTGTGAGCGGCACCGCTGCGCAGGGCCGCCTGCAACATCGTCAGCTCATAGTGATCTGTCAGCAACGCAGTGCTCATGGGCATTGTCACGACTCGAAGACTACGGCGGAGGTAGGGCAGGATGGGGGATGTGGGTAGCACCGCTCCAATCGCCGTCGAGCGTCCGTCTACGGACGTCCGGCCCGATCTGCCTTGGGTGACGATCGTCTGGAACGACCCGGTCAACCTCATGTCCTACGTGACGTACGTGTTCCAGACCGTCTTCGGCTACACGCGGGAGAAGGCGGAGAAGCTCATGATGGACGTCCACCACAAGGGCAAGGCCGTCGTGTCCAGCGGCACCCGCGAGGAGATGGAACGCGACGTGCAGATCCTCCACTCCTACGGGCTGTGGGCGACGCTCCAGCCCGATTCGGTCAAGTGAGGCGGCGCGGGTGAGTTCGGGATTCTCGGCGAAGGGTGACGGCGTCGTCGTCGCGCGCTTCGAGGCGGCGGAGGTGGCGATCCTCCGCTCGCTCGTCTCGGAGCTGCTCGGCCTGGTGGAGCCGGGCGAGACCGGCGACGACCCGCTGGAGCGCGCGCTGGGCATCGGCGACGGCAGGGCTCCGTCGGACCCGGTGCTGGCGCGGTTGTTCCCCTCGGCCTACGAGGACGCGCAGGACGCGTCCGAGTTCCGCCGCTACACCGAGGCGACGCTGCGCGACGGCAAACGGGCCGACGCGCGCACGATGCTCGACACGGCCGCCGCCGGGCGCACCGAGCTGACGACGGAGCAGGCGCAGGCCTGGATGCGGGCGCTCAACGACATACGGCTGGCGCTCGGCACCAAGCTGGAGGTGACCGAGGAGATCCACGAGGAGATCGCCGCCATGCCGGAGGACGACCCCCGCTACCCGACCTACGTCATCTACGACTGGCTGACCTACCTCCAGGACACCCTGGTCCGGGCACTCTGGTAGCTTCCGGGCCATGCTCCAGATCTCCCAGGAACTCGCGGACAAGATCGTCGCCCATGCCCGGGCCGACCATCCCGACGAGGCGTGCGGCGTGATCGCGGGACGCGACGGGGTGCCCGAACGGTTCATCCCGATGGCCAACGCCGAGCGCTCGCCCACCTTCTACCGCTTCGACTCGATGGAGCAGTTCCGCGTCTGGCGTGAGATGGACGACCGTGACGAGGAGCCCGTGGTGATCTACCACTCGCACACCGCCACCGAGGCATACCCGTCGCGCACCGACATCTCCTACGCCTCCGAGCCGAACGCCCACTACGTCCTCGTCTCCACGCGCGACGAGGTGGAGGTGGAGTTCCGCTCCTACCGGATCCTCGACGGAGTCGTCACCGAGGAAGAGGTAAGGTTTGTTCCATGATGGTCCGGCCTGTGCAGAGCTTCCTCTTCGCGCACACCCCGGCCGTCGTCGTCTACGACTGTCGCTGAGCTGGAATTCCGCAGCCAGCCATCGGTGTTGCCGCCGATGGGACGACGACCAGATCTGAGGAGACCCACCGCGATGGCCATCGAGGTTCGCATTCCGACCATCCTGCGCAACTACACCGGCGGCGCCAAGGCCGTCACCGCCGAGGGCGCCACCCTCGACGAGCTGATCAGCAACCTTGAGTCGGCCCACCCCGGCATCAAAGAGCGCCTCGTCGACCAGGGCGCCCTGCGCCGCTTCGTCAACGTCTACCTCAACGACGAGGACGTGCGCTTCCTCGGCGGATTGGGGACGCCCGTGTCCGACGGCGACACGGTGACCGTCCTCCCGGCTGTCGCCGGCGGGTGACATGCGTTTCGACTCGCTGATCGACTCGGTCGGCCGCACCCCGCTCGTCGGCCTGCCCCGCCTGTCGCCGTCACCCGACGTGCGGGTCTGGGCCAAGCTGGAGGACCGCAACCCGACCGGGTCGATCAAGGACCGGCCGGCGCTGTGGATGATCCAGCAGGCGGAGAAGGACGGCCTGCTCACGCCGGGGTGCACGATCCTGGAGCCCACCAGCGGCAACACCGGCATCTCGCTGGCCATGTCGGCCAGGCTCAAGGGCTACAAGTTGATCTGCGTGATGCCCGAGAACACCTCCGAGGAGCGCCGCCAGCTCCTGCGCATGTGGGGCGCGGAGATCATCTCCTCCCCGGCGGCCGGCGGCTCCAACGAGGCGGTCCGCAGGGCCAAGGAGCTGGCCGAGCGCAACCCGTCGTGGGTGATGCTCTACCAGTACGGCAATCCGGCCAACTGGCGTTCCCACTACGAGTCGACGGGGCCGGAGATCCTCGAGGACCTGCCCACCATCACCCACTTCGTCGCCGGGCTCGGCACGACGGGCACGCTGATGGGGGTCGGCAGGTTCCTGCGCGAGCAGGTTCCGGGCGTG
Organism: Nonomuraea sp. NPDC047897; assembly: GCF_043204415.1. NCBI lineage: Bacteria > Bacillati > Actinomycetota > Actinomycetes > Streptosporangiales > Streptosporangiaceae > Nonomuraea > Nonomuraea sp. NPDC047897. The sequence continues at coordinate 88,096 of NZ_JBIDCC010000016.1, read as the reverse complement.
CAGATCGTGGCGGCCGAGCCGCGTTACGGCGAACTGGTGTACGGCCTGCGCAACGTGGACGAGGGCTTCATCCCCGAGCTGTACGACGAGTCGGTGCTGACCACGCGCTTCTCGGTCGGCTCCGCCGACGCCCTGCGCCGCACCCGCGAGTTGCTGGCGGCCGAGGGCATCTTCGCCGGGGTGTCCACCGGCGCCGCCCTGCACGCCGCCCTGGGCGTGGCCCGCAAGGCGGTCCAGGCGGGAGAGCGGGCCGACGTGGCGTTCGTGGTGGCCGACGGCGGCTGGAAGTACCTGTCGACCGGCGCCTACGAGGGCTCCCTGGAGGAGGCCGAGGAGCGCCTGGAAGGGCAGCTCTGGGCGTAGTCCCGGCCCGGCGGGGGCGGCCCCGCCAGGAGGGGAAGGACGCGGACGGGGGGGGGGGGGGGGGCCCCCCCCCCCCCGGGGGGGCGGGGGGGGGGGGGCCCCGCCCCCCCCCGCCCCGGGGCGCCACCGCGGCCCGCGTGGCGCGGGGGCCCCCCCCC
>NZ_JBIDCC010000016.1:70786-87565 GCF_043204415.1 Nonomuraea sp. NPDC047897 | reverse complement strand
GCGGCCCCCCGGGGGGGGGCCGGGGCGCCCGGGCTGGGCCCGCTGGGGGCTTCGCCCGGCCCGGGGGGGGGCGCCCCCGCCGGGGGGGGGGGCGGGGGGGGGGGGGGCGGGCCCCCCCCCGCCCCCCCGTCGTCGTGCCCGGGTCAGTTGAACAGCACCCGCAGCGAGAACGTGGCCTCCTCGGCGCTCTGCTTGCCGCTGAGCCCCACGGCGCGCAGCACCTGCGCGTTGGCCTTCTCCTCGCCCTGCAGGTTGGCCAGGTAGAGCTTCTCCACCTTGTCCAGGTCCACGAACAGGGCGAAGTTCGCGTCCGCTCCGTCGGCGACCGCCTTCTGGAAGGTCTCGCTGTCGCCGAGCGTGCCCTCCTCCGACAGCTTCTGCGCGTAGTCCTGGGTGGTGGCGATCGTGAACGTGTCGTCGCCCGCGACCTTGGCGATCTGCGGCGCGGCCGCGCCGTTGGCCGTCATCGCGCGCTGCACCTTGTCGAGCACGGCCTGCGCCTTGGCCGGGTCGGTCACGATGCGCACACCGCCCTTGACCTGCTGGGTGTCGAGGCCCTCGCTGTCGACGGCCACCGTCAGGTTCTTGCCGAGCATGGTGGCCAGGTCGCCGGGCAGTTCCAGCCCGTACTGCTGCCTGGCCTGGTCGATGGCCCGCTTGAAGTCCGCGGCGGCGCCCGAGCCGAGCGACTTCTCGATGTCGGCCCACTTCTTGGTGACGGTCTGGTCGAGGCCGGAGAACGACAGCGCGCCCGCGGTGGTGGCGGGGAGCTTGGTCAGGTCGGCGGCCGCCGTGTCGCCCTCGATCGGGTTCTCGGCCCCTCGCACCACGCCGGCCAGCTCGACGTACTCGCTGTCGAAGCGCAGCGCTCCGGCGAAGCGGGCGTTCTTGACCTGCTCCACGGCGGCGGCCTGCTCGGCCGGGATGGCGTCGCCGGCGACCTTCACGATCTCGCCGAGGTGCGCCCAGTAGGACAGCACGCCCTGCTCGCCCACGGCGCTCAGGTCGTCGCTGAAGTCGGCGTTGCCGGCCAGCGTGGCCTCGCCCGCGGCGTGCTTGTCGGCCTGCGCCTGCTCCTCGGTGAGCAGGGCGTAGTCGTCGCGGAAGGCGATGCCGTACTTGTCGTCGCCCATCAGCTTGGCGATGCCGGCCTTGGCCTGCTCCTCGTCCTTGACCTGGACGGCCACCGCGAAGCCGGGCTCCTTGCCGCCCTCGGGGGGCAGGATGGCCACGCCGATCCGGCTGCCGAGCCACGGGTCCACGTCCTTGGCGAAGTCGACCTTGGCCAGGTCGTCGCCGCCGTCCTTCTTCATGGCCTTGAACAGCGCCTCGCGCGGGTCCTCGCCGCTGAAGGAGTCCTTGGTCGCGGTGAACTTGCGGGCGAGCTGGAACAGCGCCACCTTCTGGTTGGCGGCCGGGTCCAGGTCGAGCCGGAAGTAGGCGATCGCGTTGCCGGGCAGCACGTCGTGCGGCTGGGTGCCGCCGCCGCCGAACGCGCCCACCGCCCAGACCGCCCCGCCGCCGAGCAGCACCACGGCCAGCGCGGACGCCAGCGCGATGATCCAGCCCTTGCGGCTCTTCTGGGCCGGCTGCCCGCCGGGGCCGCCCAGCATGTCGGGACCCTGCTGCCATCCTGCCTGGCCGTAGGGGTCCTGCTGGCCGTAACCGGGCTGCTGGGTGGGGCCGGCCTGCCCGTAGCCCTGCTGCCCGTAGCCCTGCTGCCCGAAGCTCTGCTGCCCGTAGTCGGCCTGCTGCCCGTAGCCCTGGCCCTGCTGGCCGTAACCGGGCTGCTGCTGGCCATAGCCGGGCTGCTGCTGGCCGAACGCCTGCTGGCCATAGCCCTGCTGCTCGTAACCGGCCTGCTGCCCGTAGCCCTGCTGGCCGTAGCCCTGCTGTCCGTAGTCGGGCTGCTGTCCGTAGCCCTGCTGGCCGTAGCCCTGCTGTCCGTAGTCGGGCTGCTGTCCGTAGCCCTGCTGCTCATACCCGGGCTGCCCGTAACCCTGGCTCTGGTACGGCTGCTGCGGGGGGTACGGCTGGCCGTGGGGCGGCGGCGCCGGGTGACCCGGCTCCTGCTCCTGGCCCCAGCGATACGCCGTGGTCCGGTCAGGATCCTGGCCATGAGGGGGATTATTCGCAGACATCACTCAACTCACAATGTGGACTTATGACCACAGAGAAGGTAGCTGATGTTGCTAGACGGGCGCTTGCAATGCACTGAAGTCCGGATGCATGCCGGTGACCGCCATGTCGTAGGGTTGGGGCCGTACTAGAACAACGTTCGGGAGTTGGGGCGGCGCGGATGACCAAGTTCGACGAGGCCACGCAGGCGATCCGGGTCGACGAGACCACCTACGACGTGTGCCTCGACCCCGGCTACGCGATCGGCGGCCCGCTCAACGGCGGCTACCTGATGGCCGTGGTCCTGCGGGCCGCCGTCGACGCCGCACCGTTCGAGCACCCCGTCAGCACGACCGCGCAGTTCCTCCGGGCGCCCGTCGCCGGCCCGGCCCGGGTGGAGGTCGAGCGGGTCAAGACCGGCCGCACCGTGGCGTTCCTGCGCGCCAGGCTGGTGCAGAACGACGCGGCGCAGATGGAGTGCCTGGTCACCGCGGCCACCCTCGGCGACGAGCCGCCCGCCTACGCCGACGGGCAGGCGCACCTCATGCCACCGCCCGAGCAGTGCGTGAAGCTGCCCGACCCCAGGCCCGAGTCCGGCATGACGCTCAACGCCCAGATGGAGCTCCTGTTCGACCCGCCCACGATCGGCTGGCTGAACGGCGAGCCCACCGGCCGGCCCGAGTCGCGCGCCTACTTCCGGATGAGCGAGCCGCAGGACCCCGACCCGTACGTGCTGGCGCTCGCCGTCGACGCCCTGCCGCCCGTCGTGTTCTCCGCCGGGGCGCGCGGCTGGGCGCCCACCGTGGACCTGACCTGGCACCTGCGTGCCCTGCCCGCCCCCGGCCTGCTCACGCTCATCGGCAGCGGGCGGCTGGTGCACGACGGCTGGTTCGACGAGGAGGTCGAGGTGCGCGACTCGCGCGGCCGGCTCGTCGCCCAGTCACGCCAGCTGGCGCGGGTGGGACGCGGATAGCCCCAGGGACACGCCTGCGCACTGTGAGGATTCTTACGCAGTGCGGATCCCGCAGGTCGCCTACCCTCTGAAGGGTGCCGGAAGCGAGCATCGGGATCTTCGACAGCGGAGTGGGCGGCCTGACGGTCGCCCGGGCGATCATCGACCAACTGCCCCACGAGTCCATCACCTACGTGGCCGACACGGCCAACCAGCCGTACGGGCCCAAGAGCATCGCCGAGCTGCGCGCGTACGCGCTGCGGGTCATGGACCACCTCGTCGAGCAGGACGTCAAGATGCTCGTGATCGCGTGCAACAGCGCCAGCGCCGCCGTGCTGCGCGACGCCCGCGAACGGTACGACGTGCCCGTGGTCGAGGTGATCCAGCCGGCCACCCGGCGCGCGGTGCGCGCCACCCGCACCGGCAGGGTCGGAGTGATCGCCACCAGGGCCACGATCCAGTCGATGGCCTACCACGACGCCTTCACCGCCGCCCCCGACGTTCAGCTCACCAGCGTGGCCGCCCCCCTGCTGGTCGAATACGTCGAACGCGGCGAGACGATGAGCGACGAGCTCATCGGCGTGGTCCGCGACTACCTGAGACCCATCAGGGAGGCCGGATGCGACACGCTCATCCTCGGCTGCACCCACTACCCGCTGCTCACCGGCGCCATCTCCTACGTCGCCGGTGACGGGGTCACGCTGGTCTCCAGCGCCGAAGAGACGGCCAAGGACGTCTATCGGATCCTGCACGACCGTGACTTGGCGGCCGGCAGCGACGCCACCCCCCGGCACCGCTTCCGCGCCACCGGCGACTCCACGTTGTTCGCCCAGCTCGGACGGCGTTTCCTGGGCCCGGAGATCGACGCGGTCGATGTCACACCAGTGGGGGGTACTACCTCTAACGGAGGCCCACATGAAGGTGACCATCATCGGCTGCTCGGGTAGCTTCCCGGGCCCTGACAGCCCCGCGTCCTGCTACCTGCTGGAAGCGGACGGCTTCCGGCTGCTGCTCGACTTCGGCGCCGGCGCGCTGGGCGCCCTCCAACGGCACATCGGACTCTACGACGTCGACGCCATCTGCCTGTCCCACCTGCACGCCGACCACTGCCTCGACATGTGCGCCTACCACGTGGCACGCACGTACGGGCCCGACGCGCCCTACCCACGGGTGCCCGTCCACGCGCCCGGCGACGCGCCGCACCGGCTGGCCGCCGCCTACGGCATGCCCGACGAGCCGGGCATGGAGACCGCCTTCGCCTTCGAGCAGTTGCGGCCCGGCACGTTCGAGGTCGGCCCGTTCACGGTGACGGCCGGGCTGGTCAACCACCCGGTCGAGGCCTACGGCTTCCGCGTCTCGCACGGCGGGCGCAGCGTCGCCTACTCCGGCGACACCGGGGAGACGGCGGAGCTGGTGCGCCTGGCCGAGGACGCCGACCTGCTGCTGTGCGAGGCGTCGTTCGTCGATGGGCCCGACCTGCCCGCCGACCTGCACCTGTCGGGCCGCCAGGCCGCCGAGCACGCCGCCAAGGCCCGCGTCGGCAGGCTGGTGCTCACCCACCTCGTGCCCTGGCACGACCAGGCTCGCATCCTGGACGACGCCGCCCACGGCGGCTACGGCGGGCCGATCGAGCTGGCCCGCAGCGGCGCCGTCTACGAGCTGGCCTGACCCGCCCGTCAGGGACGGGTCCGCACCTGCGTGAAGTCGCGCAGCCGCACCAGCGGCGAGAACAGCAACGGCAGGAACGACAGCAGCCGGCCGCCCATGAACACCCACAGCGCCTGCCGCACGCCGATCTGCTGCGCCACGATCCCGCCGAGCAGCGCGCCGAGCGGCATCGTGCTCCACACCACGAACCTGACCGTGGCGTTGACCCGGCCCAGCATGCCCTCCGGCGCGACCGTCTGCCGGTAGGTGACCTGCCCCACGTTGTAGAGGACCGCGCCCCACGACAGCACGATCGAGGCGACGACGAAGAACGAGACCCGCCAGCCGGCCTGCGTCATCGGCAGCAGCAGGCCGAAGGGCGACGTCACGGCCAGGGACAGCCAGGTCACCCGTGCGGTGCCGTACCTGCCGAACAGCCGGGCGCCGGTCAGGCCGCCGAGCAGCCCGCCGACCGCGCCCGACATGAGCAGCACCCCGATCAGCCCGGCCGGCAGGAGCACCACGTCCGCCAGGAACAGCACCGATAAGCTGATCACGGCACTGAGGCAGAGATTGGTGCCCATGGTGGTGATCATGATCGGTCGCAGCACCCCGTCGCGCAGGACGAACGCCACGCCCGCACGGATGTCGCGCCCCATCCCGGCGCCGCCCCGCGCGGGCGCGGGCGGCCGGTCGAGGGTCCTGATCGAGCGGAGCGCCACGGCCGAGACGAGCGAGGCCAAGGCCGTGGCCAGCACGGTCAGCGGCGCTCCGACAAGCTGCGCCAGCGCGCCGCCGACGCCCGGCCCGGCCAGCGCGCCGCCCGAGCGCACCACCTCCAGCTTGGAGTTGCCGCTGCCGAGATGCTCCTTGCCGACGAGCTCCGGCAGGTAGGTCTGGTCGGCCACGTCGTTGAAGACCTGCGCCACCCCCGCCAGCAGCGCCACCACGAGCAGCATGCCCATCGACAGCAGCCCCAGGGCGTGCGCGATCGGGACGCTCGCCAGCAGCGCGCACCTGACCAGGTCGGCGGTCACCATCACGCGCCGTCTGCGCATCCGGTCGACCCACACCCCGGCCGGCAGGCCGACCGCCAGGAACGCCGCGCTCTGCAGCGCCGACAGCAGACCCACCTCGAACGCCCCCACGTTCAGGGTCAGCACGGCGACCAGCGGGAGCGCCACGCGCGAGATGTTCGTCCCGATCTCGTTGGCCACATGCGAGCTCAGGAAGCGGAGGAAGTCAGGGCTCCGCAACACCCCCGTTGTCATTGCGTAAGGATCCATGTGTCGGACACATTCGGTCAAGAGCGTCACGGCACGGAGATAGGGTGATCTGCATGTCTCGACAGGATGGCCGCACGCCTGACCAACTCCGCCCGATCACGATCACGCGGGGGTGGCTGGCCCACGCGGAAGGCTCGGTGCTCGTGGAGTTCGGCGGCACCAAGGTGCTGTGCGCGGCCTCCGTCCAGGACAGCGTGCCGCGCTGGCGGCGGGGCAGCGGCCAGGGCTGGGTGACCGCCGAGTACGCGATGCTGCCGCGCGCCACCAACACCCGCAACGACCGCGAGTCGGTCCGGGGCAAGATCGGCGGTCGCACCCACGAGATCTCCCGGCTGATCGGCCGCTCCCTGCGGGCCTGCGTCGACTACAAGGCGCTCGGCGAGAACTCCGTGCTGCTCGACTGCGACGTCCTGCAGGCCGACGGCGGCACCAGGACCGCCGCCATCACCGGCGCGTACGTGGCGCTCGCCGACGCGGTCGCCTGGATGCGCGCGCGCAAGATGTGTCCCGGCGACCCGCTCGTCAGCTCGGTGTCGGCCGTCTCGGTGGGCGTCGTCGGCTCGGTGCCGATGCTCGACCTGTGCTACAGCGAGGACGTCGTCGCCGAGACCGACATGAACGTCGTCATGACCGGCACCGGCAGCTTCGTCGAGGTGCAGGGCACCGCCGAGGGCGCGCCGTTCGACCGGGGCACGCTCGACCGGCTGCTCGACCTGGCCGTGGCCGGCTGCGAGGAGCTGACGCTCATCCAGGAGGAGGCACTGGGCCGATGAAGATCGTGCTGGCCACCCGCAACGCGGGCAAGATCGCCGAACTGCGCCGCATCCTCGCAGGGTTCGACATCGTGGGGCTGGAGGAGTTCCCGTCCATCGGCGAGATCGCCGAGACGGGGATCACCTTCGAGGAGAACGCCCTGATCAAGGCGCACGCCGTCGCCCAGAGCTCCGGGCTGCCCGCCGTGGCCGACGACTCCGGCCTCTGCGTCGACGTGCTGGGCGGCATGCCCGGAGTCTTCTCCGCCCGCTGGTCCGGCCGTCACGGCGACGACCGGGCCAACCTCGACCTGCTCCTGGCCCAGGTCTCCGACGTGCCCGCCGAGCGGCTGACCGCCGGCTTCGCCTGCGTGGCCGCGCTGGCGCTGCCGTCGGGGGAGGCGCGGGCGGTCGACGGCGTCCTGCGGGGCAGCCTCGTCACCACCCCCAGGGGGACAGGCGGGTTCGGATACGACCCGATCTTCGTCCCCGAGGGGGAGACCCGCACCACGGCGGAGCTGTCGCCGGAGGAGAAGGACGCGATCAGCCACCGGGGCCGCGCCTTCCGCGCTCTGGCCCCCGTCGTCCGCGACCTGCTGTCCGCGTGACCCGTGACTCCGTAACCGGGGCGTAAGAACCACACCGCTGCGGCGGGCGTAGCGTCGGAAACGTGCAGAGCAATGACGTGGTGCCCGCCTGGGCGGGCGCGCTCGCGGGCGCGGTGGCCGGCGCCGTGGCGCTCGGAGTGGCCCAGCTCGTCGCCGGGGTGGTCCGGCCCGAGGCGTCCCCGGTCGTGGCGGTGGGCGGCGCCGCCGTCGACCTGGCGCCGCCGTCCCTGAAAGAGTTCGCGATCTCAGCCTTCGGCGAGAACGACAAGACAGTGCTCGTCGGGGGCACGCTGGCGGTGCTCGCCGTCCTGGCGGCGGCGGTCGGCGTGCTGGCGCTGCGCCGGACGGCCTACGGGTACGCCGGGTTGGCCGCGCTGGGGGTCGTCGGGCTGGCCGCCGTCCTCACCAGGCCCGGTGCCGCCCTCCTCGACGTGCTGCCGACCGCCGTCGGCATGGCGGCCGGCGCGGGGGCGCTGCGATGGCTGGTACGGCGCGCGCGCGGCCCCGGCACGCGAACCGGCGAGTTCGCGGAGGCGACGGCATTCGGGCACTCGCCCGCTACCGGCTCGGCCGGGACTGGCTCGGCCGGTTACGGCTCGGCCGGTTACGGCTCGGCCGGGACAGGCACAGCCGCTTACGGCTCGTCAGGTACCGGCTCGACCGGGACGGGGAGGGCCGCGGCCGGAGGGGAGCGGCCGGCGGTGATGCGGGCGGGGGAGGAGTTGCGCGCGTTCGACCGGCGGAGCCTGCTCACCGGCGTCGCGGGCGGGGTGGTGGTCGCGGGGGCGGGCACCGCGCTCGGCCGGATACTGGCGGGACGGCAGGCGGTCGACGCCGCCCGGAGCGGGCTGGCGCTGCCGGCTTCCGCGACTCCGGCCGCGCCCCTGCCCGCAGGGGTGGACCTCGGCGTCGACGGCCTGACCCCCTTCATCACGAAAAATCGCGACTTCTACCGGGTGGACACCGCGCTCGTCGTCCCCCAGGTCGATCCCCGCGCCTGGCGGCTGCGCATCCACGGCATGGTGGACCGACCCGTCGAGATCACCTACGCCGAGCTGTTGAGGATGCCCCTCACCGAGGCCGACGTCACGCTGACCTGCGTCTCCAACGAGGTGGGCGGCCCGTACGCCGGCAACGCCCGCTGGCTCGGCGTCCGGATGGCCGACGTGCTGCGCGGCGCCGGTCTCCAGTCCGGCGCCGACATGCTGCTGTCCACCTCCGACGACGGCTTCACCTGCGGCACCCCGGTGGACGTGGTGATGGACGGGCGTGCGGCGCTGTTCGCCGTGGCCATGAACGGGGAGGTGCTGCCCGTGGACCACGGCTTCCCCGTGCGGCAGGTGGTGCCGGGGCTGTACGGGTACGTGTCGGCGACCAAGTGGGTGGTGGACGTCAAGGTGACCCGGTTCGACCGGGACGAGGCGTACTGGACGCCGCGCGGCTGGGCGGCCAGGGGGCCGATCAAGACGCAGTCGCGGATCGACCTGCCCAAGCCGGACGCCTCGCTCGCGGCCGGGCCGGTCACGATCGCCGGGGTCGCCTGGGCGCAGCACACCGGGATCGACGCCGTGGAGGTCCGCGTGGACCGGGGCGCCTGGCGGCAGGCGAGGCTGGCCCAGGTGCCGGGACCGGACACCTGGCGGCAGTGGGCGCTCGACTGGGACGCCACTCCGGGCAGCCACACGATCGAGGTACGCGCCACGGACGCCGCCGGCCGTACCCAGCCAGAGGAGCGGACGCCCACAGCACCGGACGGGGCGACCGGCTGGCACACCGTAACGGTCCAGGTCGCCTGACCGGCCGGCCGGGCTCGGCGGTTCCTTCACGTTTGTGCTGGTACGGCCGGTGGCCGGTGACGCGAAAGTTCCCGACTCTCCCTCCTGGCACGCGCGGGCGGCCCTACGATCGGTCGTCGAGCAGGACAGGAGGGAGCACGTGATCCGCGACCGCAAGCCCGGCGTCCGACGGGTCCCTGCCGAGGGGGCCTACAACCCCATGGTCGGCGACGGCGTGCGCTGGCGTGACTACGAGCGCGCCGCCGAACCCGAACCACCCGACGCCCCTCCGACTCCGCCCCCCACGGCCTCGCCGTCCGAGGAGAACCCCGCCGCCACGGTCCCTCCTCGCGACCACGAGTCCCCTCCGTCGCCGCGAGACGCACCGGCGCCGGTGCCGCCTTCGCCGCCGCCTTCGCCGCCGCCTTCGCCGCCGGTGTTTCCGCCGCCGGCGGCACCGCGGCAGGCGCCCGCCGCGCCGGCGGCAGGCCAGGGCGGCCAACCTTCCCTTGCGGGCCCACAGACAGGGAATCCGCCCGGGGCAGCGGCGTTCCCAGGCGAGACGCCCCCCAAGCCGTGGGCGTTCCCGGAGGCGTCGCCTGCGCCGGTGGCGTTCCCGGGGGAGGCACCGCGTGTGCCGGCGGCGTTCCCAGGGGAGGCGTCGCCCGCGGTGGCGGCGTCGCCCCGCGAGATCGCGCCCGTGACGACGGCCCCCCAAGGTACGGCGGCTCCGGCGACACCCTCCGCCTATCGCGGGGCCATGTGGCCGCCGCCACCCGTCCCCCGTGGACCCGAGGCGTTCACGCCGACCGGGCCGATGCCGGAGGGCAGCTCCGAGACGCCTCCTCAGCCGGCGCCAGGGGCCGAGGCACGCCCGCACATGCCGCCCCGCCCTGAGTCGCGCCCGCACGTGCCGCCCGGGCCTGAGGCGCGCCCGCCCGTGCCGCCCGGCCCTGAGGCGCGCGGCACGGGACAGGCGACGCCGCCCCCTCCCGCGAGCCACCCCGAACGGAGGCCGGGGCCGACGCACGACGGCTTCACCCGCCGGGACGGCACGGCGGCGCGGCCGCCCGCCGGAGAGCCCATCCCGGCGGGCGGGACGCGGACCTGGTTCGACCTGTCGCACCGGCCGCCCAGGCTGGCGCACTGCAGGCCGTACGGGGTGCCGGGCGGGCTGGCGCGGCCGGACCGGCTGGTGGAGCAGGACCTCGCGCTGGCCGTGCCGCCCGGCACCCGCTTTCCCGACCCGCGCGGCACCTGGGTGCGGCTGGTGAACGGCGGAGGACCGGCTGACGACCCGTTCCGGGCCTCCAACGCCGCCGACTGCGCGCTGGCCGTGCTGTCCACCTGGCACGGCGAGCCCGCCGCCGCCGCACCGAGACAGCCCGAGTACGACAGGATCGGCCGGCCGCTGCTCAGCGGCGAGGCGGGTGGCACGGCGCGGATCGAGCGGTGGATCGGGCAGCGGTTCCAGTTCGCCGGCCACGGGCGGCACGCCTACGCCATGCTGGCGCGGCGGCTGCTCGACGCCGGGCACGGCGCGGCGGCCGTGCTCCTGGTCCGCTGGCCGGGTGGCGGCGCGCACGCGTGGAACGCCGTCAACTCGGGCGGCGAGGTGATCTGGATCGACGCCCAGCGCGGGCACATGGCGGTGGAGCCGCCCTACACCACGGTGACCGGCGTGTTCTGCATCATCATCGACAGCGAGGGACGACCCCGGTGAACCTCGAACAGGCCAGGGCGGTTGCGGAGGAGTACTACAACGGCATGCGGCCGGTGGACGACCCGGTGACCGTGGGCCTGCACCAGTTCCACCAAGGGTACGTGGCGTGGGTTCGCGAGCCGGAGCCCGACGACCCGGCCACCCTGCCGAGCACGGTGGGCGGCGGGTGCATCGTGATCGACAAGGTCACGGGCGAGGTCGTGTGCCGTCCGCTCCTCGACCCGGAGACTGTCGCCGAGTTGTGGCCGGGCCGCACCCCCCGTTGACACCGCTGGGGCGGATTTAGCCGTACGCTTCTGCGGGGGCGTCCCCGGCCAGGGCTCGCAGGCCGGGGACGTCCCTCTCCGGAGGCGGCCGCGTCACCCCGCGGCGAGGGAGCCGACGATCGAGGCTCGGGCCGCGCGGCGGGCCGGCAGCACCGAGGCGAGCACCCCGGCCAGGCCGGACAGCGCGACGAGCATCGCGATCTGCCCGCCGGGCACCGCGTACCGGGCGCCGTCGATCATGACGCGCACGGCCGCCCAGCCGAACACCAGCCCGAGCACCACCCCGACGAGCGCGCCGATCACCCCCAGCACCAGAGCCTCCACCGACAGCGTCCGCCGGAGTTGCGGCCGGGTCAGCCCGAGGGCCCGCAGCAGCGCCGACTCCCGGGTCCGTTCGTGGACGGACAGCGACAGCGTGTTGGCGATGCCGAGCAGCGAGATGAGGGCGGCCAGCCCGAGCAGGCCGGTGACGATCATCAGCATCATGTCCAGCGCTTCGTCGAACTCGCCTCGCACCGCGGTCGAGCTCGACACCTTGACCGTCGGGTAGGCCGCGACGGCCGCGTCGACCAGCTCGCGCGCCTGCTCGGGAGCGACGCCGTCCTTGACGTTGACCAGCACGCTGGAGTCCGGCAGCGCGCCGAAGGCGCGGTCGAACTGCGCGGGGGCCACGGTGAGCGACGGCAGCGGCGTGTCGTCGTCCACCAGGGCCACCACGGTCAGCGGCACCGTGCCGGCCCGCTCGGTCCGCACCGGCACGGTGCCGCCCACCCGCCAGCCGAACTCCTCGGCCGTGGCGGCGCGCACCGCGACCTCGCCGGGCCCGAGGTCGCGCAGGGAGCCGGCCTTCACCACCGGCTCCAGCGGCCCCTCGTACGCGCCCACCCGCACCTGCCGGCGGCCGCTCGTCGCCGTCGTCTGGCGGATCTGGACGACCTCGCGCAGCTCCGGCCGCTGCCGCAGCGACTCGCCGACCGCCCGCGGCACGGCCGCCTCCCGGTCCTGGGCGGCCAGCATGTAGTCGATGGGGAACTGCTCGTCCAGCTTCGCGTCCATCGTCACCCGGGTCGAGGCGGTGACCACCGAGATGAGCGTCATCAGCGTCACGCCGATCGTCAGCGCCACCGTCGTGGTGGCCGCCCGCTTGGGGTTGCGGCCGGAGTTGTCCACGGCGAGCCGCCCCGGCACCCCGAACAGCCGGCGCGGAACCCACCCGACCAGCGCGCTGAGCGGCCTGACCAGCACCGGACCGAGAATCAGCACGCCGAGGAAGGTCAGCGCGCCCCCGGCCATGACGACGATGAGCGTCGACGGCTGCCCGGGCTCCAGGGCCAGCGCGCCGACACCGGCCGTGCCGAGGCCCGCCGACAGGAACAGCCCGGCGAACAGCAGCCGCAGCACGCCGGTGCGGAACGTCTGCTCCTCCGCCTGCGTGCGCAGCGCCGCGACGGGCGCGACCCGCGTGGCGGTCCGCGCGGGCAGCAGCGCCGCTCCCACGGTCACCACCAGGCCGAGCGACAGCCCGATGGCGATCGTCGACGGCGCCAGCGTGACACCGGCGTCGGTCGGCAGCGGCGCGTCGAACGCCTCAAGGACCAGCATGGTGACGACGCCCAGGCCGTACCCGGTGAGCAGGCCCAGCCCGGACGACAGCAGCCCGACCACCGCGGATTCGATCAGGATCGAGCCGAACACCTGGCCACGCGTCGCGCCGACGCAGCGCAGCAGCGCCATCTCCTTGGTGCGCTGCGCGACGAGGATGTTGAACGTGTTGTAGATCACCAGCGCGGCCACCATCATGGCGACCAGGCCGAACATCAGCAGCGCCAGGCTCATCGCCTCGATCTCGACGCCGGCCTGGGCCGCCAGGTGGGCGGCCAGCTCGGTGCCGGTCCGCACCTCGGCGTCCGCTCCCACGGCGGCGGCCACGGCGGCGGCCACGACCTGCTTGAGCCGGGCCGGGTCAGCTCCGGCCAGGTCGATCTCCTGGAAGCCTCGCTCGCCGGTCATCCGCTGCGCCGCGGCCGGGGTGAACCCGACGGCGCCGGTGTAGGCCAGCTCCTGGTCGACGCCGGGGTCGAACAGGCCGACGAGTTCGAACGCGTGCCGGTCGCCCTTGTGGTCGAGCACCGTGATCGTGTCGCCGACCTTGAACCCCTGCGCCTTGGCGGTGTTCTCGTCGAGCACCGCGGCCCCGTCGTCGGAGCCGGGGCCGGTGCCGGTGACGATCGTGGTGCGGTTCAGCGGCCCGGACGCCACGGAGACGCCCGACGTCGGCACGTCACCGGCCGCCTTGCCGTCCTTGCCGATCAGCGGCGCCCGTCCACGCGTCAGACCCTGCGCGTCGGTGACGCCGGGCAGCGCGCGCAGCCGTTCCAGCAGGCTCGGCGCGAGCGTGGCCGGCTCGGCGCCGGGCCGGGCCGGCTTCGGCAGGACGGCCACGGCCACCTTGTCCGCCTCCGCCGTGACGCGCTGCCCGAACCCGGCCTTGATGGTGTCGGTCAGCACGAACGTGCCCGCGATGAAGCCCACCCCGAGGGTGATCGCCAGCGAGGTCAGCAGCAGCCGCAGCGTGTGTGCGCGCAGCCCCGCCAGAGCCGTCCTCAGCACCTCAGCCCTCCAGCCGCATCAGCGTGTCGAGCACGCCCTGCGGGGTCGGCGCGTCCAGCTCGGAGACCGGCGTGCCGTCGTGCAGGAACACCACCCGGTCGGCGTACGCGGCCGCCATCGGGTCGTGCGTCACCATGACGATCGTCTGCCCCAGCTCACGCACGGACGTGCGCAGGAACGACAGCACCTCGGCGCCGCTGCGCGAGTCGAGGTTGCCCGTCGGCTCGTCAGCGAAGATCACCTGCGGCTTGCTGATGAGCGCCCTGGCCACGGCCACCCGCTGCTGCTGGCCGCCCGACAGCTCGCTCGGCCGGTGGCCGAGCCGGTCCTTCAGCCCCACCGTCTCGATGACCCGGTCGAACAGCACCTGGTCCGCCTGCCTGGCCGAGATCTCCAGCGGCAGGCGGATGTTCTGCTCGGCGGTAAGCGTCGGCAGCAGGTTGAACGCCTGGAAGATGAAGCCGATCCGGTCGCGGCGCAGCAGCGTGAGCTGCTTGTCGGTCAGCCCCGTCAGCTCCACGTCCCCGATGTGCACGGTGCCGGACGTGGCGGTGTCGAGCCCGGCCAGGCAGTGCATCAGCGTGGACTTGCCCGAGCCCGAAGGCCCCATGATCGCGGTGAAGGCGCCGGTCGCGAAGGCCACGTCCACCCCGCGCAAAGCGTGGACGCGGGCGTCGCCCTGGCCGTACACCTTGGTCAGGCCCCTGGCGACCACGGCGGGAGGCGCCTGGCGCCGCGTCTCGGTGAGGGTCACGTTCACTCCTTAGGTGCTTGTCGAACGCGAACCACGCTAGGGGCGGCCCCCGGCCGATCCATGGGCCCTGAGGAGGGACTTCAGGTAGGACGCCAGATGACCCGGGGTCAGCCTTTCGGCCGATGGGAGGGCACGATCAGCCCCGCCTCGTACGCGTACACCACGGCCTGCGCCCGGTCCCGCAGCCCCAGCTTGGCCAGCACCCGGCCCAGGTGCGTCTTGACCGTGCCCTCGGCGACCTCCAGCCCGGCGGCGATCTCCAGGTTGGACAGGCCGCGGGCCACCATGAGCAGGACCTCGCGCTCGCGCGGCGTCAGCTCGGCCACGCCCGGCAGGTCCTCGGTGGGCAGGTGCGCGGCGAACCGGTCGAGCATCCGCCGCAGCGTCCGCGGCGCCACGACGGCGTCGCCCGCGTGCACGGTCCTGATGGCGCTCACCAGGTCGGCCGGCGGCACGTCCTTCAGCAGGAAGCCGGACGCGCCCGCCTTGACCGCGGCGAAGGCGTACTCGTCCAGGTCGAACGTGGTCAGGATGAGCACCTTGGGACCGCTGATCCGGGAGGCGGCCTCGACGCCGTCCATGCGCGGCATCCGCACGTCCATCAGCACCACGTCCACCTCGGTGCCCCGCAGGGCGGCGAGCGCCTGCTCGCCGTCGCCGGCCTCCGCCACCACCTCGATGTCGGGCTGGGCCCCCAGCACCATCCGGAACCCCGCCCGCAGCAGCTCCTGGTCGTCGACCAGCATCACCCGGATCACCACGCGCCTCCACTTCCGGACGTCACCGCGGCCACTATGCCGCCCGCGTCACGGGCACCGGCAGCCGGGCCAGCACCTCGAAGCCGCCGCCCCGGCGCGGCTCGGCCGACACGGCGCCGCCGTACATGGCCACCCGCTCCCTCATGCCGATCAGCCCGTGCCCGTCGGGGCTGCGCGGCGCCGAGGCACCGCGGCCGTCGTCGGTGACCCGCACGACCAGGTCGGTCCCGCCGTACACCAGCTCGACCAGCGCGCGCACGCCCGGCCCGCCGTGCTTGAGCGCGTTGGTCAGCGCCTCCTGCACGATGCGGTAGACGACGAGCTGCTGACCCTCCGGCAGCTCGCACGCCTCGCCGGACACCCGCAGCCGGGCCGGCACGCCCGCGCCGTCCACCAGCTCCGCCAACTGCGCCAGGCCCGGCTGCGGGGTGTAGTCGGTGGCGTCGGCCTCGCTCTCGCGCAGCACGCCGACCAGCCTGCGCATCTCGGCGAGCGCCTCCCGGCCGGTGCGGGAGATGGCGCGCACCGCCTGGCGGGCCTGCTCCGGGTCACTGTCGATGGCGTAGCCCGCGCCGTCGGCCTGGACCACGATCACGCTGACGTTGTGCGCCACCACGTCGTGCAGCTCCCTGGCGATCCGGGCGCGCTCGGCGGCGGCGGCCATCCTGGCCTGCTGGTCGCGCTCGTGCTCGGCTCGTACGGCCCGCTCTTCCAGGCCCTCCAGGTAGCGCCGGCGCGTGCTGGCGTACAGGCCGGTCAGCCAGACCGTGACGACGAAGATCGAGCCGCTGAAGAACGTGCTGATCGTCACCTGCTCCCAGCGCACGATGACCAGGAACACCCCGAGTTCGGCGACCAGCCAGGCCGCGAACGCCCACCCGAACGAGCGGGTGCACGCCACCGACCAGAGCGCCATGAGCACGCTCAGGTTGGCCGGCACCAGGTCGACGCCCAGCAGCCACTGGCCGAAGCAGACCAGCGCCACACCCGCGAACGCCGCGAGCGGTCGCCGCCGCTGCCACAGCAGCGGCGCCAGCAGGGCCGCCGACAGTACCAGGTAGCCGCCGACGCCGATCCGCATGCCGGGCGGCCCCGCCGCGGGAGCCGCCGCGTACGGCCAGGCCATGAGCACCGCCAGCCCGGCGAGCGGCGCCACCCGCAGGGCGTCCATCAGCTTGACGTGGCTCTTGGACCACTCATGTACCCTGCCGAACACATCATCACGATACGTAGCCTGTGCCCGGGCTTCGTCCGCCTTCAGGGGGAAGCCGAGGTACGACCCAGGTCTGACGTGACTCGTCGGAGGCGACCCCGTCTTACGCGGGCTTTACGGGGTCTTGGGCATCCTTGTCATTGGGAGCGCCCGCTGGGGGGCGAGTAAAGGGAGATCGTGATGGCGGATCATGATCGCGAAGTCGGGGGGGGGGGGGGGGGGGGGGGGGGGGGGGGGCGGGGGGGGCGGGGGGGGCGCCCAACCCCCCGGGGGGGGGGGACCCGCCCCCCCGTATGTGTGGGTTTAGATGGTATGGG
>NZ_JBIDCC010000016.1:0-70776 GCF_043204415.1 Nonomuraea sp. NPDC047897 | reverse complement strand
GGAAGCTTTGTCTTTGGTGGCGCCGGCTGGGGGGGTAGAATCGGTTTTGGTGTTGGGGGGATAATTATGCCGAGGGGGGGTCGCGCGGCGATGAGGAAGCGCCGCGCGACCCGTCCCCTGGCTCTCCCGACCTCCGCCTTCTCTGAGCCTCACCGGCGAGAATGTCAGTCGGTGTTCCTAAGCTGCGGGCATGTCGTCCGCTCAGCCGTCTCCTGAAGAGCTGGCCCGCCTGGTCAGCCGGGCGCACTCCATCACCGAGGTGCTGTCGCTGCTGGGAGTGAAGAATACCGGTGGTCGCCGCGCGAGCATCAGGCGGGCGGTGGACCAGTTGGGCATCGACACAGCTCATTTCCGACGGCTGCCCGCCCTCACCTACACCACGGAAATGCTCACCGCGGCGGTCGCCGCGTCGACCAGTGTCGGCGGCGTTCTCGATTATCTCGGCATCACGCGCAGCGGTGGCGCGCATTCACACATCAGCAGGCGCATAAAGGCCGCCGGCATCAGCACAGCCCACTTCTCGCACACCTCGGGCGCTCGGCGGCATTTCTCCGCCGCCGCTCTTGACCGCAAGGTGCTGGCCGAGGCGGCGCACGGGGCCAGGAGTATGCGAGAGATTCTCCGACGCCTCGGGCTGCCCGAGCGGGACAAGGTCCGTGATGAGGTTCGCACTCTGCTGCGCGCCCATGGCCTCGATGAGCCCGCTCGTTTTCGGCGGCTCAGCCTCGACGACGAAGCGGTGCGTACGGCGGCCCAGGCCTCCAGGTCGGTCGCGGAGATGATGCGCCACCTCGGCCTGGAGCCCGGCGAAACCAACCGGCGCCGCGTCCTGCGCCACATCAGGCGCCTCGGCGTGGACACCGCCCATTTCCGTCGCAGGTTGACGGATGCGGGGTCGGGAGGGGCGCGCCGGGATCCGGCGGCGATCCTGGTACGGCGTCCTGAGGGCGCAGGTCGTACGCGAGGTTCGGCCCTTCGCCGCGCGCTCCGGCACATCGGTGTCCCCGCCGCCTGCGCCGGTTGCGGCGTCGGCGAAACATGGCAGGGTGCGCCTTTGACCTTGGAGGTCGACCACATCAATGGCGACCCCTGGACAACCGCCCGGACAACCTGCGGTTGCTGTGTCCCAACTGTCATTCGCAGACATCGACATTCGCGGGAAGAAACAGGGGCTCACTGGGGCGGTAAATGTGCGGGCGGGGGGACTCGAACCCCCACAGTGTCTCCACCAACAGGACCTAAACCTGCCGCGTATGCCATTTCGCCACGCCCGCGAAGCCCTGCCATGGCGGGCTACAGAGCAGTTTAGCGTCCCGGGAGTGGCGCGGAAGCCTGTGTGTCGTGGCCGCGTCACCGAATGCGGGCCCCGGAGAATCGGGGGCCCGCGGGTGGGTCAGGTGAGGCCGAGCTTCTTCTTCAGGGAGGCCACGTGGCCGGTGGCCTTCACGTTGTAGAGAGCCTGCTCGATCTTGCCGTCGGCGTCGATGACGAAGGTGGAGCGGATGACGCCCACGACCTCCTTGCCGTAGAGCTTCTTGGTGCCGTGGGCGCCGTACGCCTTGTGGACGTCGAGGCCGGGGTCCGACAGGAGCGGGAACGTCAGGGCGTCGCGTTCGGTGAATTTAAGCAGCTTGTCCGTCTTATCCTTTGACACGCCGAGAACGACGAAACCCTCGGCCGTCAACTGGTTCAGGTTGTCCCGGAAGTCGCACGCCTGCTTGGTGCACCCTGGGGTCATCGCGGCGGGGTAGAAGTAGAGGATCACCCGCTTGCCGCGGAAGGCACCGAGGGAGACGGTCTTTCCGTCGGCGGCGGGTAGCGTGAACTCGGGCGCGGCGTCGCCGGGCGCGAGCTTGGTTTCGGTCATGAGGCCCTCCAGAGTTCTTCCAGCAAAACCTACCGGCCCGCCCCCTGTGCCGTACGGCGTGCCGACCTGTCAGACTGATCACGGCCGGAGCGGGTGTGCCCGTCCCGATCGCGGGGACGAGGACGACCATGAGCGTGGTCGAGAGGAGAGCCATGGCTGACACCGATCCCGACGAGCTGGAGCGGCGGATCGCGCAGACGCGGGCCGAGTTGGCGCAGACGGTCGACGCCATCGCCGACCGGGTGAGCCCCAAGCGGGTGGCCGAGCGTACGGTGGCCGACGTGCGGACCAGGGCGGGCCACTTTGTGGCGTCCGTTGGCGACGCGCTGGGCGTCACGCCACGACCGCTCCCGGCGGCGGGCGACGGGGCCGACGCCGAGCGGCTGTGGGAGGAGGAGCCGCCCAACCTGGCTCCGGTGCTGATCGGCCTGGGCGCGGTCCTGGTGGTGACCGCAGCCGTCGCGCTGCTGCGCCGCCGCGGCCGCCGCCGTTGAGCCGGGTCGCCGTTGAGCGGCGTCGCTGTTGAGCCGGGTCGCCGTTGAGCGGCGTCGCTGTTGAGCCGGGCCGCCGTTGTGGCGCGGCGCCGCGCTGCGGCCCAGTGGCGGGCGTGGGCCGGACGTGCGCCGCGGGCGCGGCTCAGAGGAAGGTCTTGCCCTCGCCGCGGTAGGTGGGGGCCGACCCCACGAGCGTGTCGTCCTCGACGAGGTGGAGCGTGGCGAACCGCTCGCACAGCTCCCCGGCCTTGGCGTGCCTGAACCACACCCGGTCGCCCACCCGCAGGTCGTAGGCCGCCTCCCCGAGCAGGGGGGTCTGCACCTCCCCGGCCCCCTCGTCGGGTGCGTAGCGCAGTCCGGCCGGCAGGTACGGCTGTGGCAGGCGGACCGGGTCGGCGGGCCCTGAGGCGACGTAGCCGCCGCCGAGCACCGTGACCGTGCCCGGTGCCGGCCGCCGGACCACCGGCAGGGCGAACAGGGCGGCCGGCCGGCCGGTGAAGCCGCTGTAGAAGTCGAACAGGCGGGGATGGAAGAACCCGGACCCGGCGGCCACCTCGGTGATGGCCTTCTCCCGCACGGTGCGCTCCACCGAGCCGGTGCCGCCGCCGTTGACGAATTCGAGGTCGCAGAGCCTGCTGACGGCGTTCACGACGCGGCCGCGGCGCAGGATGAGGTCGCGGGCGGAGCGGGCCTGCATGATCCTGATGGCCCGGGTGAGGACGGCGTGGCCGGGCGGCGCGTCGCCGACGCCGGCGATCTGCGCCTCGTACGCGAGCAGCCCCACGAGCCGGAACCCGGGCCGTTTGGCGATCTCGGCGGCGAGGTCGGCGGCCTGTTCGGGCTCGCGGACGGGTGAGCGGAGCGCGCCCGCCCGGAACTTCCCGCCGAGGGTCACGTATCCGGCGTCGACGTCGAGGCAGACGCGGATCTCCGGACGGGGCCGGACAGCGGCCAGCACGTGGTCGAGATGGTCGAGGTGCTCGGTGGAGTCCACGGTCAGCGTGATCTCCCCGACCGCTCGCCGGTCGGCCGCGAGGGCCGTGATCGCGTGCCAGTCCGCCGTCGGGTAGGCCACCAGCACGTCGGTGAACCCTTCGGCGGCCAGCCAGAGCGCCTCCGGCAGCGTGAACGCCATCAGCCCGCGGAAGCCGTCCATGGCCAGGATCCGTTCGAGTACCGGCCGGGAGCGGATGGACTTGGTGGCCACCCGGATCGGCTTGCCCGCCGCCCGCCGGACGAGATCGGCGGCGTTGGCGCGCATGGCGTCGAGGTCGAGGATCGCGAAGGGCGGGTCGAGTGCCGCTGTGGCGCGGTCGTAGCGCGGGCGGTCGTCCATATCAGCAGGGTAACCGCATATGCGACAAATGAACATGAGGGCGATTCATGTTGTCCGGGGCGACTCGTAATGATCCTGCAAACCGGCGGCGAGGGCGGGGCCGCCGGCCGCCTCGTCCCTGTACCTCTGATCGGTGTGATGACCACGCTCCAGCAGCTACTCCCCGGCTCCGGCGTCGCCGCGCAGGAGAGCCCGCTCCGCCGGTCCACCCGCGCGCTGCGACCGGCTCGCACGCCCGCCGGCGCCGTGGTCGCGTTCACGCTGACCGTCGTGCTCGCGGGGACCGCGGCCGAGGTGGTGTCGGCGTTGCTGGGCAGCCCGCTGGGCTGGCTGCCGGTGGACCACGCGCTGGAGCTGGCGGGCCGCCACACGTGGAGCGAGCTGCCGTTCGCCGCGCTGTGGGTGGCGGGCGCGGGGCTGACGATGGTCGGGCTGGCGGTCGTGCCGGGCCGCTGCCGGCTGGTGCCGGTCGAGACGTCCGACCCGCTGATCGTCATCGGCATCACCCGCGCCGGGCTGCGCCGCACCCTGCGCGCCGTCGCGGAGGAGGTCGAGGGCGTGGACCGGGCACGGGTACGGCTGCGCAGGCGCACCATCGAGGTAGCCGTGGTGACCGGGGCGGAGAGCACCGGCGCGATGCTCAGACAGGTCGGCAACGCCGTGGGCGACCGTCTGGCCGGGGTGGGCACGCTCGCCGCCGGCGAGGTCGTGGTGCGCCTGCGCAGGAAGGGGCGGTGATGCGGCGCGAGACCGGCGAACGGACACGGGGCGGCGAGCGGCGGAGGGGGCGGTGATGCGGCAGTACGCGGGCAACCGCATCGGTCTGGCGATCGTGGGAGCGCTGCTGCTCCTCGCCGGGGCCTACATGTGGCTGCGCGGCAGGGGCAAGCTGCCGGGGCTGCCGCCACGGGCCAAGGTGCTGCCCGCCCGTACGGCCGAGGCGATCGCCGACCAGCCGTGGGCGCTGTGGGCGGCGGCGCTCGGGATGGTGCTGCTGGCCCTGGTGACGCTCCGGTGGCTGCTCATCTGCCTGGGCTGGGGCCGGCGCGGCTTCCGGTCGGGCACCGGGACGGCCATGCTGTGCGTCGGTCTCAAGGACGTGGAGGGGCTCAGCCGGGCCGGGGTGCGCGTGGTGGGCGACGGGGTCCGGCTGCGCATCGGCGTCACCTGCCCGCCGTCGGCCGACGTAGGCGCGATGGCGGGCAAGCTGGACCGCGACATCGTGGGCCGCATCCGCCGGGAGGTCTGCGACGACGAGATCGGCACGATCGTCCGTCTGCACGTCCGCCGCCAGTCGGCCCGCCAGGCAGCCCGCCAGGCGGCCCGGCAGTCATCGGGTTAGCATTCGATGACGTTGACGGCGAGGCCGCCGCGTGAGGTCTCCTTGTACTTGTCGAGCATGTCGCGGCCGGTGTCGCGCATGGTCTTGATGGCCTTGTCCAGGGACACGAAGTGGCGGCCGTCGCCGCGCAGCGCGATGCGGGCCGCGGTGATCGCCTTGATGGAGGCCACCGCGTTGCGCTCGATGCACGGGATCTGCACCAGCCCGCCGACCGGGTCGCAGGTCAACCCCAGATTGTGCTCGATGCCGATCTCCGCGGCGTTCTCCACCTGCTCCGCGGTGCCGCCCAGCACCTCGGTCAACCCGGCAGCGGCCATCGAACACGCCGAACCGACCTCACCCTGACAACCCACCTCGGCCCCGGAGATCGACGCGTTCTCCTTGAACAGCACCCCGATCGCCGCCGCCGTCAGCATGAAGCGGATCACGCCCTCGTCGTCGGCCCCCGGCACGAACCGCGCGTAGTACGTCAGCACCGCCGGGATGATCCCCGCCGCGCCGTTCGTCGGGGCGGTGACGATCCGCCCCCCGGCCGCGTTCTCCTCGTTGACCGCCAGGGCGAACAGCGACACCCAGTCCATCGCCTGCAAAGGGTCCTTGTCGGAGGTCTCGCTCTGCAACCGGCGATGCAACTGGTTGGCCCGCCGCCGCACCTTCAGCCCACCCGGCAGCACACCCTCCTTGGCGATGCCCCGCCGCACGCACTCGGACATCACCCGCCACAGGGTGAGGATCCCGGCGCGGATCTCGGCCTCGCTACGGCCGAACGCCTTCTCGTTCTCCAGCATCAGGCCGGAGATCGACAAGCCCGTGGCCGAACACTGCTTGAGCAGCTCCTCGGCCGTCGTGAACGGATACGGCAGCACGGTGTCGTCAGGCTTGATGCGGTCGGCCCCGGTGGCGTTCTCGTCCACCACGAAGCCGCCGCCGACGGAGTAGTAGACCTTCTCCCGCACCACCGTGCCGTCGCCGGAACGGGCGGTGAAGCGCATGCCGTTGGGGTGACCGGGCAGCGAGATCTTCCGCTCGAAGACCAGGTCCTGGCCGACGACGAACGGGATCTCCCGCAGCCCGAACAACAGCAGCGTGCCGGAGGCGCGCATCCCGGCCAGCCGCTCCTCGACGCCGTCCACGTCCACGAGTTCGGGCTTGTCGCCCGACAGGCCCAGCAGGACGGCCTTGTCGCTGCCGTGCCCCTTGCCGGTCAACCCCAGCGACCCGTACAGGATCGCCTCCACCCGCGCCACCCGCTCCAGCAGGCCGTCCTCGTGCAGGCCACGCGCGAACCGGTGCGCCGCGGCCATCGGCCCGCCCGTGTGCGAGCTGGACGGCCCAATCCCGATCTTGAAAAGGTCGAAGACGCTGATCGCCATTGATGTGCGCCTTTCAGCTGGGCCGGGGCCCGGCAGGGCCCCGGCGGTCGGATCAGGACTCGCCTGAGGTGAGCGCCTTGTACTCCTCGGCCGACAGCAGGTCCTCGGGGTCGCCCTCCACCCGCACGCGGAACATCCAGCCCTCGCCGTACGGGTCGTTGTTGACCAGCGACGGGTCGTCCACGACGGCCTGGTTGACCTCGACGATCTCGCCGCCGACCGGGGCGTAGATCTCGCTCACCGACTTGGTGGACTCCACCTCGCCGACCGAGTCGCCGGCCTCAACGGTCGTGCCCGCCTCGGGAAGCTGCACGTAGACCACGTCACCCAGGGCTTCGGCGGCGTAGGCGGTGACGCCCACGGTCACGTTGACGGACTCGTCGAGCCCGGCCACCCACTCGTGTTCCTTGGTGTAGCTCAGCTCGTCGGGGATGTTGCTCACTTGTTCCTCCTGTAGAAGGGCAGCTCAACGAGGTCCACTGGTTCCTGGCTGCCCCGGATGTCCACGGTCAGGCCTGCATCGGCCCCGGTGTCGACGTAGGCCATCGCGATGGGCCTGCCCAGGGTCTGGGAGGGGGCCCCGCTGGTGACCTCGCCGACGACGGCGCCGTCCTTGGTGACCGGATGCCCGTGACGGGGCACCCGGCGGCCCTGCGCGACCAGGCCGGCCAGCCGGCGCCGCGGCGGCACGTCCTTGACCGCCTCCAGCGCCGCCCTGCCGACGAAGTCGCCGGGCTTGTCGAATTTCACCACCCTGCCCAGCCCCGCGTCGAACGGGGTCAGGTCGGCGTTCAGCTCGTTGCCGTACAGCGGCATGCCCGCCTCCAGCCGGAGCGTGTCGCGGCTGGACAGGCCGGCGGGGATCAGCCCGGCCGGCTCGCCGGCCGCGGTCAGGGCGTGCCAGAGCGGCACCGCGTCCTGGACGGCGACGAACAGCTCGAACCCGTCCTCGCCGGTGTAGCCGGTGCGCGCGATGAGCGCCTGCCGCCCGTCGACGACGCCGGGCAGGCCGGCGTAGTACTTCAGCCCGGCCAGGTCGGCGTCGGTGAGCGTGGCGAGGATCTCCTGGGCGCGCGGACCCTGCACCGCGATCAGCGCGTACTGCTCGGACCTGTCGTCCACCACCGCGTCGTAGGCCCCGGCGCGGTCCGTCAGCTCACGGGCGACCAACTCGTAGTTGGAGGCGTTGGCCACGACCATGAACTCCTCGTCGCCCAGCCGGTAGACGATGAGGTCGTCGAGCACGCCGCCGGCCTCGTTGACGATCATGGTGTAGCGGGCGCGGCCGACGGCCAGCGCCGACAGGTGACCCACCAGGGCGTAGTCGAGCGCCTCGGCCGCCTGCGGCCCGGTCACGAAGATCTCGCCCATGTGCGAGAGGTCGAACAGGCCGGCGGCCTCGCGCACGGCGTTGTGCTCGGCGGACTCGCTGCCGTAGCGCAGCGGCATGAGCCAGCCGGCGAAGTCGGTCAGCTTGGCGCCGAGACTTTCGTGGACGTCTCGCAGCGGTGTGGGTCGTGACATGAAGCGCACCTCTGGGCAGGGTCGGATGCCAGCATCCTCCCCCTCTGTCATGGATGCCTGAGAGCTTCGCCCGGGTTTTGCCGGACTTTCACCTTCGGCGAGGCCCGCCGGGCCTGCTTTCCAGAGGTCACCTAGGCCGTGCGGTCCTTTGCCTTGAGAGGTTTGCGGGGAGGGCTTGCTCCTTCAGGGGCTCTGGATGGCTGCCAGGGCGCTCTCCCGCACGGTGTCGCCGGTGATGCCGCCAGCCTAGTGCCGCGACGGGGTCGTTGTCGCGTGGGCCTCCCACCGGTGGGCGGTCAGCAGGAGGCGACCAGCGCCTCGAACAGCGCGCAGTCGGTCGCCGCCTCCGGGTGCCACTGGACGCCCACCGCGAAGTGCGGCGCGTCCAGCTCCACCGCCTCGACGGTGCCGTCCTCGGCCACGGCCGTCACGGCCAGGTCGAGGGCGATCCGGTCGATGGCCTGGTGGTGGTAGTGCGGCACCTCCACGGGCGCGTCGCCCAGCGCCTTGGCCACCCGCGAGCCGGGTGCCGGGCGGACGCCGAGGTGGCCGAAGCGGCCCGGCCCGGGTGCGTGCCCGGTGTGGCCGACCACGTCGGGCAGGTGCTGGTGCAGGGTGCCGCCGAGCGTCACGTTGAGCACCTGCAGCCCCCGGCAGATGCCGAGGTAGGGCAGTTCGGCGTCCAGCGCGGCCGACAGGAGGTCGAACTCGGCCGTGTCGCGGGGCGGCCGGATGTAGCCGGTGCTCTCGTGCTGCTCCGCGCCGTAGCGTCGCGGGTCGATGTCGCCCCCGCCCGCCACGATGAGCCCGTCCAGCCGCTCCACCAGCTCGGCCGGCCGGCCGGCGGGCGGGAGCAGCACCGGCTGTCCGCCCGCCCGCTCCACCTGCTCCACGTACGTGTACGGCAGCAGCGCGACGGTCATGTCCCACACGGTGAACCGGGCCGGCTCGACGTAGGTGGTGATCCCGATGACGGGCCGCTTCACGTTGACTCCCACGGGTGGCTCCTCCGGGTGGCTCCTACAGCGGCGTCACGTACGCGCCGGAGATCCCGCCGTCGACCAGGAACTCCGACCCGGTGATGAACGACGAGTCGTCGCTGGCCAGGAACGCCACCGCGGCGGCGATCTCCGTGGCCTCGGCGAAGCGGCCCATCGGCACGTGCACCAGGCGGCGTTGCGCGCGCTCGGGGTCCTTGGCGAACAGTTCCCGCAGCAGCGGCGTGTTGACCGGGCCGGGGCACAGGGCGTTGACCCGGATGCCCTCCCGCGCGAACTGCACGCCGAGCTCGCGGGACATGGCGAGCACGCCGCCCTTGGAGGCGGTGTAGGAGATCTGCGAGGTCGCCGACCCCATGACGGCCACGAACGACGCCGTGTTGATGATCGAGCCCTTGCCCTGCCGGCGCATGTACGGGATGGCGTGCTTGCAGCACAGGTAGACGCTCGTCAGGTTCACCTCCTGGACGCGGCGCCACGCCTCGATCCCGGTCTCCAGGATGGAGTCGTCGTCGGGCGGCGAGATGCCGGCGTTGTTGAAGGCGACGTCCACGCTGCCGTAGGAGTCGAACGCCGTCCGGTACATCCGCGCGACGTCGTCCTCGTCGGTCACGTCGGCCTTGACGTACAGGCCGCCGACCTCGGTCGCGGCCTTGGTGCCCGCCTCCTCGTCGACGTCGACGCACACCACCCGGGCGCCCTCCTCGGCGAACCTGCGTGCCGTGGCCAGCCCGATGCCGCTGCCGGCGCCGGTGATGACGGCGACGCGGTCCTGCAAACGCTGCATGTGAGTCACTCCGATGAGATGAAGACGTTCTTGGTCTCGGTGAACGCGGCCAGGGCGTCGGGGCCGAGCTCGCGGCCGAGTCCCGACTCCTTGAAGCCGCCGAACGGCGTCCAGTAGCGCACCGACGAGTGCGAGTTGACCGACAGGGCGCCGGCCTCGACCGCCCTGGCCACCCGCAGCGCCCGTCCGACGTCACGGGTCCAGATGGAGCCGCTGAGGCCGTAGCGGGTGTCGTTGGCGATCCGTACGGCCTCCTCCTCGTCGGCGAACGGCACCACGGACACGACGGGGCCGAAGATCTCCTCGGTGAAGGCGCGGTCGGTCACCTTGGAGGTCAGCACGGTGGGCGGGAACCAGTAGCCCTTGCCGGTCGGGCACGCGCCCTGCAGGTAGGGCTCGTCGTCGACGAAGCCGCGCACCCGGTCGAGGTGTTCGGCGCTGACCAGCGGCCCCATCTCGGTGCCCTCGTCGAGCGGGTCGCCGACCTTGATCCCGCGCACGGCCTGCCCGAGCCGGTCGAGGAACTCGTCGTACACGTCGGCCTGGACGAGCAGCCGGGAGCGGGCGCAGCAGTCCTGGCCCGAGTTGTCGAAGACCGCGTAGGGGGCGGTCCGCGCCGCCTTGTCGAGGTCGGAGTCGGCGAAGACGATGTTCGCCGACTTGCCGCCCAGCTCCAGGGTGATCCGCTTGACGTGGGCGGCGGCCTTGGCCGCGATCTCCTTGCCCACCTCGGTGGACCCCGTGAAGACGATCTTGGCCACGCCGGGGTGCTCGACCAGCCGGGCGCCCGCGACCTCCCCTGCTCCGGGCAGCACCTGGAGCACCCCCTCGGGGAGGCCCGCCGCCACGGCCAGCTCGGCCAGCCGCAGCGCGGTCAGCGGCGTCCACTCGGCGGGCTTGACGATGACCGTGTTGCCCGCCGCGAGCGCCGGGGCGACGCCCCAGCTCGCGATCAGCATCGGGAAGTTCCACGGGACGATGACGCCCACCACGCCGAGCGGCTCCTGGAAGGTGACGTCCACGCCGCCGGGAACCGGGATCTGCTTGCCGTGGTTGCGCTCGGGCGCTCCGGCGTAGAAGTGCAGCACGTCACGCACGCTGCCCGCCTCCCAGCGGGCGTTGCCGATCGGGTGGCCGGCGTTGGCGGTCTCCAGCCGGGCCAGTTCCTCGCCGTGCTCGCCGACCAGGTCGGCGAATCGGCGCAGCAGGCGCGCCCGGTCGCCGGGCGACACCTCGCGCCAGGCGCCGAACGCCTTCCTGGCCCGCTCCACGGCCCGGTCCACCTCGGCCGCGTCGGCCAGCTCCACGTCGGCGACGACCTCTTCGGTCGCCGGATTGATGATCTTCATACCCTTCCGTCACATTCGTTCGAAGCCGCGGAACAGCTCCCAGTCGGTCACCGCCGCGTCGAAGGCCGTCAGCTCGATGCGGGCGTTGTTGGCGTAGTGCTCCACCACCTCGTCGCCGAACGTCGCGCGGGCCAGCTTGGAGCGCTCGAACAGCTCCAGCGCGTCACGCAGCGTGTGCGGCACGGTCTCGGCTCCTGAGTCGTAGGCGTTGCCGGTGAACGCCTCCTCCAGCGTCAGCTCCTCGTCGATGCCGTGCAGGCCTGCCGCGACCAGTGCCGACACCGCCAGGTAGGGGTTGACGTCGCCGCCCGGCACCCTGTTCTCGATCCGCAGCGACGGCCCGTGGCCGACCAGGCGCAGCGAGCAGGTGCGGTTGTCCACGCCCCACTTGACCGCGGTCGGCGCGAAGCTGCCGGGGACGAAGCGCTTGTAGGAGTTGATGTTGGGGGCGTACAGGAGGGTCAGCTCGCGCATGCGGGCGAGCTGCCCGGCGATGAAGCGGGCGCCCAGCTCCGACAGCCCGTGCGGGCCGTCGCCCGCCATGACCGGCTCGCCGTCGAGGCCGCGCAGCGAGATGTGGATGTGGCAGGAGTTGCCCTCCCGCTGGTTGGGCTTGGCCATGAAGGTGATCGCCTTGCCCTCCTGGGCGGCGATCTCCTTGGCGCCGTTCTTGTAGACGACGTGGTTGTCGCAGGTCTTCAGCGCCTCGTCGTAGCGGAAGGCGATCTCGTGCTGGCCGAGGTTGCACTCGCCCTTGGCCGACTCGACGTACAGGCCGGCGCCTTCCATGTCCCGGCGGATGCGGCGCAGCAGCGGCTCGACGCGGGCCGTGCCGAGCAGGGAGTAGTCGACGTTGTAGAGGTTGGCGGGGGCCAGGTCGCGGTAGCCGCGCCTCCAGGCGTCCTCGTAGCTGTCGTCGTAGACGACGAACTCCAGCTCGGTGCCGACGCAGGCGACCATGCCGCGCTCGGCCAGCCGGCTGAGCTGGCGGCGCAGGATCTGCCGTGGGGAGGCGGCGACGTCTCCGCCGTCCACCCAGGTCAGGTCGGCCATGAGCATGGCGGTGCCCTCCTGCCACGGCACCCTGCGCAGGGTGGACAGGTCGGGCTTCATGACGAAGTCGCCGTAGCCGCGCTCCCACGACGACATGGCGTAGCCCTCGACGGTGTTCATGTCGACGTCCACGGCGAGCAGGTAGTTGCAGCCCTCGGAACCGTGGTGGAGCACCTCGTCGAGGAAGAAGCGGGCGGACAGGCGCTTGCCCTGCAGTCGGCCCTGCATGTCGCACAGTGCCAGCAGCACCGTGTCGATGCGGCCGGCCTCGATGTCGGATCTCAGGTCCTCGACTGACAGGCTCACCGGCGCCCCTTCCGCGGAAAAGTCTGGAAACAGACCATTGAAGGCATGCAAACACCGCGCGGAGGGTGCTGTCAATGCCTTCACCTCGCAGGATGCTTTTTACCTGATCGTCACGGTTGAGGGCTTGACGGGTGGACAAAGGCGGCGAAACATCACCGCATAGAACTATTGGTCCGGCCGTGGCCCATTGGAGGGGTGACGGCCTGGCCCGCGCCGGAGGTGGCGAACCGTGGTCCACAGCAAACGACACGTCCATGGGGTCGACTACGAGAAGGTGTCAGCCGACTATCTGGAGAAACGCAAGCTCCAGCAGGGCGCGGCGGGATGGGTGCTGCTCGCCGGGCTCGGCGTGGCCTACGTCATCTCGGGCGACTTCGCGGGCTGGAACTTCGGCCTCGAACAGGGCGGGTGGGGCGGCCTGCTCATCGCCACCGTCCTGATGGCGATCATGTACACCTGCATGGTGCTGGGGCTGGCGGAGATGTCCTCCAGCATCCCGGTCGCCGGGGCCGGCTACGGCTTCGCCCGCCGCGCCCTCGGCCCGCTCGGCGGGTTCGCCACCGGGGTGGCCATCCTCATCGAGTACGCCGTGGCGCCGGCCGCGATCGCCGTCTTCATCGGCGGCTACGTCGAGGCGCTGGGCCTGTTCGGGCTCACCAACGCCTGGCCGGTCTACCTCGCGGCCTACGTCATCTTCGTCGGCCTGCACCTGTGGGGCGTCGGCGAGGCGCTCAAGGTGATGTTCGTGATCACCGGCATCGCGCTCGTGGCGCTCGTCGCCTTCACGATCGGGATGATCCCCAAGTTCGACGCGGCCCGGCTGTTCGACATCGCGCCCACCGACGCCCCAGGGGCCAGCTCGTTCCTGCCGTTCGGCACCATCGGCGTCTGGGCCGCCCTCGTGTACGCCATCTGGTTCTTCCTGGCCATCGAGGGCGTGCCGCTGGCCGCGGAGGAGGCCCGCGACCCCCGGCGCGACATGCCCAAGGGCATCATCGCCGGCATGATGGTGCTGCTGGTGACGGCGACGTTCATGCTGCTGCTCGCGCCCGGCGGCGGCGGCGCGAAAGCCATCTCCAGCAGCGACAGCCCGCTGCCCGACGCGGTCAGGGCCGCCTACGGCGGCGACAACTTCCTCGCCGACTTCGTCAACTACGTCGGCCTGGCCGGGCTGATCGCCAGCTTCTTCTCCATCATCTACGCCTACTCGCGGCAGCTCTTCGCCCTCTCGCGGGCCGGCTACCTGCCCCGCTGGCTGTCCGTCACGAGCAAGCGGCGCACGCCGTACCTGGCGCTCATCGTGCCCGGTACGATCGGCTTCCTGCTCGCGGCGATCACCCAGGCGGGCGACCTGATGATCCAGATCGCGGTCTTCGGGGCGACGATCTCGTACGTGCTGATGATGCTGTCGCACATCGTGCTCCGCAGGCGCGAGCCGAACCTGGACCGGCCCTACCGCACGCCGGGCGGCGTCGTCACCACCGGCATCGCGCTGGTGCTCGCCCTGGCCGCGGTCGTCGCGGTCTTCCTGGTCGACATCGTCGCCGCGCTGTGGGTGGCCGGCATCTTCGTCGCGCACCTGGCGTACTTCTGGTTCTACAGCCGGCACCGGCTGGTCGCCAACGCCCCGGAGGAGGAGTTCGAGGCGATCGAGCGGGCCGAGCAGGAACTGGCCTGACGCCGGCGGGTTAGGGTCGGCCAGTGAACCCATCGGTGCCCTGACCCCGACCCAGAGGACGACGTGGAACAGCCAGCGCGGCAGGAGCGGCAGAAGACACGGGCGGACACGCCGCGGGGCGACGGCGATCGCCCCTCAGCGGGCCCGGGCCCGCTGACGGTGCTGCGCCCGGTGCGCGCCGGCAACGCCTTCGAGGAGACCGTCGAGCGCCTCCTCCAAGTGATCAAGCTGGGCGTCGTGGCGCCGGGCGAGAAGCTCCCGCCCGAGCGGGAGCTCGCCGTCCGGCTCGGCATCAGCCGCGTCACCCTGCGCGAGGCCATCCGCGCCCTGCAGGACGCGGGCTACCTCGACGTACGGCGGGGCCGCTACGGCGGCGCGTTCGTCACCTACACCCCGCCCGCCCCCGGCACCGGAGTGCTGCGCCAGGTGGTGACCGACATGGGCGCCGCCGACCTCAACGACGCGCTGACCTTCCGGATGGCCGTGGAGTGCGGAGCCGCCCAGGTGCTGGCCGCGACCCCGCTCACCGCGCAGCAGCGGGCGCTGTTGCGCGGCAGGCTGATGGACCTGGAGGAGGCCCGTGTCGAGGACTACCGCCGCCTCGACACGGCCTTCCACCTGTCCATCGCCGAGCTGACGGGCTCCGCGCTGCTCGCCGCGGCCTGCGCCGACGCCCGGCTGCGGGTCAGCGACCTGCTGAACGCCATTCCCATGCTGCAGGTGAACCTCGACCACGCCGCCAGCCAGCACCAGGCCATCGTGGCGGCCATCCTGGCGGGCGACCCGGAGGCGGCCCGCCGCGCGGTCGCCGAGCACCTGGAGGGCACGGCCGCCCTCCTGCGGGCCTTCCTCGGGTAGTCCCGGCCGACCCAGTGGCTCCCGTCAGGCGGTTACGGGGCCGTCCGTGGTGAAGGCGTGCGCGGTGCCGTCCGGCCAGGTCACCAGCACCCGCCCGCCGTCCGCCCGCGCCGTGGGCAGACCCGCGGCGCGGGCGCCGGTCGGACCGGCCTGCGCGCCCGCCCCGGTCGGACCGGCCTGCGCGCCCGCCCCGGTCGGGCCGGCCTGCGGGTCCCGGCCCACGAGGACGGCCACGGCGACGGCCCAGCCGTCCAGCGCGACGCCGTCCAGCACGGGCACCAGCGCCGGAGAGCCGAACGCGGTGCCGTCCGGAGCCTCGACCGCCGCCGCCGTCTCGTAGCCGTGCAGGCCGGCGAGCAGCGTCTCGGGCCCGTCCGGGGAGCGCAACGCGACGACCGGACCGGCGGGACCGGCGGGACCGGCGGCGTCGGCGGAGTCGGTGGGACCGGCGGCGTCGGCGGGCGTCGCGTGGGGGAGGGCCCAGCCGGTCTGGCGGACGCGCGAGCCGGGCGCGACCCGGTGGATCCGCACCTCGACCGGGCCGCGCAGCACGCTGACGCTCTCGGCTCCCGCGCTGCGGGAGGCCGCCCAGGCGACGTCGTCGAGCGTCCCCGCGCCCACGGGGGTGAACGGGCCGCGCGGGGCCGGCGTGCCGTCCTCGGTCACCGTGCCGAAGTGGTTGTCCGGGACGGCGCCCGCCGTGGTGGGGGCGGTGCGGGAGGAGTAGGCGTAGCGGTCGTAGAGGGGGTCGTCGGCGTACTTCTCGCTGCCGTGGTTGACCAGCGTCGCGACGCCGTCCGAGCTCCGCACCAGGAAGCCGGGGCCGGGCAGGGCGGCGGTCCCCGTCGGCCCCGGCTCCTCGGGGGCGGTCCACACGGGGTGGTCCGGCGGCAGCAGCAGTCCGAGGAACGCCTTCGCGGCCCAGTACGGCGACGCCCAGCCGGAGTAGGGCTGCAGCGCCGGCTCGTACGGGCCGTACCAGCCGAGGGTGAGCAGGCCGTCGGGCGACAGCGCCCCCCGGTCCAGGAAGTGCCGCAGGACGCCGGAGGCGATGCGCCGCGTCTGCCCCGGCGCGAGCGGCGTCGCGTCCACCAGCGCCCCGGCGAACAGCGCGGTCACCGAGGCGAACCGGTAGGTCAGGGAGCGGCCGTGGTAGAGCATGCCGCCGTCGGCGTCGAACGTCAGCGCGAACCCGGCCAGGAAGTCCCGCAACCGCTCGCCGTGCACCCCCGCCTGCCGGCCCGACAGGTGGGCGAGCAACGCCGGGTAGAGGTGCAGGGCCCAGCCGTTGTAGTGGTCGAAGGCGCGGCCGGGGCCGTCGGAGTACCAGCCGTCGCCCGCGTACCAGGGCTCGATGCGCGCCAGCCCGCGCCGCACCGCCGCCTCGGCCTCCCCGGTGTGCAGCCCGGCCGAGGCGAGGAAGCCGCCGACCGTGGCGGGGAACAGCCACCAGTTGCTGTTGGCCGGCTGGTGGCGCAGCGTGGCGGACAGGTAGTCGGCCGCCACGGCCCGCGTCCTGCCGTCCAGCCGGTCCCACAGGTGCGGACGGGTCAGCCACAGGCCCAGCGCGATCGAGGCGGCCTCCACCATGGACTGCGTGCGGTCGCCGACCGGCTGCCACACGCGGGGCCCCGCCGCGAGGCCGCGCGCGTACGGCTCCAGCGGCGCGGGGTCACCGCCGCCCGCGACACGGAAGGCGGCGAGCAGGAACGTGCGCGCGTAGCCCTCCATGCCGTCGCAGCGCGACCAGCTCTCCCGGCCGGGCAGGTTCACCTCCGCGCCGTCGGGGGAGCGGAACGGCTCGACGGCCGCGAGCAGCCCGTCGGCGACCGCCTCCCAGTGGGCACGGGTCCAGCCGGTGTGCGGGCTGAGTGAGCGGTTCTCGGGCGGCAACGGGATCATGCGGCACACACTCCAGGTCTGGAAAGCGCTTTCCGTCATTATGGCCCCCGAACCTCCGACCGGAACAGAGGAGCCCGCGCGAGCGTGCCCGCCCGCGCGGGCTCGTACCATCGAAGCTGGAGACATGGCCAACTGGTTCCAGCAGAGCATCATCGCGACGGGGCGGCTACCGCTGTTCTGCTACTTCGTCGCGCTCATCGTCGCCTTCATCGCCACCCGGATCAACGTCCGCCTGATCAGGGCCAAGGTCGGCTGGTTCCGCAACGTAAACGTCGGCGAGATGCACATCCACCACGTGGTCTTCGGCGTGATCCTCATGCTCGTCGGCGGCGTCACCGGATTAGTCGTCTCCTCCGCCTCGCAGGTCGGCTACGCCGCCGCGGCCTCGGTCTTCGGAGTCGGCTCGGCGCTGGTGCTGGACGAGTTCGCGCTGATCCTGCACCTGCACGACGTCTACTGGGAGGAGGAGGGGCGCACCTCGGTCGACGCCGTGTTCGTCGCGGTCGCCGTCACCGGCCTGCTGCTCATCGGCCTGCGCCCGCTCACCTGGGACTACGGCACACCCGTCAACCCGGCCGTGCTCATCGTGGCCAACCTGGTGCTCGCGGTCGTCACCCTGCTCAAGGGCAAGATCTGGACGGGACTGGTCGGGCTGTTCGTGCCGGTGCTGCTCGTCGTGGGCGCGATCCGGCTGGCGCGGCCGGGGTCGCCGTGGGCGCACTGGTTCTTCGCCAGGCGCTCGCCGCGCAAGATGGCCACGGCCATCCACCGGGAGGAACGCTGGCGGCGGCCGGTGATCGTCGCCAAGATCGCCTTCCAGGAGTTCCTGTCGGGGCGGCACGACCTGCCCTCCACCCGCCGCGGCCGTCGGCATACTTGATCCATGCCGCCAGAGGAGTCACCGCTGGGGACGCCGCCGGGGACGCCGCCGGGGACGCTGCCGGGACGAGACGCGCCGGACGGCTCGCGGGCGCGCGTGCCGGGCCTGGACGGCCCGTTGCCGGCCGCCGTGCTGCCCGTCGCCGGCCGCCGCGGACTGGTGCTCGCGGGCGGCCACGCCCTGGCGTTCCACGGCCTCACCGACCGGCCGGGCGAGGAGATCCACTTCGTCGCCGACGCCGGCCGGTCCCCGACGGAGGTGGCCGAGGCGCTGTGGCGCGGGTTCCTGGAGGCCGGGCTGGAGGCGGGGCTGGAGGCGGGGTCCGGCTCGGTGGCGCACCGGGAGGCCAGGCTGGCGGTGCGCGAGCCGGTGACGGGCGAGAGCCGGGAGGTCGTCCTGCACCGGGAGGCGCTGCAGCGACCGGCCGTCACGCTGGTCGGGCCGCGGACGCTCGACGCGGCCGGGCTGCGGGTGCTGGACGCGGATGACGCGGCCGGGTTGCGGGTGCTGGACGCGGATGACGGGGTCGGGTTGCGGGTGCTCGACGTGGATGACGGGGTCGGGTTGCGGGTGCTCGACGTGGACGACGCGGTCGGGCTGGCGCTGCGGGCGCTGCACGACCGGGGGCTCGCCGGTGACCTCGCGGTGGCCGCCCGGGCCGGCCGGTCGCGCGCCTTCCGCGACCTGGAGGCGCTGGCCAGGCCGTACCTCGACGACTTCGCGCCGCCCGAGCTGGTCATGCGGCTGGAGTTCGCCGAGCTGATGCCGGACGAGGCGTTCCGGGCGTGCGGGCTGGACGGGACGGAGACCGCGCGCGTACGGGCGTTCGCCCGCGCCTGGGCGGAGGACATCAGGCTGCGGCGGTCCGAGGACGGCGACGCCGACTACGACGACCCCGACCTGCCCGCCGTCGACTGATCCGGCGGCCGGCCCTCGTGGCGGGGCGCTCTCCCGGGCGGGCCGTCAGTCCGGCACGGGGACGACCGGGGACAGCGTGGGCCGCTTGGCCGTGCGGCCGTCGCCGGACGACAGGCCGCGCAGCCGGCGGTGGATCCACGGCGCGGCGAACCCCGCGAGCCAGCGCGCCTCCGTGACCGCGGCCCGCCAGACGGTGGGGCGAGGCAGCGGCGGCAGGGGGAGCGTCCAGGTGTCGTCGCTGTCCGGCAGGCCGAGGGTGTGGGCGACGGCGGCCGCGAAGCGGGCGTGGCCCAGCGGGCTGGCATGCAGCCGGTCCGTGCTCCACATGCGCGCGTCGGTGAAGAACGCGTACGGGAAGGTGTCGACCACCGTGACGCCGTGGCGGGCGGCGGCGGCGCGCACGTGGGCGTTGTAGGCGAGCACCCGGGGCAGGAGCGGCCGGGCCGCCGGGGCGATCTTGCCGAGGTCGGGGAAGGTGACCGTGACGACCCGCGCGCCCGCGCCGGAAAGGGCGGCGAACATCTCCTCCAGCACGCCGACGACCTTCGCGGCGTCGAAGCCTGGGCGGATGAGGTCGTTCATCCCGGCCATGACGGTCGCCAGGTCGGGCCGCAGCGCCAGGGCCGGGGCGAGCTGCTCGTCACGGACCTCGGCGGCCAGGCGGCCCCGGACGGCGAGGTTGGCGTACAGCAGGCCGGGCTCGCACCGCGCGAGGTGCTCGGCCAGCCGGTCGGCCCAGCCCCGGTGGCCGCGCAGGTCGTCGCCGTCGCCCAGGCCCTCGGTCTGGCTGTCGCCGAGCGCCACGTAGCGGGTGTAGGTCATCGGGGCTCCCTTCCGGCGCGGGCGCGGGTGGCGCGCTCGCTCAGCGTTCGCGCGGTGGCCAGGCACCAGTCGCGCGTCTCCCGCTCCAGCCGGCAGCCGGCCAGGCAGGACAGGTACGGGCCGACGCGCTCGCCGTGCCGGAGGAACGTCTCCTCGTCCACGTCGCCGCGCAGGCGCTCCAGCGTCCGTTCGAACAGCGCCAGCCTGGCCGCCGCCTGGTCGGCCCGCTCCCGGAGCTGGGCGACGACGGGCGCCGGGTCGAGCACGTCCACGGCGTGCACCTTGACGACCAGCTCGTCGCGGAGCAGCAGCGGCCTGGCGGGGGCGGCGGCGAAGGCGGCGAGCTCGTCGAGGCCGGCCGTCGTGACGGTGAAGACCCGCTTGTTGGGGCGGCCGTGCTGGACGACCTCCCGGCCGCTGATCAGGCCCTCGCCCTCCAGCCTGGTCAGCTCGCTGTAGAGCTGCTGCGGGGCGGCGTACCAGAAGTTCGCGACGCCCACGTCGAAGACCTTGGCGAGCTGGTAGCCGCTGTACTCGCCGTCGAGCAGGGCGGCGAGCACGGCGTGCCGGAGCGCCACCGGCTAGGCCTGATCATGATGATGAGTAGTCATGTTCATGACTATAGCGATTGAGCGGTCGTCTCCTCCTGGAGGATGAGGCGTCAATCAAAGTTGACATACTTCGGTTGTCAATTTAGGTTGACGGGTGTGGATCGCGCGTCGCCGTTCGTTGGCGTTGTCGGAGCACCTCTGGAGAGGACAACTGGTGATCAAGGACTTACTCGTCTACATGCGCCCGCACCGGGGCATCCTTGTGATCGGCGGGCTGCTGGGCCTGGTCGGGTCCGTCGCGGGGCTCGCGATGCCGCTGCTCGCCAAGTACGTCGTGGACGCCTTCGGCGCGGACCGGTCGATGGCCGGGCCGCTCATCGGGCTCACCGTGGCCGTCCTCGTGGGCGCGGTGGTCTCGGCCGGCGGCAACTACCTGATGGAGCGCACCGGCGAGGGCATCGTGCTGGGCGCGCGGCGCAAGCTGGTCGACCGCCTGCTCCGGCTCAAGGTGGCCGACGTGGACCGGCTCAAGCCAGGCGACCTGATGTCCCGGGTCACCGGAGACACCACCCTGCTCCGGGCCGTGCTGACCAACGGCGTCGTCAACTCGGTCGGCTCGGTGTTCATGCTGGTCGGCGCCATCGTCATGATGGCCACCATGGACGGCGTGCTGCTGCTGGTCACGCTGCTCGTCGTGGTCGTCATCGGCGGCATGACCGGGCTGCTCATGCCGCGGATCCAGCGGGCCCAGCAGGACGCGCAGGAGGCCGTGGGCGAGATGGGCGCGGTGCTCGACCGGGCCCTGCAGGCGTACCGCACCGTCAAGGCGAGCGGGGCGGAGGAGCGCGAGATCGGCGTCGTCGCGGTCGCGGCCGAGCGCGCCCGCGACCGCGGCCTCCAGGTCGCCGGCTGGACGTCGCTCGCCGGGGTGGCGACCTGGATGGCGGTGCAGATCGCGTTCCTGTGCGTGCTGGGCGTCGGCGGCGCGCGGGTCTCCGCCGGCACGCTGGAGGTGTCGTCGCTCATTGCGTTCCTGCTGTACCTGTTCTACCTGGTCGCGCCCATCGGGCAGCTCGTCGAGGGCGCGGTCCAGCTCCAGCAGGGCCTGGCCGCTGTCAAACGGATCAAGGAGATCGAGAACCTGCCCGCCGAGCCGGTCGCGGTCGCGACCCCCTCCGCGGCCGAGCCGGTCGGCGTGCGGTTCGCGGACGTGGTCTTCCGGTACGGCGAGGACCGGCCGGCCGTCCACCACGGGGTGAGCTTCGAGGTGCCGCCCGGTGGCCTGACCGCCCTGGTGGGGCCGTCCGGCGCCGGCAAGTCCACCGTGTTCGCCCTGCTCGAACGCTTCTACGAGCACCAGGAGGGCACGATCACGGTCGGCGGCCGCGACATCCGCGACTGGCCGCTGGCCGAGCTGCGCGCGGCGCTCGGCTACGTCGAGCAGGACGCCCCCGTGCTCGCCGGCACCCTGCGGGAGAACCTCCTGTTCGCCGCCCAGGACGCCACCGAGGAGGACCTGCGGCGGGCCGTCACCCGCACCCGCCTCGACGACCTCGTGGCCCGGCTGCCCGAAGGCCTCGACACGGCCGTCGGCCACCGCGGCGTGCTGCTGTCGGGCGGCGAGCGGCAGCGGGTCGCGATCGCCCGCGCGCTGCTGCGCAAGCCCCGGCTGCTGCTGCTGGACGAGGCCACCTCGCAGCTCGACGCGGTCAACGAGCTGCGGCTGCGCGAGGTCATCGCCGAGGTGGCCGCCGAGACGACTGTGCTCGTCATCGCGCACCGCCTGTCGACCGTGACCAACGCCGACCGCATCGTCGTCATGGAGGGGGGCGAGGTGCGGGCCGTGGGCACCCACGACGAGCTGGTCGGGCACGACGAGCTCTACCGCGAGCTGGCCGCCACCCAGTTCCTCGTGTCCTGACATGTGGGACGGGGGATGACGGAGCGGGGGGAGGGGCGTTAGAGGTGGCGTGACAGGCGGATACCACAGCGGGCTCGACGGGTTGCTGGACGGCCGGAGGTTGTCGCCCGTGCAGCGGCGGATCGCCCACTACCTGTCCGAGCACCTCGACGAGGCCATCTTCCTGTCCAGCGTCGAGCTGGC
Organism: Nonomuraea sp. NPDC047897; assembly: GCF_043204415.1. Classification (NCBI taxonomy): domain Bacteria; kingdom Bacillati; phylum Actinomycetota; class Actinomycetes; order Streptosporangiales; family Streptosporangiaceae; genus Nonomuraea; species Nonomuraea sp. NPDC047897. Next base: position 48,634 of record NZ_JBIDCC010000016.1, on the reverse strand, counting down.
CGAGCGGGCCGGCGTGAGCCAGCCGTCCGTGACCAGGTTCGCGGTCGTGCTGGGGTTCGCCGGATATCCCGAGCTGCGGCAGGCACTGCGGCCGCTGGTGCTGGGCGGCGCGGCCGACGGCTCGCACGAGAGCCTGCTGAGGGGCGCCATCGACGACGAGATCCGCGGCCTGACCCGGCTGCGTGAGCGGCTGCCGGCGCTGCCGCTCAAGGAGCTGGGCGAGGCGCTGGCCGCCACCGAGCCGCTGCCCGTGGTCGGGCTGCTGGCCTCCAGCGGGCCGGCGACCACCCTCGCCCACTTCGCCCGGCGCATCCACCCGGACGTGCGGCTGCTGAGCCACGGCGGCTGCGAGCTGTCCGACGCGTTGCACGCGGCCCGCCGGGCCGGGGCGGAATGGGTGCTCGCGGTCGTCCTGCCCCCGTATCCCGCCGACGCGGTGCGAGCCCTGGAGTACGCGGGGAAGCTGGGGCTGAAGACGGCGGTCATCACCGACCGGCCCGACTTCCCGGCGGAGGTGGTGCTCGACGCGCCCGTCGGCGACCGGCCGGTGTCCAGCACCCACGCGGCGCCGCTGGCCCTGGCCATGGCGCTGGTGGAGGCCATGGCCGAAGCGGCGCCGCTGCGCACCAGGGCGCGGCTGGAGGAGTGGGAGCGGATGACCGGCGAGATCGGGACGTTCGCGCCCGTGGACCGCCGCTAGCCCTACCCGGCCAGCCGGCGCAGCGAGCGCACCGACCAGGTCACGGTCAGCGCGGCCAGCGCCAGCATGACGGCGAACGCCACCGGGATCGAGGGGTCGGCCAGGTCGCCGGCGAACAGCGCCCGGCCCGCCACCACCGGGTGGTACATCGGGTTGAGCACCGCCACCCGCTGCATCCACTCCGGGGCCAGGGCCATCGGCAGCAGGGCGCCCGACAGCAGCATGATCGGCAGGGCGAAGAACTGCATGATCTGCGCCATGCCGTTCTCGTCGCGCAGCGACAGCGCCAGGCCGTAACCGATGCCGGAGGCGAACAGGCCGGTCACCGCGATGAGCAGCACCGTGACGGCGACGCCGGGCAGGCTGGCCCGCATGCCCATCGCCAGCGCGATGAGCACCACGGCGACCGACTGGAGCATCAGCACGACGCCGTCGCGCAGGGTCCGCCCGAGCACGATCGACGGGCGCCAGGCCGGGCTGACCGCGACGCGCTCCAGCACGCCGCTGCGCAGCTCGTAGATCATGCCGTAGCCGACGCCGATCGAGCCGAACAGCGCGGTGATCACCAGCATGCCCGGGGTGAACCCCGTCAGCATGTCGGCCGTGGACTGCCCCGCCGACCCGGCGACCAGCGGGCCGAACAGCAGGAGGTAGAGCACCGGCTGGACGATGCCGAACAGCGGCCAGACCGGGTTGCGGAACGTGTTGCGCAGCTCGTAGCCGAGGAAGAGGCCCGTGTGGCCGACCACGTGGCGGATCACGCGGCGGCTCCGGTGTCGCGCAGGGAGCGGCCGGTCCTGGCCAGGAAGACGTCGTCGAGCGTGGACCGGTCGAGTGCGATCGAGGTGAGCGCGAGGTCCTCGTCCTGCAGCGTGCGCAGCAGCGCGGGCAGCGCCCGCTCCCCGTCGTCGACGTACACGCGCAGCACCTCGTCGTCCAGGCGGGTCTCCCGCGCGTACGGGCTGAGCGTCTCGGCGGCCCGAGCGGGGTCGTCCACCCGGAGCGTCACCACGTCGCCCGAGACGTCCCTCTTCAGCTCTCCCGGCGTGCCCTGGGCCACCACCCGCCCGTGGTCCACGATCGCCAGGCGGTCGCACAGCGCGTCGGCCTCGTCGAGGTAGTGGGTGCTGAGCAGCACGCTGGTGCCCAGCTCGCGCAACTGGCGGATGCGGTCCCAGAGGTTGGCCCGGTTCTGCGGGTCGAGGCCGGTGGTCGGCTCGTCCAGGAACAGCAGCGGCGGGCCGTGCACCAGGCCGAGGGCGATGGCCACCCGCCGCCTCTGGCCGCCCGACAGCGTGCGGCCCGGCCGGTCGGCCGTCTCGGTCAGCGCGAACCGCTCCAGCACCTCGGCGGTGGCCCGCGCGGGGTCGGCCACGCCGTGGATCCGCGCGGCCATCATGACCTGGGCGCGGGGCGTGGTGTTCTCCTCCACGCCGCCGGCCTGGCTGACGTAGCCGAGGTTGCGGCGCACCCCGCCCGGATCCTGCAGCAGGTCGTGACCGGCGATCGTGGCCGCGCCGGAGTCGGGGACGATCAGCGTGGCGAGCATCCTGATCGTGGTGGTCTTGCCCGCGCCGTTCGGGCCGAGGACGCCGAAGATCTCGCCCTTCCTCACCTCCAGGTCGACGCCGCGCACGGCCTCGACGGTCTGTCCGCCCTTCCGGCCGCGGGTCGTGAACGTCTTGCGTAAGTCGTGGGCCTCGATGATCATGTGAGCCTCCTTCAGAACAGCTCGCCCGCCTCCACCCGTGTGAGCGCGTCCTCGGCCCAGGTGAGCTGGGCGGCGAACATCGCGGCGGTGAGGCGGAGGTTCTCGTCTATGTGGCGGGGGGCGCCGTAGCGCTGTTTGGCGCCGTAGGCGTGCTCGATCAGTGAGATCGAGCGCCGCAGCTCCTGGATCCGGTGGTGCAGCGCCGGGATGAGGTCCGCCCTGTCGAGGCGGTCGGCGTAGGTGAGGGCGACCTGGAAGGGGTCCACGATGGGCCGCACCTCGTGCCAGGACAGGAGCAGGTTGCGGTGGAACTCCTCGCGGCCGGCCTCGGTGATCGCGTAGACGGTCTTGCCGCCCTTGCCGCCCTCGACCACGGTGAGCAGGCCCTCGTCGGCCATCTTGGACAGCCCGTGGTAGATCGAGCCGAACGCCACGCTGGCCCAGCTGTCGGCGCCCATCACCTCCAGTCGCCTGCGCACCTGGTAGCCGTTCAGCGGCTCGTCGAGCAGCGTGCCGAGGATGAGAAGCCGGGTCGAGGAGGACATACTCAAATTTGTACTCAAATTTGAGTACATCGTCAAGGTCCTAAACTGGGCGCATGACCACACGGCCCACCGCGTTGATCACCGGAGCTTCCAGAGGCGTGGGCGAGGCCGTCGCGCGGGCGCTGGCGCCGACCCACGACCTCCTGCTCGGCGGACGCGACCAGAGCGCCCTGGCCCGCCTGGCGGGCGAGCTGCCCGGCGCGCGGCCCTGGCCGGTCGAGCTGACCGAGGTCACCGCGGCCGACGTCGAGGGCGTCGACCGCCTCGACGTGCTGGTGCACAGCGCCGGCATCGCCCCGCTCGGCCGGATCGCCGACAGCCACGCCGCGGCCTGGCGCACGGCGATGGAGGTCAACGTCGTCGCCGTCGCCGAGCTGACCCGGCTGCTGCTGCCCGCGCTGCGGCGGGCCGAGAGCCACGTGGTGTGCGTCAACTCCGGCCAGGGGCAGCGCACCGGCGCGGGCTGGGGCGCCTACTCGGCCAGCAAGTTCGCCCTGCGCGCCTTCGCCGACGCGCTGCGCGCCGAGGAGCCCCGGCTCAGGGTGACCAGCGTGTACCCCGGCCGGATCGACACCGACATGCAGCGCGGGGTGCGCGAGCACGAAGGCGGGCCGTACGAGCCGGGCCGCTACCTGCGGCCCGAGAGCGTCGCCCGGGCCGTGCTGGCCGCCGTCACCGCCGGTCCCGACGCACACCTGACCGAGCTGACCCTGCGGCCGGCCGCCGGTCCCGTCTCCTGACCCGGCCGCCGATTCTGCGCCTCGGCCCCCGCCTCCTCCTTGAGGAGGACGCGCGGAACCGTCCGCTGGTCGTACCCCTTTAGGGAATCTTTGCATCGGTCCGGACGTTGGCCGGGTATAGAACGCAGCTGCGGAACGAGGTGCGCTGGGGATGGCAAGGCCAACGGGGAGTCGCGCGCAGGAGCAGCACGTCGCCGAGCGCGATCTGCTGGGGACCTACCTCGCCGAGATCGGCAGGGTCCCGCTGCTCACGGCGGAGGAAGAAGTCGAGCTGGCCAAGCGGATAGAGGCCGGGCTCTTCGCCGAGCACCTGCTCGACCGCGGAGGCTCGGAGCCGCGCATCGGGGACGCGGCCGACGAGGAGCTGGAGCGCCTGGCGATCTCCGGGCGGCGGGCGAAGGACGAGTTCATCCAGGCCAACCTGCGCCTGGTCGTGGCGGTGGCACGGAAGTACTCCGGCCGGGGGATGCCGCTGATCGACCTGGTCCAGGAGGGCAACCTGGGGTTGGTCCGGGCCGTCGAGAAGTTCGACTACCGGCGGGGTTACAAGTTCTCGACCTACGCCACCTGGTGGATCAGGCAGTCGGTCGGGCGGGCCATCCACGAGCAGGCGCGGCCGGTGCGGCTGCCCACCCACGCCGGTGAGCAGATGACCCGGCTGATGCGGGTGCGCCGCGACCTGCTGGCCGAGTTCGACGTCGAGCCGACCGACGACGACCTCGCGGCGATCCTGGAGCTGCCCATCGAGCGGGTGCGCGAGCTGCGCCGCTGGGCCTCCGACCCGGTGTCGCTGCAGCTCGGCGTGGGTGACGAGGACGAGACCGAGCTGGGCGACATGATCGCTGACGAGACCTGGGCCGACCCGGAGCAGCAGGCGATCGACATCCTGGAGCGCGAGCGGCTCGACGAGTGGCTGACCGATCTTGAGGGCGACACCCGTGACATGCTCCGCTGGCGCTACGGGCTGGTGGACGGGCGCGAGCACACGCTCACCGAGGTGGGCGAGCGCTACGGCATCGGCCGCGACCGCGCCCGCCGCATCGAGCGCGACGCGCTCGCCCGGCTGCGCCGGATGGCCACCGCCGCCGCCTGACCCCCTTGCGGGGCCGGGCGGCTCCCGGGGCCCCGGCGGCGGGCCGACCGCTCAGGGGGCGGGCGTGATCTGGAACAACGCGGCCTTCCACGCGCCGTCCCTGCGCACCAGCGCCGTCGTGGCGTAGACGCGCATCGTCTGCTTCGTCGTGCCGTTCATGAGCACGTCGATCTCCACGGTGCTGTTGTGCACGGCGCTGTCGTCGGTGAGCATGACGACCCTGTGGTCGGACTGGTCCGTCCGCGTGTACGGGTTCCGGTTGTCGGCGAACCCCTTGAGGATCGCGTCGCGGTCGGTCTGCACGCCCCACTGCGACACGCTCACCACGTCGTCGGTGAGGAAGCGGTCGTAAAAGGCCGCGTCGCCGTTCCTGTTGGCCTCCCAGGCCCGCTCGGTCAGCTCGATCAGCTCGTCCATCATGGTCCTCTCATGTCACACTGACACCGGTTTAACCGGTGTCAGTGTTACAGTTCGCTCGTGGACGACGCAAGTGGCATGACGCTGACGGCTCGCGACGGGCAACGATTCAGGTTCGACGCGGGGACGCTGTGCCTGGAGTTCCTGCTCACCGGGGCCGCCGACCCGTGGGAGCAACTGCACGCGCCCGAGGACCTGGCGGCCTGGATCCCGCGATCGCGGCTCGGCCTTCCCGGCCCGGTGAGCGTGGACGAGAGCGACCTGCGGGCGGCCAAGCGGCTGCGGGCCGCCGTCCTGCATCTCGCCGAACACGCCACCGGCCGCCGCGTCCCGGGCGCCCGGCCCTTCCCCGAGCCGCCCCTCGACGGATCGTCTCCCGGCGAGTCGTCCGTCGGCGAGTCGCCTCCCGGCGGGTCGTCCGTCGGCAGGTCGCCCGTCGGCGGGTCGTCTCCCGGCGGGGCGCCCCGGGACGGGCAGGCCGGCGTCGTGCGGGCGCTGGAAGCGGTCAACGAGGCCGCAGCGGCGCCGCCGCCCGTGCCGGTCGTCAGCCGGGCGCCCGGCCGGGACGCCGGGTCGGGGCTGGAACGAGGGTGGGCCGAGCCGGTGACGGCCGCGCAGTTCCTCTCGGCCGTCGCGCGGGACGCGATCGAGCTGTTCAGTAGCCCGCTGGTGGACCGGGTCCGGATGTGCGAGGGGGAGCGGTGCGCCCTGATCTTCCTCGACACCTCCCGGCCCGGCGCGCGCCGCTGGTGCTCCATGAGCCGGTGCGGCAACCGGCACAAGATGCGCGCACGCCGCTCCTGACCTTCCTGCGGAGCCACGGCTCCGGCGTTCCCGCGTGTCCGGAATACAGGGTGTGATTTATCCGAAACACCGGCGAAACACCCGTTCCGCGAGATTCACCGACGTGAAACACACCTGGTCGAGCCACGAAACCGAGGACGAACACGCTGTGTCCACACGTCACATGTAAGGAGGGTCGCGTCGTGAAGATCGATAGCGGCACGACTGCCTGGATGCTCACGGCCACCGCGTTGGTGCTGTTGATGACTCCGGGCCTCGCGTTCTTCTACGGGGGCATGACCAGGGCCAAGAGCGTCCTGAACATGATGATGATGTCGTTCGTCGCCATCATCACGGTGTCCATCACCTGGGTCCTGTACGGGCACTCGCTCACCTTCAGCGACAACCCGATGTCCTGGCTCAACAACTTCGTCGGCGGCTTCGAGCACTTCGGCCTGCAGAGCCTGGTGGACACGGCCACGAAGGACGACGGCACGGGCATGCCCAGCCTGATCTTCTCGGCCTTCCAGCTGACGTTCGCCATCATCACCGTCGCCCTGATCAGCGGCGCGATCGCGGACCGGGCCAAGTTCGGGGCATGGGTGCTCTTCACGATCGTCTGGGCGACGCTCGTCTACTTCCCCGTCGCCCACTGGGTCTGGGGCACCGGCTGGCTGAACACCCTCGGCATCGAGGACTTCGCCGGCGGCACCGTGGTCCACATCAACGCCGGCGCCGCCGCGCTCGCCCTGGCACTCGTGCTGGGCAGGCGGCAGGGCTGGCGCAAGGAGCCGATGCGGCCGCACAACCTCACGCTGGTCCTGCTCGGCGCCGGTCTGCTCTGGTTCGGCTGGTTCGGCTTCAACGCCGGTTCGGAGCTGGCGGTCGACGGCACGGCGGCCCTGGCGTTCATGAACACGCAGATCGCCACCGCCGCGGCGGCGGGCGCCTGGCTGCTGGTCGAGAAGAGGCGCGACGGTCACGCCACCACCCTCGGCGTGGCCTCCGGCGCGGTCGCGGGCCTGGTCGCCATCACCCCGGCCTGTGGCTTCGTGGACCCCTGGGCGGCCATCGTCATCGGCCTGCTCGCCGGCGCGGCCTGCGCCTACGCCGTCGGCCTGAAGTACCGGTTCAACTACGACGACTCGCTCGACGTGGTCGGCGTCCACATGGTCGGCGGCCTGGTCGGCGCGGTGGCGCTGGGCTTCCTCGCCCGCTACCCGTTCCTGGAGCAGCAGAACGAGGGCCTGTTCTACGGCGGCGGGTTCACCCAGCTCGGCCTGCAGGTGCTCGGCCCGGTCGCGGTGGGCGGCTACTCGTTCGTCGTCACCTGGGTCATCGCCAAGATCATTGACAAGGTGATGGGCTTCCGGATCCCGGTCGAGGAAGAGGTCACCGGCATCGACATCACCACCCACGCCGAGACCGGTTACGACCTCGGCACGGTGCACGCCTCCGGCGTGACCTCCCCGAACGGCTCCGTCGTCCCGGCAGGCAAGAAGGTAGAGGCATGAGGCTCATCACCGCGGTCATCAAGCCGTTCAAGCTCGATGACGTCAAGGCAGCGCTCGAGCAGTTCGGCGTCAAGGGCATGACCGTCAGCGAGGCCAGCGGCTACGGCCGCCAGCGCGGCCACACCGAGGTCTACCGGGGCGCCGAGTACCAGGTCGACCTGGTGCCCAAGGTTCGCCTGGAGGTCCTGGCCGAGGAGGACGACGCCGAGGACGTCATCGACGTCATCGTCAAGGCCGCCCAGACCGGCAAGATCGGCGACGGCAAGGTCTGGTCGGTGCCCGTGGACACCGTGGTCCGGGTCCGCACGGGCGAACGCGGCCCCGACGCCCTGTAGCGCAAAGCCGTAGCCGGGACCGTCAGATCACATCGAGGCGAGGGGAAGCCTTGAGGGGAGAAGCGCGTTCGTACGCCGCCGCCCGCAAGGAGCGGGCGGCGGACACCGACCGGTGGCTCAAGGACCTCTTCCGGACGGCGAGCGACGGTGAAGGCGTCTCCCTGGTCGCCGTCGGCAGCCTCGGCCGGGGTGAGCTCGCCCCGGGCAGCGACCTCGACCTGGTCCTGCTCCACCACGGCCGAGACGACGTGGGCCGGATCGCCGACCGCATCTGGTATCCCGTCTGGGACTCCGGGGTCGGCCTCGACCATTCGGTGCGGACCGTGGACGAGGCCGTGACGGTCGCCCGCGACGACCTCAAGGCGGTGCTCGGCCTCATCCAGGCCAGGCACGTGGCGGGCGATCCCTCCCTGACCCGCGGGGCCAGGGAGGCGGTGCTCGCCGAGTGGCGGGCCGACTCCCGGCGCCGGCTCGGCGAGCTGCGCGACGCGGCCGACAAGCGGGCGCAGACCAGCGGCGAGCTGGCCTTCCTCCTCGAACCCGATCTCAAGGACGGCCGCGGCGGCCTGCGCGACGTGCAGGCCATGCAGGCGGTGGCCGCCGCCTGGGTCGCCTCGGCGCCCGGCCCGCGGGCCCGCGAGGCGTACGAGTTCGTCCTCGACGTGCGGCACGCGCTGCACGTCGTCACCGGGCGCGGCACCGACCGGCTCGTCCTGCAGGAGCAGGACGCGGTCGCCGGCCTGCTCGGGCTGCTCGACGCCGAGGCGCTGATGCGGCGGCTGGCCGAGGCCGGCCGGACCGTCTCCCACGCGTTCGACGCCACCTGGCGCACGGTTGACAGGCTGGTGTCAGGGCCGGCCCCGCGCGGGCGCCGTCCGCTGGCCGACGGGATCGTCGAGCACGGCGGTGAGGTGGTGCTCGCCCGCGGCGCCGACCCTCGCAAGGACCCGCTGCTCGTGCTGCGCGCCGCCGCGGCGGCGGCCGAGTCGGGACTGCCCATGGCGCCGGCCACGGTGTCCGTCCTGGCTGCTCAGTCGCCTCCGCTGGCCGTGCCGTGGCCGGAGGAGGCCCGCGGCCTGTTGGTGTCGATCCTCGGCGCCGGCCGTGCCGCCGTGCCGGTGTGGGAGGAGCTCGACCAGGCCGGCATCCTTGTCAAGTTGCTTCCTGACTGGGAGCGCGTCCGGCACCGCCCGCAGCGCAACCCCATCCACCGGTTCACCGTGGACCGGCACCTGATCGAGGCCGCCGCGAACGCCGCCGGCCACACCCGTGACGTCTCGCGCCCCGACCTGCTGCTGATCGGCGCGCTGCTGCACGACATCGGCAAGGGCTGGCCGGGCGACCACTCGGCCACGGGCGAGGTCGTGGTGCGCGACATCGGCGCCCGCATCGGCCTGCCCCCCTCCGACGTGGAGATCCTCGCCACGGTGGTCCGCCACCACCTGCTGCTGCCCGAGACCGCCACCCGCCGTGACCTGGACGACCCGGTCACCATCGAGAAGGTCGCCGGGACGGTCGGCTCGCGCGAGGTGCTCGACCTGCTGGCGGCCCTGGCCGTCGCCGACGGCCACGCCACGGGCCCGGCCGCCTGGAACTCCTGGAAGGCCGGTCTCGTGGCCGACCTGGTGCGCCGGGTGCGTTCCGTGCTGTCCGGCTCGCCGCCGCCGAAACCGCCGACGCTCTCGCCCGAGCAGGCCGCGCTGGCCCGGCACGGCGGCGGCGCCGTGCGCGTCAACGGCGGAGCGGTCACGGTCGTCGCCCCGGACCGGATCGGCCTGCTGTGGAGCGCCGCCGGGGTGCTGGCGGCCCACCGGCTGATCGTCCGCTCGGCGGCGTCGGCCTCGGCCGGCTCCACCGCGGTGATCGAGTTCTCGGTCGTGCCCGAGTACGGTTCGCCGCCCGACCCCGCCACGCTGGAGGCGGATCTGCGTCTGGTCCTTGCTGGGCGTCTTGACATCGAGCAGCGCCTGGCGCGGCGGAGCAGGGCCGCCAGGCCTCCGCGCGTGCCGGTCGCCCCACCCCGTGTGACGTTGGTGGATGACGCTTCGGCGACCGCCACGGTGGTCGAAGTCAGGGCCCATGACAGGCCGGGGCTCCTGTGGCGCATCGGCAGGGCCTTCGGCGACTGCGGTCTTGACGTGAGAGCTGCTCGCGTGGAGACTCTCGGCGCGGAGGCGGTGGACGTCTTCTATGTGGTGGACCGCGCCGGACGCCCCCTCAGCGACGACGCGCAGCGGGCCCTCGTCCGCGATCAGGTGCTCGCAGCGTTGCGGTAGCCGACATGGCGGCGATGGCATGTGTAACGATTGTGTCCGGTTTGGCGTATTTAGTCTGACGCTACGAGTACCTTGTGGACGTCCTACAGGGCCAGATGGGACAAATCGGCATGATTGAGGGGTAACGGGAGCAGTGACAACGGGGATCTCGGAGAGCGGCACACCCGCCGAGCGGGGCCGTGGGAAGCGCTCGCTGGCCCGGCTGAGGCTGCGGAACTGGCGCGTCAGGTGGCGCCTGACCGCGCTCATCCTCGTTCCCACCGTCGTCTGCGTCGCGCTCGGGGGAACGCGCGTGGTCGGCTCGGTGCAGAGCATCGAGGACTACGACCGGACGACGCGCGCGGCCCAGCAGGCCGAGCGGATCCGCGACCTGGTCCAGGCCGTGGGGGCGGAGCGCGACACCGGCGGCTGGCTGGACGCCGCCCGCAGCCTGCGCAAGCGGCTCGCCAAGCCGTACGCCGAGCGCAAGGCCGCGGTGGACGACCTGGTCAAGCGGGTGCAGGCCGACCTCGACACGATGGACACGTCCTACGGCACGCGCGTGCAGGAGGTCGTCCGCCGGGCGCGCCTCGACCTCAGCCAGCTCGGCCGGACCCGCGGCGAGGGCCAGCGCGACACCACCCGTTACGACTCCCTGCTCGACACGATGCTCCGGCTGCACGACGAGCTCGGCCTCATCAGCGACGACCCGCAGATCATCGGCCAGTTCCGGGCGCTGAGCGCGCTCGCCCGGGCCAAGGAGGAGGTCTCCCGGCAGCGCGTCCAGCTCCTGCGGGGCTACTACAACTCCGCCAGCGTGGACGCCAAGGAGGTCGAGCGCTTCATCGCGTCCAACGCCGCCCAGCGCGCCGCGATCGCCACCGTCTCCCTGGAGGCGGGCCCGCAGGTCGGCCTGAAGCTCCAGAAGGAGCTGACGATCCCGCAGTACTACAACACCCAGCTGACCAAGGCCCGCGCGATCACGCTGGCCAGCGGCAAGGCGCCGGGCGTCCGGCTGCGGCAGGACCTGCTCGCCACCACCGACGCCAAGGTCACCCCGGCCGACCAGTGGTTCGCCGACAACGCCACCACGATCAGCGCTCTGCACAAGGTCGAGAGGGAGATCAGCGGCGCGCTGGCCCTGCGCGGCGGCGAGCTGCGCGACACCGAGATCCGCGCCGCGGTCATCGCCGGAGCCCTGATCCTGGCGCTGCTGCTCCTCGTGCTGCTGCTCACCGTCGCCATCGCCCGCTCCATGGTGACGCCGCTGCGCCGCCTGCGCACCGAGGCCCTGGAGGTCGCCGGGTTCCGCCTGCCCGACGTGGTGCGCCAGCTCCGCCTCTCCGGCGACTCGGTCCCCGAGGTCCGGCCCATCGACGTGGACGGCAACGACGAGATCGGCGAGGTCGCGCGCGCCTTCGATCAGGTGCACCGGCAGGCCGTCCGGCTCGCCGGCGAGGAGGCGGAGCTGCGCAGCAACATCAGCTCCATGTTCGTCAACCTCTCGCGGCGCACCCAGACGCTGGTGGAGCGGCAGATCTCGCTCATCGACGGCCTGGAGAAGGGCGAGCAGGACGGCGGCCGGCTGGCCGACCTGTTCAAGCTCGACCACCTGGCCACCCGCATGCGCCGCAACTCCGAGAACCTCCTGGTCCTCGCCGGGCACGAGCCGTCCCGCCGGCGCAGCCAGCCCGCCAAGCTCGTCGACGTGGTGCGCGCCTCCCTGTCGGAGGTCGAGGGGTACGAGCGCGTCCAGGTCAAGGTGCACCGCGGCACCTCCGTCCTCGGCAGCGTCGCCAACGACCTCGTGCACCTGGTGGCCGAGCTGGTCGAGAACGCCCTGCAGTTCTCCCCGAGCAACTCGCCCGTGGTGGTGACGAGCAGCCTCGTCGACGGGGGCGGCGCGCTGCTGTCGGTGACCGACGCGGGCATCAGCATGACCGAGGAGGAACTGGCCGAGGCCAACCGCCGCCTGGCCGAGCCGCCCGTGGTCGACGTCTCCGTCTCCCGCCGGATGGGCCTGTTCGTGGTCGGCCGCCTGGCGCTGCGCCACGGCATCCGCGTCCAGCTCCGCAAGGCCGGCGGCAGCGGCCTGGTCGCCATGGTGCTGCTGCCTCCGGCGCTCATCCCCGACGGGACCCAGAAGCCGCTGCCGCAGCGTCCCGCCTTCGGCGGTTCCGGCGCAGCCGTGCCGCCCGCGGGCGGGCCCGGCGCCGTCCCGGTGCAGAACGGCACGTTCCGCTCGTTCAACAGCCTCGACACCTTCGGCGCGCACGCCGCCCGCGGCGGCGGCCCGGCCGCCACGGGTCCCGCGGCGGGTCCCGGCTCCGCCGCCGGGCCGGTCACGGCTCCGGGCACCGGCGTGAACGGAACGGGGAGCGGCGGCGCGAAAGGCGCCGGCGGCGCGAACGGTCCCCTGCCCGGGCGCAACGGCGCGTCCCGCTTCACGGCCGACACGGACGGCGGCGCCTTCCGGCAGCAGTCGTTCGACACCGGCGGCTACCCGTCGTACCCGAGCCCCTCCTACCCCAGCACGGAGCGGCCCAGCACGGACCGGCCCAGCACGGACCGGCCCGGCGCGGACCGGCTCGGCGCGGACGGGCTCGGCGCGGGCGGGCCCGGCACGGACCGGCCCGGCTTCCCGTCCTACCCGAGCACCGAGTCCACGGGCCGGGGCTTCCCGGCCCCGCCTCCCGCAGCGCCGCCCACGCCGTCGTTCAGCACGGCGGAGGTGCGCCGGCCCGACCCGCATCCGTCGGTGGACGTCTCACCCATGGACTCCGGCGAGGAGTTCCTGCCGATCTTCGCCTCGGTGGAGTCGGCGTGGTTCCGCAGGCCACCCGGTGAGCAGGCGCCCGCTTCGGCCGCGCCAGCCGGTAACCCGGGTGAGGTAACGGCCGCACAAGCCGTACCCTCTGGGGAGGAAGCATGGCGAACCGCCGCGGACGCCGGCTGGCGTGCGGCGGCGGCCGCCAGCGACCCCAGTCTCGGCGGCATCACCGCCGCCGGGCTGCCCAAGCGCACCCCCAAGGCCAACCTGGTGCCCGGCACGGCGAGCACGTCGAGCGCCCAGCCGCAGCGGCAGGCGCAGCGGGCTCCGGCGCCGCCGGTGTCCGCCGAGCGCATGCGCAACAGGATGGCCAGCTTCCAGCAGGGAGTGCGGCGCGGGCGTGCGGAAGTACGCGAACAGGAGGAACGAGAGTGAGCGAGCGTCCTGCCAGGGAGGGCGAGTGACAACCCTTAGCCACGAGGCGCATCGGTTCGACTGGCTGATCACCGACTTCGTGCGGAACACGCCCGGGGTCGCGCACGCGGTCGTCGTCTCCGCCGATGGTCTGTGCCTGGCGAGCTCCGAGGGCTTCCCGCCGGACCGGGCCGACCAGCTCGCCGCGGTGTCGGCCGGCCTGCTGAGCCTGACCGTGGGCGCGTCCCGCGTGTTCGAGGGCGGAGCCGTGACGCAGACCGTGGTCGAGATGCAGCGCGGCCTGCTCATCGTGATGGCGATCAGCGACGGCTCGGTGATCACCGTGCTGGCCGCGCCCGACTGCGACATGGGGCTCGTCGCCTACCAGATGACCCTGCTGGTGGACCGGGCCGGACAGGTGCTGACTCCCGCACTGCGCGCGGAGCTGCAGGCGGCAAGGACTCGGTGATGGGATGACACTGATGGGAGTGGGTCGTGTACGGCGTTGACGGGACCGGGGACGACGAGCCCCTGTTCCGTCCGTACGCGGTGACCGGCGGCCGATCCGAGCCGCGCTACCACCTGGCGATGGAGACGCTGATCTCGTCCATGTCGATCCCGGACGACGAGATGGCCCTGCTCACCCCCGAGCAGGAGGCCATCATGCAGCTCTGCCGCACGTTCCGGTCGGTCGCCGAGATCTCGGCCTTGCTCCGCGTCCCGCTGGGCGTGGCGCGGGTGCTGGTGGCGGACATGTCCGACGAAGGACTCGTCCGCCTCCACCAGCCGCGCCTCAGCCAGGGACAGCCAGACCTCAACATGCTCGAAAGGGTGCTCAGTGGACTTCGCAGGCTCTAGCGCCGGCCTCACATCGACGAAGATCGTCGTCGCGGGTGGGTTCGGCGTCGGCAAGACGACGTTCGTGGGGGCGGTCTCGGAGATCCTGCCGCTGACCACGGAGGCCGTCATGACCGACGCGTCCGCGGGCATCGACGATCTCGGCATGACCCCCAACAAGCAGACGACGACCGTCGCCATGGACTTCGGCCGGCTGTCGCTGGACCGGGACCTGATCCTCTACCTGTTCGGCACGCCGGGACAGCACCGGTTCTGGTTCATGTGGGACGACCTCGTCCGCGGCGCCATCGGCGCGGTGGTGCTGCTCGACACGCGGCGGCTGGCTGACAGCTTCCCCGCGATCGACTACTTCGAGGAGGCGAAGCTGCCGTTCGTCGTCGGCGTCAACGGCTGGGACGGGCAGTTCCCGCACTCGGAGAACGAGGTGCGCGAGGCGCTGGCCCTGCCGGCCCACGTGCCGATCGTGCGGACGGACGCGCGGAACCGCGAGTCGGTGAAGGCGACGCTGATCTCGCTGGTCGAGCACGTCGTCCGGCTGCGCGCCGCGCCCGTTTCCTAGCGCCTGGAGGGCCTGACGCGATGAGGCGAGGCGGCGCCGGCAGGTGAGCGCGCAGGCCAGGCTGAGGGCCCTGCCGTGAACGGCAGTGCTTGCCGCGCCCGGGGACGGCGTGCGGCAGCGGCATGAGCCGGGCGACGTCCGGCCGCACTCGGCAGACGTCCGGCCGACTCAGCGATGTGCCCGTCCGATGGAGGCAGGTGCGCGTCCGAGGAGGTCTCGCGCCGTGCGGGTCAGGTGAGCCTGGTCGGCGAAGCCCGCGGATGCCGCGGCTGCGGCCACCGATTCGCCGGGGAGGCCGGCGATGGCCGCGCGCAGCCGTGACCATCGCCGCAGCCGCACGAGTGGGATCCCGACGGAGGCACGGACGAGGGCGCGCATCCGGGACGGCGAAAGCCCGACATCGGCGGCGATTCCTCGGATCTGCGCGGCGGAATCGGCACGGGTGCTCTCCTGGACTGCGTGGGCCACGCGTGGATCGAGGGCGTGACCCGCTCCGGTCAGCTCGGTGAGCTCGGCCTTGGCGGCGGCGAGATCGGCCCCGGTGCCAGGGAAGCCGGCGGGACCCAGTGCCGCGAGCATCCGCCGTGCCGCGGCCCTGTCGAGGGGGATGAGCCCCAGTCCGGGACGGAGCACCCAGGGGTCGATGAAGAGGGCGGCATAGGACGACGACGCGGCACAGGTGTGGGCGAGCTGAGGGGGCACGATCACTCCAGCCGCCGCGACGGTACGGCTCCCGCCCGCCTCGGCCTCGACGTGGCCGCCGATCGGCAGGACGACCTTCCACGCCGGGTGGCAGGGGCGGGTGACGCTGCACGCGCGGGTCTCGGCGAAGAGTGTCGCTTCAGGGCTGGAGACGAAGACGAGCCGTCGATCGTTTCGTACAAGCTCCCATGCGCGGCTGGAGGCAACAATCACGACATGCACGCATTCCCCCGGCGGCCGAAGCCGCCGGTCCCCTCGGGAGGCTCTGATGGTGGACCTGGGCCGGATTCTGGACCGCTACCGGGTGGCGCGCGCCGAACAGCCGGGTGCGACCGCCGACGCGCTGCTGCGGACCGTCGTGTCACACGTGATCGCGGGCGACGGCCCGGGCGTCACCTGGGCCTACCCGCCCAGCCCCCGCCAGCACCGGATCGCGCTGGTGGCCGCCACCTCACCCGAGCCCCGCTGAGCCCCTCCCCGCTGAGCCCGCCCCGAAAAGCCGGCAGGAGCGCGCCTGACGGCCGCGGGCCCCGGACGGGGCTCAGGGCCGGGCGGAAGGCCCCGTGCGGCGGTTGATGAGGGCCTCGATGCCGTCCAGAAGGCATTCCAGGCCGAACTCGAAGGTGTGCTCCGCGCTGTAGGCGGCACCCAGCGCCTCACCCGCCGCCTGGCCCACCCGCGCGGCGGTGGGATAGCGGGCGGCGTCGCCGATCCGGCCGAGGAACGGCGCGTGCGCCGCCCACCACTGCTCGTCGGACATCCCCGTCTGGCTCTCGGCCTGCGACGCCTCCACCGCGCCGCGGGCCGTGCCGTGCACGAACCCGGTCACCAGGGTGATCACCTGGTCCATCTCCACGTCGGTCAGCCCGATGCCGTCGATCGCCCGCAGTTCGTGGTCGTACTTGGCGGTGACGTTGGGCCCCAGCACCGGCCGGCTGGTCGCGACCTGCAGCAGCCAGGGGTGGCGGCGGTAGAGCGCCCAGTTCGCGCGGGCGATGTGCGTCAGCCGTTCGCGCCAGCCGCCGGGCATGTCCTCCGGGAGGGTCTCGCCGTAGGCAGTGTCGTAGACGGTGCCGTAGACGGTGTCGAGCATGACGTCGAGCAGCTCCGGCTTGCCGGGCACGTACGTGTAGAGCGACATCGTGCCCACGCCGAGCCGCTCGGCCACGCGGCGCATGGACAGCCCGTGGAGCCCTTCGGCGTCGGCGACCTCGATCGCGGCGCGGACGATCCGGTCGACGCTGAGATCGGGCTTGCCCTTGCGGCTGGCCCGTTCGCTGGTGCGCCAGAGCAGCGCGAGACTGCGCGCCGGGTCGCCCTTGCCGCTGTACTCCATGGTCATCTTCGTACGGTACACCGTACGGCCGGCTGGGTCAGCGCGGGATCCAGTCCTTCCACACGATCTTGTTCTCGGCCACCCACCGCTCGGCGGCCTGCTGGGGCGTCAGGTCGTTGTCGACCATGTCGCCGGCCACCGCGTTCTGGTGCTCGTTGGTCCAGGAGAAGTTGCGGACCAGCTCGTAGGCCTTGCCGCCCCGCTCGGCGAACGACCGGCTGACGATCTTGTCGAGGAGGTAGGGCGGATAGTCGCAGGCGACCTTCGCCGGTTGCGCGTCGCAGCCTATGGCGTACGGCGGCAGGTTGATCTTGACGAGTTTGATCTTCGCGAACAGCCACTGCGGGTCGTAGAAATACATCAGCAGCGGTTCGCGGTTCTTGGTCGCCTCCCGCGCGGCTTTGATCAACGCCGCCTCGCTGCCGGAGTAGACGACCTTGTAATTGAGGCCGAGATTCTTGACGAGAGTCTCGTCGTTGGTCACGAACGTCGGGTCGCCGGCAAGGAACTGGCCGGCCTGCCCGGACTTGTCGGTCCGGAACAGCGGCGCGTACTTATTCAGGGTGCGCCAGTCGGTGATGTCCGGATACTTCTTGACCATCCATTCGGGGACATACCAGCCGATCACGCCTTTGTTCCCGGTGAGACCCGCCGAGAGCGCGACCTTCTTCTCCTCGATGAACTTCTTCTTCAGGTCGGCACGGCCCCAGTTCTCGACGATGACGTCCACCTCGCCGGTCTCGAGGTCCGCCCAGGAGTCCTCCTCCTTCATCTCCCGCGTGCGCACCTCGTAACCGAGCCGGCGCTCCAGCAGGTGGGCCAGCACGGCGGCCTGGGCCGCGTAGCCGTCCCAGGCGTGCACGTCGATCTTGACCACTTTCGTGGCCTGGGGGATGGGCGCGGGCTCCTCGCCGGAACACGCCGTCAGCATCAGGACCGCCGCGAGCGGCGCCAGGAGTGTCTTTCGCATGGGGATCTCCGGGTGCCGGGCCCCGCCGCGGCGGAGCCCGGTCGAGGGGGGTTACGTCGGGATCCAGGCCTGCCACTTGGCGGGGTTGGCCTCGATCCACTTCTTCGCGGCCTGCTCACCGGTCATGCCGTTGTTGGTCATGTCGTCGGCGACCGCGTTCTGGTCCTCGTTGCTCCAGCTGAAGTTCTTCACCAGCTCGTAGGCCTTGCCGCCGGACTGCGCGAACTTCGTGCTCACGATCTTGTCGAGGTCCATCTCCGCGTAGTCGCAGGCTACCTTCTTGGGGTCGGCGTCGCAGCCCTCGGTGTACGGCGGCAGGTTGACCCTGACCAGCTCGGTCTTGCTGAAGAGCCAGTGCGGGTCCCAGAAGTAGAACAGCAGCGGCTCCCGCTGCGCCTGCGCCTGCTGCGCGGCCTTGATCAGCGCCGCCTCGCTGCCGCCGGTGACCACCTTGAGGTCCAGCTTGAGGTTCTTGATCAGCGCGTCCTCGTTGCTCACGTACGACGGGTCGCCGAACAGCAACTGGCCCTTGTCGCCCGACTCCGAGGTCCTGAACAGGTGGGCGTACTTGTTGAGGTTCTTGTGGTCGGTGATGCCGGGGTGCTCGTCCGCCATCCACTTGGGGATGTACCAGCCGATGACGCCCTTGTTGCCCGTCGAGCCGGCCTCCTGGGCGACCTTCTTCTCCTCGATGAACTTCTTCTTCAGGTCGGGATGGCCCCAGTTCTCGACGATGACGTCCACGTCGCCGGTCTCGAAACCCTCCCAGGCGAGCTGCTCCTTGATCTCCGGTAGCTCGACGGTGTACCCCAGCTCGTTCCTCAGCAGGTAGGCCAGCACGTTGGCGCTCGCCTCGTACCCCACCCAGGGGTTGACCGCGATCTTCACGGTGCCGCCTCCCGACGCGCTCGCGGCGGGTCGCGAGGCGGCGGACGTGGGCGTGTCCGCCACCTTGGCGCCACCGCATCCCGCGGCGAGTCCGAGCACGAGCAGGCCTGCGAGCAGGCGAATCTTCATGGAGACATCCTTCGGTGGGGGGACGGGCGGCTGTCGGCGCCCTGCGTGATGCGGTCGAGCATGATCCCGAGCAGCACGATCGCCACTCCGGCGGCGAAGCCCATGCCGAAGTCGGTGCGCTGGGAGAACCCGGAGACCACGTCGTAGCCCAGCGCCCCGCCGCCGACGAGCGCGCCCAGGACGACCATGGCGAGGGTGAGCACGATGCCCTGGTTGGCGGCCAGCAGGATCGACTCGCGGGCCATCGGCAGTTGCACCTTGCGCAGCAACTGGCCGGGGGTGGAACCGGCGGACAGGGCGGCCTCGACGACCGCGGGCGGCACGTTCCGCACGCCCTCCTCCACCAGCCGCACGACCGGCGGCGCCGCGTAGATCACGGAGGCGAAGATCGCGGTGAACTTGGTGGGCCCGAACAACGCCAGGGCGGGCAGCAGGTAGACGAACGACGGCATGGTCTGGGCCGCGTCGAGCAGCGGCCGCTGCACGGCGGACAGGCGCGGCGAGCGGGCCGCGGCCACGCCCAGCACCAGGCCGACGCCCAGCACGGCCAGCACGGCGACGATCACCATGGACAGCGTCACCATGCTGTGTTCCCACAGGCCCAGCAGCGCGATGGCCAGCAGGCAGCCGAGCGCCGTGAGCGCCGGCCGCGGCCCGCTCGCCCACCAGGCGGCCAGCAGGACGGCGGCGGCCACCAGCCACCACGGCGCGGAGGTGAGCAGGCCCTGCAGCGGGTTGAGCACGACCTCGCTCGTCACGTCCTTGACCGACTCGGTGACGCCGTACCAGGTGGTCTCGGCCCATCGCACCGCGTCGTTGACCGGGCCGGCCATCGGCAGCACCCAGCCGGCGGGCCAGGCGCCCGGCAGCGCGTACGCCAGCGCCAGGCCCGCCACGGCCGGCACGGCGGCGCCGGCCACGCGCGTCCACCCGCCGACCGGCCCGGCGGGCTGCCCGCCGTCGCCCGGGCGCCGCCGCGCCGCGGCCATCGTGGTCCGGTCGAGCACCACCGCCATGACGACGATCGCCAGCCCGGCGGGGAGCATGATGCCGACGTTCTGCCGCGACAGGCCGCGGATGATGTCGGAGCCCAGGCCCGGCGCGCTGATGAGGTTGGCGATGACCACCATCGACAGCGCCATCATGATGGTCTGGTTGACCGCCAGCGTCATCGTCGAGCGGGCCAGCGGCAGGTGCACCTTGCGCAGCGTCTGCCAGCGCGTCGCGCCGAGCGAGGAGGACGCCTCGACGGCGGCGGGGGAGACCTGGTCGATGGCCAGCGCCGTGATGCGGATGGCCGGCGGGATCGCGTAGATCATGGTGGCGATCGCGCCCGCCGGCGCGCCGATGTGGAAGAACAGCACCATCGGCGCCAGGTAGGCGAAGGTCGGCATGATCTGCATGACGTCCAGCACCGGGTTGAGCGCCCGGCGCAGCCGGGGCGAGCGCCCGGCCCACACGCCCAGCGGCAGGCCGGCGCCGAGCGACAGCAGCACCGCCGTGCCGACCAGGGCGAGCGTGTCGACGCTCGACTCCCACACGCCCAGCACGCCGAACGCGGCGAAGCCGGCCACGCCCAGCAGGGAGATCCGCCAGCCGCCGGCCAGCCAGCCCACGGCGCCCATGAGCCCGAGCAGGCCCGGCCAGCCGAGCGCGTGCAGCGCCCCGGCGAAGGTGACGTGGATCCAGCCGACCAGCAGGCGGACGTAGTTGACGAAGTAGAGGAAGAGCGGGTTGGAGTCCTTGCTCAGGTCCACCCACTCGCGCGCCTCGGTGATCGCCACGAACGGCGCGGCCTCGTCGTCGTGGGGCAGCGTCGCCGTGCCCCGGAAGGCGAGGTAGGCGACGGCGAACAGCACGACGACCCCGGCGGGGGCGGCCCATCTCGGCAGGTGCGGGCGGGAGGGGGTGGAGACGGCCGCGGTGCTCATGTGCCCGCCCGTGCCCGGCCGGTGTCGCGCCGGTCGGTGCCGCGCCCGTCGGTGTCGCGCCGGTCGGTGTCGTGCCGGTCGCCGTGGCCGGTGTCGGGGCCGGTGTTGGCGCCGGGGTGGGTGTCGTGGCCGGAGAGGCCTGACAGGAAGGTGAGCAGGTCGACCCGGTCCACCACCCCGGCCAGCCGGTCGCCGTCGACGACCCTGATGGGGCGCGAGGACGCCGACGCCGCGGCGATGGCGTCCTTGACCAGCGTGGCCGCGGGCAGCTCGGGGCCGTCGAGCGGCTCTCCCGGCTCGGGGTCGCGGCAGATCCAGCGCAGCGTCAGCACGTGGCTGCGCGGCACGTCGCGGACGAAGTCGGCCACGTAGTCGTCGGCGGGGGCGCCGACCAGCTCCTCGGGGGTGCCGACCTGGACGATCCGTCCGTCCCGCATGATCGCGATGCGCTCGCCCAGCTTGAGCGCCTCCGACAGGTCGTGGGTGATGAAGACCATGGTCTTGCCGACCTCGCGGTGCAGCCGGATGACCTCGGCCTGCATGTCGCGGCGGATGAGCGGGTCGAGCGCGCTGAACGGCTCGTCGAACAGCATGACCCGCGGATCGACGGCCAGCGCCCTGGCCAGGCCCACCCGCTGCTGCATGCCGCCGGACAGCTGGTCGGGGTAGGAACCGGCATGGCCGTCGAGGCCGACGAGCGACAGGATCTCCGTGGCGCGGGCGTGCCGGGCCGCCTTGGCCATGCCCTGGATCTCCAGGCCGTAGGCGACGTTGTCGATCACCCGCCGGTGCGGCAGCAGGCCGAAATGCTGGAACACCATGCTGACCTGGTGGCGCCGGATGTCGCGTAACCGGGCGGGGGAGGCCCGGCCGATGTCCTCGCCGTCGATGCTGATCCGCCCGGCCGTCGGCTCGACCAGCCGGATGAGGCACCGGACGAGGGTGGACTTGCCGCTGCCGGACAGGCCCATGACGACGAACACCTCGCCGGGCCGTACGGTGAAGCCGACGTCTCTGACGGCGGCGGTGCAGCCCGTCTTCGCCCGCAGCGCGGCGGGGTCGAGGAACCTGTCGTCGCGTTCCAGCACCCGTTCCGCTCTCGGGCCGAAGATCTTCCACAGCCCGGCGACCTCGATGGCCGCACTGTCGGGAGAATCCCCCACGCTCGCCTCCTCGTTGATCGGGGCTCAACATAGGGCCCGTATAACGCAAATCTCAATGCCGCCGCGGCGCGTCGGCCCCCTGTCACCTCCGGCGATATCGGATGGCCGTATTTATCCGCCCAGAGAGGGAGGGCAGCGGCTTTCCTCTCACGCCATCCGGCAAAGCGATCAAGAAGATGGAGCCCCAACTTTGCGGTGCGCGGGAGACGCCAGTTAACTTTTGTCACCTTTTGATCCTTGGCTGGACCGTGAGCATTGTGCTCCAATTGCCCGGACCTGTTGCATTTTTCTCCGGAGTCCCAGGCCTCCACATACGCCGATATCGGGCGAGGGGTTGCGTTCGGTGAGTACAGAAACAGACGTGCGGCAGGCGCACGGGGGGAGCTGGCGCCTGCGCAACTGGCGCGTCCGCGCCCGGCTCGTCGCCCTCATCCTCGTCCCGACCGCCGCCACCGTGCTGCTCGGCGGCGTGCAGGTGTTCGCCTCGACCGGCGCGGCGGCCGACTACGCCCGCACCAACCAGCTCGCGCGCCTGTCGGAGCGGGTGGGCGGCCTCACCCACGCGCTGTCGGCGGAACGGGCGCAGGTCGCCTGGCACATCGCCAGAGGCCGCCCCGACGACGCCGTGCGCGCCGTCCGCCAGCGCACGGCAGCGGTGGACCAGTCGATCGAGCAGGTCAGGAGCGGCGCCGACGAGTTGCGCGGCGCGGTCACCGGCCGCACCGCCGACCAGTTGGAGGCCATGGTCAGCAGGTTCGGCGACCTCGTCGCCCTGCGCGACCAGGCCCTCGACGGAGACCTGCTGCCCGCCGCGGCCGTCGACCTCTACACCACGATCCTCGGCGACCTGCTGTCCGTCCACACCGAACTGGTCAAGGGCAGCCAGGACGACGAGCTCTTCCGCCAGATCCGCATGCTCGACGCGCTGGCCAGGGCCAAGGAGAGCGTCGCGGTGCAGCAGGCCCTGGTCACCACCGTCCTGGCGGAGGGCGCCTTCGACGCCCAGCAGCTCCAGCGATTCCTCGGCGAGATCTCCCGCGAGCAGGCCGAGCGCCGCCGCTTCGCCGCCGAGGCCACCGCCGCCGAACGCCGCTTCTTCGACGAGACCGTCAACGGCCGCCCCTCCGACCGCATGCTGTTCCTGCGCGAGCTGGTGCTCATCCGGGCCACGGCCGGGCAGCCGCTGCGCGGCCTCGACCTCGCCAGACGCGACGACGCCCGCGAGTGGTCCGAGGCGGCCGGCGTGATCGTCGACGCGCTGCGCACGGTCGAGCGCCGCCAGGCGGCCGGCATCGTCGCCCGCAGCCAGGCGCTCAGCGAGACCGAGCAGCGGCGCGCCTACGTCGTCGCCGCCGCCGTGCTCGCGCTCCTCGTGGCCGTCCTGCTGATCACCACCGGCGTGGCCAGGTCGCTGGTCCGCCCGCTGCGCCGGCTGCGCGGCGAGGCACTGGAGATCGCCGGCCACCGGCTGCCGCAGTTCGTCCAGCGGCTGCGCGAGGCCCGCGACGGCGCGGTGGACGTGGACATCCAGCCGATCGGCGTCTTCTCCAGGGACGAGGTCGGCGAGGTGGCCCGCGCCTTCGACGAGGTGCACCGCGAGGCCGTACGGCTGGCGGGCGACGAGGCGAGGCTCCGCTCGAACGTCAACGCCATGTTCGTCAACCTGTCACGGCGCAGCCAGACCCTCGTCGAACGGCAGCTCACGCTGATCGAACGGCTGGAGCGCGGCGAGCGCGACGACACGAGGCTGGGCGACCTGTTCAAGCTCGACCACCTGGCCACCCGCATGCGCCGCAACAGCGAGAACCTCCTCGTCCTCGCCGGTCAGGAGGCCGCGCGCAAGTGGAGCCAGCCGGTCGAGCTGCTCGACGTGGTCCGCGCGGCGCTCGGCGAGGTGGAGAGCTACGACCGCGTGAGCGTCCAGGTGCGCTCCGAGGCGGCCATCGCCGGCCAGGCCGTGACGGACGTCGTGCACCTGCTCGCCGAGCTGGTGGAGAACGCCGTCTCGTTCTCCTCCAGCGACACCAGGGTCGTCGTCTCCAGCAACCACATCGACGGCGGCGGGCTGATGATCGCGGTGTCCGACCACGGCATCGGCATGACACCGGAGGAGCTCGCCCAGGCCAACCATCGCCTGGCGCACCCGCCCGTCGTCGACGTGTCGGTCTCCCGGCGGATGGGCCTGTTCGTGGTCGGCCGGCTGGCGCTGCGGCACAGCATCCGCGTCCAGCTCCGCCGCCAGGACGTGGGCGGGCTGACCGCCATGGTCCTGCTGCCCGAGACACTGCTCACGCCGATCCCGGGAGCGACGCCGCCCGCGGCCGCACACGGGCCCGCGGCGCACATCCCGATGCAGGTCCCGCAGGTCCCGCTGCAGGTCCCGATGCACGGCTCCGCGCCCAGGCGCGCGCCCGGTCTCGCCGAGACCGCGCCGTTCGCGCCCGTGGCGTCGGCGCCCACCCCGTCGATGCCCGGCCACGGGCACCCGTCGTTCGACGGCGTCATCCCGGGCGAGGAATCGTCCTGGTTCGCCCAGGACCACACGCACTCGGTCGAGCTACCGGTGCCCGCCCCCACCCCGCAGCCCGCCCCGCCCGCCGAGGCGCCGGACGACTTCCTGCCGATCTACGCCTCCATGGAGCCGAGCAGCTGGTTCACCAAGCAGCCGGTCGTCCCCGAACAGCGCGAGCAGACCTGGGCGACCCCGGCCGACACCGGATGGCAGGCCGCCGGCGTGGTCGGCGAGCCGCTGCGCGACGGCACCACGTCGTCCGGGCTGCCCAAGCGGACACCGAAGGCCAACCTCGTGCCCGGCTCGGCGGCCCCCGCCGCGCCGGCCCCGCCACCGCCACCGGTGTCGCCGGACCGGCTGCGCAGCAGGCTGGCCAGCTACCAGCAGGGCGTCCGCAAGGGCCGGGCCGAGCTGCAGGAGGACGAGTGAGAGGAGGCGACGTTGGCATCGTGGCATGACGGCGAGCCGGAGCCCGAGCGCAGCTCCCTGGTCCGGATGTACGCCGTCACCGGCGGGCGCACGGCGCCGCGCAACGGGCTGGCCATGGAGGCGCTCGTCTCCTCGGCGACGTCCGCCCAGCTCGGCCTGGCCTACCCCCGGGAGTACCGGGCGATCAGCGAGCTGTGCCGTCAGGTGCGGTCGGTGGCGGAGGTGTCCGCGCTGCTGGCCATCCCGCTCGGGGTGGCCAGGGTGCTGGTGGCGGACATGGAGGCCGAAGGGCTCGTCCGGGTCTACCAGCCGCAGCACGAGGCGGGCCGCCCGGACACGCGTCTGCTCGAACGGGTCCTCACCGGCCTGCGCCGCCTGTGAGCGGCCTGGTCACCCGGCCGTGGCCGACCACCAGTGGGCGGCCACCAGCTCGGCGACCAGCGTCTCGGTCAGCAGCGCGACCTCGGCGTCGTCGTCGTGCCGGTAGCGGATCGTCCCCGCGGCCCCGTCCACCTCGCCGCCGACCGCGAGCACCGTGGAGCCGCGCTGCCGCACCCAGTCCATGGCCTGCGCGTCGTAGCGGGAGCCGGGGAACAGCAGCGCGCGGTAGTCGAGCGTCTTGGTGAGGTACACGTCCACGTGCGCCCAGTCGCCCGTCTCGCACGCGTCCGCGGGGCGGCGCGGCCCCTCGCGCACCATCAGCGCCGACTGCTCCGCCGACGACAGCCGCTCGGCGGGGGCGATCGTGTAGACGCCGTGCGGCCCGTCCAGCAGCTCCAGCGCGCGGGGCAGCCAGGCGTCGCGGCGGTCCAGCAGGTCGGCGGTGGCCTCGGCGGTGCGCCGGACCAGGGCCGGCACGTCGCGGCCGGTGGCCGTGAGTCGTGACTCCAGGGCGAGCAGCAGCGCCAGCGTGTGCTGGAACGTCCGGCAGGACACCCCGCCACGCTCCTCGCCCGCGTGCAGCGGGACCACCAGGCGGGCGCCCTCGGTGACGGGGGAGCCTGGCGCGTTCGTGACCGCGGCCGTGAACGCCGGGGTGCCGGCGTAGCGGGCGGCGGCGTCGAGGGTCTCGCGGCTGCCGCCCGTCGCAGAGATCGTCACGACCAGCGTGCCGGGTGTGGCCGGGTAGGTGGCGGCGGCCGAGGCGTAGTCGGCGTGGGCGTCGATCCCGGCGGCTCGCAGCCGCAGGGCGGCGACCCCGGCGGCGTACCGGGAGCTGCCCATGCCGAGGAACAGCACTCGCTCGACCCGCGACGGGAGTCCCGTGAACGGGTCGGTCTCCTCCAGCGTCGCGGCGAGGGTGGCGAGGGTGGCGGGCTTGGCCTCCAGGTCGGCCAGGTACAGCTCGGGGTTCACGGGGTCTCCTCGGGATACCAGGTGCGCAGCACGCCCATGGGGGCGTAGCGCCAGCGGGGCAGGTGCCGGGCGGCGTAGATGAGCTCCCGGCATTCCTGCTCGATCTCGAACGGGCGGAGCAGCGACTCGTCGAGCAGGCCGGACCTGTCGCGCTCGGCCAGCCGGCTCCGGTAGGCGGCCAGCATGGCCTCGCGGGCCCGCCGCGCCCAGCCGGCCGCCGCGGCGGGCGGAGTGCCGCGTCGTCTGACGGCGACCTGGGCCACGTGCTCCAGGCTCGTGGCGAGCTGGGCGACGTCGCGGGCGGCGGGCTGGTACGGCTCCGCGCCGGTGACGGTCGGGTTGCCGTCGAAGTCGATCACGGCGTAGCCGTCGCGCCAGCGCAGGATCTGGCCCACGTGCAGGTCGCCGTGGATGCGGATGAGCGGGCTGGTGACGGGGGCGGTCAGCGGCTCCAGTTCGCGCCGGAGTGCGGCGGCCCGGCCGGCCAGCCACGCGCCGTCGTCGCCGCCGGTGAGGTCGAGCGCCTCGCGCAGCGCCCGCCCGGCCCGCTCGGCGGCCGCGTATCCGGCGGCGGGGGAGGTCTGGCCGGCGGGGGAGGTCTTCCCCGGCGCGCCGGGGAAGGTGGACAGCGCCAGGTGCAGGTCGGCGGCGAGGTGGCCGAGGTCGGCGGCGAAGGCGGTGCGGTCCGCCTCGGCCTCGTCCACGCACCACTCCCAGCCGTCCCGGGCCTGCGGCAGGTAGCCCGTCACCAGGGCCAGCAGCGTCTCGCCGGTGGGGTCCACCCGGCTCAGGGCCGCGTACGGCGGCGCCGTCTGCTCGAAGCCCACCTCGACGAGGTGGGCGAACACCTCGGGGGTGGGGTGGGGCATCGGCACCGGGGGCGTCAGCCACTTGACGACGACCCGATCACCCACGACGACCGAATAGTTTGTCTGGTCCACGTGCTTACCGAAATCGCGTTCCGCGGGCCCCCCGGGGTGGCGGCCGTTGTCGCCGTGCGAGAAGGTGGGCAGCGGACGGAACCGGCGGACGGCGAACGGGGCCGGCACCTCACCGCCGAGCGCGGCGAGAAGCGCGGCCGACGCGCCATGATCCCGCTCGGTGAGAGGGGTCTCACCCAGCGAGACCAACCGATCCCATATTGAATCTCGATTCAACAACATGACCATACTTCCAGGTGACAATGTCAGGAAAAGTCTTGCCGATGTTGATATCTGCTGCAACACTCCTGCTTTGGTCTGCAGTGCCTGATTGGTCGCGAGACCCCTCGTCCCTCGGAACAAAGAAGGAGTAGCGGCCGTGTTCCGTTCCCGGTTCACCCGTCGTCTTCCGGCCGTCGCAGCGGTGGCCGGCCTCGCACTCGCCGTCGCGGCGTGCGGTGGTGGATCGACCGACAGTGCGGAGTCGGCTCCGCGAGCAACGGCCGAACAGCTCAACCCCAACGCCGACCTGACGAAGCAGTCGATCAACATCACGGTGTGGGACGGGTACACGCCGAAGGAGCTGCCGGAGAAGGTCAAGGAGAAGCTCAAGGTCAGCGGCATGACCGTCACGCTGCACGCCACCAACGAGGAGGCGATGACCAAGCTCACCGTCGGCGGCGACAGCGGCATCGACGTGGCGTTCGTGTCCGGCCAGTACGCCCAGGCGCTCAACGAGCAGGGCCTGCTGGAGCCCATCCACGCCGAGCTGATCCCCAACCTGGCCAACCTCTACCCCGAGGCGACCCAGCTCTCCTACGACAAGGGCAACAAGTACTCCGTGCCCTACACCTGGGGCACGACCGGCATCTGCTACCGCTCCGACCTGGTCAAGGCCAAGCCGACGAGCTGGAACGACCTTCTCAAGCCGCCGGCCTGGGCCGAGAAGAAGATCACCATGATGACCACGGAGCGCTGGCTGGCCCTGCCCGCGATCAAGGCCCTCCGCTACTCGGTCAACACCGACAAGGACGAGGAGATCGCCAAGGTCAAGGAGCTGCTCCTGCAGCAGAAGCCGAAGCTGCTCGGCTACGACGACACCACCTTCGGCGAGAAGCTCAAGACCGGCGAGGCCGTCATGGTGGAGGCCTGGGACGGCTGGTGCCCGACCACGGACGAGAAGAAGAACATCGAGTTCGTCG
Organism: Nonomuraea sp. NPDC047897; assembly: GCF_043204415.1. Classification (NCBI taxonomy): domain Bacteria; kingdom Bacillati; phylum Actinomycetota; class Actinomycetes; order Streptosporangiales; family Streptosporangiaceae; genus Nonomuraea; species Nonomuraea sp. NPDC047897. Next base: position 20,402 of record NZ_JBIDCC010000016.1, on the reverse strand, counting down.
TGCCGAAGGAGGGCAGCGACCTCTGGGTGGACACCATGGTGATCATGAAGTCCTCCAAGAACAAGGAGGCCGCGCACGCCTTCATCAACTACATCCTCGACCCCGAGATCCACAGCTGGGCCGCCGAGAACATCAACTACAAGGTGCCCAACAAGGCCGCCATGGAGAGGGTCCGGCCGCCGGAGGGCTCCCTGCTCGGCACCAAGCCGGCCGAGCTGCTCAACGGCGAGTCGATCATCGACCTCGGACAGGCCTCGACGAAGTACACGCGCCTGGCCTCCGAGGTCGCCGCGCAGTGAGATCGGCACGACACAAGCTGTGAAGGCGCAATCCGCGGCCCGGCCGGTGACCACCTCTCGGGGAGGGCGCCGGCTGGGCGCGCTCGTATTCCTCGCGCCGGGCCTGACGTACATCCTCGTGCTGGTGCTCGTGCCGCTGGCCCTGGTGCTCAGCTTCACCTTCTTCCAGCGCGGACGCTTCGGCGGCGTGATCTACGAGTTCACCACCGAGAACTTCGCCCGCGTGATGGACCCCCTCTACCTGGGGGTCGTCGGCACCTCCCTGAAGCTCGCGGCGCTGGCCACGATCCTCGCGCTGGCGCTCGGCTACCCGACGGCCTACCTGATCGCCCAGTTGCCGCGCAAGTGGAAGACGGCCGCGCTCATCGCGATCGTGCTGCCGTTCTGGACGAACTTCATCATCCGCATGTACGCCTGGATCATCCTGCTCAACGGGCCGGGCCTGGTGAACTCCGGGTTCGAGCTGTTCGGCCTCGGGCCGTACGAGTTGCTCTACAACCAGGGCGCCATCGTCGTCGGGCTGCTCTACTCCTACCTGCCGCTGATGGTGCTGCCGCTGTACGCGGCGATCGAGCGGCTGGACCCCCAGCTCCGCGAGGCGTCGGCCAACCTGGGCGCCTCCGGGTTCACCACGTTCCGCCGGGTGACGCTGCCGCTCACCCTGCCGGGCGTGCTGACCGGGTCGATGTTCGTGTTCGTGCCGAGCTTCGCCAACTTCGTGATCCCCGAGATGCTGGGCGGCGGCAAGACGCTCATGGTGGGCAACCTGATCCGCAACGAGTTCCTCAAGGCGCGCGACTGGCCGTTCGGCTCGACGCTGGCGATGGCGCTCGTCGCGGTGCTCGTCCTGCTCCTCCTCGCGCAGGCGTGGGCGGCCCGCCGTGCGTAGGCCCCGACTGCTGTACATCCCGTTCTGGGCGACGCTCGTCTTCCTGTACGCGCCGATCGCCGTGGTCGTGGCGATGTCGTTCAACTCGGGGGACTCGGCCTACACCTTCGAGGGGTTCAGCCTCAAGTGGTACGGCGTGCTGGCCGCGAACGAGCGCGTTCTGGACGGCCTGGTCAACACGCTGATCGTGGCCACCGGCTCGACCGTGCTCGCCACCGTGCTGGGCACGCTGCTGGCGGTGGGCCTGGCCAGGCACACCCGTTCCCGGACGCTCGACGCGGTGTCGCTGATGCCGGCCGTGCTGCCCGACCTGGTGCTCGCCATCGGCCTGCTGATGTTCTACGGCCTGGTGCAGTTCACCCTCGGCCTCACCTCGGTGATCCTCGGGCACGCCGTGTTCTCCATGGCGTTCGTCGCGGCGGTGGTCCGCACCCGGCTCACCGGCGCCGACCCGTCACTGGAGGAGGCCTCGCGCGACCTCGGGGCGGGGCCGGTGACCACGTTCGTGCGGGTCACGCTCCCGCAGCTCGCCCCCGGCATCGTGGCGGGCGCGCTGCTGGCGTTCACGCTCTCCCTCGACGAGTTCGTGATCGCCTTCTTCACGATCGGCAACCTGGAGCAGACCCTGCCGATCGTCATCTACTCGATGGTCCGCTTCGGGGTGGAGCCCCAGATCAACGCGCTGGGCACGCTGCTGCTCCTGGTGAGCTTCACCGCGGTGATCATCGGACAGCGCATGACCAGGATCGGTGAGGCACGTGCTCAAGATTGACGGGGTCACCCGCAGGTTCGGTGACGTCACGGCGCTCGACGGCGTCTCACTGGAGATCGGCCAGGGCGAGTTCTTCGCCCTGCTCGGCCCGTCGGGCTGCGGCAAGACGACGCTGCTGCGCATCATCGCCGGCTTCGAGACACCCGACAGCGGCACGGTGACGCTCGACGGCGACGACCTGCTCGCCGCGCCGCCCAACCGCCGGCCGATCAGCCTGATGTTCCAGTCGTACGCGCTGTTCCCGCACCTGACCGTGGCCCGGAACGTCGCCTACGGGCTGGAGCAGGAGAAGCTGCCCCGCCAGGAGATCAGGAAGCGCGTCGGCGAGGTGCTGGAGACGGTCGGGCTGGCCGAGCACGGCGACCGCAGGCCCGCCCAGTTGTCCGGCGGCCAGCGCCAGCGCGTCGCGCTCGCCCGGTCCATCGTCAAGCGGCCCCGCCTGCTGCTGCTGGACGAGCCGCTGTCCGCGCTGGACAAGAAGGTCCGCGCCGACATGCAACTGGAGCTGAAGCGGCTGCAGCACGAGGTCGGCATCACGTTCGTGGTCGTCACGCACGACCAGGAGGAGGCCATGTCGCTGGCCGACCGCATCGCCGTCTTCTCCGACGGGCGGGTGTGTCAGGTGGACGAGCCGGTCACGCTCTACGAACGGCCGCGCACGCCGTTCGTCGCGGGCTTCGTCGGCGCCAGCAACCTCTTCGAGGGCACGGCCGGCGAGGACGGCGGGCTGAGCACCGACGGCTTCGGCGTGCTGCCCGGCACCCCGCTGCCGGACGTGGCCGCCGGCGCCGACGCCCTGCTCTGCGTCCGCCCCGAGGGCGTCATCCTGACCGACGACGCCGACGCGGTGGACGACGCGGACGCCGTGGACGACGCGGACGACGCGGACGACGCGGACGCGGTGGGCGACGCCGACGGGGTGGCGGACGGCGGGGACGAGGCCGAGGCCGGCGTGCTGCGGGGCAGCGTGCTGGACGTCAGCTTCTACGGCGGCGTCTCGCACCTGTCGATCGACGTGCCCGGTCATCCCAAGCCGGTCCTGGTGGCCGTGCAGGGCGCCAGCGCCGTGCGGCCGGGCGCCAAGGTCCGGCTGGGCTGGGACGCGGCGGACGCCGTGGTGATCCCCAGGAGCCCGCGGTGAGCGGACGCCGCGCGGGCTCAGTGGACCAGGTCGTTGCCCGTCGCCGTGCGGGCGTACGACAGGATCAGCTCGGCGGCCTCCGCCGGACCGATCAGCGGGTGCCTGGCCGTGATGCGGTAGCCGTAGGCGTCCTCCAGGGCGACCAGGTTGCGCGCCAGCGTCAGCGAGTCGCCGCTCAGCCGGAAGACCCCGAGGGCCGCCCCCGTGTCCAGGATCGACTGGTACATCGACACCTGCCGGTCGTACAGCGAGGTGAGCAGGACGCCGTACACGCGGTTGCGGCCCGCCGCTCCGCCGAGCTCGTTGAGCAGCCGGACGTCTGGATCGAGCGGCCCGGTCGGCAGGCCCGACCTGATGGTCATGACGAGCTTGGCGACCGGGTCGGTGACGGTGGCGAGCCGGCGCTGCCGCTGCTCGTAGAAGCGCTCCATCCCGGAGTGCTGCGCCTCGACCAGCAGCTCGCCCAGGTCGGGGTAGTGGTAGAGCACGGCGCCCGACGTGAGCCCCGCCTCCTCGGCCACGTGCGAGAGCTGTACGCCGTCTATGCCGTGGCGGATGATGGCCCGGCGTGCCGCCTCGATCAGGTCGATGCGGCGGTCAGTGCGGCTCTTACGCTGGGCCATTCTCCCCCTTTGTTACCGCTGCGTTCAGAAGACCGTGACCATAGTGCCGCGAAGTAGCGCTTTACGCTAGATGAGTTTTTTGAATGTATCTTCAACTACCATCCTCTCTCATCCGGAGTGCGTGATGTCCCTCACCATCCTGTTCATGCCTGAGAGCGCCTACGGCCCGACCAACAACAGCATCGGCATCGGCGACATCCTCCGCCGTCGCGGGCACCGGGTGGTCTTCGCCGCCGAGTCCTCGTGGAAGGGCAAGCTGGAGGCCCTCGGCTTCGAGGAGGACCTCGTCGACCTGGCGCCCCCGGCCGAGGAGGAGCAGGACGCGGGCCAGTTCTGGAAGGACTTCATCCGGGAGACCGCGCCCGAGTACCGCAAGAGCACGCTGGAGCAGCTCGAGACGGTCACCAAGCCGATCTGGGAGTCGCTGATCGACGGCGTCAAGTACTGCGAGCCGCAGCTCAAGGCGATCATCGAGCGGGTCCGGCCGGACGTCATCGTCGAGGACAACGTCATCACGTTCCCGGCGCTGCTCACCACGGGCAAGAAGTTCGTCCGGATCGTCTCGTGCAACCCGCTGGAGGTCCGCAGCGAGAACATCCCGCCGGTCTTCTCCGGCCTGCCCGCCGACGACCGGTCGGAGTGGGACGCCTTCCGCGCCGAGTACGACCGCACCCACCGCGAGCTGTGGGCCGCCTTCAACGAGTGGTGCGTCGAGCAGGGCACGCGGCCACTGCCCGACCTCGACTTCATCCACGAGGGCGACCTCAACCTCTACGTCTACCCGGAGATCCTCGACTACACGGCCGAGCGGCCGCTCGGGCCCTCCTGGCACCGGCTCGACTCGTCGGTGCGCGAGACCGACGAGGAGTTCGAGCTGCCGTTCACCCGGGGCGACGGCGCGTTGGTCTACTTCTCGCTCGGCTCGCTCGGCTCCTCCGACGTGGAGCTGATGCAGCGGGTGATCGACGTGCTGGCCACCACGCCGCACCAGTACATCGTCTCCAAGGGCCCGCTGCACGAGGAGATCAAGCTGGCCGACAACATGTGGGGCGCCGAGTTCCTGCCGCAGACCAAGATCATCCCGCTCTGCGACCTGGTGATCACCCACGGCGGCAACAACACCACCACCGAGGCGCTGCACTTCGGCAAGCCGATGATCCTGCTGCCGCTCTTCTGGGACCAGTACGACAACGCCCAGCGCGTCCACGAGCTCGGCTACGGCGTCCGCCTGGCCACCTACGCCTTCACCGACGAGGAGCTCACGGGCGCCCTCGACCGCCTGCTGGGTGACGAGGCCCTGCGCGCCCGGCTGGCCGCGACGGGCGAGGAGATCCGCGGCCGCGACGGCCTGCGCACCGCGGCCGACCTGATCGAGCGGCTGGGCCAGGAGTAGACATGCGCGAACTGATCAACCCGGCCACCGGCGCGCTGCACGACATGGTCGCGGACACCCCCGTCGAGGCCGTGGCCCGGGCCGTGGCGCGGGCGCGCGCCGCCTTCGCGGAGTGGTCGCAGGCCACGCCCGCCGAGCGGGCGCGGCTGCTGCTGCGCCTCGCCGACCTCGTCGAGGCCGAGGCCGAGGAGCTGACCCGGCTGGAGGTGGAGGACACCGGCAAGCCGGCCACGGTCGTGCGGGACGGCGAGCTGCCGTTCGCGGTGGACAACCTGCGCTTCTTCGCCGGCGCCGCCCGGTCGCTGGAGGGCACGGGGGCCGGGGTGTTCAGTCGCGGCTACACCTCGGTCATGGTGCGCCGCCCCGTCGGCGTGGTCGCCTCCATCGCCCCGTGGAACTTCCCGCTCGTGATGGCCGTCTGGAAGCTCGGTCCGGCCGTCGCCGCGGGCAACGCCGTCGTCATCAAGCCGGCGCCGCAGACGCCGCGCAGCACGCTGCGCCTGGTGGAGCTGTTCGCCAGGGCGGGCGCGCCGCGCGGGCTCGTGCAGGCGGTCACCGGTGACGCCGAGGTGGGCACGGCGCTGGTGACCGACCCGGGCGTGGACATGGTCAGCGTCACCGGCTCGACCGAGACCGGCCGGGCCGTCATGGCGGGGGCCGCCACCACGCTCAAGCGGGTCCACCTGGAGCTCGGTGGCAAGGCGCCGGCCCTGGTCTTCGACGACGCCGACATGACGGCGATGGCCGCCGGGGTGGCGTTGGGCGCCACGTACAACACCGGCCAGGACTGCACGGCGGCCACGCGCGTCTACGTGTCCCGCCCGGCGTACGAGGATGCGGTGGAGGCGCTACGGGCAAATCTTGCCGAAATCAATGTCGGTGACCCCTGGGATCCGGCCACGGACATCGGCCCGCTGATCTCGGCGGGGCACCGTGACCGGGTGCACGGCTTCGTCCGGGGCTCCGGCGGGCGGATCCTGCAGGGTGGGGCCCTGGCGGATGGGCCAGGGTTCTACTATCCGCCAACTCTTGTGACAGATGTGGCTCAGAACAGCGATATCGTCCAAGGGGAACTTTTCGGCCCTGTCCTCGTGGTCCTCCCCTTCGACGGTGAGGACGAGGCCGTCAAGCTCGCCAACGACACCCGTTACGGCCTGGCGTCGTCGGTGTGGTCGCGCGACGTGGCCAGGGCGATGCGGGTGTCGCACCGCTTGGACGTGGGCGTCACCTGGGTCAACGACCACCTGCCCATCGCCAGCGAGGCCCCGCACGGCGGGGTCAAGGGGAGTGGGTTCGGCAAGGACATGAGCCAGGAGGCGGTGCAGGAGTATTCGGTGACCCGTCACCTGATGATCAAGCATGCGGTGTCCGAGGAGCGAGACGGCTTCCGGCCCGCCTGAGGACAGGCACGGCGATATGCGACCTCGAAGGCACGTTTGGTCGCATTTGGTGGGATATGCACGGTTGGCCGATGTGGTACGGGTTGTGTTCCAATTACCCAGCCCGCACAAATCCCATGCGCCCCAAGCGTGTCAGATTTTCGAGCACGTACCGGCGAGAGGTTGCGAGAGTCAGTGAGGACGGATAACCCCAAGCACATCAGACCTGGGGAGTACACAGGCAGCAGGTTCCGGCTGGGGAACTGGCGTGTGCGCTCGCGACTGGTGGCGCTGATTCTCATCCCCACCGTCGTGGGCGTTCTCCTCGCCGGTGTGCAGCTGGCCAACGCCATCAACACCAGCACCGAGTACCGCAAGCTCACCCAGCTGGCCGAGGTGGTGCAGCGCGTCAACGCGCTCAACCACGAGCTGGGCAAGGAGCGCACGCTCACCGCCTGGTACATGGCCGACCGGCGCCGCCCCACCCGGCTGACCGCGCTCAGGGCGCAGCGCCAGGCCGTCGACAAGGCCAAGGAGGGCGTCCTGACGGCCGTGTCCGCCATCGACGCCACCCACGCCCAGCACGTCCTGTCCGACGTCTCGGAGATCCGCCGGTGGCTGCGCGGCATCGACGGCCTGCGCGAGTCGATCCTCGACGGTGACAGCGTGCCGCCGCGAGCGGCGATCCGCACGTTCTCCACGATGATCGACACGATCTCCCACCTCCAGACCGACCTGGCCAACGGCGTCAGCGACGAAGACCTGCAGGAGAACATCTCCGCGCTCGGCGGCCTGGCCCGCGCCAAGGAGGAGGTCTCCCGCCAGCAGGCGATCCTCGTGGTCGCCCTGATCGGCCGCAGGCTCGACTACGACGACCTGTCCGACTTCCTCGGCTCCTGGAACCGCCAGCAGGCCGAGCAGGCCGTGTTCGAGCAGAGCGCGAGCGCCGCCGACCTGCAGGCCTACCGCAGGAACCTCCGGGGCCTGCAGATCGACCGCGCCGACGCGATGCGCCAGCGCGCGCTCGCCCAGATGCGCGAGTACCAGCGGATCGCCGACCTCGACGTCACCTCCGCACGCGACATCACCCTCTGGCACGACAGCACCGCGGCGTCCGTCAACGCCATGCGCAAGGTCGAGGACGGGCTGACGACCCGGATCGTGACCCAGACCCGCGACCTGAGCGACGGCGAGCAGCGCAACGCCATCATCTCCGGCGCGATGATCCTCGTCCTGCTGCTCCTCGTGCTGATCTTCACCACCCGCGTGGCCGGTTCGCTCGTCCGGCCGCTGCGCCGGCTGCGCGCCGAGGCGCTCCAGGTGGCCACCACCCGGCTGCCGGAGACCGTCCGCGTGCTGCGCGAGTCCGGCGACGGCGCCGCGGTGCCCGAGGTGCCGTCGATCGGCATCAACACCCGTGACGAGATCGGGGAAGTGGCCCGGGCCTTCGACGAGGTGCACCGCGAGGCGATCCGGCTGGCCGGCGACGAGGCCAAGCTGCGCGCCAACGTCAACGCGATGTTCGTCAACCTCTCCCGGCGCAGCCAGACCCTGGTCGAGCGGCAGCTCCAGCTCATCGAGGGCCTGGAGCAGGGCGAGGAGGACGAGCAGCGGCTCGCCAACCTCTTCCGGCTGGACCACCTGGCCACCCGCATGCGCCGCAACAGCGAGAACCTCCTGGTCCTCGCCGGCCAGGAGGGCGCCCGCAAGTGGAGCGAGCCCGTCCCGTTGGTCGACGTGGCCCGCGCCTCGCTGTCGGAGGTCGAGAACTACGAGCGGGTCCAGATCCAGATCCCGTCCGGCATCCAGATCGTCGGCCCCGCCGTCACCGACACCGTCCACCTGCTCGCCGAGCTGATCGAGAACGCCATCTCCTTCTCCCCGCGCGAGAGCAAGGTGCAGGTGACCCAGGCGCCGGCCGACGGCGGCGTGCTCGTCACCATCAACGACCTCGGCATCGGCATGACCAACGAGGAGCTGGCCGAGGCCAACTGGCGGCTGGCCAACCCGCCGGTCGTGGACGTCGCGGTCTCGCGCCGTATGGGCCTGTTCGTGGTCGGCCGCCTGGCCCTGCGCCACGGCATCCGCGTCCAGCTCCGCATGCGCGACACGGGCGGCCTGAGCGCCATGGTCATGGTGCCCGACACGCTCATCGCCGGCGCCCCCGGCGCCCCGGCGCACGGCCAGTACGACGCCTTCACCTCCTTCGACCCGTCGGCCATGGAGCCCGCCGCCAACGGCGCCTACGCCGCGCCGTCGGCGCCGGCGGCGCCCATGGGCTTCGGCACCGACGACGTCCCGGTGAACACCGAGTGGCCCGGCAACCTGCCCGTCCCCGGCGGCACCGGCACCAGTTGGCCGTCCTTCGCGGAGGAGCCGCCCAAGCAGGCCGAGGAGCCGCGCTGGCCGTCGTTCGCGGAGGAGCCGCCGCCGCCCGCCCAGCAGGAACGCTGGCCGTCGTTCGCCGACGGGGCGGCGCAGGCCGACGAGCCCCGCTGGCCGTCGTTCGCGACCGAGCCGCCCCCGCCGGCCGCCCAGGAGGAGCCGCGCTGGCCGTCGTTCGCGACCGAGCCGCCGCCGCTCGACCCCGCGCAGCAGGAGACCCGCTGGCCGCCGGTCGGCGAGCAGCCGCTCAGGTCGTCGATGTTCGACGCGCCCGAGCCGGCGCAGCCGGCCAGGCCGTCGCCGTTCGCCGCCGACGGCCCCGAGCAGCCGCCGTACGGCGCCGGCGAGATGCCGTGGCCGTCGTTCGCCGAGACGGCCAAGCCGTCGGACCCGTACGAGCGCAACGGGCACTCCGCCTTCGACCCGTTCGGCCCCGGCGAGTACTCCTCGCAGGACCTGACGGGCCCGCTGCCCGTCGTGCGCAGCTCGCCGATGGAGGAGCAGAGCGAGGACTTCCTGCCGATCTTCTCCTCGGTCGGCTCCGACTGGTTCCGCAAGCCGGACCCCGAGCAGCTGCAGCCGAGGCCCGAGCCGCGACCGGAGTTCCAGCCCGAGCACCAGCAGACGTCCTGGGACGCCGCCTCACCCGAGCCGGAGGAGCCGGAGACGGCCGTCCAGCCCGCGGTGCGGCTGGACGCCGAGCCGCCCGCCGAGCTCCGCCGCCAGGCTCCGGACAGCGCCGAGCGGCCGGGGGCGCTGCCCAGGCGCCGGCCCGGCGAGTCGGGCGTCGGAGCGTCGTGGTCGTCGCCGGCCGACAGCGGCTGGCAGGCCGCGCAGGCGGCGGCGGAGCCCGCCCAGGGCGGCACCACGGCCTCCGGCCTGCCGCGCCGCGTGCCCAAGGCCAACCTGGTGCCGGGAACCGCCAGCCTGGCCGAGCCGCAGGCCGCGTCGCCCGCGCCGCAGATCTCCCCCGAGCGGCTGCGCAGCCGGCTCTCCAGCTTCCAGCAGGGTGTACGACAAGGCCGCGCGTTCACCCGCGGAGAAGAGAACGAGGAGGACAAATGAGAGAACTGAGCCAGGGAGCGCGTGGCATCAGCTGGCTGATCACTGACTTTGTGAACAACGTGCCAGGTGTCGCGCACACCGTCGTGGTCTCGTCCGACGGTTTGCCGCTGGCCTTCTCCGAGGGTTTCCCGAAGGACCGCGCGGACCAGCTGGCCGCGGTCGCCTCGGGTGTCATCAGCCTGACGCAGGGTGCGGCACGGGTCTTCGAGGGCGGCCTGGTGACCCAGACCGTCATCGAGATGCAGCGCGGGCTGTTGATGATCATGTCGATCAGCGACGGCTCGTGCCTGGCCGTGCTGGCCGCGCCCGACTGTGACATGGGCCTGGTGGCCTATCAGATGACGCTGCTGGTGGAGCGCGCGGGGCAGGTCCTCACGCCCGCCGTACGCGCCGAACTGCAGGCAGCCCGCCCCCGCTAGCGGGGGCGGTGACAGGAGAACATGGTGTCAGGTCAGGGTTGGGCTGGTGATAGCACTCCGCCGCATCCGGCGGCTCCCCGTCCGCAGAAGTCGAGCTCCCTGGTACGGCCGTACGCCGTGACCGGGGGGCGTACGGCCCCGCGGATGAAGTTCGCCATGGAGGCGCTGGTGTCCTCCGTGACGTCGGAATACCAAGACATTTCTCTGCTGAGTCCGGAGTATCAGGCGATCATTCAACTGACCCGGAACGTCAGGTCGGTTGCCGAGATCTCCGCACTCCTCCGTCAGCCTCTCGGGGTGGTGCGGGTGCTGATCGCCGACATGGCGTCCGAGGGCCTGATCCGCGTGCACCAGCCTGCGCTGGACGCGGGAAAGCCGGACCTCAACTTGCTCGAAAGGGTGCTCAGTGGACTTCGCAGGCTCTAACGCCGGCCTAACCTCGACGAAGATCGTCGTGGCCGGCGGGTTCGGCGTGGGCAAGACGACGTTCGTGGGTGCGGTGTCGGAGATCCTGCCGCTCACCACAGAGGCCGTGATGACGGATGCCTCGGCGGGTGTCGACGACCTCTCGCTCACGCCGAACAAGACGACGACGACCGTGGCCATGGACTTCGGCCGCGTCTCGCTGGACCGTGACCTGATCCTCTACCTGTTCGGCACGCCCGGGCAGCACCGGTTCTGGTTCATGTGGGACGACCTCGTCCGCGGCGCGATCGGCGCCGTGGTGCTGGCCGACACGCGGCGGCTGGCCGACAGCTTCCCCGCGATCGACTACTTCGAGGAGGCCAAACTGCCGTTCGTGATCGGCATCAACGGCTGGGAAGGGCAGTTCTCGCACCAGGACGACGAGATCCGCGAGGCGCTGTCGCTCGGCTCGCACACGCCGATCGTCCGGCTCGACGCCCGGGTGCGGGACTCGGTGAAGAGCACCCTCATCACGCTGGTGGAGCACGCGCTGACGCGGCACATGCACGCGCCGGCGTAACGCACGAAGGCAACGCACGAAGACGCCGAGTGCCGCCGGACGGACCGTCCGGCGGCACTCGGCGTTCGCGGCCAGGACCGGGCTCAGGACCGGGCTCAGGCGGTGGTGGCGGGCGCGTCCACCCCGCGCACCAGGCGGCCGACCTCGCCGCGCAGGCGGACGAAGTCCGGGTGCTCGCGCGTGGTGATCTGGTCACGCGGCGCGGGCAGGTCCACCGGCAGGTCGCCCACCACGTGCGCGGGCGCCTTCGACAGCACCACGACCCGGTCGCCGACGTACACGCTCTCGTCGATGTCGTGGGTGATGAGCACGATCGTCATCTGGTGGTGGCTGCGCACCTTGAGCACGAGGTCCTCCAGGTCCTCGCGCGTCTGGGCGTCCACCGAGCCGAACGGCTCGTCCATGAGCATGAGCGACGGCCGGTAGGCCAGCGCGCGGGCGATCGCCACCCGCTGCTGCATGCCTCCCGACAACTGGAACGGGTACTTGCGCCCCGCCTCTGCCAGGCCGACCGACTCCAGCGCCTCCTGCGCGGCAGCGCGCCGCGCCTGCTTGTCCATGCCGCGCCGGCGCAGCGGCAGGGCCACGTTGTCGGCCACCGACATCCAGGGGAACAGCGAGCGGCTGTAGTCCTGGAACACCACGGCGAGGTTGTCGGGCGTCTGGCGGACCAGCTCGCCGTCGACCCGGACCTCGCCCCCCGTCGGCCTGATCAGCCCGGCGATGGAACGCAGCAGGGTGGACTTGCCGCAGCCGGAGGGGCCGACGATGCACAGCAGCTCGCCCGCCGCCACGCTCAGTTTGAGGCCGTCGATGGCGTGGTGCTCGTTCGGACTGCCGCGCCCGTATACGTGCGTGAGGTTCTCGATCTCGAGCAAGTGATGTCCTTGGGCAGCCAGAAGCGGAGATGACAGGTCGACTTTACCGAAGCCGGTGATCCGTGAACATGACGAGACGCAGGTGTGATCATCGGGTGGGCCTGGGGACGTAGCGGCCCACCGGAGCTCCGACGATCTTGCCGGTGTCGAGCACGTGGTGACCCCGGACGAACGTGTCGGTGACCTTCGCGGTCAGCTCGAACCCCTCGAACGGGGTGTACTCCTGGGCGGACTCCGACTCCGTGGCCGAGACGGTCCACGTGCCGTCCGGATCCACCAGGCAGAGATCGGCGTCGAAGCCCGGGGCGATCGCGCCCTTGGTGCGCAGGCCGTACCTGCGGGCGGGGTTCCAGGAGGTGAGCGCGGCGACGCGCCCGTAGGACAGGCCGCGCCGGCGGCCCTCGGTGATGAGGCCGGGCAGCAGGTACTCGGCGCCGCCGAAGCCCGCCTTGGCCACGAACACGTCGTCGGCCGGGGCGCCGAACTTCAGCTCCTCGCGGCAGCAGGCGTGGTCGCTGACCACCCAGTCGACGGTGCCGTCCAGCACGTGCTCCCACAGCGCCTCGACGTCCTCGCGCGGCCTGATCGGCGGGTTCACCTTGGCGCCCAGGCCGCCGACCGTCTCGATGTCGGCGAGCAGGTGGCCGATCGTCACCTCCCGGCGGAAGTCGATGTGCGGGAACGTCGCGGCCATCCGCACGGCCGCGTCCAGCGCCTTGCGCGAGGACAGGTGGAGCAGGTTGACGTTGCCGAGGCCCGTCTCGTGGGCCAGGTAGGAGGCGATGAAGACGGCCAGCCCCTCGGAGTGCGGCGGCCGGGACGCGCTGTAGGCGGCCAGCCCGGTCAGCTCGCCCGCCTCCTCCACCAGCCTGGTGTAGGCGGTCATGATCTCCGCGGTCTCGCAGTGCAGCGACAGGGAGATCTCGTCGGCGAGGTCGGGGAAACGTTCGCGGGCCGCCTGCACGCCGCGCATCACGAACTCGAAGTGGGCGTAGTCGTAGCGCTCGCCGTCGGGCAGCATGAGGAACCTGCCCTGGTCGGCCGAGCGGCCGTGCAGCCCGTGCCCGCCGTAGAACATGAAGATCTTGAACGACGGCACCCCGAACCGCTCCACCAGGTCGGGCAGCTCGCCGATGTGCTCGCTCGACATGGGCGCGAGGTGGAAGCCGTAGTCGACGTAGGCCCGGTCCTCGGCCATCCGCAGCACCTCGGGGAAGAACTCCGCGTACGGGCCGCCCCGGTTGAGGTAGTACTGCCCGGTCCGCATGTAGGTGAGCGCCGTGGTGACCCCGCCCTGCGCGGCTGCCTTGCTCTCCGAGGCGGCGTCGTCCGACAGCGGGTTGTAGATGCCCCAGTGCTGGTGGGCGTCCACCACGCCGGGGAACGCCAGCCGGCCGTTGCCGTCGATCACCTCCGGCACGCCCTCGGCGGGCAGTCCGGGCGCAACGCGCTCGACCCGCCCGCCGGTCACGGAGATGTCCGCCCGGACGGGATGGGGGCGGTCGTGCGTCACGACGCGCACGTTCTTGATGAGCAGGTCCGTCACGTCCGCCTCCTACGCGGTACGGCGGGCGCCGCGATGCCAGCCGAGCATCCGGCGCTCGATCACGAGGAACAGGGAGTTGAGCGCGAAGCCGAGCACCCCGAGCACCACTACGCCGGCCCAGATGCCCGGCATGTCGGCGTTGTTGCTGGCCACGCTCAGCAGGTAGCCGATCCCGTCCGTGCTGCCCTTCAACTCGGAGATGACCATCAGGATGAGCGCGAGCGAGACGCTCAGCCGCAGGCCCGCGAAGATCTTGGGGGACGCGGCGGGCAGGATGATCCGGAAGAGCCGCAGATGGGCGGGGACGCCGAAGACCGTCGCGGTCTCCATCTGCATACGATCGACGTTACGCGCGCCGTCGATGGAATTCAGCAGGATCGGCCAGATGATGCCGAAGACGATGGTCGCCACCTGGACCTGGGTGCCCATGGCGAACAGCACGAGGAAGACCGGCAGCATCGCGGGGGGCGGCACCGCGCGGCCGAACTCCACGAGCGGGTCGACGTAGTCGGCCAGCCGGCCGATCCGGCCGATCGCCACGCCCAGCGTCACGCCGATGAGCACGGCGGCGCTCCACGATCCGATCACCCGCACGATGCTGGGCACGAAGTTGTCCACCGCCTCGTCGGTGAGCAGCAGCGGACCGGAGAACCACCGCTCGCCCATCCACGAGGCGATCAGCGTCGGAGGGGGCAGGAACGGGTTGGCCACGGACCTGGCCAGCAGTTCCCAGCCCACGAGGACGACGGGGACCAGCCACAGCCGCTTGACGAGCGTGCCGATCATACGTGCCGCCAGCGGAACAGGCGCCGCTCGGCGCGGAGCAGCACGGTGTTGACGGCCAGGCCGACGATGCCGGCCCACAGGAGCGTCGCGACGACGTCGAGCATCGCGTCGGCGCCGATGCCGGTGCTGGCCTGGATGAGGAAGGCGCCGATGCCGCCCGATCCGCCGACGAAGTACTCGACGCTGATCGCGAGGATCAGGGTGATCGAGGCGGCCAGCCGGACCCCGGTGTAGATGAACGGCGCCGCGCTGGGCAGCGACACCCGCCAGATGACCGCGGCGGGGCCGAAGCCGAACGAGCGTAGCGTCTCGGTGGCCACCGGGTCGACGTCGCGCACGCCGTACAAGGTGTTGATGAGGATCGGCCAGGACGCGGCGTAGACGATCAGCGCGACCTTGGCGTTGATCTCCGGCTGGAAGAAGAACAGCGCCAGCGGGATCAGCGCGACGGAGGGGATGGGCCGCAGGAACTCCACGATGGCGCGGGTGGTCTCCTCGACCACGGGCACCGTGCCGAGCAGCAGGCCGACCGGCACGGCGACGAGCACGGCCAGCGGCAGCCCGATGAAGGCGGCCGTGAGCGTGGAGAGCAGGTCGCCGAGGAAGACGGGGTCGGCGGCCAGCCCGGCTACCCTGGCGAGCGAGGCGGAGGCGGCGGGCAGCCAGGCGAGCAGGCCGCTCCTGGCGGCCAGTTCCCAGGCGAGCAGGAAGACCGCCACGCCGACGGCGTGGCGGAGGAGCTTTCCGTGCCGGGCGCGGGAGACGACGGGGCGTCGCGCCCGCGCCGGCGTGGTCGCAGGGGTCATCCCTTGAACGGCACGATCATGGAGTCGACGTTGATCTGCTCCTTGAGGAAGCCGTACTCCAGCATCAGGTCGGCGACGCGCTGGATGCGCTGGGCGCTGAGCGTGGTGGGGTAGTTGCCGAGGTTGATCGTGGCGGCCGTCTCGGCGGGGATCTTGGTGAAGGTCGGCAGGATCTTCGTCACGGCGCTGCGGTCGGTGGCGGCGATGTTCTGCGCCTTGGCCATGGCGCGCTGGAAGGCGGCCATCGTCTTGGGGTTCTCGGCCACCCACTTCTCGGTCGCGGCCCAGCCGGTGATGGGCAGCGACTCCGTCGGGCCGGACATGGTGTCGACGAGCATGGTGGCGCCGAGCTTGTTCTTGGCCTCGCTGACGTACGGGTCGGTCATCCAGACCGCGTCCACGTCGCCCTTCTCCAGCGACTGGAGCCAGTTGGTGGTCGGCACCTCCACGTACTGGATGTCCTTGCCCGGTGTCGGGTCCAGGCCGGCGATCTTGAAATGCGGGTTCATGGTGAGCACGCCGAGGCCCTTGAGCGCGTTCACGCCGATCTTCTTGCCCTTGAGGTCGGAGACCTTCTTGACGGAGGAGTCGCGGCCCACCATGACGCCGAAGGCGCCGGTGGCCCCCTGGTAGGAGTCGGCGATGTACTTGAACTTCTCCGCGCCCTCGCTCTGGATCGTCAGGATGGTCGCGTAGCTGCCGAGGACCACGTCCATGCTGCCGTTGGACAGCTTGGGCAGCACGGCCTGGGGCGCCTGGATGGCCTCCGTCTTCACGTTGAGGCCCTGCTCCTTGAAGAAGCCGCGCTCGATCGCGATGAACAGGGGCGCGGAGTCGGCGCCGGGGTACTGGCCGATGAGCAGGTCGGTCTTCTCCAGCCCGGCGGCGTTGGTGGCGCCGCCTGACGGTTCGCCGGAGCTGGAGCACCCTGCCAGGGCAAGGGTGACCACCAGTCCGAACAGGGCGATGCGCCCTGGTGCGCCGAGCCTCATCTCGCGTCTCCTTTGAACGAGGGTGAGCGACGACCGTCGCGCCCTTGTGCCGTCAACCCTTGCGCATGATCCCCCGAATCTGGAATTCATCAATATATATGGCCATGTCTCCGTCGCACTGATTCTATGGAGGTATGTCCGGATATTGAGTGAAGATATGTCTGGCGTTCATCGGGGGCGTGTGGCTACTGTCGGGACGTGGATACATAAAGGCAAGATCGATTGACTGTGGCATTTGCTCCGGTCGACCGATTAATTGTGGAACATAAATAAGGGTTTCGGACCACCGGTGCCGGGGGCGGCACCACCAGAACTTGATCCTCTTGCACCAGACCATCCCGAGGAGAGGTTGCGGAGGCCAGTGAGAAGAACAGTGCCCCCTGCAAGCGGGGACTCCGGGTCGTCTCCGGAGGAGTCCGCCTTCCCGTCACCTCACGCCCCGACCGGGCCCCCGCCCTCGCGGTCCGGCCGGCCGCAGGGCACCGGCGGGTTCGTGCGCAACTGGCGCGTACGGACGAAGCTCCTGGTACTGATCGTCATCCCGACCGCGGCCGCGCTGGCCCTCGGCGGGCTGCGGGTGACCTCCTCACTCAGCAGCGCCACCGAGTACGAGCGGGTCAACGAGACCGCCGCCCTCGCCGGCAAGCTGACCGAGCTGGCTCACCAGACCGAGCTGGAACGCGACCTGACCGCCATGTTCGTCGCCCAGGGCCGAAACGGCGACCGCAACGAGGTGGCGGCCCAGTACTCCGCCGTCGACCGGCTCGTCACCGAGGCCCGCCCCGGCGTCGCCGCACTGGCCGCCTCCGACAGCCCGTTGCGCACCGAGGCCGTACGCGTCCAGAACCGCTTCGACGAACTGCCCAACTCCCGCAAGACGGCGATGGAGTCCCGGCTCAACGTCGCCTCCGTGATCGAGCTCTACGACCAGTCCATCTCCGACTTCCTCGAACTCAACGACAACATCGACCAGGGCGCCGTCGACAAGGAGCTCACCGACAGCGTCGCCGGCTTCGCCGCCCTGTCCCGCGCCAAGCAGTACGTCTCCAGGCAGCGCGCCCTGCTGGTGTCGGCGCTGGCCGTCGGCCGGTTCGGCGAGCGCGAACTGGACGCCTTCATCGCCGCCCGCTCCCAGCGCAACAGCGAGCTGGCCACGTTCCGG
The DNA here is from genome assembly GCF_043204415.1 of Nonomuraea sp. NPDC047897. NCBI lineage: Bacteria > Bacillati > Actinomycetota > Actinomycetes > Streptosporangiales > Streptosporangiaceae > Nonomuraea > Nonomuraea sp. NPDC047897. The sequence continues at coordinate 2,882 of NZ_JBIDCC010000016.1, read as the reverse complement.
GCCGCCGTGCCGCTCGGGCTGCGCCAGGCCTACGACGACACCGTCAGCGGTCAGGCGGTGGACCGCGCCGAGCTCATCCAGGCCCGCGCGCTGGCCCTGCAGGACGCCGGGCTGCCGCTGCGCGACGAGGTGCTCGGCCTCACCCAGGACGGCCAGGTGTGGTTCGGCGCCGTCACCGAGACCATCGACGGCATGCGCCAGGTCGAGCAGCGGGTCGCCGACTCGATCCTGCTGCGCAGCCAGGACGTCCAGCGCGGCGAGCAGCAGGGCGCGGTGCTCTTCGCCGTCGCGATCGTGGCCCTGCTGGTCCTGGTGCTGCTCGTCACCGCGCTCATGGCCCGCTCGCTGAGCGGCCCGCTGCGGCGGCTGCGCCGCGAGGCGCTGCTGATCGCCGGCCGCCGCCTGCCCGAGACCGTCCAGCGGCTGCGCGAGTCGGACGCCGCCACGGCGAAGGTGGAGGTGGAGCCGATCGGCGTCGTGTCGGACGACGAGATCGGTGAGGTGGCGCGGGCGTTCGACGAGGTGCACCGGGAGGCCGTGCGGCTGGCGGGTGAGGAGTCGCGGCTGCGCAGCAACGTCAACGCGATGTTCGTGAACCTGTCGCGGCGCAGTCAGACGCTGGTGGAGCGGCAGATCACGTTGATCGACGGTCTGGAGCAGGGCGAGCAGGACGAGAGCCGGCTGGCGAACCTGTTCAAGCTGGACCACCTGGCCACGCGTATGCGGCGCAACAGCGAGAACCTGCTGGTCCTGGCCGGCCAGGACCCGCCCCGCCGGTGGAGCCAGCCCGTCAAGCTGGTGGACGTGACACGGGCCTCCCTGTCGGAGGTGGAGAGCTACGAGCGGGTCGTCCTGCAGGTGCCCGACGGCGTCTCGGTCGCCGGCCAGGCCGTCAACGACGTCATCCACCTGCTCGCCGAGCTGGTCGAGAACGCCCTGTCGTTCTCCCCGCGCGAGACCCGCGTCACCGTCTCCGGCAGCCGGATCGACGGCGGCGGCGTGATGCTGTCGATCACCGACTCCGGCATCGGCATGACCAACGACGAACTCGTCCAGGCCAACGAGCGGCTCTCGGACGCGCCCATCGTGGACGTCGCGGTGTCGCGCCGGATGGGCCTGTTCGTGGTCGCCCGGCTGGCGCACCGGCACGGCATCCGCGTCCAGCTCCGCCCGCACGCCTCCGGCGGCCTCACCGCGATGGTGCTGCTGCCCGAGTCGCTGCTCGGCACCCCGTCGCCCGCGTACGCCGGCTCCGGGAGCGGCGGGCCGGGCCTGGAGGACGCCTACCGCGGACCGCAGCTCGCCCCCGCGCCGCACTGGCCCGAGGCCACCTACCAGATGGGCCCCGGTCAGCTCGGCTCCGGTCAGCTCGGCTCCGGCCCGATGGGGCCCGGCGCCATGAATCCTGGCGCCATGGGTCCCGGTGCCCTGGGCCCTGGGCGGCTCGGACCCGGCCACCCCTCCTACCCGTCGAACCCGACCGAGGCGAACGGCGCGTGGCCGTCCATGCCGCAGTGGCCGTCCGACAGCGGAGGCTGGCCGTCCGACGAGCACCACGGCGGGCCGGCCGACCGGCTCACCCCGCGCGGGCCGGCGGGCTGGGGCGGCGAGGGCAACGGGCTGCCCCGGCGGCCCGGCGCCGATCCGCCCCAGCCGTGGAACCCCCGTGACCGGGCCGCGGACCGGGCGGCGGACGGCGCCTCGGGCCGGTTCGGCGACCCGCTGGGCGACCGCCCGGCCGACAGGTTCGGCGACAGGTTCGGTGACAGGTTCGGCGACCGGCCGCTCCGGCCGCTTCGCGACGACTTCGCCGACACGGACCCGGCCGCCACCGGTCCCATCCCCCGGATGGGCACCCCGCCGTCCGGCGGCGACGACTACCTGCCGATCTTCGCCGCGGTCGAGTCGGCGTGGTTCGCCGGCGGGGCGAGCTGGGAGTCCGCCAAGGCGGACGAGGGCTGGAACGCGGCGCAGGCCGTGGTGGAGCCGGTGCGTGACGGGGCGACGGCGTCGGGTCTGCCGAAGCGGGTGCCGAAGGCCAACCTGGTGCCCGGCTCGGCCGGCACGCCCGCCGCGCCGAAGGGTGTGACACCCATGCCGGCGGTCTCGCCCGACCGGGTGCGCAACCGGCTGTCGAGCTTCCAGCAGGGCTTCCGGGCCGCACGCGAGGACATCAACGACGGCAAGTCCTATCCGGAGGGCCCGGGCGACGGGTCTCCAGGCGACGGCAGGGAGGAGGGTGCGTGAGGGATCTGAGCCATGCGGCGCGCGGGGTCGATTGGTTGATCACGGATTTCGTGAGCACGGTTCCGGGTGTGGCGCATGCGGTCGTGGTTTCGTCCGATGGGTTGCCGTTGGCGGCGTCGGCGGGGTTTCCGCCGGATCGGGCTGATCAGTTGGCTGCGATCGCGTCGGGGTTGGTGAGTTTGACGCAGGGTGCCGCTCGGGTGTTCGAGGGTGGTGCGGTGAGTCAGACGATTGTGGAGATGCAGCGCGGGTTGATGCTGATCATGTCGATCAGTGATGGTTCGTGTCTGGCGGTGTTGGCCGCGCCTGATTGTGACATGGGTCTGGTGGCGTATCAGATGACGCTGATGGTGGACCGTGCCGGTCAGGTGCTGACTCCGGCTGTGCGCGCCGAGCTGCGCGCCGGCCAGTCCAGGTGATGCAGGTGAACGACCCCCGATGGAACGGCGGAGTCCCCGGGCCGGCCCACGGGCCGGCCCACGGGCCCGCTCCCGGACCGGGTTCCGGGTCCTACCCGGGGCCACGGCCGGTGCCGGCCTACGACCCCGCTTCGCCGGTGCGTCCGTACGCGGTGACGGGTGGGCGGACGGCGCCGCGGGTGAAGTTGGCGATGGAGGCGTTGGTGTCGTCGGCGA
>NZ_JBIDCC010000015.1:195044-240930 GCF_043204415.1 Nonomuraea sp. NPDC047897 | reverse complement strand
CCCGCCCCCCCGCCCCGCCCCGGGGGGGGGGGGGGGGGCGCCGCGGGGGGGGGGGGGGGCCCGCGGGGGGGGGGGGGGGGGGGGCCGGCGCGGGCGGGCCCCCCCCCCCCCCCCCCCCCCCCACCCCTCTGAGCTGGCGGAGGATAGGGGATTTGAACCCCTGATAGGTTGCCCTGTACACGCTTTCCAAGTCTGTGGACCTTCGTTCGCCGCCGGTCATCGGGATTTCCAACTGCGGCATCGGCTCTCATGCTGACCTCGGTGAGGAGCACGTAACGGCCTCGATCTGTCACGTCCTCGATGACCAGGCCGGACAGGTGAGGGAGGAAGATCTCCAGGCGGGCATCGCCCGCTGGTTGCTCGATCTGCTGCACAATGACTCCGCGGCCGTTTGTTGAGCACACACTTTTGCGCCAGAGCCACTTTTACATGGCCACGGACAATCAGTCTCAGTCCGTCAACCCCCGAGAGACTTCCGGGCGGCACCACCTAGCCATAAGGTCAGTCCGGCCACGATCCTGCCCGTCAGAAGGTTGCCGTCCTCCGGATTGCCGTCGGTGGTCTTCCTCTCCCCGCGCACATGCAGTAGGTGCCACCCGTGTCCTTGCCCGGAGGTCGAGCACCGTGGCGTACTCACGCGGGATCAGGAAGGTGGGCGCGTGAACGGCGTTCAACGCGAGGGAGACGCTGACCGTGCGGACCAGCGGCTCGGTCAGCACCGCCGTCGCCGATTCGAACGCGCCCGCGATCGGTAGCTACGGCGGGTCACCTGGCCGCCGGAGACCGACGGCACCATGGAATCACTACTGAAGGTTGGAGGAAATCTCGCCGGAGGGAGTGACGTCGTAGATTTTGTCCGCGGCGGAGGCGGAAGAGGCGGTCGCAGCGCCAAGGCCGAGCGCGAGAAGACCGGCTGCGGCCACAGCGGCGAGCTTCTTGAGCAGTCTGACGTGTGTCACGAGACCTCCCGTGCGATACGAAGACACAAAGGTGATGGTATTGGACACAGAGATCGCGAGACAAACCTCCATACAGGCTGGGGTATGAGCCTGTGTACGGCGAGAATCGGTCTCCGCGTCAAGGGGCGGGCCGTTTGCGGGTGAACACCTTGCTTGACGACTTGCAGGCCGCCTTCAACCGGAGGTGGAAAGTGCCCCGCGCAGTAGAAGCGCTCATGCTGTCTCGACCCGACGGCGACGCATCCGGCGAGCATCGCTCCGAGCGGCCCGCCCGCACTGCGCAGCGCCAGCCCGATCCCGCCGTGTGGTCAGCCGGTACGGATGCCGTGGGGCAGTCCTGCCGTGCTCTCTCCTGGTGATCAGTAGCCTGACGAGTCTGATGCAAGTCACATGTAAGCCTGCACGTCTAGACATGCATATGTGAACCAAGACGCCGGAAGCCTGCACGAAGACGGCGTTCCACTAGCAATCGCCACAAATGGGCTCGATCATCCTGTTCAATGCCGACTTCGTTGAAGGAGGGCAGCGCTCCTCGTGACGCTGGAGATCAGATTCCTCGGCCCGTGGCAGGTCCTGGCCGGTGACGAACCGGTCCGGTTCGCCGGGCGACGACGAATCGGTGTGCTGGCCAGGCTCGCCCTGAACGCCGGGCAGGTCGTCCACACCGAGCGGATCCTCACCGACATTTGGGGAGACAGCTCCGCGGCGACCGCGGGCAAACAACTCCACATCGTGATCTCCAAAATCCGCGAAATCCTTGCACCGCACACCACCGGAGAGATCATCCAGACCGTGCCCGGCGGCTACCGGCTCGCGCTCGAACCCGACCACATCGACGCCCACCTGTTCGCCCGCCTGGCCAAACGCGCCCGCACCGCCCAGGCGCAAGGCGGCAGCGCCGCCGCGGACGCCCTGTTCCGCACGGCCCTGCAGTTGTGGCGAGGCGAACCACTGGCCGGGCTGACCGACCCCTGGGCACGCATCGAAGCCACCCGCCTGGAAGAGGAACATCGCACCGTCCTGGAAGACCACGCCGATCTCCGCCTCGCCGCCGGCGACCACCACGCGCTGGCCGACGACCTGGCCGTACACGTGCGGGCCCACCCACTACGCGAACGCCCCGCCGCCCAGCTCATGCTCGCCCTGCACCGTGCCGGCCGCCCATCCGAAGCGCTCGCCGTCTACCAGGACACCCGCCGGATCATGGTCTCCGAACTCGGCATCGAGCCCAGCGCAGAACTACGCCGCCTGCACCAGGCCGTCCTGGTCAAGGACCCCGCCCTCGACCTGAGCACCCCGGCCCAACAGGTCACGCTCAGCGAGCCGTACATCCCGGCCGAACTGCCCGCCGACATTCAGGCCTTCACCGCTCGCGCCACCGAGATCGGCTGCCTGCGCACCGCGCTCGGCCCCGCCAGCGGACCTACCCGCGGGCCTGCCATCACTGTGATCGACGGACCTGGCGGCATCGGCAAATCCGCCCTGGCCGTTCACGTCGCTCATGCCATGGCCGCCCGATTCACCGACGGCGTCATCTACCTCAACCTGCACGGATCCACCCCCGGCCTCGACCCGCTGACCCCGGCCCAAGCCCTGCGCCACCTGCTGCACTCCCTCGGCCTGGACGGCACCGCCATCCCCGCCGACCCCGGCGAGGCCGCCGCCCGCTACCGCTCCCTGACCGCGACCTGCAACCTGCTGGTCATCCTGGACAACTCCCGCGACGCCCGCCAGATCCGCCCGCTCATCCCCGCCGGCCCCGGCTGCCGGGTCCTGATCACCAGCAGGGACCCGCTGGCCACCCTGGACAACGCCCACCACCTCCACCTGGGCACCCTGAACGCCGCCGACGCCGCCGCGCTACTGTCCCGCCTGGCCGGACCCGACCGAGTCCACGCCGAACCACAGGCTGCCGAGCGGATCGCCCACCTGTGCGGCGGCTCCCCCCTCGCCCTGCGCATCGTCGGCGCCCGCCTGGCCGCCCGCCCCGACTGGACCCTGTCCGACCTGGAAGTACGGCTGGCCGACGCGACCCGCCGCCTGGACGTGCTGGAATACGCCGACCTGGCCGTCCGCGCCAGTATCGCGGTCAGCCACCACCACCTCCGGGAAGAGCCCGCCGGCCGTGACGCCGCGCATCTGCTGCCCCTGCTCGGACTGACAGGTCTGCCCACCCACACCCCGGCCGCCACCGCCGCCCTGACCGGCTGGCCCCACCACCGCGCCGAAGCCGCCCTGGAACGCCTCCAGGACGCCCGCCTCCTCGAACCCGCCGGACCCGACCGCTACCAGTTCCACGACCTGGTCGGCCTCTATGCCCGCGAACGGGCACACCAGGACCTGCCGGAGGAGGACCGCACCACCGCCGTACGGCGCACGCTCCACCACTACCTGACCACCCTCTGGATGGCGAGCACCCTGCTCAGCGGCGATGCCGTGCTGCGATGCCCGGTCGAGTTGCCCGACAGCACCTTCAAGGACCTGGCGGAGGCGGAACGATGGGTCCAGGACGAGCGGGACAACCTGCTCGCCGCCGCGCAGCAGGCGTTGGTCGGCCCGGACCCGGCGACCGCCGTCGGCCTGGTCATCGGACTCCACTGGCCCTTTTGTTACCAGGGCTGGCACACCCAACTGGCCGACCTCTACGCGCACGCCATCGAGGTAGCCGATCGCATCGAGGCATGGGAGGACAAGGCCCAGCTCCGCAGCTTCCTCGGCTGGGTTTACCGAGACCAGGGCCAATACGACGCCGCGATCGCGCACCTGAAGACAGCTCTCACCGACTGGGACCGCGCGGAACTGCCCCGAAGGAAGGCCGGAGCCCTCAACAACCTCGGCGTCATCAACACGATCGTGGGCCGTCTCGACGACGCGCTCGGCTACCTGGAGTCCGCTTTGACGCTCAACGACGACGCCGAACGCCCTGAGGCCACGGTCGTGCTCCGCAACAACCGGGTCCACGTCTACTACCGTCAGGGGCGCTTCGACGAGGCGATCGCTGAAGCACGCCAGTTGGTGGAACTGGGACCGAAGGTGGGCCCGCTCGCCGATGCAGGCATTGCACACGGTTCGCTGGGCGACGCCTACCGTCATGCCGGTCGGCTGACCGAGGCGGTGGAGAGTTACACGACGGCCGTGCGGCTGCTCCGCGAGTCGGGATATCGCCTGAAGGAAGCCGTGTCGCGCTGGTGGTTCGGCACCACGCTGCACGACCTCGAACGGCACGGCGAAGCACGGCAACAGTGGGAGGAGTCCGTCCGCCTCCTGCGCGACGCCCGCCTGCTCACACCACGGGAGGCGACCGAAATCCTCGCCCAGGCCGTGCCGGAACCACCCCAGCCGATCAAGAATATGCTCTGACCCTCACCCCGGCGCGTGTCACCCATGCCCGGCATTTCGAGCTGTACGAATTCTGGGTGACGGCGGCCGGGCTACGAGGACACTCCGCTCGCCACCGGATCAAGTGCAGGTCCAGCGGTCGGAATGAACCTGTACAAGAAGCTTGGGGTCTCCTCTCGAAGAGAGCTCGAACGGGCTTTCCGTCACACTCCGCCTGAGGGGATGTGAGCGTTGTGGGCGGCGCAGGCGATCTCTTGTCGGCCCGGTTGTGACATGTCCTGGGCGCCGCGATGGTGCCAACTGAGACCGGAAAGCCGGAAGGGGTGTGCCATGATCATGGCACACCCCTTCTGAGCTGGCGGAGGATAGGGGATTTGAACCCCTGATAGGTTGCCCTATACACGCTTTCCAAGCGTGCGCCCTCGGCCACTAGGCGAATCCTCCGCCGACGAGCTTACCGGACTCACAAGGGTGTGCGGACCACGATTTCCGCCGTGGCCTTAACCGTGACCCCCACTGTGGCGACAGGGGAGCGAGCACTGCCGGATCCGGTTAGACTGTCCACGGACCCCTCGCGCGGCGTCATCCTGTGAACCTCCCCAGGGCCGGAAGGCAGCAAGGATAAGCGGGCTCTGGCGGGTGTGCGAGGGGTTCTCTTCGTTGTGAGCCCCTCGCAGGCGGGATGGTCGCATGAGCCTTGCGCTTTACCGCAGATACCGCCCTGGGACCTTCGCCGAGGTCAAGGGCCAGGAGCACGTCACCGATCCGCTGCGGCAGGCGTTGCGTACGGGGCGCATCAACCACGCCTACCTCTTCAGCGGCCCGCGCGGCTGCGGCAAGACCTCCAGCGCCCGGATCCTGGCGCGCTCGCTCAACTGCGAGAAGGGCCCGACACCCGACCCGTGCGGTGTGTGCGAGTCGTGCGTGGCGCTCGCCCCCACCGGCCCCGGCCACCTCGACGTCATCGAGATCGACGCCGCCTCGCACGGCGGTGTGGACGACGCGCGCGACCTGCGCGAACGGGCCTTCTTCGCCCCCGTGTCCGCCCGCTACAAGATCTACATCATCGACGAGGCGCACATGGTGACCCGCGAGGGTTTCAACGCGCTGCTCAAGCTCGTCGAGGAGCCCCCGCCACACCTGAAGTTCATCTTCGCGACGACCGAGCCCGAGAAGGTCATCGGCACCATCAAGTCGCGGACCCACCACTACCCGTTCCGGCTGATGCCGCCGGCGACGCTGCGCGCGCTGCTGGAGGAGATCCTCACCTCCGAGAGCGTTCCCTTCGAGCCGAACGCCCTGCCGCTCGTCGTCCGCGCCGGAGCCGGGTCGGCCCGTGACTCGCTGTCCATCCTCGACCAGCTCCTCGCGGGTGCCGACGACGACGGCATCACCTACGCCAAGGCCGTCTCGCTGCTCGGCTACACCGACGGCGACCTGCTCGACGAGGTGGTCGCCGCGTTCGCCGACCGCGACGGCGCCCGGGTCTTCCACACCGTCAACCGGGTGATCGAGGGCGGCCACGACCCGCGCCGGTTCGCCTCCGACCTGCTGGAACGCTTCCGTGACCTGGTGATCCTGGCCAACGTGCCGGAGGCTGCGGGCAGCGGGCTGCTCGACCGGCCGGCCGACGAGCTGGAGCGTCTGGTGGGGCAGGCCGCGTCGATGGGGCCGGCCGAGCTGACCAGGGCAGCCGAGGTCTTCAACGCGGGTCTCACCGAGATGCGCGGGGCCACGTCTCCGCGGCTGCTGCTGGAGCTGATGTGCGCGCGCGTGCTGCTGCCGGGGGCGGCGCAGGGCGAGGAGGCGCTGCTGGCCCGGCTCGAACGGCTGGAGCGCGGCGGCGCCGTCGCCGCCATGGCCGCCCGCGCCGCGGGCCCCGGTGTCCCGCCGCAGGCGCCCGCCCACCAGCCGCCTCCCGCGCAGCCCTCCCCGCAGCCCTCCGCGCAGTCCTCCGCGTCCGCTCCGTCGCCGTCCGGCGCCCAGGGCGGCTCCCCGGCGGGGCCGCCGTCCGCCGCCGTGGGCGCGGCCGCCGGAAGCGGGCCGGGGTCCGACGGCGCGCAGGCCGGGCGCGTCCCGGGCGGCTCCGGAGGGCAGGACGACTGGCCCGAGCCGGTGCGCCCCGGCGCGGCCACCCCGGCCACCCACACCCCGGCCACCCACACCCCGGCCACCCACACCCCGGCCGCCCACACCCCGGCCGCCCACACCCCGGCCGCCCACGCGCCGGGCCCGGTCGCGTCCGGCACTGGCGCGTCCGGCACCGCCCCGTCCGGTACCGCCCCGTCGGGCACCGGCTCGTCGGGCACCGGTCCGTCGGGCATGGGCACGGGGGCGATCCAGCAGCAGTGGCCCGCGGTGCTCGCCGCGCTCAAGCAGCGCAGCATCGTCGTCTGGGCCAACGTGAGCACCAACGCCCAGGTCGTGGGCGTCGAAGGCAACCTGGTGACGCTCGGGTTCACCCAGGTCGGCGCGATGAAGAACTTCACGGGTGGCGGCAAGGACGCCGTGGTGGCCACCGCGCTCGGCGACGTCCTGGGCGGCACCTGGCGGGTGGAGGCCGTGGTCGGCGGCTCGCCGTTGCCCTCGGGCGGCAGAGGCTCGCACACCGGCCCGCCGCCGGGCCCCGCGCGGTCAACCCAGCAGCAGCCGTCGTCGTCCCAGCCGTCGTCCCAGCAGCCGCCCGTCGCCTCCGGGCCGCACGCCGAGGCGGGGCGCACGAGCTCGCACGGGGCGGCGGGGCGGACGAGCTCGCACGGGGTGGCGCCCGTCGAGGGCGGTGGGCAGGAGCCGGGTCCACCGGTCGGCCGGGCGGCGAACCGGCCGACCACCGACGAGTCGTGGCCTGACGCCCCCGACGACTTCGCCCCCGGCTCCCCGCCCACGCCCGACCCCACCGGCACCACGGGCGCCCTCGGCAGAGGCGCGGTCCCGGCCGGCTCGGGCGGCGCCGCCCCTGCGGACGGGCTGGCTGTCGGAGTGGCCGCGGGTGCCGGTGTGGCCGCCGCGGGCGGGGCGGCTCCGGGCGGGGTGGCTGGTGTGGCCGCCGGTGCGGCCAGCTCGGCCGTGGCCGCGGCGCGGTCGGCCGCCAAGGCGGCCGCTCAGGCCGGTCCGCGTGCTCCGGCACCCCGCCAGGGCGGCTCCGCCGGCTGGCCGGCCGCCGTGCCCGGCCGCCGTCGCGGGCCCGACGCCGACGACGTGGACCCGCTCAACGACGCCGACGCCGACGTGGACGAGCTGTCCGGCATGGCCCTCCTGCAGCGCGAGCTGGGCGCCCAGGTGATCGGCGAGATCGACCACACCTGACCACGGCACCCGGCGGGTTTCTGCGAACCCGGGTGGACGAGTCGTGCCCCTTCGCCGCGTGGGATCCGCTTTCGCGGTCATTCGGCGAAGAGGCGGACCCGGGCCGCGACGGCGCGGTGGTCGGTGGAGGGCAGGCAGGCGGCGATGCGTTCGAGGACCTGGAAGTCGGCCCGGCCGTTGGAGGTCTGCGCGTAGGTCCACAGGTCGTCCGGTGAGCCGCGCAGCAGCAGGCAGGTGCGTACCTGGACCTCCAGCTCGTCGCGTTCGCGGCGGATCTCCGGCGACTCCGAGCGCGGCAGCAGCGGGCCGGGGTAGGCGCGGGCCAGCACCGCCGGGTCGCCGGCCGCCAGCAGGTGGCGCACCTGCAGGAAGTCGGCTTCGACGGGTGAGGTGAGCCGGTACGGCTTGGCGCCGATCGTGCCGCGCAACTGGGTGCGCAGGCGGTGGATCTCGGCTCGGATGGTGACGGGGTTGCCGTCGTCGCCGTACAGGTGGAAGGAGAGCTGCTCGGCGCTGAGGCCGCGCGGGTGGAGGGCGAGCAGGGCGAGGATCTCGGCGTGCCGGAGGGAGAGCGGCAGGCGGCGTTCGTCGAGGACGGCCGTCGGCGGGCCGTCGCCGAGGAGGGCGAGCCGGAGCGTGGGGGGCGCGGCCGAGGGGGCGGAGCGCAGCAGGTAGCCGTCGGCGAACGGTTCGAGCACCGCCACCCGGCCGTCGCGCAGCAGCAGGCGCCCGCCGGGCTCAGGGAGGGGCACGCGCTCGCCGGCCAGCCCGCCGGGGTCGCCGGCGAGGACGCGGCCGGTGGCGGAGAGCAGGATGCCGGGCCGCGAGCGCGCCGACTCGTGGCGGCGGCGCAGCCGTTCGTCGTGCTCGTGCATGCGCAGCGTGAGCTGCGCCTCGGCGAGCCGGGCGGTGGCGCTGACCAGCGCCACGGTGGACGGGTGCAGGCGGGACGCCGTGCCGCTGACGTCGAGGCAGCCGAGCACCTCGCCGGAGTCGGGATCGACGATCGGGGCGGCGCTGCACGACCAGACGTGCAGGACGTGGACGAGGTGTTCCTCGGAGTAGACGTGGACCGGCCGCAGCATCGCCAGGGCGGTGCCGATGCCGTTGGTGCCCATGTGTTCCTCGGTCCAGGCGTGGCCGTCGGCGAGCCCCACCCGGTCGGCGCGGCGCATCACGCCGCGGTCGCCGTCGCGCCACAGGACACGGCCCTCGCGGTCGGTGACCACCATGATGTGCTCCGCCTCGTCGGCCATCCCCGCGAGGGTCTCGGTGAGCATCGGCAGCAGGGCCCGCAGCGGGTGGGAGGCGCGTGCGTCGGCCAGGCCCGCGGCGCCGAACGCCTGGGGAGCGGCCGGGGTGGCGGGGTCGACGCCCGCGTCCAGGGAACGCCGCCAGGAGGCGCCGATCAGCCGCCGCGGCCCGGCGGGCCGCGCCTCCCCCGTCGTGGCCGTCTCGTGAGCGCCGCGAAGGACGCGGGAGTACGCGGCGAGGTCGGCGTAACTCATCGGACACTCCAAGTAGTCGGACCCGTATGGCGAGCATCCGTGCCCGAAGGGGTCCGTGCAAGTCGTTAGAGCCGATCGCGAAACGTGATTGAACGATAGCAACCTGTGTGCAACGTGGGCGGGCCTATGGTTCCATCCAGGCGTCGGCATGGTGCGGCCGCTCCGGTCGGCGTTGTGGCCGGGTCTCGGACACTGGAGGGGGGCCGGGATCCGGCCAGCACATCGGGCCGGTGGCATCCGCCGTTGACCCGCCGGACGGGGGCGTCCGGCGGGCCGATCCCGTTCCGGGGCGAAACACCGGCAGGGCTCCAGTACATGACCAGGCCCAAACACCGTAGGCTCGTGGAGTCAAGAACGCGGAGCCACGAGGAGCGCACGACGGTGAACCCAGGGGATGTCAACCTGCAGCAGCTGCTGGAGCAGGCCCAGCTCATGCAGCAGCAGCTCGTGAGCGCCCAGCAGGAGCTCAACGACGCGCAGATCGAGGGCTCGGCCGGCGGCGGCCTGGTCACGGCCGTCGTCAACGGCTCGGGCGAGCTGCTCGAGCTCAAGATCGATCCGAGCGTGATCGACGCCGCCGACCCGCAGGACACGGCCGACACGATCGCCGACCTGGTGATCGCGGCGGTCCGCGACGCCGTGCGGGCCGCGGCCGACATGCAGCAGGAGAAGCTCGGCCCGCTGGCCCAGGGGCTGGGCGGCGGCGGTCTCGGCCAGCTGCCAGGGTTCTAGGCCATGTACGAAGGGGTCGTCCAGAACCTGATCGACGAGCTGGGCCTGCTGCCCGGCGTCGGTCCCAAGAGCGCGCAGCGGATCGCGTTCCACCTGCTGGCGGCCGACCCGGCCGACGTCAAGCGGCTGGCGCACGCGCTGCTGGAGGTCAAGGAGAAGGTGCGCTTCTGCCGGGTCTGCGGCAACGTGGCCTCCGAGGAGGAGTGCCGCATCTGCCGTGACGCGCGCCGCGACACCCACGTGATCTGTGTGGTGGAGGAGCCGAAGGACGTCGTCGCGATCGAGAAGACGCGCGAGTTCCGCGGCACCTACCACGTGCTCGGGGGCGCGATCAGCCCGATCGACGGCGTCGGGCCCGACGACCTGCGCATCCGTGAGCTCATGACGCGGCTGGCCGACGGCCGCGTCACCGAGCTCATCCTCGCCACCGACCCCAACCTGGAGGGGGAGGCCACGGCGACGTACCTCGCCCGGCTGGTCAAGCCGATGGGCGTGAAAGTGACACGATTGGCCAGCGGTCTGCCTGTGGGCGGTGACCTCGAGTACGCCGACGAGGTGACCTTGGGCCGCGCTTTCGAAGGACGGAGGCTGCTGGATGTCTGACCAGTGGACCGCGCTGGCAGAAGAGATCGCCGGGCACGCGCAGAACTATCTCGACGGGCTGACCAGGGTGGCGGGCGGCGAGGGCGGTGACGCCATCTGGTCGCTGCTGCTCGTGGAGGTCGCCCAGGTGAGCCTCGCGGGCGCCAAGCTGGGCGCCAACGAGGACGTGATCCTGTCGGGCAACTACGAGCCGCCGCTGAGCGAGGACCCCGACATCGACGGGGTGCGCACCGCGCTGGCCGAGCGGCTGGAGGCGGTCGACGACTACGCCGAGGTGTTCGACCCGTACAAGGACACGGGGGTCACTCCGTACCGGCTGTCCGACGACCTGACGGCGGTGGCGGCCGACCTCATCCACGGGCTGCGCCACTTCCAGGCGGGCCGGCCGCACGAGGCGCTGTGGTGGTGGCAGTACTCCTACTTCAACACCTGGGGCAACCACGCGGGGGCGGCGATGCGGGCGCTTCAGGCGCTCGTGGCGCACTCGCGGCTGGACGTGGCGGAGGAGACCACGACGGTCTGATCGCGTCCCACATAGTGGTATGAGCCAGCGGTGTCATGAGAGGCCCCCAGTAGACTGGCAGCTCACAGTCCGAACCGGGAGACTCTCGTGGCGCTCGTTGTGCAAAAGTACGGTGGTTCGTCCGTCGCCGACGCGTCCTGCATCAAGCGGGTCGCGCAGCGGATCGTCGCGACGAAAAAAGCCGGCAACGACGTGGTCGTGATCGTCTCCGCGATGGGCGACACGACCGACGAGCTGCTCGACCTGGCCGAGCAGGTGTCGCCGCTGCCTCCGGGCCGCGAGCTCGACATGCTGCTGACCTCGGGCGAGCGCATCTCGATGGCCCTGCTGGCGATGGCGATCGCCAACCTCGGCCACGAGGCGCGCTCGTTCACCGGCTCGCAGGCCGGTGTGATCACCGACTCCACGCACGGCAAGGCGCGCATCATCGACGTGACGCCGAGCCGCATCCGCGAGGCGCTCGACCTCGGGAGCATCGCGATCGTGGCCGGGTTCCAGGGCGTCTCGCAGGACACCAAGGACATCACCACGCTGGGCCGGGGCGGCTCCGACACGACGGCCGTGGCGCTGGCGGCGGCTCTGGAGGCCGACGTCTGCGAGATCTACACCGACGTCGACGGCGTCTTCACCGCCGACCCGCGCATCGTGCCGGCGGCCCGCAAGATCCCCAGGATCTCGTACGACGAGATGATGGAGATGGCGGCCTGCGGCGCGAAGATCCTGCACCTGCGGTGCGTCGAGTATGCTCGCCGATTCGACCTGCCGATTCACGTACGCAGCTCGTTCAGCACCAAGGAAGGCACGTGGGTCGTCTCCGACCCTTACACCGAAGGAACCGAGATGGAGCAGCCGATCATCTCCGGCGTCGCGCACGACCGGAGCGAGGCCAAGATCACCGTTGTCGGGGTCCCCGACAAGGTCGGAGAGGCTGCCGCGATCTTCAAAACTCTGGCGGACGCCGAGATCAACATTGACATGATCGTGCAGAACGTCTCGGCGGCGGCCACCGGCCGCACCGACATCTCCTTCACGCTGCCGACGGCCGACAGCTCGACCGCGCTCGCGGCGCTGAAGAAGATCCAGGGCGAGATCGGTTACGAGTCGCTGCTGTTCGACGACCAGATCGGCAAGGTGTCGCTGATCGGCGCGGGCATGCGCTCCCACCCGGGCGTCACCGCGACGTTCTTCGCCGCCCTCGCCGACGCGGGGGTCAACATCGAGATGATCTCCACCTCGGAGATCCGCATCTCAGTGATCGTCGGGCAGGACGGCGTCGACGAGGCCGTGGCGGCCGCGCATCGCGCCTTCGATCTCGACGCCGACCAGGTCGAAGCCGTGGTGTATGGAGGTTCCGGACGATGAGCAGGCCCAATCTCGCGCTGATCGGCGCCACCGGTGCGGTGGGCACCGTCATGCGCGACATCGTGTCCAGCCGTGACGACATCTGGGGCGAGGTCCGCCTCGTCGCCTCGCCCCGCTCGGCGGGCAAGGTGCTGTCGGTGCGCGGCGAGGACGTCGTCGTGCAGGCGCTCGCGCCGGAGGTGTTCGACGGCATCGACATCGCCATCTTCGACGTGCCCGACGAGGTGTCGGCCGTGTGGGTGCCGATCGCCGCCGAGCGCGGCGCGATCGCGATCGACAAGTCGGGCACGTTCCGGATGGAGCCCGACGTGCCGCTGGTCGTGCCCGAGGTCAATCCGCTCGACGCGCGCCGGCGGCCGCGGGGCATCGTCTCCACGCCCAACTGCACGACGCTGTCGATGATGGCGGCGATGGGCGCGCTGCACGCCGAGTACACGCTCAAGGAGCTCGTCGTCGCCTCCTACCAGGCGGTGTCGGGCGCCGGCGTGGCCGGCTCGGCCAGGCTGTACGACGAGGTCGAGGCGCTGGCCGGTGACCGCTCCGTCGGCCAGGCGGCCGGTGACGTGCGCAAGGCGCTGGCCAACAAGCTGCCCGACGACTCGCCGTTCCCGGCGCCGATCGCGTTCAACGTGGTGCCGTGGGCGGGCTCGTACAAGGACGGCGGCTGGGCGTCCGAGGAGCTGAAGCTGCGCAACGAGTCGCGCAAGATCCTCGGCATTCCTGAGCTGAAGGTCTCCGCCACCTGCGTCCGGGTGCCGGTCGTCACGACGCACTCGCTGGCCGTGCACGCCCGCTTCGAGCGGGAGATCACCGTCGCCGACGCCCACCGGGTGCTCCAGGCTGCGCCGTCGGTGGTGCTCATGGACGACCCGGCCAACGGGATCTATCCGACGCCGATCGACGTCGTGGGCACCGACCCGACCTACGTGGGCCGGGTCCGGCAGGCGGTCGACTTCCCCAACACGCTCGACCTGTTCGTGTGCGGCGACAACCTCCGCAAGGGCGCCGCGCTCAACGCGGCGGAGATCGCCGAGCTGGTCGCGGCCGAGCTGGCCGAAGGTTAGGACGCCCGGGGCCCCGCGGAAGCGGGCCTCGTCCCGGGGTCCCGCGCAAGCGAGCCTCGTCCTGGCGGCCGGGAGCGAGCCTCGTCCCGGGCCGGGAGCGAGCTTCGTCCCGGCGGCGCCGCACGTGATCGTGCGGCGCCGGTCGGCGTCGCGTGGCACGGGAGTCCCCGCAACCGGGTAACCGGCAGCGCGGGACAACGCTCACGGCGACGTGGTTCGCGGGTATGGCGCTGGTCGCCGGCCCGGGTGTGCGGGCATGGCGATTCCGGCACCGGGGGCGTGTCGCGGGCGCGTCCTCCAGGCTTCGGCCGGGGTGCGGCGGAGCCCGGCTATCGGGTGCCGTGCGTCGGTGGTTCCGGGCACGGCGGAGCCCGGTGCTCACGGTGGTGAACGCGGCGGACGGGGCGCGGGGACCGGGTTCGGCGGAAGCCGCTACTTGAACATGATGTCCCAGTGGTCCGACTCGTCGGCGTAGATGGTGCCGGAGGGCGCGCGGTAGAGGCGGGCGCCGTCGCCGCGGACGCCGTCCGGCTCGCTGTGCTGGGCGATGTACCTGTCGATGCAGGCGTTGTGCGAGATGTCGAGCTTGTAGCCCTGGCCGTGGCTGAAGCGGCCCGGGGCGTGGCCGACCTCGGTACCACCGGTGACCATGATCGGGCAGTCGCTGGCGTGCTTGAGCGCGATGATCCGGGCGATGGTGCCCGTCCGGACGGCGTCCAGCGACGTGCAGGTGGGCACGTGCCGGTCGGTGCAGCGGCCGGTGGACCGGTAGCGCAGACCGGCGCCGAGCAGGTAGGTCGCCGCGTGGGCGTGCGACATGCGCACGGTGGCGTGGCGGTGTTCGACGCGAGCGAGGTCGAGCGGGGGCAGCGCCCGGCGGGCGGTCGCCGGTGTCGTGTCCGCCCGCTTGCCGGCGGCCCTGTGCTGCCTGCCGTCACGACGCCAGTGGCCGTGCCGGTCGGTGCGCCGGTCAGCGCGCTGGTCGCCGTGCCAGTCGCTGTGCTGGTGGACGTGCCAGTGGACGTGCTGGTGGGGGGCGAGGTGCCGGTGCCGGGCGACGTGCCGGTCCAGCGGGACGCGCGGGTGCAGCGGGACGTACCGGTGCGAGACCTGGGCGGCCGTCGCGAGGTGGTACGTCCGAGTGATTATTCGTGGCGCCAGCCGCAACCCGCCGTCGGGTGTCATGGGAGCGGCGGCTGAGGCGACGGGCGCCAGCGCGATTATGGAGATCTCAATGCCGAGGAGCATGGCCACCAAGGGCCGAGCGGTTCCACGTATCCACATGTCGATGCCTTTTCGCGGAAATAGCCCTTCCGCCTGAAAACATCAATCCCATCCTTCACACCGGTCCACCCCCGCCTCACGGGTATTTTTGCCCTGTGGCGGCGATCACCGTGCGGCTCCATGACCTAACGCCGCATGAACCCGTAAAGTGACGAACGTGTCCGAAGCCCGAAACCGAGGATCGGAGAGCACCCGAGAGGTCATCGTCGAGACGGCCTTGCGACTGTTCCGGGAGCGTGGCTTCGAGGCGACGACCATGCGCGCCATCGCCGCCGAGGCCGGGGTCTCCGTGGGCAACGCCTACTACTACTTCGCCGGCAAGGAGGCGTTGATCCAGGCGTACTACGACCGCGCCCAGGCGGAGCACGAGGCCGCCTGCCGCGAGCTGCTCGCCAAGGAGACGTCGTTCGCGGCCCGGCTCAGCGGAGTGCTGCGCGAGTGGGTGCGCGTCTCCGAGCCGTACCACGAGTTCGCGGTGAAGTTCTTCAAGCACGCGGCCGAGCCGACCAATCCGCTCAGCCCGTTCAGCGCGCAGAGCTCGCCCGCGCGTGAGGCGTCGATCGCCATCTACCGGCAGGTCGTCGAGGGCTCGGCCGACCGGATGAACGCCGAGTTGCGCGAGGAGTTGCCCGAGCTGCTGTGGCTGCTGTCGATGGGCATGGTGCTGTTCTGGGTGCATGACACCTCGCCCGGCTGCGAGCGGACGCACCGGCTGATCGACGTCACGGTGCCGCTGGTGGACCGGCTGGTCGGCCTGTCGCACCTGCCGGGGCTGCGGGGCATCACCAAGGACTTCATCGCGGCGGTCCACGAGCTGCGCGCCTGACGCGCTCCCCGGCCTGAAGCCGGAGGCCGGAGGGCTGCCGGCGATTCCGGTGGCGGTGCCCGACCATGGCATACCGCCCGGTTGGTATGGTCCCCCTACCGATGCCTAGGTGGAGGCCGCATGACGCAGAACTGGGGCATGACGATCCCCTTCCAGGACCGCTCGCTCGCCGGCTCGCGCGAGCTCGTCGAGCAACTGCCCGAGCTGGGGTACACCGACGTGTGGTCGGCGGAGGTCAGCGGCGTGGACGGCTTCGTGCCGCTGGCCCTGGCGGCGCAGTGGGCGCGGGGGCTGCGGCTGGGCAGCGCGATCGTGCCCGTCTCGACCCGCGGTCCCGGCCTGCTGGCGATGTCGGCGGCGACGCTGGCCGACCTCGCCCCCGGCCGGTTCACGCTGGGCATCGGCTCGTCGTCGCCGGTGATCGTCGAGCGCTGGAACGCGGGCACGTTCGCCAGGCCGTACGCGCGGACCCGTGACACGCTGCGCTTCCTCAGGCGGGCGCTGGCGGGGGAGAAGGTGTCGGAGACGTACGAGACGTTCGAGGTGGACGGGTTCCGGCTGGAACGGGCGCCGGAGGTGCCGCCGAAGATCGTGCTGGCGGCGTTGCGTCCCCGGATGCTGCGCCTGGCGGCCGAGGAGGCGGACGGAGCGATCACCAACTGGCTGTCGCCGGAGGACGTGCGCACGGTGCGCGCCGAGATCGGACCGGACACGGAGCTGATCGCCCGCCTGTTCGTCTGCGTCAGCGAGGACGCCGGGCGGGTGCGCGCGCTGGCCCGCCGGATGCTGGCGGCCTACCTGACCGTGCCGGTGTACGCGGCCTTCCACGACTGGCTGGGGCGCGGCGAGGTGTTGCGGCCGATGCACGAGGCGTGGGCGGCGGGCGACCGGCAGGGGGCGCTGCGGGCCATCCCGGACGAGGTGGTGGACGCGCTGGTGGTGCACGGCGACGCGGCGACGTGCCGGGCGCGGATCAGGGAGTACGTCGCGAACGGGCTGGACACGCCGGTGCTCGCGCCCGTGGCCGGCGGTGAGGTGCCGATCGCCGAGGCCGTCCGGGCGCTGGCACCGGACGCCCGGCGGGCGGACGCGAGCGGCTGAGGGGAGTCGGGCGGTGGACGACGTGCTGCTGATGGACGCGGTCGGGCAGGCGCGGGCCGTGTGCGAGGGGCGGGTGTCGCCGCGCGAGCTGGTCGAGGCGGCGATCGCCCGGATCGAGGCGCGCGACGGCGAGCTGAACGCGGTCGTCCACCGCCGGTTCGAACGGGCGCTGGCCGAGGCGGACGACCTGCCGGAGGGGGCGCCGTTCCGCGGCGTGCCCATCCTGCTCAAGGACCTCGGCTGGCGGCAGGCCGGCGAGCCGTACAGCGGGGGCTCGCACGTCCTCGACGGGCTGCGGGTCGAACGCGACGGGTACGGAGTCGCCCGGCTGCGGGCGGCCGGGTTCGTGGTGCTGGGCCGCACCAACACGCCCGAGCTGGGCAGCACGATCACCACCGAGCCGGTGGCGTTCGGGCCCACCCGCAACCCGTACGAGCCGGGCCACTCGCCGGGCGGGTCGAGCGGCGGGTCGGCGGCGGCGGTCGCGGCGGGGATGACGGCCCTCGCCACGGCCAGCGACGGCGGCGGGTCCATCCGCATCCCCGCGTCGATGTGCGGGCTGGTGGGGCTCAAGCCGAGCAGGGGCCGGGTCAGCTTCGGACCCGACGGTGGCGAGGGGTGGAGCGGGTTCTCCTGCCCGGGGTTCGTGACGCGGACCGTGCGGGACACGGCGGCGGCGCTCGACGTGGTCGCCGGGTTCCGGCCGGGCGACCCGTACGACGCGCCCGCGCTGCCGGGGCCGCTGGCCGGCGAGGTGGGGGCGGATCCGGGACGGCTGCGCGTCGGGTTCGTCACCCGTCACCCGAGAGGCGACGTGCCCGAGGACCCCGAGGTGTCCACGGCCGTGACCCGCGCCGCGGGGCTGCTGGAGGCGCTCGGTCACGACGTGGTCCCGTCCTGGCCGGAGGCGCTCGGCGACCCGCACTTCCCGCGCCGCTTCGGCGCCGTCGTGGCGAACAACATGGCCGCCGAGATCGACAACATCGGCTTCTGGCGCGGCCGGCCGGTCGCGCCGGAGGAACTGGAGCCGCGCAACGCCGAGCTGGTACGCGTCGGGCGGACGCACAGCGCGGCCGAGCACATCCGCGACGTCCAGTGGATCGACGCCTTCCGCCGGCGGATGGCCGCCTGGTGGGAGTCCGGGTACGACCTGCTGCTGGCGCCGTCGCTGGGCGTCGCGCCGTTCGAGCTGGGCTGGCTCCCGCCGCACGACCTGAGCGTGGCGGGCGGCCGGACGGCACGCGCGGTCGCCTACACCTCGCCGGTGAACGCGACCGGCCAGCCGGCCGTCTCCCTGCCGCTGCACATGTCGCGGGCGGGGCTGCCGGTGGGCGTCCAGCTCGTCGCCGCCGCCGGTCGGGAGGACCTACTGGTCCGTGTCGCGGCGCAGGTCGAGGCGGCCCGGCCGTTCACCCACGCGGCCCTGGCCTGACCCGCTGCCTGACCCGCGCGGAACCAACCGCTGACCAAACACGTTATGTCGTGAGAAGCCAGGGTATGGGGGTGGGCATGAAGGCGAAGGCAGCACGCGCGGCGGCGGCCTGGCGCACGTACCAGGACGTGACCAAGCCCGGCACGCCGGGACTGATGGCGCGGGTGCGGGCGATCCCGCGCCTGATCGGAGCCGTGACGCGCGGCGAGTACGGCGAGATGGGCAGGGGCAAGCTGGCCCTGATGGCGCTCGGCGTGGTCTACCTGATCTCGCCGATCGACGTGGTGCCCGACTTCCTCGTCCTGGTCGGCCTGGCCGACGACTTCGGAGTCTTCCTCTGGCTCATGGGGTCGCTGCTGGGCGAGAGCGGGCGCTACCTCGACCACGAGCGCCGGGTCGTCCAGGGCACGCTGGAGGGTTAGATCTCCTTTCTGCGCGGCCCGTCCAGGGCACGCTGGAGGGTCAGATCTCCTCCATCCGCAGCCACGCCCGCGAGGGCAGCGGGTGGCCGAACAGGCGCGCCGCGTTGCCGTAGGCGACCCGGGCGATGTCGGCGGGCGGCAGCGCGCCGAGGTTGCGGGCCACGGCCTGCTGCGTGTCGGGCCAGGTGGAGTCGGAGTGCGGATAGCCGCTCTCCTGGAGCACGTGGTCGAGTCCGACCGCCAGGCGCACCCCCGACAGGGCGTGGTCGTCGAGCGTGCCGAAGAAGAAGTTGCGGCGCAGCACCTCGCTCGGCTTGAGCCCGCCGTCCCACGCCGCGTCGCCCGCCACCGGGTGGTCGAGCGCGTAGTCGGCCCGTTCGGCCAGCAGCGGCAGCCAGCCCACCCCGCCCTCGACGATGAGGATGCGCAGGTTGGGGAAGCGCAGCGGCACGCCCGACCAGAGCCAGTCGGCGCAGGCGAACATGGCGCTCGTCGGGATCAGCGTGGTGATCGCCTCGATGGGCGTGTCGGGCGAGGGCACCGGCGCCCAGCTCGACGCGCCGGTGTGCAGGGCCACGACCGTGCCCGTCTCCTCGCAGGCGGCGAAGAACGGATCCCAGTGGCCGCTGTGGATCGACGGCAGCCGCACCCGGGTCGGGAACTCGGGGAACACCACGGCCTTGAACCCGCGGGCCGCGTTGGCCCGGATCTCCTTGGCGGCCACGTCGGGATCGGGCAGCCAGGGCAGTTGCAGGCCGATGACGCGCTCGGGGTAGGTGCCGGCCCAGACCTCGATGTGCCAGTCGTTCCACGCCTTGACCAGGGCCAGCCCGAGGTCCTGGTCGCGGGTCCTGGCGAACGGCATGCCGGCCTGACCGGCGAGCATGCCGGGGAAGCAGAGCGCGGCCCAGATGCCGGCCAGGTCCATGTCCTCGACGCGGGCCTCGATGTCGTGGCAGCCGGGGCGCATGTGCTCGAAGCGGATCGGCTCCAGGGTGCGCTGCTCGCGCGGCAGCCCGGCGCCCACGTCCATGGCCGCGCACGGGTAGGTGGCCCCGCCGTAGCGCCACACCTGGTGACCGGCCTCCGTCTCCACGACCTTGGGCGCGACGTCGGCGTACTTCTCGGGTAACCGGCCCTCGAAGACGTCCGGCGGCTCGATCAGGTGATCGTCGGCGGAGATGATCACATAGTCGCGCCGCCTCGGATCGGGGTCGGGGAGCAGCGGCGTAGTCACGCAGGTAACCGTACGACGGCGGGATAACGTCGAACAAGCTGCGACGTCTCCGTTGGATATCCCTGTGACGGATATCCCCGTGTCCTTGCGGACCCGGGATCGCCGGGAGGGGGATGGCGGGCGACCCCGGGCCATCGGGGTCCGCCGTGATGAGGATGCTGCTCGTGCGGACCCTGCCGCCCCCTACCCCGTCGTGATCGATGTAGTCAGCCGGCGGACGCTGACGTCTCCTCGGACTCCCCGGCGCTCTCCTCGGCCTCGGTCCGTGCGGCCCTGGTCCGTGCGGGGCCGGTCTCCTCGGACTCCCCGGCGCTCTCCTCGGCCTCGGTCCGTGCGGCCCTGGTCCGTGCGGCGCCGGTCTCCTCGGCCTCGGTCCGGCGGTCGGCCGCCTCGCGCCGGATCAGCAGGATCCAGCCGCCGACGGCCACGCCGATGAACAGCCACCACTGCACGCCGTAGGCCAGGTTGAGCCCGCCCCCCGCGCCCACGTCGGGCGCCGGCACCGGCTCGGGCGCCGGGTCGGAGGCCGGCTGCTGTTCGGTGAGGTCGACGTAGCCGCCCAGCAGGTCGTACGGCAGGAGCTTGCCGATGGAGTCGAGGTTGATCAGCAGCACCTGGCCGGCGGGCAGGCCCTGGCGCTCGCGGATGCCGCTCGACTCCTCGGTCTCGGTCAGCCGTAGCCGTCCGGTGACAGTTACCTGACCTGTGGGGGGCGGTGGCACCTCGGGCGGGCTGTCGGCGGTCGCGCCGGCCTTGACCCAGCCGCGGTTGACGAGCACGGCCCGCCCGTCGGCCAGCACCAGCGGCGTCAGCACGTAGAAGCCGGGCCTGCCCTCCTGGGGCCGGCGGCGTACCAGCAGTCCCCGCGCGGCGTCGTAGCTTCCGGAGGCCGTCACGGACCGGTAGCGGTCGTCCTCCCTGACCGCCGGCCCGGCCAGGCTCTCCACGGGCACCGGGGGAGCGGCCAGGTTGGCGGTGACTCTCTCGCTGTTGGCCGACCTCTCCTCGAACCGCCCGAACTGCCACTGCCCCAGCAGGACGAAGGCGGGGATCACGAGCAGGACCACGACATGCAGCGCGATCCAGCGGGGCGTGAGGAGGAACCGGTACACCCTTCCAGGGTAGGCACCGCACCAGGTGCTCCCTTACGCGGCTCCCGGACCTGCGGTGGTGCCGAGGGCGTGATCAAATCGCAATCTGGTCGAAACCCTTACCAGGAAGCCGTTCATCGCGTACGGTCATGAACCGTGCCGTGAGCCTCCTCCCCGGGCCTCGCGCAGACCCCCGCCGTCGAGAGGCCCTCGAAGAGCTCCATGACCGTGCTTGCCGCGCCCCCCGAGGGGCACGTGTTCGAGCCTCCCCGGCTCGCCGCCCTGGTGCGACACGCCGTGCCGCGGATCGTCGAGAGCATGATCCTGCCGGTCGCGGTCTTCTACGTGGGGCTGCTCGCCGCCGGGCCCGCGGGTGGCGTCGCCGCGGCCGTGGCCTGGGTGTACGGCGGAGCGCTGGTCAGGCTGGTCGCGGGCCGGCGGGTGCCGGGCGGAGTGCTGCTGGCCGCGCTCATGGTGACCGTACGGGCGGTGCTGGCGTTGCTGACGGGCAGCCCGTTGCTGTTCTTCCTGCAGCCGACGCTGGGCGTGTTCTGCGCGAGCGCGGCGTTCCTGGGGACGGCCCGGGTGCGCCGGCCGCTCGCGCGGCGGATGGCGGAAGACCTGGTGCCGCTGCCCGAGGACGTGATGGAACGGCCGGTCATGCGGCGGTTCTTCGCGCGCCAGTCGCTGGTGTGGGGGTGTGCCCAGCTCGGCAACGCCACGCTGAGCCTGTGGCTGCTGCTCAGCCAGCCGATCGAGACGTACCTCGTGGTGCGCACCTCGGCGGTGGCCGTGCTGCTGACGGGGGCGGCGCTGCTCACCCTGGGTGATTTCCGGCGCTGCCTACGCGCTCTTCAGCGCGGCGCCTGAGCCGGGCAGGGCGGTCACCTCGCGGGGTCCGGTGACCTCGTGGCCTTCGGCGCACCGGAAGTGCTGCTCGATGGGCGCGCCGCAGTCGCGGTGGGTGAGCAGCACCGGCGGCCCGTCCTCGTCGGCCAGGTATCTGTCGCCCCAGTGCATGAGTGCGACCAGCAGCGGATAGAGGTCGCGCCCCTTCTCGGTGAGCCGGTACTCGTCACGCTGGCGCTGGCCGGGTTCGCGGTAGGGCTCCTTGCGCAGCAGGCCCTCGTCCAGCAGCCGGGCCAGGCGGGCGCTGAGCACCTGGCGGGGGGCGCCGGTGTTGGCCTGCATGTCGGCGAACCGGCGCACGCCGCTGAACGCCTCGCGCAGCACGAGGAACGTCCACTTCTCCCCGACGACGTTGAGGGTGCGCTCGATCGAGCAGTTGGTGACCCGGAAGGGCACGTTCATGCGCCCCATCATATCTGAGTTCGGTTGACAGACTCAGCTCGGTGAGGGCAGGCTGAGTCCATGCAAGGAACTCAGATCCGGCCGGCCCGGCCCGACGACGACGAGCGCGTCAGAAGCTTCCTGGCCGGACTGTCCCTGCACACCCGGACGCTGCGCTTCTTCACCGGCTTCAGCCGCCCGGCCGCGAGCCTGGTCCGCACGCTCCTCGCCGTGGACGACCGCCGTGACGCCCTCGTCGCCACGCTCGACGGGGAGGTCATCGGCCACGCCATGAGCTATCGTGGCGGCACGGCGGACGTGGAGATCGCCGTGGTGGTGACCGACCGGTGGCAGGGCCACGGGCTCGGACCCCGCCTGGTCGGCGCGCTCCTCCTCCGGGCCGCCGGCCGGGGCGCCACGACGGTCGGCATGGACGTGATGGGCGAGAACCGGCGGGCCCTGCGGATGGTTCGCCGCCTGTGGCCCGACGCCACGATGACGGTCGTCTCCGGGGTGGTCGAGGTGACCGCCGTGATCGACCGGGCGGCGCCATTTGCGGAACAAGGTTCTGCTGCCTCACCATTGACGGTGTGAAGAGTGTCAGGAACGGACGCGACGGGCGAACCCGCATCATCGAGGGTGCCCTGCGCCGATTCAGCCAGGACGGGGTCTCGGCGACCACGCTGAGCGACCTCCGCAAGGAGAGCGGCGTCAGCGTCGGCAGCTTCTACCACCACTTCACCGGCAAGGACCACGTCTTCGGCGTGCTCTACACGGAGATCCTCACGGCCTACCAGGAGGCGTTCCTCGCCGAGCTGGAGAGCCACGAATCGGCCCGTGACGGGATCGAGGCCGTCGTCGCCTTCCACATGCGCTGGGCCGGCGAGCATCCCGAGCGGGCCAGGCTGCTGGTCAGCGAGCGGCCGCCGCGCAAGCACGAGCAGGGCGGCGCCGAGGTGGCCGAGGCCCGCCGCGCGTTCTTCCGCCGCGTGTCCGACTGGTGGCGGCCGCACATGGACGACGGCCTGCTCCGGCAGGTGCACCCGACCATGTGCTACGTCCTGTGGCTCGGACCGGCGCAGGAGATGTGCCGCCTGTGGTTCGCCGGAGCGCACACGCCGACCGACGAGGAGATCAAGGGGCTGGGCGAGGCCGCCTGGCAGAGCCTCCGCCGGCACACCGACTGACGTCCGAGTCTCCTGCCCGGCCGCGGCTAGGCGAGCTGGCGGACGCGGGTGTGCACCCGCCAGCTCGCCTTGTCGAGGGAGATGTCGAGCCGCAGCTCGCCCCGGTGGCGGCGCAGGCCGGGCACGCGGACGCGGTCGTGGACGGCGAAGCGGCCCCGGCGCGTGTAGCCGAAGCCCAGCTCGCCCGGCAGCACGCGCACCTCGTCGTGGTTGCCGCAGCGCGGGCAGGTCCACAGCACGAGATCGAGGCCGCGGTTGTAGGCCGAGCAGGCGCGGAAATACTCGTCGGGGACGAATCGGGACTCACAGGCCAGGCAGGGGATGAGCATGGGGCCGCTCCTCTTCGAACAGGTCCCGACGTCGAAACTGATCCCTCGGACGGGGTCCACCAGAAATACCGCTTACCGGTTGCGAACCGCTTACAGATCGCCGCGTTCCCGGGTAACAGTACGATCACTGTAGGTATTGGATCATGCGCGGGTGTATGCGGTGAAAGGATGGGGTGCGTGGAACGACTGCGCGATCACCTGCACGAAACCGGCTACACGATGGACGGCGTCCGCGACCGGCTGGGCGACGTGGCGGCCTCGGCCCTGGCACGCGAGGAACTGGTCCCGGCCCTGCGTGCCACGGCGGCGGGCGAGCCGCTCGACGCGCTGATCCGGCTGTGGTGGCTGGGCGTGGCCGTTCCGCGGTCGTGGCTGGACCCGGCCGTGCTGGAGTGCGGGCTGGTGACCGTGGCCGGCGAGCAGGTCACCGCCGACGTGCACCTCCAGCCGTGGGAGACCGGGGGCTACGTGGTCTCCGACCGCAAGGTGCGCCCCGGCGACCCCGCGCTGCGCCCCGACCACGTCGTGGGCGCGGGCGGCGCCTCGGCCAACCTGGCCCAGCTCGTCAGCCGCCGCCCGGTGGGACGGGCGCTCGACCTCGGCACCGGCTGCGGCGTGCAGGTGCTCCACCTGGCGGGCCGGGCCGAGGAGATCGTGGCCACGGACCTCAACCCGCGCGCCGTCGAGCTGGCCCGGCTGAGCTGGGAGCTTTCGGGGGTGCGCGGGGTGGAGACCCGGGTGGGCTCGATGTTCGAGCCGGTCCGCGACGAGCTGTTCGACCTCGTCGTCGCCAACCCCCCGTTCGTCATCTCGCCCGCCGGGCACCTGACGTACCGCGAGACGGGCGAGGACGGCGACGCCTTCTGCCGCGACCTCGTCCGGCAGGCGCCCCGCCACCTCACCCCCGGCGGCCAGGCCCATGTGCTGGCCAACTGGCTGCACGTCGAGGGAGAGGACTGGCGCGACCGCGTCGGCGGCTGGCTGGCCGACACCGGCTGCGACGCCTGGGTGGTGGAGCGCGACGTCCAGGACCCCGCCGAGTACGTCGAGCTGTGGCTCAGGGACGCCGCCGAGCAGGGCACCCCCCGCTACGCCGAGCACTACGACCGCTGGCTCGCCTGGTTCGAGCAGCGCAAGGTCGAGGCCGTCGGCTTCGGCTGGATCACCCTGCGCAACTCCGGCGCCCTCGACCCGGTGGTCCGCGTGGAGCGGCTCACCCACCGGGTCACGCTCCCGGTGGGCGACTACGTGGACGACGTGCTCGACTCCATCGCGGCCGCGCACCGCGTCGAGGACCTCACGTCGGCCTGCCTGCGCACGGCCGACGGGCTGCTCGACGAACGCATCGGCCTGCCCGGGGCCGAGGACCCGATGCGGATCGTGCTGCGCCAGACCACCGGCCTGCGCCGCAGCAGGGAGGTCGGCACGGTCGAGGCCGCGCTGGCCGGCGTCTGCGACGGCGAGCTGGCGCTCGGCCCGCTGCTCAACGTGATCGCCGAGCTGGTCGGCAACGGCGACATCCCGCACGCCGACGCGGTCCGCCCCCTCATCGCCGAGGGCTACTTCCACCTCTGACCCCTCCCGCAATCGGCTGTTGATCCGACGGCAAGCCGCCCCGCGGAGACTGGGCACCACGACACGGACCCGGGGGGTTCGAGGCCCGTGTCAGAGTCCGGCCGGCCGTCGACGTGAGGCGGCTAGCCGTCACGTGGAGCAACCGGACAACCGGGCCCCCTGGCGACGCGTGACGGTCACGATGGCCGGCCGGGCTGCACCACCGCCGCAAGGCTCCAGGACCGCAGAGGACAGCCTTGATCAACCACGTGTGGATGACGCCTCTGGACGACGCGCTCTACTCAGGACTCGACGACCTGGGCGGCGTCGAGGAGGACCTTGAGGTCCCCGGCCTCGGGGGCGCCGAGCCGGGAGAAGATGTCGAAGGCCTGGCGTAGGCAGTCGACGCTGCGCGTGGCGCTGCCGAGGCCGTTGAGCGCCTTGCCGAGGACGGTCAGCGACAGCGCCTCGCCGTACGGGTGGCCGATGTTCCGCGACACCAGCAGGGCCTGCTCGGCGTGCCGTACGGCGTCGGCGTAGCGCTCCGCGGCGATGAACGTCTCCGCCAGCCGGGAGCACACCCGCTGCTCCCAGACGCGCTGCTTGCCGGCCCGGAAGAAGGCCAGGCACTCGGCGTGGTGGTGGACGGCCTCGGTGAGCCGGCCCACCCGCGACAGCACGATGCCCAGGTGGTAGCGGGCCCGGGCGGTGCCGGCGCCGCTGCCGAGCTCGGTGAAGATCTCCAGCCCCCGCTCGGCCGCCGCGACCGCCTCCTCGGGCCGGCCGAGGCCGAGGTGGTCACGGGCGGAGTAGCTGAGCACGAGCGCCTCGCCGGCGGGGATGCCCTGGTCGCGATAGTGGCGCATGGCCGCCTCGAACCACGACAGGGCCTCGGTGTGGCGGCGCTGCCTGCCGACGACCACGGCCAGCGCGTTCATCACCTCGCCGGTGACGACCAGCTCGCCGCGGGCCACCGACAGCTCGTGCACGATCCTGAACTGCCTTTCGGCCTCGGTCAGCCGGTTGCCCGCGAACAACACCCGGCCCAGCACGTAGCGGGAGCGCAGCTCGCTGCCGGCGTCGCCGATGCCGCGGGCGGCGGCGAGCACGGCGCGGGTCGCGTGGTCGAACTCGCGGGTATGGGTGCCCGACTCCAGCAGCGGCTCCATGGCCACCAGCAGGTCGGCGGCGGGCAGCAACTGGTCGGCCGTGGGGGAGGCCGCCGCGGCCTGGTTGATCGCGGCGAACAGCGAGTCGCCCTCGGCGATCAGCCACGCGACGGCCTCCTCCGCGCTGCCGAAGCTCCGCCCACTGCCGATCTCCACCAGGTTGTCGGCGATGGAGCTGCCCTCGTAGGCCAGCCGGTGGGCCGACTGCGCGGAGGCGAGGTAGTAGCCGAGCAGCCGCCGCAGCACCGGCGTGCGGGCCTGGGGCTGCTCGGTCTTGTCCATGGTGCGCCGGGCGAACAGCTTGAGCAGGTCGTGGTAGCGGTAGCGGCCCGGCGCCGGCGCCTCCAGCAGGCTGGCGTCCACCAGCGACTCCAGCACGTCCTCGGCCTCGAACGCGTTCATCGCGAGCACGGCCGCCGCGGCGCCGGCCGAGATGTCGGGGCCGTTGGGCAGCGACAGCAGCCGGAACGCCCGCTGCTGGCCGGCATCGAGCTGCCCGTAGCCCAGCGCGAACGTCGCCTCCACCGCGAGGTTGCCGACCCGCAGCTCGTCGAGGCGGCGCTGCTCGTCGGCCAGCCGCGGCACCAGCGACTCGACCGTCCACGACGGCCGGGCGGCCAGCCGGGCGGCCACGATGCGCACGGCCAGCGGCAGGAACCCGCACGCCGCCACCACGTCCATGGCGGCACCGTGCTCGGCGGCGACCCGCTCGGGCCCGGCGACCGCCGCGAACAGCGACAGGGCCTCGTCCGGCTCCATCACGTCGAGGTCGATGAGCCGGGCCGAGGGCAGGTCGGCCAGCTTGACCCGGCTGGTGACGATGGCCGCGCAGCCCGCCGAGCCCGGCAGCAGGTGGCCGACCTGCTGGGCGTCACGGGCGTTGTCCAGCAGCACGAGGATGCGCCGGTCGGCGAGCAGCGACCGGAACAGCGCCGAGCGTTCGGCGAGCCCTTCGGGGACGACGTCGGGCGGGACGCCGAGCGCGCGCAGGAACGCGCGCAGCGCCGACTCGGGCGCGGTCGCCTCGTCGGTGTAGCCGCGCAGGTCGGCGTAGAGCTGCCCGTCGGGGAACAGGTCGTCGGCCGCGTGGGCCACGTGCACGGCCAGCGTGGTCTTGCCCACGCCGCCGATGCCGCAGATGGTGACCACCGGCACCCCCTCGGCCGACGACTGCGCCGACAGCAGGGCGCGCAGCCGTACGGCGATCTCCTTGCGCCCGGTGAAGTCGTTGACCGCGGCGGGGAGCTGCGCCGGGCGGGGCAGCTCGTGGACCGGCTCCTCCACGACCGGCGGCTCCGGTCGCACGGGGCCGGCCGTGGCGGAGCCGGCGGCGACCGGGGCGGCCGCCGCGCGGGCGGGGGAGGGAGCGAGGGCGGGGTCGGCCGCCAGGATGCGCCGGTGCAGCGCCGTCAGCTCGGGACCGGGCTCGACGCCCAGCTCCTCGACCAGCGCCTCGCGGGTCTCGGTGAACACGGCCAGCGCGTCGCCCTGCCGGCCGCATCGGTAGTAGGCGAGCATGAGCTGGGCGCGCAGCCGCTCGCGCAGCGGGTGCTCGGCGGTCAGCGCGATCAGCTCCGACACGACCGCGGCGTGCCCGCCGCGTTCGAGGTCGACGTCCATGAGCGTCTCGATCACGCCGATCCGGCACTCGACGAGCCGGTCGCGCTGGTGTTCGGCGTACGGGCCCACGGTGCCCGTCAGCGGCTCGCCGTCGAACAGGGCGAGCGCGGCCCGCAGCGTGTCGGCGGCTTCGGCGAGGTGACCGGCCCTGCGCGCCGCCTCGGCGTCGTGGACGGCCCGCTCGAAGCGGGTCAGGTCGAGCGCCCCGTCGGTCAGGCGCAGCGCGTAGCCGCGGCCGACGGAGGTGAGGATCTCGGGCCGCGAGCGGGCGCGCCGGTCGGGTTCGAGCACTGTGCGCAGCCGGGAGACGTACGTGCGCAGCGCACCGAGCGCCCTCGGCGGCGCGTCCTCGCCCCACACCGCGTCGATCAGCTCCGTCGGGCTGACCGCCCGGCCCTCCCGCAGCAGCAGCATGCCGAGGATGGAGCGCTGCAACGGCGTGCCCAGATCGAGTTCCTCGCCATCACACCACGCGCGCACGGGACCGAGCACGGCGAAGCGCAACCCGCTTTCGACGCTCTGACCAGCCATGCCGTACGTCTCCAAGGCAATGGAACGATTTGTTACCAAATCATAGAACCTTCCCTGCCGCACACCTAGGCACGGAGCAGGGCGTTAACCGAAGCGTTGATCGGGCGTCAATTCCGCGTTGAGTGTCCCGGCGGATGCTGAGGGCGTCAGCAGGCATGGTCCCAGTCAGCGGGGGCGACCGTGCCCGCCTCACCATAGGGCACCACAAAGACAAAACGGGAGGCCCCGCTCCTTTTCCGGGCGGGGCCTCGACGGATGTTTCTAGGCTGCCTCGACCGCCGCTTCCAGCGGCGCGAGTCTCGGCAACAGCCGTTCGCGGACGGCTGGCCATTCTGAATGCAGAATCGAGTAGAACGCCGTATCTCGGACCGTGTCGTCGGCGCCCCGGCTTTCCGCTCGCCGCACCCCGTCGAAGTGTGCGCCGAGGGCCTCGATGGCGGCCCTGGACCGGACGTTGCGTACGTCTGCCTTGAGCGTGATGCGGTGGACGTTCCACGTGTCGAAGGCGTGCGAGAGCAGCAGGAACTTGCTCTCCCGGTTGACACCCGTGCCCTGGGCGGAAGCGCCCAGCCAGGTGTAACCGATGTCCGCCACGGACGGGATCTCGCCCACCACACCCAGCGAGCCCGGAGGCCACGGCAGGGGCCCCTGCCAGTACTCCAGGTGCATGAGACGGGTGGCACCGACCAGGCGGTCGGTGGCCAGCCACCGGATGGCGAAGGGCAACGTGCGGCCCTCCGCCTGCTCAGCCAGGGCGGCCTCCACATAGGAGACCATCTCGTCCCGACCGTTCGGGACGCGAGTGAAGGCATACGTGGAGCGGTCTTCACTCGCCGCGGCGACGAGGTCGTCGATCGCCGCGTGGCTGAGAGGTTCCAGGCGCACGAGGCGCCCGGACAAGGTGACAAGAGCGGGCATGAGCACATGATGGGGGCTGCCCGCCCCCGCTGTAACCAGGCGGCGACAGAGAACTTTCGCGGCCTGCCACACCACCCGTGTCTGTGCAGGTCAGAGCGGTGATCAGAGGGGTGCCGGCGGTGCGCCGGAGGAAGATTTCGCCTAACCGTGACACACGGTCGGCACGAGCGCCGGCCGGCGTTCACGGGCGGCGCCCGGGCGGACCAGCGACAGCTCCTTCAGCCCCATCGTCAGGTGGTCGAGACCGGCCGAGATCCACGGCAGGTGCAGCGGGTCGGAGCTGTCCAGCGCGGCCTGGCGCTCCTCGGCCGTCTCTCCGTACAGGAGGCTGACGGCGACGCGCACCCGGGCGGCCGACGGGTCGTCGCCGAAGGCGTGGCCCGGCAGCACGCCGATGCCGTGCTCGTCGAGCAGCACGCGGGTGATCTCGGCCGAGCCGCCGAGGCGGAGGTGGCTGAGGTCGGGATAGAGGTAGAAGCCGCCCTGCGGGGCGAGCACGGAGGCGCCGATCTCGGTGAAGGCCGCGTGGGCGGCCCGCGCGACCGCGCCGTGCAGCCGGCGGCTGCGCTCGACCCGCTCGACCAGCTCGGGCGGCTCGGTGAAGGCGTACGCCGCCGCCTCCTGCACCGGCGCGGCGGGCGCCGACCAGATCTCGCTGGCCACCGCGAGGAGCCTGGCACGCAGGTCGTGCGCGCCGTCGGGCAGCCGGGCCACGCCGATCCGCCAGCCGCCCAGCGCGAGGCTCTTGCTGAGCCCGGTGGTGATGACGGTGCGCTCGGGCGCCGGCTCCGCGGGCGAGGTGTACGGCGGAGCGGGGTCGTGCAGCAGGTCGCGGTAGATCTCGTCGGAGATGATGACGAGGTCCAGCTCGCGGGCGACGTCGGCCAGGCGGGCGACGGTGCCGGGCGTGGCCAGCCGGCCGGTGGGGTTGTCGGGCATGGTGACGACCACGGAGTTGACGGTCCGGCCCTGGGCGCGGGCGTGCAGCACGGCCGAGACCAGCCGGTCGGGGTCGGGCGCCCCGCCTTCGCCGGCCGGCGGGGGCACCAGGATGGGGCGGGAGCCCACCAGGCCGGCCTGGGCCGCGTAACTGACCCAGCTCGGCGCGGTCAGCACCACGTCGCCGCCGAGGGCGAGCAGCAGGCCGTACAGGAGCGACTTGCTGCCTGGGCCGCTGACGACCTGGTCGGGGTCGGTGGGCAGGCCACGCCGGGTCCAGTAGCCCGCCGCCGCGTCGCGCAGCGCGGAGGCTCCGGCGACCGGCCCGTAGCCGTTGTTCCCGGCCGCGGCGACCAGCCTGTCGCGCAACGCCGGGTGGACGGGCAGACCGGCTTCGCCGAAGGCCAGGTGCAGCACCCGCGCCCCGGCGCGTCGTCTTCGCTCGATGTCCTCGTTCGCCGCCAGCGTGGCGGACAGCGTCACCGTCATGTTTGTCACGTTCCCAGCGTGGTTGGATGAAGGCATCAGTACAAGCGAGGCTTTTTGTGGGTAGGCGTAAGGAAGTCCGATGCTCGATCTGCGGCGTCTGGTGTTGATCTGCGAGTTCGCCCGGCGCGGCAGCATCGCCGCGACCGCCGAGTCGCTCGGCTACAGCCCCTCCGCGGTCTCCCAGCAGCTCGCCGCGCTCGAACGCGAGGCCGGCACGGCCCTCATCGACCGGACCGCGCGCAGCGCCGAGCTGACCGACGCGGGCCGCCGCCTGGTCCTGCACGCCGAACGCATCCTTTCCCTCGTCGAGGAGGCCGAGTCGGACCTCTCGGCGCACCGGGGCACGCCTGCCGGACGGGTCGTCGTCACCGCCTTCCCCACAGCGGCCGTCGCATTCGCGCCGGCGCTCGCCCGGTCGCTGCGCCGCCACACCGAGCTCACGCTCCGCCTGCGGCAGAGCCGGTCGGGGCGGGGGATGCGGGAGGTGCAGTCGGGCGAGGTGGACATCGCGCTCGTGGACGACTGGTACGGCCGCGCCCGCGACAGCGAGAGCCTGCGGGTCTTCCCCCTGCTGCACGATCCGCTCGTGCTGGTGGTGCCGCGCAGGCACCGGCTGGCCGATCCGGGCGTGCCGTTCGAGCTGGCCGAGCTGCGCGAGGAGCCGTGGATGGCCACGCCCGACGGCGAGCCGTCGCGGCTGGCGGTGGACCGGCTGCTGGCGGACGTGGGCGGCACCAAGCCGCAGCCGTGGGAGTTCGAGGGGCTGGGCACGATCCTGTCGCTGGTGGCCAAGGGGCTCGGCATCGCCGCCGTGCCGGCGCTGGCGCTCGCGGCGGGGGTGCGCGGGGTCGCGGTGCGGCAGTTCCCGGGCAACCCGGTGGGGCGCGACGTGCACGCCGTCGCGCGGGGCTCCAGCGTGCACCGCCCCTCGGTGTCGGTCACGCTGCGCGCCATCCACGTGGCCGCCCGCTACATCGCCGCCGACCTGGAGCCGCTCCGGCTCGCCGACCGCCGGCCGGGCTCCGCGGCGGACGAACGGGTTCCGGTTCCGGGTCCGGAACGGCCCGCGGACCGATAGCGTCTGGGGCCATGGCGCCGACGTACGACATCGAGCACCTCCTGCTCGCGCAGCCCAGCACCCGCACCGTGGCGGGCGTCGACGAGGTGGGCCGGGGCGCCTGGGCCGGTCCGGTGACCGTCTGCGCGGTCGTCACCGACCTGTCCGAGCCGCCCGCCGGGCTGACCGACTCCAAGCAGCTCACGCCCGCCAGACGCGAGACCGTGGCCGCCGAGCTGCTGTCGTGGGCCGCCGGCATCGGCTTCGGCGAGGCCACCCACACCGAGATCGACACCGTGGGCATGACCGAGGCGCTGCGCCGCGCCGCCCGCCGGGCGCTGGAGGCCCTGCCGGTCAGGCCCGACGCGGTGATCCTCGACGGCTCCCACGACTACATCGGCGCCCCGTGGCCGGTGCGCCTGGAGGTCAGGGGCGATGCCGCCAGCATCTCGGTGGCGGCGGCCTCGGTGCTGGCCAAGGTGCGGCGCGACGCCCAGATGGCGGCGCTCGGCTGCGCGGAGTACGGCTTCGCCGACAACGCCGGCTATCCGTCGCCGGCGCACCAGGAGGCGTTGGCCCGGCTCGGGCCGACCGAGCACCACCGGCTGTCGTGGTCCTACCTCGACGACCTGCCGCGCTGGCGGCACCTCAGGCGGCACCGCGATCCGGCGGTGAGCGAGGGGCAGGTCAGCCTGTTCGGATAGCCGCGCCTCGATCCCGTGTCGCCGTCGCGGGCGGCCACGTCGGGCCCGCCGGACCCACGAGGCCCTGTTGCACCGGGCGCTACCTGGATCGTCGGCTGCTCCGCGCCGGTCGACGATCCGCAGTCGGTGTGGTGATGGTGACGGGAATCCCCGAGGGGGCCTGGGCGCCCGTGATACGTCCGAGTTCGGCCTCGCCCGAACGGACCTGGCTGGTCTGCGGGACGATGCCGGCGTGGGCCATCAGGCGGGTCATGTCACGACGCTGGTTGGGCAGGACGAGGGTGACGACGCTACCGGACTCACCGGCGCGGGCGGTGCGGCCGCCACGGTGCAGGTAGTCCTTGTGGTCGCTCGGCGGGTCGACGTTGACGACGAGGTCGAGGTTGTCGACATGGATGCCGCGGGCCGCCACGTTGGTCGCCACCAGCACCGTGACGTGCCCGGTCTTGAACTGGGCGAGGGTGCGGGTGCGCTGGGGCTGGGACTTGCCCCCGTGCAGCGCGGCGGCGCGCACGCCGCTGTTCAGCAGCTTCTCGGTGAGCCGATCCACGGCGTGCTTGGTGTCCAGGAACATGATCACCCGGCCGTCGCGAGCGGCGATCTCCACCGTGGTGGCCTGCTTGTCGGCACCTTGGACGTACAGCACGTGGTGCTCCATCGTGGTGACCGCGCCCGCCGAGGGGTCGACGGAATGGACCACCGGGTCGGTCAGGTAGCGGCGGACCAGCAGGTCGACGTTGCGGTCCAGAGTGGCGGAGAACAGCATCCGCTGCCCTTCGGGGCGCACCTGGTCGAGCAGATGGGTGATCTGGGGCATGAAGCCCATGTCGGCCATCTGGTCGGCCTCGTCCAGCACGGTGATGCCGACCCGGTCCAGGCGGCAGTCGCCGCGCTCGATGAGATCCCTGAGCCGTCCCGGGGTCGCGACGACGACCTCGGCGCCACCGCGCAGCGCATTGGCCTGCCGGCCGATCGACATACCGCCGACGACGGTGGCCAGCCGCAGCCTCAGCGACCGGGCGTACGGGGTGAGCGCGTCGGTGACCTGCTGGGCCAGTTCGCGGGTGGGAACGAGGATCAGGGCCAGCGGTTGCCGTGATTCGGCACGCTGTCCGGAGACGCGGACGAGCAGGGCCAGGCCGAAGGCGAGTGTCTTGCCCGACCCGGTGCGCCCCCGCCCCAGGACATCCCGGCCGGCCAGGGAGTTGGGCAGCGTGGCCGCCTGGATCGGGAACGGTTCCTTCATACCCTGGCTGGTGAGCGTCTTCATCAGCGCGGGCGGCATGTTCAGTTCGGCGAATGTCGCGGCTGCGGGCAGGGCCGGAGTGACGGTGGCCGGCAGTGCGAACTCCCCCTGCGGCGCGGCGGGACGCCGCCCGTGACGACCGGAACGGTTGGGGGCGCCCGAACGGCCCGGAGCCGACGAGCCGAATCGGTCACCCCTCCCGGGGTTCGTGGAGCCGCCCGTGCGGGTGGGGGAGTAGCGGTCGTGCGTGCGAGTTGCCTGGTTCATGCAGAACCTTCCTCGATACGGCACGTGGCAAGTGATTCTCGGGTGCGATGAAGGGCACCAGGAACAGCGAGCACGAACCGAAGAAAAGACGAGCCGCGCCGGCGGCAGAACAGCCTGGCCTCGGTCGTCGAAATGGTCGGCGTCAGCCGCGGACAAGCGGCTGCCATGCCGGTGAGATGGCTGCGGCGGACTCCGTGTCCGAACCGGCGCCATCGGATACCGCGCAAGCAACGCGCTGGGGCCCACACCCTACGGCGCGGGCCCCAGTCGCGTGGTGCCTCGGTGTCAGGCGGAAACGATGTTCTCGGCCTGCGGGCCCTTCTGGCCCTGGGTGACGTCGAAGGCGACCTTCTGGCCCTCGTGCAGCTCGCGGTAGCCGCCCTGGGAGACGATGTTGGAGTAGTGGGCGAAGACGTCGGCGCCGCCGCCGTCCTGCTCGATGAAGCCGAAGCCCTTTTCCGCGTTGAACCACTTCACGGTGCCGGAAGCCATGTTGATCTCCTTTTGATAGGTGCAGAGCCGAAATCCGCATCGGACGGATTTCGCGTCGCCGCGATAGGCCCACACCCGGAGGAAACCGGAAAACAAAAATGCACCTGAGGCTACGTACCGTCAGGTGCACACAAGTTCTTATGGGTACCACAACTGCAACTGGACCCAACGTAGCACACGTTCAGTCGTGCTGCGCGTGCCCAGTCGTGCTGCGCGTGCCGCGCCGTCCCCGCGCCGTCGTCGCGGTCGGCGGCCACGGGCCGGCGCCGCACGGCCGCCCGACGTCCTGATCGCGGGGCCAGGCCGTCTTCAGGGTCCGGCCGGGCGGGCGCGTGCCTCGTTGATGCGCAGCGCCTCGGCGAGTTGGTCCTCCAGGACAATGATCCGGCAGGCGGCCTCGACGGGTGTGCCCTGGTCGACGAGTTCACGGGCTCGGGCGGCAAGGCGTAGCTGGTAGCGGGAGTAACGGCGGTGGCCGCCGCTGGAGCGTCGCGGTTCGATCAGCTTGGCGGCGCCCAGGGCGCGCAGGAACGTCGGGGTGACCCCGAGCATCTCCGCGGCCGCGCCCATGCTGTAGGCGGGGTAGTCCTCATCGTCGATCCGCTCTTCGGCGCCGCCCGTGGATCCGGCGGAAGCGCGGTGGTCGTCGCCGACTGGGGAGGGTTGATCCATAGATGCCTTTCATCACGCGAACAGGGGGCCCCGACGCCTGCTGCGCCGGGGCCCCGAAGAGGTTCAACACCATCTACCGGCCATCCGGCCGGCTTACCCTTTTCCGCACCCGCCGTACTGTGCGGCGGTGATGCGTGGATCGCGGATGCGTGACCGTAGACCACCTTCCTATCTGTGGAACTGCGGTACCCGAGCGGCGAGACTCAGCCGGCGCCGGGCGATCCTGATGGCGTTCAACGCTCCCTTCATCTCCGTCCGGACCGACCGTCCGGCTCCATCTTCAGCAGCGCGTCCACGATCAGGACCCCTACCTACTGCGCTGGCCCATCACGTCCGACCTTCTGCCCTCAACCTTGACTTCGTCCTGTCCCGGGCAGTTCGTCGTGGTGCCAGTGTTGTTCGCTGCCCGGGAGATCTGTTCTTTGCGCTGAGAGAAACAGTAGACCCATCAGCTCCAGATGTCTACTACGGCCACTACAGATTTTCTGGCGCGCGGAGTGAACGTCGACGCGACGGGTCAGGCCTCTTCAGGGCAGACGAGCCGGAGCTTGGGGAAGTAGGTGCGAAAGCGCCGGGCGTCGCGGGTCAGCAGGCGGTAGGACCGGATGGCCGCGTGCGCGCCGATGTAGAAGTCGGGCAACGGCGCCCGCTTCTGACCGCCCCGTCTCTTGTACGCGTTGAACGCCTGTCCGGCCAGAAAGGCCGCCTCGTAGGGAAGATCCTCGCGGCCGAACTCCTCATGGGGCAGTGTGTCCTCGAGTTCTTCGATGCTGGGGAAACGGGGAGTGACCTCGGCGTAGATGATCGGATTGATGACGACGCGACCCGTGTCGCTGGCTCGTTCGAGTTCTTTCCCGGACCACTTGGCCCAGTGGGGGTCCTCGGTGAAGATGTCGAGCAGCACGCATGAGTCGACCAGGGTGATCTCACTCGGAGAGTGGACGGCTCGAAGCATGGGTCAGGCCTCGCCCCAGTCGTCGCCGCGCATCATTTTCATGATCTCAGCGGTTGTCATCGTGCCCTTTCCGCGTCCACGCATGCGCTGGACGAGTCGCTCGCCGCGGGTCTCGCTGCCTTCGCTGCGCACGATCCGCAGGGTGTTGGCGACCTCGATGACCTCGACCTCGTCGCCCTCATGGAGGTTGTGCTTGGCGCGGAGCCGCGCGGGGATGGTCACCTGGCCCTTGCTGTTGATCTTCATGTGATCACCGGTTCGGGTTGTCATGTGTCACTTCTACAAGCCGATACTAAGCACTGTCCTGACTTCGGAGAATCGGTCATTATCGGTGGGGTGCGAATCGGGATCTTTCTGGTCGCGGCCCAGTTTCCGGCTCGGGAATCGGGGCGGGTGCTGGCCGACGCGGTGGAACTCGTCGTGGCGGCCGAGGAGGCGGGGTTCGACGACGCCTGGATCGCCGAGCACCACTTCATGTCCTACGGCGTGTGCCCGTCGGCGACCACGTTCGCGGCGGTGGCGGCCGGGCGGACGACGCGGATCGGGCTCGGGACGGCGGTCAGCGTGCTGTCCACCCGGCACCCGGTCGCCCTGGCCGAGCAGGCGGCGATGCTGCACCACCTGTCGGGCGGGCGGTTCACGCTGGGCGTCGGGCGAGGCGGGCCGTGGGTGGACCTGGAGGTGTTCGGCACCGGGCTGGAGCGGTTCGAGCGGGGGTTCGAGGAGTCGCTGGACGTGCTGGTGCGGGCCCTGTCGGGGGCGCGGGTGTCGGCCGGCGGGGAGTTCTTCAGGTTCCGGGAGGTGCCGATCGTGCCCGCGGCGACCATGCGGCCGGTCGTGGCGTGCACCTCGGAGGCGACGCTGACGCTGGCGGCGCGGCGCGGGCTGCCGATGCTGCTCGGCATGCACGTGGACGACCGGGAGAAGGCCGCGGCCGTGGCGGCGTACGAGCGGGTGCGGGAGGAGCGCGGGACGGCCGGACGGGCGGGCGGGCAAGCTGACCCGGCGCACGGCGGCGCGCCCGGCGGGGCCGTGGAGCACGTGGAGCACGTGGAGCACGTGGCGGCGGCGGTCGGGTTCGTGGCTGATTCGACGCGGCAGGCGGTCGCGGAGCTGACGGAGGCGATGCCGCGCTGGCTGGAGCCGGGCCTGGCCGGCTACCTGCCGGTGGACGGCCGGCCCCGCCCGGCGCGGGACGTCGGCGCGTACGTGGACTTCCTGACCCGCGTCCACCCGGTCGGGTCGGCCGCCCGCTGCGTGGAGACGATCCTCGCCACGGCCGAGGCGACCGGCCTGCGGCACCTGATCCTCATGGTCGAGGGCGGCGGCGACCACCGGCGCACCCTGGAGAACATCCGCCGCCTCGGCGCCGAGGTGCTGCCCGCGGTTCGCGGGCGGCGGTGAACCGGAGCCCCGGCGCACCGCCGCTCGCGGCCGGTCAGCAGTCGACCAGCTCGGGCTTCTGGTTGAGTATCTGCGCCCGCGGGGTCACGAAGTCGCGCAACGCCTCGGTGGCCGCCGGGTCGAAGACGGCGACCCGGTGGCAGTTCTGGAAGGCGAGCCGGACACCGAAGTGCCGCTCCAGCGCGCCGCGCATCGCGTCGCTGGCGAGACAGCGCAGGAGCTGGCCGCGCGCCTCCTCCGACGGCGGCGGCACGTGGTTGTCGGCGAACTCGGCTCCACTCGAGTCACGCTGCTGGACCAGCTCGCTGATCACCGACCACGCGTACGGCAGGGAGTCGCGGACGCAGGCGACGAACGCCGCGTCGTCGATCTCGCCTGCCCTGGCCTGGTCGAGAAGATCGTTCGGAACGGTCAGCGACATGCTGTCTCCTCTCGGAAGGGATCTCACCGACGCTATGCGGCGACGGCGTGGCGCTCCAGATGTCTGGAGGGGGACACTCGTGTGATCAGGGGCCGTAGACGAACTCGGGGTCGATCTGGTCGGCCAGGTCGAGCCCGGTGCGCTCGTTGCCCCAGGCGCGGGCGTTGCGCAGGTGGAACTCCGCGGCCTGGCGGCCGAAGCGCGCCCAGTCCTTGTCCTGGGCGTCCACCTCCTTGAGCAGCACGGCCAGGGCGTCGGAGTTGGCCGGCTCCAGGTCGTCGAGGGCGAACGGGCGGCCCTGCTCCATGGCGCGGACGGCGGCGGAGTGCTCCATCCAGGTGAGCAGGTCGTCGCCCGCGTGGGAGCGGAGGAAACCGACGTCGGCGTCGTCGTGCACCTTGTTGCCGACCACCGCGATCCGCACGCCGAACTCGGCGGCGTAGTCGAGATACTGCCGGTAGACGCCGATGCCCTGCCGGGTGGGCTCGGCCACGAGGAAGGTCATGTCGAAGCGGGTGAACAGGCCGGAGGCGAAGGAGTCGGCCCCGGCGGTCATGTCGACCACGACGTATTCGGACGGCCCGTCGACGAGGTGGTTGAGCAGCAGCTCCACCGCGCCGACCTTGGAGTGGTAGCAGGCCACGCCCAGGTCGTCCGCGCTGAACGGGCCGGTCGCCATGAGCCGGACGCCCTCCGGGGTGGTGACCGCGAACTCGCGTGCGCCGATGCGGGCGGCGGCGAGGTCGTCGAAGCTCAGCAGTCGCGAGCCGCGGCCCGGCGGGGTGGTCTTGACCATGGCCTCGGCCGAGGGGATGCGGGGGTTGTCGCCCCGCAGGTGGTCTTTGATCGAGGTGAGATGGGAGCCGAGCGGCTCCGGCGGCTCCCCGACGCCGAGCACCAGGGCCAGGTGCTGGTTGATGTCGGCGTCCACGGCGACCACCCGGCCGCCCTGGCTCGCCACGTGTCTCGCGAACAGGGCCGACATCGTGGTCTTGCCGCTGCCGCCCTTGCCGACGAACGCCACCCTCACACGCGCTCCCGATGATTATGAAAACCGTTGTCGAATGGATCGCTGGCAATCATGCCACACTCGGTCCGTGCGCGATGACGAATTGACGGAGGCCGTGCGCCTGCGTGCGGCGGGGAGCCTCGATGAGGCTCGCGAGCTGCTGCTGGGTCTGGCCGCCCGGCATCCCGCCGACGCGGAGATCGCCTACCAGACCGGATGGGTGCACGACGCGCTCGGCCTGGAGGCCGAGGCCGTCCCCTTCTACGAACGGGCCCTGGACGGCGCGGACCTCGCAAGCGCGGACCGGCTGGGCGCCTTCACGAAGCTCGGCAGCACGCTGCGGGTGCTCGGACGCCACGACGAGGCGCTGGAGGTCTTCCGGCGCGGGCTCGCGGAGTTCCCCGGCGACCAGGGGCTGCGCACGTTCATGGCGATGGCCCTCTACAACGCCGGGCAGTCCCGTGAGGCGGTCGGCACGCTGCTCAAGGTCCTCGCCGAGACCGACGCGGCGGGCGGCTACCGCCGGGCGATCGCGTACTACGCCGACCACCTCGACGAGATCGTCTGACCCCGGGCCCGCCGCCGGGCTACCCGCAGGCGGCGTCGAGGGCGACGGCCCGGTCCGGGCTCTGCGGCGGCGACGCCGGGGCGGTGGGCGCTCCCGTGCCGGGCGCGGCGCCGCGCGGCGTGCGGTGCGCCGGGCGGTCCGCCAGGGCCTCGGCCACCTTGTCCCTGATCAGGTCCCAGTCGGGGTAGGCGGTGTTGACCAGTGGCGGCACGAAGTTCAGGCTCCTGATCCTGGCGTCCTTGACCTTGTGGGCCAGGTCCACCAGCGGCGGGAGGAGGTCCTGCGGGATGTCGGTGGAGATGGCCCGCTTCGTGGCCGTGGCGAGCTGCTCGAAGCTGTTGATCACGGTGATCGGGTCGGCCTGCTTGGCGACGGCGTTGAGCAGGCACTTCTGCCGGCCCATGCGGACGTAGTCGTCGCTGTCGGTGCGCGAGCGGCCGTACCAGAGCGCCTCGGAGCCGCTCAGCCGCCGCGTGCCCGGCGCCAGCAGGCCCTCACGGTACCTGCCGTAGACGATCGGCTCCTTGATGGTGACCTTCACGCCGCCCATCGCGTCGATGATCTGCGCGAACCCCCGCATGTCCACCAGGGCGTAGTAGCTCACCGGGAGCCCCAGGATGTCGCCGATCGTCTGCTTCAGCAGGGCCGGGCCGCGCTCGCCGCGCCGCACGCCCGGCACCACCTCGGGATGGTCCTCGGCGTACTGGAAGACCTCGTTGAGCAGCCCGGGGGTTTCCGGTCCCGCGCCGGCGAAGCCGCTCGGGAAGCGGTCCCTGGCCGGACCGCTGGGCAGCGGCACCCGCTGCAGGTTGCGGGGCAGCCCGAACAGGACCGCGGCGCCCGTCGCGGTGTCCACGCTGGCCACCGTCATGCTGTCGGTGCGCACCCCCGGCCGGCTGGGCGCCGAATCGCCGCCCAGCAGCAGGAAGTTGATCCGGCCGGCACCGTTCCACGGGTCCTGGGCCACGACCGGCGAGGTGCTGGTGAACAGCGTCTGCACCACGTCCCGCGACAGGTACGCCATCCGGGCCGCGTACGCGGTGGGCGCGAGGACGAGCGCGCACAGCCCGGCCGCCACGATCGCGGTCAGGGCGCGGCCCACGGTGTCGGACGGCGCCGGCCGGACCAGGACGAACGAGCGGACGATCACCAGAGACCAGGCGAGCGCGATCAGGCCGAGCGCCGCCGAGAGCGTGGTCAGCCAGGCCGGCTGCACGGCCAGCGCCAGCAACTGCGGGCCGAACCCGGTGACGGCCGTGATGACCACCGCCAGCATGAGCACGTAGGCGGCCATGAGGGCGAGGCCGGTCCGGCGGCGCTCGGTGGCGAGATGGGCCACGCCCCACAGCAGGGCGGAGCCCAGGGTCAAGGCGATGCTCGAGACGGGGTTGAAACCACGTTCCGTGCCTGTCATCCCTGGTCAACCCCCTGCTTTCGAGCACGACCACTTCAGGTTAGTAACGGTTTGTGGTCGATTGGGATTGGGACAGGGAAGTGTCGCCCCAATTCCCGGGCAAGTCATGGTGGTGAGTGTGCGACGCGGAAACTACGGGTACGACGCGCCCTGGGCCCTGGCGGGCCTCGTCTTCGGCGGCCTGGCGCTGCTGGGGCTGGCCGCGGTCTCCTTCACCTTCGACGTGCCGGCTCCCGGCGCGGTCTTCCTGCTGGGCGGCCTCTACACGCTGGCCAGCGCGGGCAGCCACCTGTACACGACCCGCCGCGGCAAGTTCGCCGTCTGGGCGGGCGAGCTCCACCGGCTCAAGGGTGACGAGCGGGTGCTCGACCTCGGCTGCGGCCGGGGCGCGGTGCTGCTGCTCGCCGCCGGACGGCTGCCCGAGGGGCGGGCCGTCGGCATCGACGTGTGGCGCTCGCGGGACCAGTCGGGCAACGCCGGGCAGGTCACCCGGGCCAACGCCGCCGCCGAGGACGTCACCGCCGATCTGGTGACCGGCGACATGCGCGACCTGCCGTTCGGCGACGGGACGTTCGACGTGGTCGTCTCCAGCCTGGCGCTGCACCACGTGCACCGGGCCGAGGAACGCGCGCGGGCCGTGCGCGAGGCGTACCGGGTGCTGCGCCCCGGCGGGCTGATCCTGCTCGCCGACCTGCGGCACACGGCCGCCTACGAGGACGTCCTGCGCGACCTCGGCATGACGGAGGTGCGCAGGCGCGACCTCGGCTGGCGCTACTGGTACGGCGGACCGTGGGCGGACATGTGGATGCTGGAGGGGAGGAAGCCGGTGCTCACAGCAGCCTCGGCAGACAGGGTCGCATGACACGCAGCACCTGGGTGCTGTCGGACAGGTAGAGGTGGGGCACGTCCACGAAGACCCGCATCG
Organism: Nonomuraea sp. NPDC047897; assembly: GCF_043204415.1. Taxonomy (NCBI): domain Bacteria; kingdom Bacillati; phylum Actinomycetota; class Actinomycetes; order Streptosporangiales; family Streptosporangiaceae; genus Nonomuraea; species Nonomuraea sp. NPDC047897. The sequence continues at coordinate 198,981 of NZ_JBIDCC010000015.1, read as the reverse complement.
GCCCGGTCTGCACACCGAGCCGGTGCGCCATCCCCGCCTGGACGTCGGCCAGCGGCACGTAGTTCAGGTAACTGGTGAACGCGTTCTGCGAGCGGAACACCGCCGTCATGACCAGCGAGTCGTCGCGCAGCCGGAACGCCAGCCCGCTCAGGCAGGGCACGGCGTCGTACGGCTCGCCCGGCGTGGTCAGCGAGATCCACGCGCTCTTGCTGTACGGCTTGGCCCGGAGCAGGTCGGCCGCCCACCGTAACTGCCCCTTGATTCGGGCCCCGTAGCTGTACTTGAACGGCGGCACCACCGTGTCCTGGGTGAACTTGCGGCAGTAGAGGGCCAGCCGGTCGGCGTCGCCGTACCTGCCGATGATGGGGTCGTCCCGGCGGACCTCGGCCATCTCGAACAGCACGGGCGGCCCTTCCATGACCGGGCCGCGGTCGTCGTCGCCGAGCGCGCCGGTCGTCCACACATGGCGCATCAGCCACAGCCACGCCTCCCCACAGGACGCCCACGCCTCCGGGTCGGTCATCAGGTCTCCACGTTCGGGAACTGGTAGGGGTTGTGCGGCAGCCGGCGGCGCCTGGTCACGTTGCAGCGCACGTAGTAGACGGAGTAGTGCACGAGCGCGACCAGCAGGACACCGGTCAGCAGCAGCGGCGCGTTGGGCTGCTGCCCGCTCAGCCCCGTGACGCCGACGGTCAGGTAGGCCGAGTTGACGACCGCCAGGACCATGACGTTGATCCCCGGCCAGGAGAGTGGCGCGTACGTCTCGGGGAAGCGCGGATCGACCGGCAGGTTGGGCGACCAGGCCAGCTCGTCCTTGAGCTGGGTGGCGTACAGCAGCCGGAAGTTGTTGATCGCGCGGGCGGTCCTGGCGCAGGCGTTGACCGCCTCGATCAGCCGTAGGAACGGCAACACGCTGAGCAGCCCGAACGCCGCCACCAGCGCGAAGAGATACCACGGCACGGTGTGCCAGGCGGCCAGGTCCTCCGGGTTCACCACCTTGGCGCTGGTGAGCGCGATGGTGGCCAGGAACGGTCCGGCGAGCAGGCTCATCGCGAGCCTCGTCATCTTCAGGCGCTCGTCCTTGGCTGCGAGGTGGACGGCGTAGATGCCGGTGAAGTCGACTGCTGCGAGTTGCAGGAACTGGCTCGACGGCAGCCCTTCCTCCGGCGTCATGCGTGGGGGTGTCTTCCGCATGAGGCGCTCCTGTAGGGCCAGCTGACTCCAGTATGAGCACACTTCGGGGACCGTGTCGGGCATTTCTGCCATTCATTCCAACAAATCCCGACTGCGTGCCGTCAACGACCGTGTACGGGCCATCACCGCCAGGCGGCGACCAGGTCCTCCGGCCCCCAGCGCATGTCCAGCGGCAGATCGGTGGCGTAGCCGGCGCGGGAGACGGCGATCTTGGGGATGTCCGGCCCGGCCCCTGGGACGGCGCCGGCGTCGCGCACCAACTCGTCGTAGTCGTGCCGGTCGAACGGGCGGTTGTCGAGCCACTTGATGGACCCGACGAAGTGGATGCGCCCGGCGACCGGTCCCCGGTCGGCGCCCACAAGGTCGATCTCCGGGTTGTTCTGCCGGTTCCACCAGCCGCCGATCTCCTCGGTGTCAGGCCAGGCGTCGTCGGGCAGCGCCCTCGACAGCGACTCGCGGACGACAGGCTCCACGGCGCGTCCCCGCCAGGCTGTCCAGGATCGTTCGATGCGGCGCAGCGCCACATCCGGGCGCCCGCGTTCGCTGTCGGCCACCGCACGCCGTAGGAAGCCCAGCCAGAAGCGCAGGTAGTGGTCGGCTATCCAGTACCGCTTGTTCTTCGTGTCGGCTCTGGTGGACAGGGGCACCTCGGCGGCGATCACCCGCTTGGCGGTGAGGTTGGCCAGGAGCGGCGCGAGTGTCCCCGCAGCCAGCGGGACGTTGCCGCCGGCCCTGGCCGCGATGTTGCCGAAGGTCCGCTCGCCTGCGCCTACGGCTTCCAGCACCGTACGGGCATGCGTTCCGGCGGGGAACTCGCCCATCAGCGACAGTTGCCCGGCGGCCAGAAGAGGCGACAGCGGCGAGTCGAGGCTGTCGCGCAGGAACTCCAGACGGGACCGGCCGGGCTCCCATGACTGGACGATCTCCGGGAAGCCGCCGGTGATCAGGAGCGCGTCGACGGCCGCCTCGGCGGGCAGCCGGGTCAGGGCGGCGACGTCCGCCAGGTGCAGAGGCTGGACCGTCATGCTCGCCGCCCGTCCGAAGAACGGCCGCCCGTACTCCTGCAGGGCCTCCATCATGGTCAGATCGCTCCCCACCAGGATGAGGAGGATCGGCTTGGCGGAGAGGAACCTGTCCCAGACGGTCTGGAGGGCGCCTTCGAACTCGCCGTCCTGCTCGACCAACCACGGCACCTCGTCAAGGACGACGATGCAGGGTGAATCGCCTACGGCTGTGGCGAGCGTACGTAGGGCGTGATGCCAGTCAGTGGGCCGCGTTCCCTGCACCAGGTCGGTGGCGGGCAGGCCGGCGCATACGGTCGCCTCGACGAAGTCGAGTCGCTCTGCGGTCGGAGCGCGTCCGCGTGAGGCCTGGAAGACGACGTACGGGATGTCGGCACGGTCGCAGAACTCCTGCACGAGACGTGACTTGCCGACCCGGCGCCGGCCCGTCACGATCAGCGCCCGGCCTCTTGTCGCGAAGTCCCCGGCCAGCATGCGCCGTAGCTGAGTGTCGAGCGTTCGGAGATCACGAGCCCGCCCGGAGAACGACATCGAACGCTCCTGAGTAAGACATGGCCTTAGTTAGATGTGATCTGACTTTACAGCAATGGGTTGGCCCGCACGCCGTGACAAGTGCTAGTTCTACGGAGGTTGCCGACTGTAGGAGGGATCATGGGGATCGCCGCGCGGATCGACGGGCTGCTCAGCGACGGAGAGGCGCCCGGCCTGCACGGGCTCGTCGTCCTGCGGAGCGGGCGGGTCGTGCTGGAGCGGTACGGCGCGGGGGAGGACTTCCGGCTCGACCAGTCCCTCGGGCACGTCGTCTTCGACGCGGGCACGCCGCATGACGTCCGGTCGGTGACCAAGAGCGTCGTGGCCCTGCTGTACGGCATCGCGCTGGCCGAGGGGGCCGTGCCGGAGCCGGGGGAGAAGCTGCTGGCGCGGTTCCCGGAGTATCCGGACCTGGTGGCCGACCCGGCACGGGCGGGGATCACGGTCGAGCACGTGCTGACCATGACGCTCGGGCTCGAATGGGACGAGACGGCCCCGTACACCAGCACCGCGAACAGCGAGATCGCCATGGAGGTGGCGCCCGACCGGCACCGCTACGTGCTGGAACGGCCGGTCGTGGCGGAGCCGGGACGGCAGTGGGTCTACTGCGGGGGCGCGTCGGCGCTGCTCGGCAGGCTGATCGCGAAGGGCACGGGCCGGCCGCTGGCCGAGTACGCCGGGGAGCGGCTGTTCGGGCCGGCCGGGATCTCCGCGTTCGAGTGGATGACGGGTGCCGACGGGGTCGAGATGGCCGCGGCGGGGCTGCGCCTGACGCCGCGCGACCTGGCCGCCCTGGGCGCCCTGGTGCTCGACGGCGGGCGCGGGATCGTGCCGGGTGAGTGGATCGCGGAGATGACGCGGCCCCGGGTCCGGCTCGGTGACGACACCTCGTACGGCTACCAGTGGTACGTGGGCGGCGGGCCGCGCCGGTGGATCGCGGCGCATGGGAACGGCGGGCAGCGGATCTACCTGCAGCCGGAGCGCGAGCTGGTGGTGGCGGTGACCGCCGGGGAGTACAACGCCGAGCAGCGCAGCACGGCCGCAGTGCTGCGGGCCGTGACCGAGGACGTCACGACCGGCTGAGCGGCGGCCCCGGGCCGGCGGGGGCGGCCGGGCCCGCGGGAGGGGGGGGCGGGGGCGCGGGGGCCGGGCGGGGGGGGGGGGCGCAGCGCCCCCACCAACCCCGGTGG
>NZ_JBIDCC010000015.1:0-195034 GCF_043204415.1 Nonomuraea sp. NPDC047897 | reverse complement strand
CCCGCGGGGGAACACCCCCCCGCCCCGCCCCCCCCGGCCCCTGGGGGGGGGGCGGACCCCCGGCCCGCCCCCCCGGGGTGCGCGGGGCCCCGGGCCGGCGGGGGCCGCCGCTCAGCGGCGACGGGGTGAGCGGGAGGCCGGTCAGCGCGGTGTGGAAGGCGGCGACGGCCGCCCTGATCGCCGGGTGCTCGCCGTACCCTCTGCGGAAGGCCGCCAGCGTGCGGCGGCTGAGGGACAGCTCGGTGAGAGTCACCCCGGGCGGCGGCGCGAGGGCGGCCAGGCGCGGCACGAGCGCCACGCCCTGCCCTGCGGCGGCGAACGCGAGCACGGTGTCGAAGTCGTCGACGTGGTGGCGCACCCGCGGCTCGAAGCCCGCCGCCTGGCAGGCGCGCACCGCCATGGTGTGGCAGAGGGTGTCCGGCTTGCTCATGATCCACGGGTCGTGGCGGGCGTCGCCGAGCGTCCGGCGGCCGGTGAGGTACATGGGCTCGGCGAACAGCGGCTCGGTGGCCAGCGAGGCGTCGGTCACCGGCGGCACGAAGTCGTACTCGTGGACCAGGGCGACGTCCAGCTCGCCCGCCCGCAGCGCGCCGGACACGTCGGCGGGGTCGATCTCGCGGACCATGGGCTCCAGCGCGGGATGGGCGCGCGCCAGCTCAGCCAGGGCGGCCGGCACCAGCACGCGCGCCGCCGTGGGGAACGCCCCCATCCGCAGCGGGCCCGACGGCGCCCCGCGCACCGCGGCGAGCGCCGCCGCGGCCCGGTCCAGCTCGGCGAGGACCGTCTGGGCGTGCTCCACCAGCAGGTGGCCGGCCGGGGTCAGGGTGACGGTGCGTCCCGTGCGTTCGAGCAGGGGCACGCCCGCCTCCCGTTCGAGCGCGCTGAGCTGCTGGGACACCGCGGACGGGGTGAAGGTGACGGCTTCGGCGACGGCGGCGATCGTGCCGCGCCGGGCCAGTTCGCGTAGGAGGCGCAGCTTGCGGGGGTCGAGCATCAGTCCAGCTTAAGCTCAACCGCAGAAATTGGCGCTGGACCTTACGGGCGTGCCGGCTCCAGGCTCGAAGCATGCTGAACGGAATCCACGTACCGCTCGTCACCCCGTTCGACGCCGATGGCGAGGTGGCCCTCGACGCGGTCGAGAAGCTCGCCGGGCACCTGCTCGACCAGGGGGCCGCGGGGCTGGTCGCGCTTGGCACCACCGGCGAGGTCGCCGCGCTGTCCCCGGCCGAGCGGGCCGCGGTGGTCGAGGCGTGCGCCCGGGCGTGCCGGGAGCGGGACGCGCCGCTGACGGTCGGCGTCACCGGCAACGAGCCGCGTTCGGTCCTGGCGTCGCTGCGCGAGCTGCCGGGCGGGGTCGCGGCTGCCCTGGTGACCGTGCCGTATTTCCTGCGACCGGGCGAACGCGGCGTGGTGGCGTACTTCGAGGCGCTGGCCGCCGAGTCCCCGGTGCCGCTGGTGATCTACCACATCCCCTACCGCACCGGGCAGCAGGTGAGCGCCGCGACGCTGCGGCACCTGGGGCGGCATCCGCGCATCGCCGGCGTGAAGTACGCGGCGGGCGGCATCGACCAGGACGCCGTGGACCTGCTCGGCGAGCCTCCGGCGGACTTCGACGTGCTGGGCGGCGACGACGTGGTCGTCTCGCCGCTGCTCGCGCTGGGAGCCTCGGGCGCCATCCTCGCCTCGGCGCACCTGGCCACCGACCGGTTCGCCGAACTGGTCGCCGCGTGGCAGGCGGGCGACGCCGTACGGGCCAGGGAACTGGGGCACCGGCTGGCGAGGCTGTCGGCCACACTGTTCGCCGAGCCGAACCCCACCGTCGTCAAGGGCGTGCTGCACGCGCGCGGCCTGATCCCGACGCCGGACGTGCGGCTGCCGCTGCTGCCCGCCGGGGCGGAGTCGGTGGCCCGAGCCCTGTCAGAGTGCGACATGGTGGCGGTACATCCAGGCGAGTGACTCCTGGCTCGCGGTCTTCTTGAGGAAGAACGGCAGCGCCAGGTCGCGGAACACCCGCGCCACCGGCCCGGCGGCCTTGCCGTTGCTGATCGTCCTGGAGTAGGCGACGACCCGCTCGACCCGGCCGCGCCGCTCGGCCTCGAACCGCTCGAACGCCTCCCGGTGGCCGGTGGCGTCGCGCAGGCACCGGGCCAGCACGATCGCGTCCTCGATGGCGAGCGAGGCGCCCTGCCCGGCGCTGGGCGAGGTGGCGTGCGCGGCGTCGCCCGTGAGCACGACCCGCCCTCGGTGCCAGGCCGGCAGCGGCGGCAGGTCATGCACCGGGAGCCCGTCGCCGACCGGGCCGCGCCGGATCAGCTCCACGGCCGGGCCGGCGTCGTCGGCGAACGCCTCCAGCAGCGCCGCCTTCCAGTCGGCGGGCACGTCGCCGAGCTCCCGCGGCAGGTTGGCGAACCACCAGGCGTCGCCGTCGCGGGTCACGGTGTAGCCGAAGAAGGCCCGCTTACCGAAGATCATGTTGTAGACGCCCGGGGTGCCGGTGACGCCGGAGTCGCGGACGATGCCGCCCAGGCTGTACAGGCCGCTGTAGCGCGGCCGCGGCGCGCCGGGGTCGAGGAGCGCGCGGGTGCGCGAGTGGACGCCGTCGGCGGCGACGAGGATGTCGCCCGCCGCCTGGGTGCCGTCCTCGAAGTGGGCCACGACCTGGCCTTCGGTGTCGTCGAAGCCGACCAGGCGCTTGCCGTACGTGATGGCGACGCCCTGGGCGAGTGCCTCGTCGCGGACGACGCGGTAGAGGTCGGAACGCAGGATCGTGTGGCTGACCGTGCCGTCGTCCAGGGCCAGGCCGTTGGCCACCTGCCCGAGGCGCTTGCCGGTGCCGCTCCACATGACCATGTGCGGGGTGGGGACGCCGGCCGCCATGACCTGGCGGTGCGCCCCCAGCACACGCAGCGCGTCGAGGCCGTTGGAGGCGATGTTGAGGAACGCGCCCACGCCCTCGGCGGACTCCGGGTACGCCTCGAAGATCTCGGTGTCGATGCCCACGTTCCGCAGTGCCATCGCGGTTGCCGGGCCGCCGATACCACACCCTACGATCAGAGCCTTCATCGTGATAACCTTTCGTTCGCTCGAAAGAAATATATGGGGCAGGGGGCGTGGGTGTCCAGAGATATTTCGGACGGACGAAAGAAATTGCTGGAGGCGCTCAGCGAGGCGGGCCGGGACAACAGCAACGCCGCCGTCATGTACCACACGGCCATGGGTGAGCGGATCGGCCTCGGCATGACGGAGGAGAAGGCGCTCGACCTGCTCCAGCGGCTCGGGCCGCTGACGGCGGGGGAGATCTCGCAGCACACGGGGCTGGCGCCGGCCTCCGTCAGCGGGCTGATCGACCGGCTGGAGCGCAAGTGGCTGGTGCGCCGCGTCCGCGACCCGAAGGACCGCCGCCGGGTCATCGTGGAGATCAACTTCGAGCGGCTCGCCGGATTCGCCGAGCTGTTCGAGCCGCTGGTGCGCGGGCTCTCCGAGCTGTACGAGCGCTACACGGACGAGGAACTGGCGGTGATCCTCGACTTCCTCACCCGCGCCACCGCCGTCCAGCGGAGCGCCACCGCCGAGCTCGCGACCGAGTCGTGAGAGGTGCTGGCGAGCATGTTTTACGTGAAACATCGGCGCAAGGGCGTTGACCTCAACCATGGTTGAGGCTGAATGCTCGTCCCCATGAGCGAACACACGATGAGAGCGGCGGCCTTCCGGACCTTCGGCGGGCCGGAGGTGCTGCGGGTGATGGAGCTCCCGGCGCCGGTGGCCGGGCCGGGCGAGGTGCGGGTGCGGGTCAGGGCGGCGGGGGTGCAGCCGTTCGACGCTGCGGTGCGGGCGGGATGGACGCCGCCCGGGGTCTCGGGCGACCTGCCGCGCATCCCTGGCAACGAGTTCGCGGGAGTGGTGGACCAGGTAGGCGAGGAGGTCACGGGCGTGCCGGTGGGACAGGAGGTGCTCGGGTTCTCGCTGCTCAACAGCTACGCCGAGTACGTCGTGGTGCCCGCCACGGACGTGACGCCCAAGCCGGCGGGCGTGCCCTGGGAGGTGGCGGGCGCGCTGACGGCCGCGGTGCAGACGGCCGAACTGGCGCTCGACGGGCTGGCCGTGGGGGAAGGTGACACGCTGCTCGTCCACGGCGCGGCGGGCGCGGTGGGCACGGCGGCGGTGCAGATCGCGCGGAGCCGCGGGGCCGTGGTGATCGGCACCGCCCGGGAGGAGAACCACGAGCACCTGCGCGAGCTGGGGGCGGTGCCCGTGGTGTACGGCGACGGGCTGGCCGATCGGGTGCGGGCCCTCGCCCCGGATGGCGTGGACGCGGCACTCGACGGCGCGGGCGGCGCGGCGCTGGACGTCTCGCTGGAGCTCGTCAAGGACCGGGGGCGCATCGTCACGCTGGTCGAGCACGGCAAGGCGGCCGAGCTGGGGGTCCAGGTGGTGCGGGGTACGCGGTCGGCCGAGCGCCTCGGCCGCTACGCCGCGCGGTACGCCGAGGGGCGGCTGAAGTTCCCCATCCGCAGGACGTACCGGCTGGAGGAAGCGGCCGACGCGCATCGGGAGATCGAGACCGGCCACGGCCGGGGCAAGATCGCCCTTGTCGTCGGCTGACGGCGGTCAGCGCCACTCTGCGCGCGACGGGACCGGCCGGCGGTGACCGTCGGCCACCTCCCCCGAAGGCCCGGCCTGGCGGCCGCCCATTGCCGGGCCGGGTACTCCGACCACGGCGCCGTCAGGGATCGCCCGGCGCGATCGACTTCCGGAAGGACCGTAGGCACAGTTGGAGCGCGGTGTGCCGGGGCACGCAGCTGTCGCGGCTGTGCGTCCAGGCCGCGTAGAGCATCGCCCACAGCGTCGCCGTCACCCACTGCGCGGGCTGCCGAGGATCGATGGTGCCATCCGCGTGCCCGCGCTCGATGAGCCGGACCAGCGCCCGGTCGGCCTCGGACTCCTCGTCCCAGTCGGCCCAGGTGGCGAGCTGGGGGTGCTCGTAGGAGAAGCGGAAGCCGTCGCCCAGCTCGAAGAGCTCCTGGCAGAGCCGGTCGAGCGCCTCGACGGCGGTGCCCTCGTGGAGGCGGGCGCGCTCGGTGGCCATGGTGACCTGCTCCAGCAGATGCGCGCCCAGCGCGGTCAGCAGGTCGGAACGCTCGCGGAAGTAGCGGTGGATGGTGGTGCGCCCGACCCCCGCCGCCGACGCGATGTCGGCGAGCGAGGCGGTGGGGTTGTCGGCCAGGACGGAAAGGGCGGCGTCGAGGATGGCGCGCCGGGTGCGCGCTCGGGTCCCCGTCTCGATGGCTGCGTCCACGACGTACACGGTACTGCGTCAACCGCAACGAAACACGTTTGACAGATTATGGAACATACATGTTCCATAAAGAGTATGTCGGTTCCAAAAAAGTTCCCTCGTGCCCAAGTGCTCTGGTCGTTCGCCAGGCCGCACTCCCGCACGCTCACCCTCGGGCTGCTTCTGGGGCTCGCCGGTTCGGCGCTGGGCCTGGCCACACCGATGATCACCAAGTGGGTGCTCGACGCGCTCGGCTCCGGAACGTCCCTGGCGGGGCCGGTGGCGGCGCTGCTCGTGCTGCTCGTGGCCGGTTCAGTGATCGCGTGCCGGCAGTGGATCATGCTGGGCGCCCTCGGCGAGCGCGTCGTGCTGGAGGCACGCGAGTCGGTGGTCCGGCGCTTCCTGCGCGCCACCGTGCCCGCCGTCACCCACCGGTCGCCCGGGGAACTGGTCACCCGGGTGACCTCCGACACCGTGCTGCTGCGCGAGGCGGCCACCTCCAGCGTGATCGGACTGATCAACGCCACCGTCATGCTGGTCGGCACCCTCGTGCTGATGAGCGTGCTCGACATGGTGCTGCTCGGCACGACCGTGGCGGCGGTGGTGGTGGTCGCCCTGCTGTTCGCGAAGCTCATGCCGGGCCTCGCCCAGGCGCAGGAACGGGCACAGGAGCATGTCGGCAGGCTGGGCGGCGTGCTCGAAGGCGCCCTGCGGGCCATCAGGACCGTCAAGGTGAGCCGCGCCGAGGACCGCGTGGCCGACCGGATCCTGGCCGAGGCGCGCGCCTCCGCCGAGCACGGCGTGCGTGCCGTCCGGGCCCAGGCGACGGCGTGGACGATCGCCTGGTCGGGTATCCAGCTGGCGATCATCCTGATCCTCGGCATCGGAGCGTGGCGGGTCGCCTCGGGTCACCTGGAGGTGTCGAGCCTCATCGCGTTCCTGCTGTACGCGTTCGGCCTCATGGATCCCATCACCGAGCTGAGCCAGAACCTCACCGCGCTCCAGTCCGGCATCGCCGCCGCCGACCGCATCAGTGAGGTGGAGTCCATGCGGATCGAGTCACGCACCGAGGCGGTGGGGGCGGCCGGCCGCCCGGCCCCGGTCAGCGTCGCGATCCCGGCGCTGGAGCGCGAGGTCGCCGCAGCCGGCGCGTCAGCGCCGGGGCGCGAGGTCGCCGTCGACGGTCCGGCACTGCTGGAGTTGCGCGGCGTCACGGCCGCCTACGGGCCGGGCGCGGAGGCGGCGGTGCGCGGCGTGGACCTGATCGTCCCCCGGACCGGCCACCTGGCGATCGTGGGTCCCTCGGGGGCCGGCAAGACCACCCTGCTCTCCCTCATCCTCGCCTTCCTGGAGCCCCAGGAGGGCGAGGTCCTGCTGGACGGCCGGCCGTACCGTGCCCTGTCCCGCGACGAGATCCGGGCCCGGCTCGCCTACGTGGAGCAGGACACGCCCATCGTGCCCGGCACGATCCGCGACAACCTGCTGTTCTCCCACCCGGACGCGAGCGAGGAGGAACTGGCCGGGGTGTTGCGCGAGGTGCGGCTGGACGGCACGTTCGACCGGCTTGACCAGGGGCTGGACACGCCGCTGTCGTCCACGCTGGTCTCCGGCGGCGAGCGCCAGCGCATCGCGCTGGCCCGCGCGCTGCTGCGCACCCCCGACGTGCTGCTGCTGGACGAGGCCACCGCGCAGCTCGACGGGCTCACCGAGGCGGCGGTGCAGGAGTGCGTGCGCGGGCGCGCCGCCACGGGCGCCGTCGTCACCATCGCCCACCGGCTGTCCACGGTGATGGACGCCGACAGCATCGTGGTCCTGGAGGGTGGTCGGGTACGTGCCCAGGGCGGACACGCGGAGCTGCTGGCGACCGACGACCTCTACCGGTCGCTGGTGGCCGCGCTGCGCATCTCCGACGCCGTCGTGCCGGTGGCGGCTCCGGTGGGTCAGTAGTGCCAGGGGAACGGTGACCAGTCGGGGGCCCGCTTCTCCAGGAACGAGTCGCGGCCTTCGGCGGCCTCGTCGGTCATGTACGCCAGCCGCGTCGCCTCCCCGGCGAACACCTGCTGCCCCACCAGCCCGTCGTCGACCATGTTGAACGCGAACTTCAGCATCCGCTGCGCCGTCGGCGACTTGCCGTTGATCCTGCGGGCCCAGTCGAGGGCGGTCGCCTCCAGCTCGGCGTGCGGCACGACCGCGTTGACCATGCCCATCCGGTGGGCGTCGGCGGCCGTGTAGGTGTCACCGAGGAAGAAGATCTCGCGCGCGAACTTCTGGCCGACCTGCCGGGCGAGGTAGGCCGACCCGAATCCGCCGTCGAAGCTGGCCACGTCGGCGTCGGTCTGCTTGAAGCGGGCGTGCTCCTCGCTGGCGAGCGTGAGATCGGCCACCACGTGCAGGCTGTGCCCGCCTCCCGCCGCCCAGCCGGGCACCACGCAGACGACCACCTTCGGCATGAACCTGATCAGCCGCTGCACCTCCAGGATGTGCAGCCGGCCGGTGGAAGGTGAGCCGTCGGCGTACTGGTAGCCGTCCTTGCCCCGGATGCGCTGGTCGCCGCCGGAGCAGAACGCCCAGCCGCCGTCCTTGGGCGACGGGCCGTTGCCGGTGAGCAGCACGCACCCCACGTCGGTGGTCTGGCGGGCGTGGTCGAGCGCCCGGTAGAGCTCGTCGACCGTCTGCGGCCGGAAGGCGTTGCGCACCTCGGGACGGTCGAACGCGATGCGGACCGTGCCCTGGTCGACCGCCCGGTGGTAGGTGATGTCGGTGAAGTCGAACCCTTCGACTTGCTGCCACGCCTTGGGATCGAACAGCTCGGAGACCATGGGCTTGAGCCTAACCGAACCCTTTGCTAGGTGACCTCCGCCCGGAGCTCCGCCAGCAGTTCGCCCTGATCGGCGAGCATGTCGGTGAGGATGCGCCGGGCGGTGCCGAGCAGTTGGGTGAGCTCGGGGGTGGCCAGCGTGTAGACGACGGTGCTGCCCTCGCGGATGGCGGTCACGATCCCGGCTCTGCGCAGGACCGCCAACTGCTGGGAGAGACTGGACGCCTCGATGTCGATCTGGGCCAGCAGATCCCGGACGGGAAGCGGGCCCTCCTGCAGGAGCTCCAGCACTCGGATGCGAGCGGGGTGGCCGAGAGTGCGGAAGAAGTCGGCCTTGGCCTGGTAGACCTCCACGTGCATAGTGACAGACTAATCCAGTGCAGTTGCATAATTCTTCAAGTCGTAACGTTGTTGGCTAGGATGACAGCGGGGACTGAGGGAGTAGCCATGGGCCGAGGAAGAGCCAAGGCGAAGCAGACGAAGGTCGCTCGCCAGCTGAAGTACACCAGCCACACCATTGACTATGACCGGCTCCGCGAGGAGCTGGGGGCGGACTCGCGACGCGACGACTTGCACCCCGCTAAGTCGTCCGAGCAAGAGTCCGAGCCCGCGCGATGACGCGGGCCCGCTTCGCGGGCGACAGCGTCACGCCGGTGAGCCGCCTGGCCTCCGCGGCCTGATCGGTCGCGGAGAGCTCCAGGCGGCGCAACACCTCGCGGATGATCACTCGCATCTCCAGGAGGGCGAGCTGCGCGCCGACGCAGAAGCGCCGGCCGCCGCCGAACGGCATCCACGACCTGTGGGGTCCGCCGTCGAGGAAGCGCTCGGGCCTGAACTCCTCCGGCTCGGGGAACGCCGCCGGGTCGTGGTGCACGAGCGGGATGCTGGGCCCCGCGTACCATCCGGCGGGCACCTCGTACCCGCCGAGGCGCAGCGGCGCGTCGAGCAGCCTCGGCGCCTCGTACACGACGGGCCGCAGCCGCAGCACCTCCTTGACCACGGCGTCGAGGTAGGGCTCGTCGTCGGGCAGCCGGTCGAGCACCTCAGGCGTGCGCAGCAGCCGCTCGAAGGCCCATGACAGGCCGGTGGCGGTCGTCTCGTGCCCGGCGAGCAGCATCGTGATGAGCTCGTCGCGGATCTCCTGGTCGCCCAGCCCGGTCTCCAGCAGCCGGGCGAGCACGTCGGTGCCGCCGGGCTCGGCGCGGCGGCGGGCGATCTCGTCGAACAGGATCGCGTCCACGGCCGCCCGCACGCGCAGGAAACGCGCGTAGGGCGTGAACGGCACGCGCGCCATCCTGTCGCGCAGCAGTGGCGGCGCCATCGCGACCGACAGGGCGGAGCCCTGTTCCATGAGGCGCTGCAGCAGCACCCGCAACCGGTCGAGCCGTTCGGCGTCGCGGATGCCGAAGACGAGGTGCAGGATCACGTCGAGGGTGATCTCCTGCATGCGCTCGCGCAGGGTGAACGGCTGCCCGAGCGGCCAGGTGGCGATGCGCTCGGCGGCGATCCGGGTGATCTCGTCGTGGTAGCCGGCCACCTGCCGGGCACGGAGCGGCGGATTGAGCAGCTTGCGGTGCTGCCACCACGGGTCTCCGTCCAGGGTGAGCACCGAATGAATGCCGACCAGGGGTTCCAGGAAGTCGCTCCGTGCCTCGCCGGCCTTACCGCCGCCCTGGTCGGTCCGGTAGACCTGGTCGGCCAGCTCGCCGGTGGCCACGTAGACCTCGGGCGGGAATCCGGGGAAGCGCACCGTGAAGACCGGCCCGTACCTGCGCCGGCAGGTGGTGAGAAAGCCGATCGGGTCGCGCGAGAGCCAGGCCGTCTGCGCGACCGCGGGCAGCCGGGGTCCGGGAGGGAGCATGCCGTGCCTCCAATGATATGTACGTACGTCATATACGCTCGTATATATCTGTAGCATGGTCCTGTGTCACGAACAACGCAAGCCGGCGGATACCGCGACAGGCTGCTCGCCGGGGCGGTGGCGTGCCTGCAGGAGAAGGGCTACGCCCGCACGACGGCGCGCGACCTGGTGGCGGCGTCGGGCACCAACCTGGCATCCATCGGCTACCACTTCGGCGGCAAGGACGCCCTGCTGAACGAGGCCATCGCCGGCTGCTTCGAGGCGTGGACCCGGCGGGTGGAGGAGTCGGTGTTCAACCCGGCCCCGGGCACGCTGCGGGAGATGCTGGAGCGGGCGATGGTCGCGCTGGTCGACGTGTTCGAGGAGCTGCGGCCCCAGCTCGTCGTCTGCGTCGAGGGCTACCCCGCCGCCCTGCGGGAGGGCGTGCTGCGCGACAGGCTGGCGGAGGTGTACGCCCAGGCGCGCCGGGCCGGTGTCGAGATGATCGAGCGGGCCTGCGCCGAGCTGGGCGCCGAGCCGCCGGTCCGGCCCGAGGTGCTGGTCTCCGTGTTGATCGCCGTCTCCGACGGGCTGCTGCTGCAGTGGCTGCTCGACCCGGCGAGCACGCCCGACGCCCGGCAGGTCGTGGACGCGCTCGCCGCGCTGTCGATGTTCACGGCCTAACGGGCCGTGTGGGCGAGGACGGCCGCGGCCAGCTCCTCGTACGCCTGAGGCGGGATCATGTGTCCCATCCCCTCGATCATGAGCAGTTCGGCGCCGGGGATCCGCTCCGCGATGATCGCGCCGTGGCCCGGCTTGGCCGGCTCGTGCGTGCCCTCCACGACCAGGGTGGGAGCCTGCACCCGGTGCAGCACCCCCTCCGGCTCGAAGTCGGGCCGGGCGGCTGCGGCCAGCCGGTGGTTGGCCACCGACGACAGGTCGCGGGCCCGCTCGTACACGCGCTCCTGCAGCCGCCGCTCGGCGTCCTCGTCGAACGGCAGGGCGGTGCCGTGGAGCACGCGTCCGTCCTCGATCATCCGGTCGATCTGCTCCCGTCGGCCGACCGGCGGCGGGCTGGTGATCATCTTCTGGAAGTGGGCCACGAACTCCGGCGTGGGCGGCGGCAGGCTGCCCTCGGGCTGCGGCTCGCCCATGAGCGCCCGCATGATCACCGCGCCCTCGTGGCCGCCGAGCGGCGAGGAGCCGATCACGGTGAGGGTCCGCACCCGCTCCGGCCGCTCCACGGCGATGAGCTGGCCGAGCAGCCCGCCCGCCGAGTGGCACACCAGGTGCGCGCTCTCCAGGCCGTACGCGTCGAGGACCCGCAGGACGTCGTCCTTGATGTCCTCCCACGTGTACGGCTGCTTCTCGAAGTCGAAGACGGCCGACCGGCCGGTGTCGCGGTGGTCGTAACGGATCACCCTGCGGCCACCGGCGGCCAGCCGCCCGACGAACTCGTCCGGCCACAGGATGCCCTGCGTCATGGAGCCCATCACCAGCAGGATCGGCGGGTGGGCCGGGTCGCCGAACTCCTCGGTGAAGAGCTGGACGCCGTCGATGTCGATCAGGTTCGGTTGCATGACTCCACTGTGGGGCGCGGGCGCCGGTACGCCTTCCGTAGTCCTACTGGGCTTCACAGCAGGCGGGCGAGTTCGGTACGGGAGGTGATGCCGAGCTTCGGATAGATCTTGTACAGGTGGTACTCGACGGTACGCGGGCTGAGGAAGAGCTGGGCGGCCACCTCCTTGCTGGACGCGCCGCCCGCGACCAGCCGGGCGATGCGCAGCTCCTGCGGGGTCAGCGCGGCCGGCGCGTCGCTCTCCGGCCGGGCCGCCGTCTCGCCCGCCGCCCGCAGCTCGCCGTGCGCCCGCCTCGCCCACGGCTCGGCGCCGAGCCGCTGGAACGCCTCCATCGCCGCCCGCAACCGCGGCCGTGCCTGGCCGGGCCGCTGGGTGCGGCGCAGCCGCTCGCCGTACAGCAGGGCGGTGCGCGCCCCCTCGAACGGCTCCCCGTGCAGGCGCAGAGCCTCCTCGAACAGCGCGTCGCCGCCCGGCGAGCCCTCGCCCCCACCCGCCGTCAGAGCACGGCAGCGGGCGAGCAGCGCCCGCGACTCGGCCGTGCCCGCGTGGGCCGACCACCGCTCCAGCCACGCAACGGCCTCGCGGGCCGCCTCCGGCTCGCCCGCCCCCAGGGCCGCCTCCACCCGGTCGGGCGTCGAACGCCACACCACGGTCGGATGCCCGGCGCCCGGACCCGCCGCGGTGATGGACGTGAACCGGTCGTGCGCCGCCGCGAACCGGCCCAGGCCAAGGTCCAGCAAGGCCAGCGCGTACGCCGCCACCCCCGCCCGCAGCCCCACCCGGTGCGGGATCGCGATGGCCAGCGCCTCCTCCGCGTGGCGGCGGCACGTCTCCTCCTCACCGCGCAGCGCCGCCACCACGGCCAGGTTGCCCAGGTGGGCGCTCACCGAGTTGGTGTAACCGGCCTCGCGCGCCAGCGCCAGCCCCTCCTCGGCGATGGCGGCGCTCTCCGCGAGCCTGCCGCGGAAGCGCTCGGCCGTCGAGACGAACTCCAGCACGACCGGAAGCTGGCCCACCATGCCCGACATCCGCGCCACGCCGCCCGCCCTGCCGACCAGTGCGGCCGCCAGGTCCTGCTCGCCCAGATAGCTGGCCGCGGCCGACGCCCACAAGAACTCCGCCGCGTCGGTCAGCTCCCCGGTGCGGGCGAGCGCGGCCCGCAGCAGCCCCGGCCCGCAGGGGTCGCCGCCGAGCACGGCGCCGATCCCCGCGATCGTGTCGCGCAGGAACCCCCTGGGGTGGGCCAGCGCCCGGCGGCCCAGCTCGACGATGGCGGGCACGTCGCCCACGTAGCTCGCCGCCTCGGAGGCGTCGGCCAGCATCTCCAGCGTGTCGCCCCGGCTCAGGAGGCGCACGGCCTCGGCGGCGTCTCCTGAGTTCAGCTCGAACCGGCCCCGCAACTGGGCGATCTCCATGAGCAGCCCCCCGCCGGGCGCGGCCTCCTCGGCGAGGTCTCGGGCCGCCTCCAGGCGTTCGGCCAGGTCGCGGGCCTCCGCCAGGTGGGTCTGGGCCAGGCCGGGGCGGCCGGCGAGCCAGGCGGCCGTGGCCGCGTCCTTCAGCCGTTCGGCACGCGGGGCGGGGCCGGGCGTGAGTTCGGCGGCCCGCGCCAGTGCGGTGGCGGCGTCGCCGTACCCGCCGCGGGCCCGCGCCCGTACGGCGGAGGCGGTGAGCGCGGCGGCCACCTCCTCGTCCGGGCCGAGGCTGGCGGCGGCGAGGTGCCAGGCCCGCCGGTCGCCCTCGGCCAGCGTGGCCAGGGCGGCGTGCGCCTGCCGCAACCGCACCCCGCCGGCGGCCGCGTGCACGGCCGACCGGACCAGCGGGTGCCGGAACCGGACCGTCGTCCCCGCCACGTCCACCAGCCCGGCCGACTCCGCCTCGCGCAGCGCCTCCGCCACCCCACCGGTAACCCCCTCGCCGAACCCGGTCGCGCCGGCGGGGGCGGCCGAGGTCGCCGCCGCGGCACCACCGGTGAGGGCGGTGGCGGCGCGCAGGACGGTGGCGAGGTCGGCGTCCAGTGAGGCGACGAGCAGGACCAGCCGGGCCGGCTCGGTGAGGGACGACACCTGGTCGCCGAAGAGCTGCTCGCCTCCCGGCAGGGGGTCGGGCAGCGGGGAGCGGCCCGCGAGCTGGTCGGGCGTCAGCCGGGCCGTCGTCTCGCACAGGACGAGCGGATTGCCGCCGGACAGGGCCGCGAGCCGCGCCCGTACCGCCGGCGCCACCGCCGCCCGGGAGGCGAGCAGGTCGCCTGCGCCGGCCGCGTCGAGCCCGCCCACGCGCAGCTCGGGCAGCCCCTGCGGCGGCGCGTCACCCCGTACGGCCAGCAGCATCGCGATGCCTTCGAAGCGCAGCCGCCGGGCCGCGAAGAGCAGCGCGTCCGCCGACGCCCGGTCGAACCACTGAACGTCGTCCACCAGGCACGCCAGCCCGCCGGGCACCGCGGCCTCGGTCAGCAGCGACAGCACGCCGGCCGACACGAGGAAACGGTCGGACGTGGGCGCGGCCAGCCCGAGCGCGCCCGCGACGGCGTCGCGCTGTGGCGCGGGCAGCGTGTCGAGCAGGCCCGTCACCGGGCGCAGCAACTGGTGCAGCGCCGCGAACGCCAGGTCGGCCTCGGGCTCGACACCGCTCGCCCGCAGCACCCGCATCCCCCGGCCGGCGGTGGAGGCGGCCAGGTCGAGCAGGGCCGACTTGCCGATGCCCGCCTCGCCGCGCAGCACCAGGGCGCCGCCGCCACCGGACGCGGCCGAGGACAGCAGGTCGCCGATCGCGGTGGTTTCCGTGGCTCTGCCGTACAGCACGGGAGCCCACTGTATCGAGACCCGGCCGGCCGTCGCCGCGCAGGAGCCGCCGGCGGGGAGACCGAGGGCCTGCGGCGTCCTGCCGCGCCTCCGTCAGGAGGCGGCGCAGGTGTCGTGGGTGGCGTCGAAGCCCTTGATGGCCTCGGTGTCGCCGGTGCGCAGCGGCTCGAGCCCCGCCCAGTCGTCGCCGAGGACCAGCACGAGCCGGCTGGTCGCGGCCTGCGGGACGACCGCCGGGGTGGCGGCGACCAGGTCCCTGGTGAGCGTGGGGACGTGGGTCTCGCCGTTCGGCGAGTAGTAGACCAGCGTCTTCGCGTACGGCTTGCGCGCCGTGTCGCCGACCTTGGTGACGTGGTAGCCGCGCTGTTCGAGCAGCGCGGCCACCTGCGTGCCGAGCCCGGCCCGGTAGGTGCCGTTGCGCAGCTCCACCTGCACCCGCGACCGGGGGACGGTGGCCTGGCCGCCCTTGACCTCGCCCGGGTCGCGGTCCTGCGCGACCAGCGCGAAAAGCTGGTCGGCCTGCGGCTGCACCCACTCCACCCGGCCGGGGTGGGTCACGGAGTAGTGCCACGGGGTGGTGATGAAGCGGATGCGCCCGGCGCTCAGGCCGCGCAGGCTCAGCGCCAGGTCCCGCATCACCCCGGCCGTGAGCTCCGGGTCGGTGGTGACGGCCCTGGTGCCCGCGTCGAGGAAGCCGAGCAGCCTGGCCGGGTCGGTGAGCGTCTCACCGCTCATCACCCTCTTCACCATGGACGCGATGAACATCTGCTGGCGCTGGATGCGCCCGATGTCGGAGCCGTCGCCGAAGCTGTAGCGGGCCCGGACGTAGCCGAGGGCCTGCTCGCCGTTCAGCGTCTGGCGCCCGGCCGGCAGATGGAGCAGCGCCTTGGCGTCGTGCACCGGCTCGGGCAGGCACACCTCGACGCCGCCGACGGCGTCCACCATGCTGGTGAAGCCGCCGAAGTCCACCTTGACGAAGTGGTCGATGCGGATGCCGGTGAGCGTCTCGATGGTCTTCCAGGTGCAGGCGATGCCGCCGGAGTTGAACGACTCGTTGATCATGCCGAGGTGGGGTTGCTGGCCGGGCAGGCCGTCGCGGGCCTGGCAGGCGGGCAGACGCACCAGCGAGTCGCGGGGGAAGCTGACCACCATCGCGTTGGCGCGGTCGGACGACAGGTGCGCGAGCATGATCGTGTCGGTGCGCTCGCCGGCGAGGCGGCCGTACCTGGAGTTCCGGCCGTCGCGCCGGTCGGATCCGACGATCAGCACGTTCAGCGCGGTGCTCGCCATCTTGGCCGGGCGGGCCGCGCCGAGGTCGGCGCCGGTCACGGCGATGTGCCTGACGTTGCCGGTCAGTCTGGCGTAGACGACCACCACCGCGGCCGCGACCAGCAGGACGAGGGCCGCCGCTGCCGCGACCAGCCACCGCGCCCAGCGCCGGGGCTCGCGGGGGCGCCGGTGGGCGGGCACGTGCCTGGGCGGCGCCTGGGTCAGCCCGCTTCTCACGTGACTCCCAAGGGACGGGGCCGACGGGCCCAGAGCCTCGCGGGTCATCGGCCGGTTGAACGGGCCCGAGTGTAGTGGCGTCGTGTGCACGGAGCGTGAGGATGGCGAGATGTCCCATTAGTGCGATGCCGGTCGTGTCCTGCGACCACAGGGGGAGTCGAGGTGCGGGCCGCCGCCGTACGCGACCGGGAACGTAGCCTGGGTGGGGAGCCGAGCGAGGGGGGCCGCACCGTGACCGACCGCAAGCCGCTGGGCGTCAACTTCGAGTCGTGGATCGACCGGCAGATCCGCGAGGCGGAGGAGCGCGGCGAGTTCGACGACCTGCCGGGCAAGGGCAAGCCGCTGCCCGACCTCGACAAGCCGTACGACGAGATGTGGTGGATCAAGCAGAAGCTGCGCAGCGAGGGCCTGTCGATGCCGCTGCCGCCGACGCTCCAGCTACGCAGGGACGCCGAGGAGGCGCTGGAGGAGGCGGCCCGGGCCGGGTCCGAGCGCGAGGTGCGGCGCATCGTCGAGGACGTCAACACCCGGATCCGCGAGGCGATCAGGACGGGCCTGCCCGGCCCGCCGCTCAACCTGGTGCCGTACGACGTGGAGAAGGTCGTGGCACGGTGGCGCGCGTCCCGGTAGAGCCCGCGGCGAGGGTGGCGGCCAGCAGCATGGCGTCGCGGACCGCGCCGGGCGCGTCGCCGCGCTCCAGGCTGGCCACGGCGGCGGCGCCCACCGCGCCGATCTGCGCGCCCACCAGGGCCGCGGCCGTGACCGGGTCGAGCTCCTCCGGGTAGGCCGCCAGCAGGGCGGCGGCGAGGTCGCGCTGCGCGCCGGCGAAGCGCTGCGCGAGGCCCGTCCGGAGGGCGGGGGTCGAGGCGGCGAGCCGCACCCGCAGCGCCGCCAGCCCGCTGGTCAGGTCGGCGCCCCAGCTGTCGACGATCATCCGCTCCATCGCGCGGGCCAGCACCGCGCCCGCCGGCTCGCCGGCCGCCCGCTCGGCGATCGTCCGCAGTCCCAGGTCGACGCGCATCTCGGAGTGCGCGAACAGCACGTCCTCCTTGGCCGCGAAGTGCAGGAAGAACGTGCGTGGCGAGACCTCGGCCGCCGCGGCGATGTCGGCCGTCGTCACCGCGTCGAACCCCTTCTCCTCGAACAGTCGCACGGCGGCGTCCACCAACGCCTGCCGGGTGCGGTTTCTCTTGCGCTCTCTCAGCCCTTCACCCATGCGGCCACTTTACTACAGTCAATGAATTGCTACAGTGACTGCACTTAATGGCTCGGGAGAGGAACGGACCCATGGGAGCACTGGACGGGCGTGTCGCGCTGATCACCGGAGCGGGGCGCGGCATCGGGCGGGCGGAGGCGCTGCTGTTCGCCGCCGAGGGGGCGAGCGTGGTGGTCAACGACCCGGGCGTCGCCGCCGACGGCAGCGGCGGCGACGACGGCGTGGCCGCCGCCGTGGTGGCCGAGATCACCGCGCGCGGCGGCAGCGCCGTGGCCGGCACCGACAGCGTCGCCGACTGGGACGGCGCCCGCCGGCTCGTCGAGCTGGCCGTCGAGACGTTCGGCGACCTGCACGTCGTCGTCAACAACGCCGCCATCGAACGCAACGCGCCCCTGGTCGCCATGACGGAGGCCGGCTTCGACGACGTGCTGGCCGTCAAGGCGAAGGGCACCTTCGCCGTGAGCCACTGGGCCGCCCGACACTGGCGGTCACGGTTCGAGGCGGGCGCCCGCGCCGACCGGGCCATCGTCAACACCGCCTCCGGCTCCGGCCTGCTCAACCCACTGCCCACCCAGACCTCCTACGCGGCGGGCAACGCCGCCGTCGCCGCCATGACCGTCGTCGCCGCCCTCGAACTGCGCAGGTACGGCGTGCGGGTCAACTGCGTCTCGCCGTCCATGGTGCGCACCCGGCTCACCGCGGGCGTACCCGGCATCCAGGAGCCGGGCACGCCCGGCGGCTTCGACCCGCAGGACCCGGCCACCGTCGCGCCCCTCGCCGCCTACCTGGCCACCGCCGGCTGCCCCCTCACCGGGCAGGTGCTGTCGGTCCGCGGCGGCTCGGTGGCGGTCAACCACGGGTGGTCGCGCGGCGCGCGGGCCGAGCAGGACGGCCCGTGGGACGTGGCCGGGCTCGCCGGGACGCTGCCCGGCCTGCCCGTGGACGACCCGTTCGACAAGCTGGCCCAGGCGCTCGGCGGCGCGTTCGGCATCACCGACCGTGACCAGGTGCTGCGGCTCGTGGACGACACGCTGGACCGGTCCCTGGACGAGGCTCACACTCGGAGCCATGGATGACCGTGGAGACGAGCGCGCACCCGAGCCACGACACGACGACGGGCTGAAGGCGCGGCCGCACGGGCGGCCGGACGAAGGACAGGACGGAGGACAGGACGGAGGACAGGACGACGGGCCGGCCGGGCGGCCGGACGGGCGGCCGGAAGGGGGAGGGCGGCACGTGGGCGCGCGCACACCGCGCCGCGAGGACGCCCGGCTGCTCACCGGCCGGGGACGATACGTCGGCAACGTCCGCCCGCCCGGCACGGCCCACGCCGTGGTGGTCCGCAGCCCGATCGCCCACGGGCGGCTGACCCGCTGCGACGCCAAGGCCGTCCGCGCCGCCGACGGCGTGCTCGACGTCATCACCCCGGCCGACGCCGAAGGGGTGCGGCTGCCCTGCGTCACGCTCGGCGCCGGCCAGCTCCAGACCTCCTACCCGGTGCTGGAGGAGGCCATCCGCTACGCGGGCCAGCCGCTCGCCCTCGTCGTCGCCCGGACACCCGAGGCCGCGGCCGACGCGGCCCGGCTGCTCGACCTCGACTTCGAGGAACTGCCCGCCGTCATCGGCGTGGAGCGGGCCCTGGCGGACAGCGCGCCGCTGCTCCACCCCGCCTGGGGCACCAACGTGGTCACCGACTCCGTCCTCGGCGACCCCGACTGCGAGACCGCGATCGCCGGGGCCGAACACGTCGTCGAGCTGGCCTTCACCATCGGACGGGCCTCGCCGTACCCGATCGAGCCGCGCGGCGTCGTAGCCGCCTTCGCCGACGGGGAGCTGACGATCCGCACGGCCACGCAGGCCCCGCACCACGTGCGCGACCACGCCGTCGAGGCGCTCGGGCTCACCCACGACCGGGTACGGGTCGTCACCGGCGACGCCGGAGGCGGGTTCGGCGGCAAGGAGCACCTCTACCCGGACGAGACGCTGGTCTGCCTGGCCGCCATCCGCCTGGGCGTCCCCGTCGCCTGGACCGAGTCGCCGGGCGACCGCCTGGTCGCCACGCTGCCCGCCCGCGCCGCCGTGCACCGGGCGCGGCTCGCGCTCGACGGCAGCGGGCGGTTCGTGGCGCTGCACGCCGACGTGGTCGGCGACCTCGGCGCGCACCCGTCCAACGTGGGCATCTCGCCGTTCGCGGTGACCGCCGTGACGCTGCCCGGACCGTACCGGTTCGACCGGGCGGGGGCGCGGCTGCGCGGCGTCGTCACCACGACCACGCCGACCGGCTCCTACCGCGGCTTCGGCCAGCCGGAGGCCACCTTCACCCGGGAGCGGCTCATCGACGAGGCGGCGCGCCGGCTCCGGCTCGACCCGGTCGAGCTGCGGCTGCGCAACCTGCTCGGCCCGGACGAGCTGCCCTGCACCAGCCGCACCTGGCAGCCGTACGACTCCGGCGACTACCCGCGCGCCCTGCGCACGCTGCGCGCCCTCGTCAAGCCCATGAACAGGGACGACGGGCGGCGGCGCGGCATCGGCTTCTCCTGCCACGTCGAGTCGACCGGGCTCGGGCCGTCCATGGAGATGAAGGCCATGGGGATGCTGGCGGGCGGGTACGAGACCGCGGTGCTGCGGATGGAACCGGACGCCTCGGTCGTCGTCGCCTCCGGCGTCGCGGCGATCGGCCAGGGCATCGAGACGGCCCTCGCCCAGCTCGCCGCCGACCGGGTCGGGGTGGAGCTCGACCGGGTACGGGTCGTGCTGGGCGACACGGCGGCCACGCCGTACTCGTCGATCGGCTCGATCGCCAGCCGGTCGCTGGCGGTCGGCGGCGGGGCGCTCATCCATGCGGCGGCCCGGCTGCGCGAGAAGATCCTGGCCATCGCCGCCCACCGGCTCGAAGCGGCGATCGCCGACCTGGAGGTCGTCGACTCGGCCGTACGGGTGAAGGGCGACCCGCGTGCCTCGCTGACCCTGCGGGAGATCGCCACGTCGGCCTGGCGCGGCTGGGACCTGCCCGAGGGCGCCTCGCCCGGCCTGGAGGAACGGGTCAGCTACGACCCGTCGTCGTCCACGTACGCCTACGGCGCGCACGCGGCGGCCGTGGCCGTCGACCCGGAGACCGGGGCCGTGGAGGTGGAGGGCTACTGGGTGGTCAACGACGCCGGCGTCATGGTGAACCCGGCCATCGTCGAGGGCCAGCTCCGCGGCGGCGTTGCCCAGGGCATCGGCATGGCGCTGACCGAGGAGATCGTCTACACCGCCGACGGGCAGCCGGTCGCCGACTACCTCCTGCCGACCACCCGCGAGGTCCCCGGCATCCACGTCGCCACCCTGGAGACCGCCTCGCCCGGCAACCCGGGCGGCATGAAGGGCGTCGGCGAGGCCGGCACCATCGGCCCGCCGGCGGCCATCGGCAACGCCGTCGCCGCCGCCCTGCCCGAGGTCGCCGACCGGATCACCCGCACACCGCTGACGCCGGAGACCGTCTGGCGGCTGCTGAGGAATGCCGGCGGCGGGCCCGGGTAGCGGGAGACGATGACCGAGGACCTCGCTGCGTGGTTCCTCACCGCCGAGGAGCGCGACAACCCGTCCACCCGGCTGCTGCCCTGGACGACCGGCAACCTGGTGCGCCCGCTCGTCCACGGCGCCACCTACTTCGCCGAGCTGCACGCCTGCCTGGAGCGGCTCGGCCCGCGCGACCTGCTGCTGTTCGCCGACTGGCGGGGCGACCCCGACCAACGGCTCACCGACGGCGGGCCCGGAGTGGCACGCGCGATGGCGCAGGCCGCGCGCAGGGGAGCGCTGGTCAGAGGGCTGATCTGGCGCTCCCACCTCGACGCCCTGCGGTTCAGCGCCGCCGAGAACCGGCACCTCGGCGAGGACATCGAGGCGGCCGGAGGGCAGGCGCTGCTCGACACCCGGGTGCGGCGGGGCGGTTCGCACCACCAGAAGTTCGTCGTGCTCCGTCACCGTCACGACCCGCCCGCCGACGTAGCGTTCGTCGGCGGCATCGACCTGTGCCACAGCCGCCGCGACGACGCCCGGCACCTCGGCGACCCCCAGACGGCCCCCATGCCCGAGAGCTACGGCGAGCGGCCGCCCTGGCACGACGCCCAGGTGGCCATCAGGGGCCCGGCCGTCTCCGAGGTGGAGAAGGTCTTCCGCGAACGCTGGGAGGACCCCGCCCCCGAGACGCGCCAGCCGCTCAGACGGCTGCGCGACCACCTGGAACGGATGGACGACGTGCCGCCGCTGCCCCCGCAGGGGCCCGCACCCGGCCCGGTCGGCACGCACGCCGTGCAACTGCTGCGAACCTATCCGAGCCGGCCCCGCCCCTACCCGTTCGCGCCGCGGGGGGAGCGCAGCGTGGCCAGGGCGTACCACAAGGTGCTGGCCCGGGCCCGCAGGCTCGTGTACCTGGAGGACCAGTACCTGTGGTCCACCGAGGTGATCGAGCCGTTCGCGCAGGCGCTGGAGCGGGAGCCGGAACTCCGCATGATCGTGGTGGTGCCGCGCCACCCCGACCAGGACGGCTGGCTCGCCTCGCCGGCCAGCCTCATCGGCCGGGCCGAGGCGCTGGACCGGCTGCGCCGGGCGGGCGGCGACCGGGTGGGGGTCTACGACCTGGAGAACGAGGCCGGCACCCCCGTGTACGTGCACGCCAAGGTGTGCGTCGTGGACGACGTGTGGGCCACGGTCGGCTCCGACAACGTCAACCTGCGGTCCTGGACGTACGACTCCGAGCTGAGCTGCGCGGTCGTCGACGAGGAGCCCGACCCGCGCCCGCCCGCGGGCGGGCGGGTCTTCGCCAGGCGGCTGCGGCTCGCCCTCGCGGCCGAGCACCTGGGCCGTGACCCGGCGGGCGACGGCGACGACCTGTGCGACCCGAAGGCCGCGTTCGAGGCGTTCGCGGAGTGCGCGGAGCGGCTGGACGCCTGGCATCGCGGCGGGTGCCGGGGCGCCCGGCCGCAGGGGCGGCTTCGGCGGCACACCAAGCCGGAGCTGGGGCGGCTGCGCAAGCTGCTGGCCCTGCCGCTGTACCGGCTCGCCGTGGACCCGGACGGCCGCCCGGCGGACCTGCGCCGGTCCGGCGACTTCTGACGCCCGCGTGACGGCCTCCACCAGGGGCCGTCCGGCCGGCGCGGCTGCCCGGACGGGGCGGGATCAGGGGCGCGTCGTATGGTGCAGGCCGTGGATGGCGAGCACGTAGCCGTACACGCCGAACCCGACGACGATGCCCCGCGCGACCGGCGAGAGGTAGGAGTGGTGGCGGAACTCCTCTCGCCGGTGCACGTTCGAGATGTGCACCTCGACCACCGGCACCTCGGCGCCCTCGATCGCGTCGTGCAGCGCGACCGAGGTGTGCGTGTAGGCCCCGGCGTTGAGCACGACGCCCACGCACCGGCCGGCCTTGTGCTCGACGCCGGCCTCGTGGATCCAGTCGACGAGCCGCCCCTCGTGGTTGGACTGCCGGCACACGGCCTCCAGGCCCAGCCGTTCGGCCTCCTCGCGGCACAGCGCCTCCACGTCCGCCAGCGTGGCCGAGCCGTAGACCTCGGGCTTGCGGGTGCCGAGCAGGTTGAGGTTGGGGCCGTTCAGGATGAGGACGGTCGGCATGCGGGCCTCGCTTCGCGCTGTCGTGTCTGGCGTTGACCGGTCCATCTTCTCGCCGCGCCGGAAAACCGGTTGATCGCGGCGCGGGGTGTCTGTTCTACTCGCGGTGACGTCCACGGATCGAGGAGGTAACGAGAATGAGGTCTCCCGTCATGTCCCAGCTCGTGAAACTCCGTCTATCCGAAGGACATGACGCTTCTTGCGTACGCTCAACTTGGGGATCCTGGCGCATGTGGACGCCGGTAAGACCAGCCTGACCGAGCGGCTGCTGTTCGCCGCCGGCGTCATCGACGAGATCGGCAGCGTCGACGACGGCAGCACCCGGACCGACTCGCTCGCGCTGGAGCGTGAGCGCGGCATCACGATCAAGTCCGCCGTGGTGTCGTTCGCGATCGGCGGCGTCACCGTCAACCTCATTGACACGCCCGGCCACCCCGACTTCATCGCCGAGGTGGAGCGGGCGCTCGGCGTGCTCGACGGCGCCGTGCTCGTCGTCTCCGCCATCGAGGGCGTGCAGCCGCAGACCCGCGTGCTGATGCGCACGCTGCGCCGGCTGCGCATTCCCACGCTCGTCTTCGTCAACAAGATCGACCGTGCCGGGGCGCGGGACGACGCCGTGCTGAAGGCGATGGCCGAACGGCTCACGCCGTCCGTGGTCGCCATGGGTGGCGCGCGCGACCTCGGCAGCCGGGACGCCGCCTTCGTCCCGTACGGGCCGGACGATCCGGGTTTCGCCGCGCGGGTGGCCGAGGTGCTGGCCGAGCACGACGACGCCTTCCTGGCCGCGTACGTGGACGACGCGCGGGTGTCGTACGGCCGGCTGCGCGCCGGGCTGGCGGCGCAGACGCGGCGGGCGCTGGCGCACCCGGTGTTCTTCGGCTCCGCCATCACCGGGGCGGGCGTGGACGCGCTCGTCGCCGGGCTGACGGAGCTGCTGCCGACCGACGGGGGCGACGCCGGCGGCCCCGTCTCCGGCACCGTGTTCAAGGTCGAACGCGGCCCGGCCGGCGAGAAGCTGGCCTACGTCCGGATGTTCTCCGGCACCGTCCGCACCCGCGACACGGTGAGCTTCGGCCCCGGGCGGACCCGCTCGGCCAAGGTGACCGGCGTCAGCGTGTTCGAGGACGGCTCCGCGGTGCGCCGGGAGGCCGTCGGCGCGGGCCGGATCGGCCTGCTCGGGGGCCTCGGCGAGATCCGGATCGGCGACAGCATCGGCGAGCCGCCGCGGGGGCCCGGCCGCCACTTCGCCCCACCCAGCCTGGAGACCGTCGTCGAGCCGCGCCGGCCCGCCGACCGGCCCGCGCTGCACGCGGCGCTCGGCCGGCTCGCCGAGCAGGACCCGCTGATCGACCTGCGCCAGGACGACGTGCGGCGGGAGATCTCCGTCTCGCTCTACGGCGAGGTGCAGAAGGAGGTCATCCAGGCGACGCTGGCCGAGGAGTTCGGGCTCGACGTCACCTTCCGCGAGACCACCACCATCTGCGTCGAACGCGTCGCGGGCATCGGCGCCGCCGTGGAGGTGATGTACCAGGATCCCAACCCGTTCCTCGCGACCGTCGGCCTGCGCGTCGAGCCGGCCGCGGCCGGGTCCGGGGTCGCCTACCGGCTGGAGGCCGAGCTGGGCTCCATGCCGTACGCGTTCATGAAGGTGGTCGAGGACACCGTGCGCGAGACCCTGCGGCAGGGCCTGCACGGCTGGGAGGTCCCCGACTGCGTGGTGACGCTCACCCACACCGGGTACGCGCCGCGGCAGAGCCACGCGCACGCCACGTTCGACAAGAGCATGTCGAGCACCGGCGCCGACTTCCGCGGCCTGACGCCCCTGGTGCTGGTGGCGGCGCTGCGCCGGGCGGGCACGACGGTGTGCGAGCCGATGCACCGCTTCCGCCTGGAGGTTCCGGCGGACCTCGTCGGGACCGTGCTGCCGGCCCTGACCCGGCTCGGCGCCGTGCCGGACCGGGTGGAGCCGGCGGCGGTGGAGGGGCTCGTCCCGGCGGCGCGGGTGCACGGGCTGGAGCAGCGGCTGCCGTCGCTGACCAGTGGCGAGGGCATCCTGGAGAGCGCGTTCGACCACTACGAGCCGGTGCGCGGCGCGCCGCCCGGCCGGCCGCGGACGGACCACAACCCGCTCGACCGCAAGGAGTACCTGCTGCACGTCCAGCGGCGGGTTTGACGCGCATCCCCGGAACGAACTTCCGGGGATGATCTCGCATAGACCATACGAAAGCGGGCATGACTCGCGTTGTGCCAGGAAGGGGATGGCTTGCCCGCTGGCCGGTGATCCGCCAGCTCAGGGGCGAGGACGGCCGGAGCGACGCCGCGCGGTCGGCCCGCACCGACGCGCTGCGCCCCCGCACCGAGGACGCCACGACCGTCGCCCGGTCGGTCTGCCCCTACTGCGCGGTCGGCTGCGGCCAGCTCGTCTACGTCGAGAACGGCCGGGTCACCCAGATCGAGGGCGACCCCGACTCGCCGATCTCCCGGGGGCGGCTGTGCCCGAAGGGCTCGGCCAGCAAGCAGCTCGTCACCCATCCGGGCCGCCAGACCGAGGTGCTCCACCGCAGGCCGTACGGCACGGCCTGGGAGCGGCTCGACCTGGACACCGCCATGGAGATGATCGCCGACCGGGTGGTGCGCACCCGGCGGGAGACCTGGCAGCAGACCCACGAGGGCAGGGTCGTGCGCCGCACGATGGGCATCGCCGGCCTGGGCGGGGCGACGCTCGATGATGAAGAGAACTACCTGATGAAGAAGCTCTACACCGCCCTCGGCGCCATCCAGGTCGAGAACCAGGCGCGCATTTGACACTCCTCCACCGTCCCCGGTCTGGGGACCAGCTTCGGGCGTGGCGGCGCGACCACCTTCCAGCAGGACCTGGCAGGCGCGGACTGCATCGTCATCCAGGGCTCCAACATGGCCGAATGCCACCCCGTGGGCTTCCAGTGGGTCGTGGAGGCCAAGGCGCGGGGCGCCCGGGTGTTCCACGTGGACCCGCGCTTCACCCGCACCAGCGCGCTGGCCGACCGGCACCTGCCGATCCGCGCGGGCAGTGACATCGTGCTGCTCGGCGCGCTGGTCAACCACGTGCTGCGCAACGAGCTGGACTTCCGCGAGTACGTGCTGGCCTACACCAACGCGGCCACGATCGTGTCCGAGGACTTCCGCGACACCGAGGACCTCGACGGCCTGTTCTCCGGCTGGGACCCGGAGACGGCCACGTACGACCCCCGGAGCTGGGCGTACGAGTCCACGGGCCCGCGGCCGTCGAATGAGCAGCCGTCGGGTGAGCAGGCGGGTGAGCGGGCGGAGGGTGAGCGGGCGGAGGGCGGCCGCCGGCACGCCGAGGCGGCGGGGGCCGACTCCTACGGCGCGGGCGGCCCCGCCGCCCACCCCAGCCCCCGCACCGACCCGACGCTCACCCACCCGCGCTGCGTCTACCGGATACTGGAGCGGCACTTCGCCCGCTACACCCCGGAGCTGGTCGAGCGGCTGTGCGGCATCCCGCGCGACGCCTTCGCCGAGCTGGCCGACGCCGTCACCGCCAACTCCGGCCGCGAACGCACCACCGCCTGGGTCTACTCGGTCGGCTGGACCCAGCACACCGTCGGCGCGCAGTACATCCGCACCGCCTCCATCCTGCAGCTCCTCCTCGGCAACATGGGTCGCCCGGGCGGCGGCATCCTGGCGCTGCGCGGCCACGCCAGCATCCAGGGCTCCACCGACATCCCGACGCTGTTCAACATCCTGCCGGGATACCTGGACATGCCGCACGCCGGACGGCACGAGGGCCTGGACCACTACCTGGAGCTGGAGGGCGGCGCGACGGGCTTCTGGGGCAACCGGCGCGCCTACCTGGTGAGCCTGCTCAAGGCCTGGTGGGGCGAGGCCGCCACCGAGGCGAACGACTTCTGCTTCGGCCACCTGCCGCGCCTGACCGGCGACCACGGCCACTACACCACCGTCATGGGTCAGATCGACGGCACCGTGAAGGGCTACTTCGTGGTGGGGGAGAACCCAGCCGTCGGCTCCTCCGGCGGCCGGGCGCAACGCCTCGGCCTGGCGAACCTCGACTGGCTCGTCGTCCGTGACCTGACCCTGGTGGAGACGGCCACGTTCTGGCTGGACGGCCCGGAACTGGAGACGGGCGAGATGCGCACCGAGGACATCGGCACCGAGGTGTTCTTCCTGCCCGCCGCGAGCCACGTGGAGAAGGAGGGCACGTTCACCAACACCCAGCGGCTGCTCCAGTGGCGGGAGAAGGCGCTCGACCCGCCCGGCGACTGCCGCAGCGAGCTGTGGTTCTACTACCACCTCGGCCGGCTCGTCAGACAGCGGATGACCGGCGACGAGACGGACCGGCCGGTGCGCGAGCTGACCTGGGACTACCCGGAGCACGGGCCGCACCGGGAGCCCTCGGCCGAGGCCGTGCTCCGCGAGATCAACGGGGTCGGTCCCGACGGGCGGGCGCTGTCGTCGTCCACCGAGCTGCGCCCCGACGGGTCCACGGCGTGCGGCTGCTGGATCTACTGCGGCGTGTACGCCGACGAGGTCAACCAGGCCGCCCGCCGCCGTCCCGGCCGGGAACAGAGCCCCGTGGCGCCCGAATGGGGCTGGGCGTGGCCGGCGAACCGGCGCATCCTCTACAACCGGGCCTCGGCCGACCCCGAGGGCCGCCCGTGGAGCGAGCGCAAGGCGTATGTGTGGTGGGACGCCGAGCGCGGCCGGTGGACCGGGCACGACGTGCCCGACTTCGAGATCGGCAAGCCGCCGGACTACGTGCCGCCCGAGGGCGCCCGCGCCGAGGCGGCGCTCGCCGGGACCGACCCGTTCATCATGCAGTCCGACGGCAAGGGCTGGCTGTACGTGCCGGCCGGCCTGGCCGACGGACCGCTGCCCGCCCACTACGAGCCGCACGAGTCCCCGGTCGTCAACCCCCTGTACGCCCAGCAGGCCAACCCGGCCCGTCGCACCTACCATCGCCCCGAGAGCCCGTACAACGCGCCGGGAGGCCGTTTCCCGTACGTGCTGACGACGTACCGGCTGACCGAGCACCACACGGCGGGCGCGATGAGCCGGCCGTTGGCCTACCTCGCCGAGTTGCAGCCCGAGCTGTTCTGCGAGGTGTCACCGGGGCTCGCCGACCGGCTCGGCCTGGCCAACGGCGACTGGGCGACGATCGTGACCAGCCGCGCCGTCGTGGAGGCCAGGGTGCTGGTCACCGGCCGGATGCGGCCGCTGCGCGTCGAGGGCAGGGTCGTCCACCAGGTCGGCCTGCCGTACCACTGGGGATGGGGCGGAGGGGGCCTGGTCACCGGCGACGTGGCCAACGACCTGCTGCCGCTCGTCCTCGACCCCAACGTCTACATCCAGGAGGGCAAGGCCATGACCTGTGACGTGCGGCCGGGCCGGCGGCCGAGGGGCCGGGCGGTGCTCGACCTGCTGGAGATGTACCGGCATGGCTGAGCGCATGGGGTTCTTCACCGACACGAGCGTCTGCATCGGGTGCAAGGCGTGCGAGGTGGCCTGCAAGGAGTGGAACGAGCTTCCCGCCGACGGTTTCGTCTTCGAGGCGACCTCCTACGACAACACCGGGACGCTGGGGGCGAGCACCTGGCGGCACGTCGCGTTCATCGAGCAGGCGCGGCCGGTGCCGGCCGGCGACGACGACGAGGGCGTGGAGCGCTGGCTGATGTCCTCCGACGTGTGCAAGCACTGCACGCACGCCGCCTGCCTGGACGTCTGCCCGACGGGGGCGCTGTTCAGGACCGAGTTCGACACGGTCGTGGTGCAGCCCGACATCTGCAACGGGTGCGGTTACTGCGTGCCCGCCTGCCCGTTCGGCGTGATCGACCGGCGGGAGGACGACGGGCGGGCGTGGAAGTGCACGATGTGCTACGACCGGCAGCGCGGCGGGCTCGAACCGGCGTGCGCCAAGGCGTGCCCGACCGACTCGATCCAGTTCGGGCCGCTCGACGAGCTGCGGGAACGCGCCGAGGAACGGGTGGCGCGGCTGCGCGCCGATGGGCACGGGGAGGCCCGCCTGTACGGCGAGAGCCCGTCGGACGGGGTCGGGGGAGCGGGTGCGTTCTTCCTGCTGCTGGACGAGCCGGAGGTGTACGGCCTGCCGCCGGACCCCGTGGTGACCACCCGCGACCTGCCGGCCATGTGGCGCTGGGCGGGCGCGGCGGCCGTGTCGGTGGTGGGGGCTGTGGGGCTGGCGTTCCTGGGGCCGCGCGGCTCGCTCGGGTCGCCCGGCGGGCGTGGGGGAGGGCGGCGGTGACGCCGGAGCGGGCGGTCGTGCCGGAGGCGGAGTTCCGGTCCTACTACGGCCGCCCCGTGATCAAGGCGCCCATCTGGCACGAGCCCCACATGCCGACATATCTCTATCTGGGTGGGATGTCTGGCGTCTCGTCCACGATCGCCGTCCTGGCCCGGTGCACCGGCCGTCACCGCCTGGCCCGCACCGCCCGCGTCGCAGCGGCTGTGGGCGCGGCCTCCGGAGCGGCCCTGCTCGCCGCCGAACTGGGCAGGCCCGAACGGTTCCTCAACATGCTGCGGGTCGTCAAGCCCACCTCCCCGATGAGCGTCGGCTCGTGGATCCTCGCCGCCCAGGGCGGCCTGTCGGCCGCCGCCCTGATGGCCGATCCAGGGCCGGTTCCCCCGTTCGTCGGCGACGTGGCGCTGCTGGCCACCGGCGTGACCGGGCCGCTGACCGCCACCTACACCGCCGTCCTGGTCGCCGACACCGCCGTGCCCGCCTGGCACGAGGCGTACCGGGAGCTGCCCTTCCTGTTCGCGGGCAGCGCGATGGCCGCGGCCGGAGCGGTCGCCATGCTCGGCACGCCCCGGGTCCACGCCGCTCCCGCGCGGGCCGTGGCCGTGCTCGGAGCGGCCATGGAGACGGCCGCGGGCGAGATCATGGAACGCCGGCTCGGCTTCCTCGGCGAGCCGTACCGGACGGGACGGGCGGGCCGGCTCCTGCGTGCCGCCCGCGTGCTGACGGCCGGGGGCGGGCTGCTCGCGGCGGCCGCCGGACGCAGCCGCGCGCTCACCGCCCTGTCCGGGCTCGCCCTCACCGCGGGCTCCCTGTGCACCCGCTTCGGCGTCCTGGAAGCGGGCCGCGCCTCGGCCGCCGACCCGAGGTACACGGTCGTCCCCCAACGCCGGCGCCTCGACGCGGCCGCTGGAAGCGCGGCCCCCTGAGCCGTTCCCGGGGCCTCCGGGGGAGGTCGGCGCAGGGTCTCGGCCCGGCGGGTTCGATTCCCGTCCGCCTCCGCTTATGTTCGAGACGTGGACCGTCGCAGGCTGGTGCCGCGCACCGACGCCGTGCTCGCCGACCCGCGCCTGGTGGAGGCGGGCGGGCGGCTCGGCAGGTCGGTCGTCGGCGCGGTGCCGGCGGCCGCGGGGGTGCGGGGCTGATGCACGTCGTGGCCACCGCCGGTCACGTGGACCACGGCAAGTCCACCCTGGTACGGGCGCTCACCGGGATGGAGCCCGACCGGCTGGCGGAGGAGCGGCGGCGCGGCCTGACCATCGAGCTGGGCTACGCCTGGACCGGCCTGCCGTCGGGGGAGCGGGTCGCGTTCGTGGACGTGCCGGGACACGAGCGGTTCCTGGCCACGATGCTGGCGGGGGTGGGTCCGGTGCCGGCCGTGCTGTTCGTGGTGGCGGCCGACGAGGGATGGATGCCGCAGTCCGAGGAGCACCTGCTGGCCCTGGAGGCCCTGGGCGTCCGGCACTGCCTGCTGGCGGTGACCCGGTCCGACCTCGCCGACCCGGCTCCGGCGGCCGAGCTGGCCCGCGCCCGCCTGGGCGCGGCCGGCCTCGGGGCGGGCCGGGTCGCGACCGGCGGGGGTACGGGCGGCGTCGGTGTGGGTGGCGGCGTTGGTGCGACCGGCGGGGGTGCGGGTGGGGTGGAGGCGGTGGCCGTGAGCGGGCGCACCGGGCAGGGGCTGGAAGAGCTGCGCCGGGCGCTGGACCGGCTCGTGGGCGATCTGCCCCGGCCCGATCCGGCGGCAGCGGTCCGGCTGTGGATCGACCGGGCGTTCACCGTGCCGGGCAGCGGCACGGTGGTGACGGGCACGCTGCCAGCCGGCACGATCGCGGTGGGCGACGAGCTGCTGCTCGACGGCGAGCCGGTGCGGGTCAGGGCCCTGGAGTCGCTGAAGGAGCCGTGCGCGGCGGTGTCCGGGGTCGCCCGGGTCGCGGTCAACCTGCGTCGCCGCGAACCGCCTGGCCGGGGGCGGGCGCTCGTCACCCCGGGCGGGTGGACGTACACGGACCTGGTGGACGTGCGCGTCGCGCCGGTCGGGGCGCCGGGGCAGGAGGCCGCCGCGCTGCCGCGGCGGCTGACCGTGCACGTAGGGTCGGCGGCGGTGGCGGGCGAGGCACGGCCGCTCGGCGGGCGCGTCGTGCGGCTGCGGCTGGCCCGGCCGGTGCCGCTGCACCTCGGCGACGTCCTGCTGCTGCGCGACCCCGGCCGCGACCCCGGCCGTGACCCCGGCCGTGATCTCGGCCGCGACCCCGGCCGCGACGACGGGCGCGTGACGCAGGCCGCCGTCGCCGGGCGAAGCCGCCACGGGCCCGACCGGTACGAGGCGCGGGTGCTCGCCGGTGCCTGCGTCCTCGACGTGCACCCGCCGGGCCTGCGCCGCCGCGGCGCGGCCAGGGAGCGGGCGGCCCTGCTGGAGGCCGCCCTGCCGGAGCCCGCCGTGCCGGACGCGGCGTTCGCGCTCCGCCTCCACCGGCTGCTGCGCGCCCCCGACCTGCACGCCATGGGTGTCCCGCCCGAAGGCCCCGGGACGGCCGGCCCGCCGGAGGAGGGGAACCGCATCGGACCGGTGTCCGGAGACTGGTACGCCGATCCCGGCCACTGGGCGGAGCTGGGCAGGCGACTGGTGGAGACGGTGCGGCGGCACGCGGCCGGTCACCCGCTGGAGCCGGGCATGCCGGTCGAGGCGGCCCGCCACGAGCTGAGCCTGCCCGACCGGAGGCTGGTCGCGGCGCTGGTCCGGCCGCCGCTCACCGCCGCGGCCGGGCGGATCGTGTCCGGGCGGGTCGTCGCGGGCCGGGTCGTCGCCGGCCCGGCGGTCCTGCCCGCACCGGTGGCCCGGGCCGTCGAACGGCTGAGCCGGGAACTGGCGGCGCGACCCTTCCACGCGCCGGAGGCGGACCGGCTGGCCGAGCTGGGGCTGGGCCCGCGGGAGCTGGCCGCCGCGGTGCGGGCCGGGAGCCTGCTGCGCGTGGGCGACGGGATCGTGCTGCTGCCGGGGGCCGACGCGCGGGCGGCCGAGCTGCTGCGCCGGCTGCCGCAACCGTTCACGGTCAGCCAGGCCAGGCGCGCCCTCGACACCACCCGGCGGGTCGCCGTGCCACTCCTCGAACACCTCGACAGGGCCGGTCTCACCGAGCGTCTGGACGAGGTGCACCGGCGGTGCCGCTGACCGGTCCTGCGCCGCCGCGTCCCGGTGCCGCACCCCGTCCTGACGTGACCGCGGCGATGACCGGGGTACGGACGCGACCATGGCATGCCGTATCACCGAACTCGTCATCGACTCCCGCGACCCCGAGCGCCTGGCGCGCTTCTGGTGCGAGGTGCTCGGCTACGTCGTCCTCGACCGGGAGGAAGGCTTCGTCCAGATCGGGCCGGAACGGGACGGCTCCGGCGGCCCGCAGCCGACGATCGGCTTCAACGTGTCCGACGGTCCGCGAACCGGCCAGCAACGCCTGCACGTCGACGTGAATCCCACCGACCGCGACCAGGACGCCGAGCTGGAGCGCCTGCTCGCCGTCGGCGCGGTGCCCGCCGACGTGGGGCAGACGGGCGAGGAGTCGTGGCATGTCCTGGCCGACCCCGAGGGCAACGTGTTCTGTCTGCTCCGCCGCCGCCTCGGCCGGTCGTGAGCGTCACGTGAGAAGGGTGTGCGCCAGGCCGATCAGGGCGCCCGCCGCGATGAACCACGCGTTGTTGAGCCGGGTCCGCCACAGCAGCGCCAGCGTGGCCAGGGCGATGCCCACCGTGAGCGGATCGACGATCGCGGTACGGCCGAGCTGGTAGGACACGCCGGTCATGAGGGCGAGTGCGGCGGCGTTGACCCCGTCCAGCAGGGCCGAGGTCCAGTCGGACGACCGCAGCCGGTCGGTGATCTTCGTGAGCAGCCCGACGAACACGAACGACGGCAGGAAGATCGCCACAGTGGCCAGAAACGCCCCGGCGGGCCCGGCGATCACGTACCCGATGAACGTCGCCGTGGTGAACACGGGCCCGGGGGTGACCTGCCCGATCGAGATGGCGTCGACGAGCTGCTGCTCGGTCAGCCAGCCGAGCCGGTCCACGAAGTCGCCGCGCAGGAAGGCCAGCAGGACGTACCCGCTGCCGTACAGCACGGCGCCGATCTTGAGCATGGTGAGGAAGAGCTGGGTGAGCTGGCCGCCGGTCGGATCGCCGAGGCCCAGCAGCGGCACCGCGACCAGCCCGTGCGCGCCGCGCCCCGCGCGGCGGGCGAGCAGGGCGCCGCCCGCCAGCAGCCCGCCGGCCGCCAGCACCAGCAGCTCGTTCACCCCCAGCAGGTACGCGGCCAGCGCTCCCGCGGCCAGCAGGCCGAGCCATACGTTCTTGACCACGGTGCGCAGCAGCCCGAACAGCGCGTGCGCGATGATCGCGATCACGGCCGGCACGACGCCGTACAGGATGCCCTCGACCGCGGGTGTCTCGCCGTAGGTCACGTACGCCCAGGCGAGGGCCGTGACGATGAGCGCGGCGGGCAGGATGAAGCAGATCCCGGCGGCCAGCAGGCCGCGCCATCGGGCCCGGTCGTAGCCCAGGTGGATGGCCAGTTCGGTCGAGTTGGGGCCGGGGACCAGGTTGGTGGCGCCCATCAGGTCGACGAAGCGCTGGTCGGTGACCCAGCCGCGGCGGCGCACCAGCTCGTCGCGCATCATCGCGGTGTGCGCGGCCGGGCCGCCGAAGGCGATCGTGCCGAGCTTGAGGAACAGCAGCGCCACCTCGCGCACCGAGCCTGGGGGTGATTGCTCGCTCACCAGAGAGGTCCTTCACGTGACGGATGCCGGCCGAGCTCGGATGCGGCGGCATGGCGGACCGCCGGGCCGCCGCTCAGCGGTTCGTGGGCGTGACCAGCCGGTAGCCGACGCCCCGGACTGTCTGGATCATCGTGTCATCCGTGTCGCCGAGCCGTGCGCGCAGCCTCTTGACGTGCACGGCGATCGTGTTGGTGGCGACCGTGTCGGCCGAGGAGTGCCACACGTGCCGCATGATCTGCTCGCGGGTGACCGTCCGGTCGATGTTGCGCATCAGGTAGAGCAGCAGCTCGAACTCGCGCAGCGGCAGGTGCACGGTCTCGCCGCCGACCCGCACCTGGTAGGCGCCGATGTCGAGCTCCACGTTGCCGATGACGAGCGGCCGGCCCGCGCCGGGCTCGCCCGACGCGGCGGCCTGCACGAGCGGCAGCAGTTCGTGCACCCGGTACGGCCGCGCCACGCACGCTGTCGCCCCCGCCGACAGCGCCTGCACGGCCAGCTCCGCGTGCCCCTCTCCGACGCCCAGCAGCACCGGCATGGTCCGGCTGGCCCGCAGCGCCCGGACGAAGTCGACCGGGCCGACCAGCGGGATGGTGGCGCTGACCAGCACCACGTCCGGCTGCAACGCCCCCGCCTGGAGCAGCGCCTGGGCGCCGTCGGCGACACCGGTCACCTCGACGCCCTCGCGGCCCAGCGCGTCGGTGAGTTCCCGGACGCCCGTGGTGTCGGGGTCGGCCACCAGCAACACGGGCGCACCCGGCGTCTGCCGGGCGCGCGCCGGGGCCGCGCCGTTGCGGGCCTCCTCGTCCCCTGCGAGTGTCGCCTGCGGACGCATCAGCCGGGTCCTCCTCTGCGGCGTGGGGTCACCCGAAGCGTCCGGTGATGTAATCCTCGGTGCGCTTGTCGGACGGGTTGGTGAAGATGCGGCTGGTCTCGTCGAACTCGACCAGGCGGCCGTGCCGCACGCCGGCGTCGTCCACTTCGGCGGTGAAGAACGCGGTGCGGTGCGAGACGCGGGCGGCCTGCTGCATGTTGTGGGTGACGATCACGATCGTGTAGTCGTGCGCCAGCTCCTGCATCAGGTCCTCGATCTTGGTGGTGGCGATCGGGTCGAGAGCCGAGCAGGGCTCGTCCATGAGGATGACCTCGGGCTTGACCGCGATGGCCCGCGCGATGCACAGGCGCTGCTGCTGGCCGCCGGACAGCGACAGGGCGTTCTGCTTGAGCTTGCCCTTGACCTCGTCCCACAGCGCCGCCTTGGTCAGCGCCTCCTCGACGATGTCGTCCATCTTGCCCTTCAGCCCGTTGACCTTGGGGCCGTAGGCGATGTTGTCGTAGATCGACTTGGGGAAGGGGTTGGGCTTCTGGAAGACCATGCCGATGCGGCGGCGCACCTCGATGGGGTCCACGTGGTCGCCGTAGAGGTCCTCACCGTGGTACTGGATTGTGCCGGCGGCGCGGGCGCCGGGGATGAGGTCGTTCATCCGGTTGAAGCAGCGCAGCACGGTGCTCTTGCCACAGCCGGACGGGCCGATCATCGCGGTGATCTCACGGTTGCCGATGAGCATGTCGACGCCGCGCACGGCCTCGTAGTCGCCGTAGTAGACGCTGAGGTTCTTGACGGTGAAGACGGGGTCGAGGGACTCGATGGTGCGCGGCGCCTCCGGCCCCCGGACCGTGACGTTCGGCATGGACGTTCCAATCTCAGTCATTTCTTCACCAGCGCTTCTGGTAGCGGTTACGGAGCCAGATGGCGACGGAGTTCATGAGCAGCAGGATCACCAGCAGGATCACGATCGCCGCCGCGGCCAGGATGTGGAAGCCCTCGCGCGACTGCGAGATCCAGTTGAAGATCTGGATCGGCAGCACGGTGTAGCTGGCGAAGATCCCGTCCGGGTTGAAGCGGATGAACGACACCGCGCCCAGCATGAGGAGCGGGGCCGCCTCGCCGATCGCCCGCGACAGGGCGAGGATCGAGCCGGTCGCGATGCCGGGGATCGAGGCGGGCAGCACCTGGCGGGAGATCGTCTGCCACTGCGTCGCCCCCAACGCCAGCGAGCCCTCGCGGATGGAGGGCGGCACGGCGCGGATGGCCTCCCGCGACGCGATGATCACGATGGGCAGCACCAGCAGCCCTAGGGTGAGCGACGCGGTGATCACGCTGAACCCGAGGCCGAGCGTGCGGGCGATGATGCCGAGGCCGAGGATGCCGTAGACGATCGACGGGATGGCGGCCAGGTTCTGGATGTTGAGCTCGATGACCCGGTTGTACCAGCGGGTCTTGTCGGCGTACTCCTCCAGGTAGATCGCCGCGGCGATGCCCGTCGGGAGGGTGAACACCGCGGTGAGCGAGATGACCCAGAGCGTGCCCGTGATCGCCGACTGCGCGCCCGCGATGTCGGGGTTGCGGATCGACGGCATGTTCTCCCACAGGCGGGGGTCGAGCCGCGGCCACCCTTCCACGAACACGTACGACAGCAGGGCCACCAGGAAGACGAACGCGATGGCCAGGCTGGCGAGCAGCAGCGTCCTGAACAGGTGTTCCCTGACCGGGGTTCCCTTGCTCGCCAGTTGCACGGCGGAGCGCGGCGTCGAGAGAACGGCCATTACTCGTACACCTCCCGGTACCTGCGCACCAGCCGCACGCTGAGGTAGTTCATCGCGAACGTCATCACGAACAGCAGCGAGCCGACCGCGAAGATGGTGTGGTAGTCGACGGTGCCGACCGGCACGTCGCCGGAGCCGGCCGCGGCGATGAAGGCCGCCATGGTCTGCATCGCCTTGCCCACGTCGAAGGTGAAGTTCGGCTGGCCGCCACCGGCGATGTAGACGATCATCGTCTCGCCGGCGCCGCGCGAGATCGCGAGGATGACGGCCGCGACGATGCCGGAGAAGGCCGCGGGCAGCACCACGCGCAGCGACGTGGTCATCTTGGAGGCGCCCAGCGCGTAGGAGCCCTCGCGCAGCCCGTTCGGCACCGCCGCCATCGCGTCCTCCGACAGCGAGGCCACGATCGGGATGATCATGAAGCCGACGACGAGACCCGCGCACAGCGCGTTGAAGATCTCGATCTCGAACGGCATGACGCTCCGGAGCAGCGGCGTGACGAACGTCAGCGCGAAGAAGCCGAAGACCACGGTCGGGATGCCGGCCAGCACCTCCAGCATGGGCTTGAAGAACTTGCGCACCTTCGGCTTGGCGTACTCCGACAGGTAGATGGCGGCGCCCAGCCCGAGGGGCACGGCCACCACGATCGCGATGCCCGTCGTGATCAGCGTCGCGCTGACCAGGGGCAGCACGCCGTAGTGCGGCGGCTCGAACAGCGGTCCCCAACTGGTGGAGGTGAAGAACTCCACCGCGCTGACCTCGCCGAAGAAGGCGATCGTGGGCTCCAGGAGCGAGACCACGATGCCGATGGTGGTGGCGACCGACAGGAGGGCGGCCAGCATGAGGACCGCCTTGATCGCCTGCTCGCCGTAACGCGGGCGCGACCGCGCCAGGGACTGGGGAGTCCCGGGCACGGTCGCGTTGTGGGGGGCCGCCATGCTTACGCCTGCGACTTCAGGGTCGCGAGGTCGGTGGTGAGCTTGGCCTGCTGCTCGGAGTTGAGCGGGATGTACTTGGCGTCCTTCGCGATCTTGTCGTTGTTGGTGACGAAGTAGTCGAGGAACGCCGCGACCTCGGGCCGCTTGGCGGCGGCGGCCGACGGGTAGATGAACAGCGGCCGCGCCAGCGGGGTGTAGGTGCCGTCCTGGGCGGTCGCCGCGCTCGGCGCGACGCAGCCCTTGCCGGAGTCGATTTCCACGGCCATCAGCTTGTCGGCGTTCTCCTCGAAGTAGGTGAAGCCGAAGTAGCCGAGGCCGCCCTTGGAGCCGGTCACACCCTGGACGATGACGTTGTCGTCCTCGCTGGGGCTGTAGTCCTTGCGGCTCGCGCCCTCCTCACCGTTGATCTCGTCGGTGAAGTAGTCGAACGTGCCGGAGTCGGTGCCGGGACCGAACAGCTTCAGCGGCTCGTCCGGGAACTTGGCGTCCACCTGCTTCCAGCTCGTGACCTTGCCCTCGGCGCCGGGCTCCCACATCTTCTTGAGCTGGTCCGTGGTCAGGCACTTGGCCCAGGTGTTCTCCTTGTTGACCACGACGGTGAGCGCGTCGGTGGCGACGGTCAGCTCGGTGAACTTGACGCCCTTCGCCTCGCAGGCCGCCTTCTCCTCGTCCTTGATCGGGCGGGAGGCGTCGGCGATGTCCGTCTCGCCGTTGCAGAACTTCTCGAAACCACCACCGGTGCCGGAGGTGCCGACCGTCACGTTGATCTTCGGCTGCTCCTCGGAGAAGAACTCCGCGGCGGCGCTGGTCAGGGGGGCCACCGTGCTGGAGCCGTCAGCCTTGACCTGGCCCGCGAGCTCGGCGCCGGCGCCCTGGGAGGCCGCCGTGGTGCTCTCCCCCGACTGCGTGGAGGTGTTGGTGCCGCCACAAGCGGCGGAAAGGGCCACAACGACGGCGGCCGTCGCCACGGCGCTGAGGCGGCGCTGTCCACTGGTCACGGGTGTGTTCCTTCTCCGTAGTGAGATCCGTTCTCGGTGCAATCACAGGAAAACGTCCGAAAGTGAACAGACGGCGAACACGTCATGACGGCAGCTCGAAAGGGTGTGCCGAAGCGCGTGAATCCCTGTTAAGAAACCGGCGCGAGCCCTCCCGAGCAGGGGAGTTGGGTCGCGGCGGCGGCGCGGGGGACCTGTCCCGGGTGCGGGCTCTCAGCCGCCGGCGCGCAGGACGGCCGCGCCGGTGACGCGGTCGGCCGCCAGGTCGGCCAGCGCGCGGTCCGCCTCGTCCAGCGCGTACGGCACGGTGGACACCCGCAGGGGATGGCGGGCGGCGTGCTCCAGGAGGGCACGGCCGTCGGCCCGGGTGTTGGCCGTGACGCTGCGCAGCGTCCGCTCCTGGAACAGGTGCTCCTGGTAGTCCAGCGACGGGATGTCGGTCAGGTGGATGCCGGCGACGGCCAGCGTGCCGCCCCGGTCCAGGGCTGCCAGCGCCACCGGCACCAGGTCGCCCACCGGCGCGAACAGGATGGCGGCGTCCAGCGGTTCGGGCGGCGTGTCGTACGCGTCGCCCGCCGAGGCGGCCCCCAGTTTCAGCGCCAGCCTGCGCGCCTCGGCCGCCCGCGTCAGCACGTGCACGGTGGCGCCCCGCGCGATGGCCACCTGCGCGGTCAGGTGGGCCGACGCCCCGAACCCGTACACGCCCAACCGGCCGCCGGGCGGCAGCTCGGCCCGCAGCAGCGCCCGGTAGCCGATGATGCCCGCGCACAGCAGCGGCGCCAGCTCCTCGGCCGGCCGGC
Organism: Nonomuraea sp. NPDC047897; assembly: GCF_043204415.1. NCBI lineage: Bacteria > Bacillati > Actinomycetota > Actinomycetes > Streptosporangiales > Streptosporangiaceae > Nonomuraea > Nonomuraea sp. NPDC047897. The sequence goes on along the minus strand of NZ_JBIDCC010000015.1, from coordinate 156,014 downwards.
CCTCGGGCAGCGGGTGGACGAAGCCCGCCGGCGCGGCCAGGAACTCGGCGTAGCCGCCGTCGGCGTCCCAGCCGGTGTAGCGGGAGCGCGGGCACAGGTTCTCGGCGCCGCGCGCGCAGTAGCGGCAGACGCCGCAGGTGGAGCGCAGCCACGCCACTCCCACCCGGGCGCCCACGGCGAGCCGCCCGGCTCCGGCGGCCGACGGGCCGTGCGCCACGACGCGGCCGACCACCTCGTGGCCGGGGACGGTGCCCGGCCGGCGCGGGGCCAGGTCGCCCTCGGCCAGGTGCAGGTCGGTGCGGCAGACCGCGCACACCTCCACCCGGATCAGCACCTCGCCGGGGCCGGGCTCGGGCACGGGCAGCCGCACCCGCTCAAGGGGCCGCGTCGCCATCGGGCCGGGCCGCCGTACCACCCACGCCGTCATCGTGTCCGCCATCAGCCCATCGTCACACGCCGTGGGTGAACCACCTTCGCGCGGCACACGTGTGGAGGGACATGACGTCGCGCATCCTCCTCGTGCTCGCGCTGCTGGCGGGCATGCTGACCATCACCGCCGGCCCGGCCGTGGCCTGCTCCTGCGCCCGGCTCACCCCGAAGCAACGGGTGGCCGAGGCGGCGGCCGTCTTCACCGGTAGGGCCACCGAGGTGCGGCTGGTCGAACCGACGGAGGACGGCGGGAAGGTCACCGCCACCCTGCGCGCCGACCATGTCTACAAGGGCGAGGTGGGGCTGCTGGCGGAGGTGTCCAGCCGGGTGGAGGGGCCGGCCTGCGGGTTCGAGTTCCGGGTGGGCGAACGTTACCTGATCTTCGCCCATGCCGACGGGGAGGCGCTGACCACGTCGAGCTGCTCGGGCAACCTGACCGTCCCGGCCGGCGGCCGGCCGTTGCGGCTCTCCGCCGACGCCCCCATGGTCACCCGTGCCCTGCTCGCCGCGCTCGGCACCGCCGGCCCCCCGCCGACCCACCCGCCTCTCACCTGGTCGCCCACCCCCGCCGCGCGGGTCGCGGCCGGCGCCTCGCCCGACGGCCTGCCGATCGTCGGCCTGACGGCCCTGGCGGTCCTGGCGGCGGGAGGGGTGGCGGCGGGTGTCGCCCTGACCCGCCGCATGCGCCCGGCCCGTCGCTGACGGCGGAAGGCGCCCCCGCCCCGGGGGCGCCCCGGTCGGCGGTTCAGCGGTGCGAGCAGCCGATCCACCTGATGACGTGCCTGTCCTTCTTGACGACCCGCGCGTTCCGCGCCACGAAACGGTCGGCGTCGGCCCGGTGCCGGAACTCGCGCGTGTGCACGACGCCCCTCCGGTCGCGGAAGCGGACCTCCCAGCGGCCGGCCGTGCGGTGGTCGACCAGTTCGGTCCCGCACCGCACCTTCCGGTGCGGCCGGCAGTCGTCGTGGCCGGCCCTGCGGTGGACGACGTGGCGTTCGCCGTTCTCGTACACGACGAGGTCACGGCACTCCCGGGGAGTGAGCTGGTCGCTCGTGATGACGATGGGTTCGTCGCCGGAGGTGCTCGCGGCGAACGCGGGAGCGGACATCGCGGCTGTGCCCCCGAATGCCGCCAACGCGATGATGGCGGCAGATAGCGCACGTCTCATGTGACCCTCTTTCGATTGCTACGGATGGAATTGACCGGCCGATCAGCGTGCAGCCTGACAGGTCGGGTGTCAGCTCCGCGTCAATGAAGTCGATCTCCGCAGGTGTGTCATGTTTGGCCCCCGAAACCCCCATACCTATTGACTCGGTAGGTGAGGGGGAAAGCATGGAGGAATGGCGCTCTGGACACCGGATCCCACCTTCTACCCCTCCCCGCGCGACGCCGCCGCCGCGCCGGCGGAGCGGTACGCCTACGTCGCCGCGTTCGACCGCCAGGCGGCCCGGCCGGACGCCATCGCCGTCCTGGACACCGATCCCGACTCGCCCGGCTACGGCGGCGTGGCCGGCTGGACCGAGCTGCCGACCACGGGCGACGAGCTGCACCACTTCGGCTGGAACGCCTGCAGCAGCGCCCTGTGCCCGTACGCCCCGCACCCGCACGTCGAGCGCCGCTACCTCGTCGTGCCCGGCATCCGCTCCTCGCGCATCTACATCCTCGACACCAAGGACCGGGTCAGCCCGGAGATCGTCAAGGTGGTCGAGGCCGAGGAACTGGCCCGCCGAGCCGGCTACTCCCGCCCGCACACCGTGCACTGCGGCCCCGAGGGCCTGTACGTCTCCGCGCTCGGCGGCGCCGACGGCCAGGACGGCCCGGGCGGGATCGCCGTCCTCGACCACCAGTCGTTCGAGGTGCTCGGCCGGTGGGAGATGGACCGGGGCCCGCAGTACCTCGCCTACGACTTCTGGTGGCACATCAACCACGACGTGGTGATCACCTCCGAGTGGGGCACCCCATCCATGATCGAGAACGGCGTGGTGGGGGAGCTGCTGCTCGGCCGCAGGTACGGGCACCGGCTGCACTTCTGGGACCTGCGCAAGCGCCGCCACCTGCAGGAGGTGGACCTCGGCGACCAGTACCAGATGCCGCTCGAACTGCGTCCCGCCCACGACCCGACCCGGACCTACGGGTTCGTCGGCGTCGTCACCAGCGTCGAGGACCTGTCGGCCTCGGTGTGGACCTGGTTCCACGAGGACGGCCGCTGGCAGGCGCGCAAGGTCATCGACATCCCCGCCGAACCGGCCGACCCCGCTGACCTGCCGGACGTGCTCAAGCCGTTCGGCGCGGTGCCGCCGCTGGTCACGGACATCGACCTCTCGGTGGACGACCAGCGGCTCTACGTCTCCTGCTGGGGCACCGGGGAGCTCAAGCAGTTCGACGTCGGCGACCCGTTCAAACCGGTGGAGATCGGCTCCCTGCGCATCGGCGGCATCGTGCGCGGCGAGCCGCACCCGGCCGGCGGAGAACGGCTGCGCGGCGGGCCGCAGATGATCGAGGTCAGCAGGGACGGCCGGCGCCTCTACGTGAGCAACTCCCTGTACGGCGCCTGGGACGACCAGTTCTACCCCGAAGGCGTCGGGGCCTGGCTGGCCAAGGTCGACACCGGGCCGTTCACCTTCGACGAGCGGTTCTTCCCGCACGGCGACGACTTCCGCGGCCTGCGCGCGCACCAGGTCAGGCTGCAGGGCGGCGACGCGTCGTCCGACTCCTACTGCTATCCGTGACGATCCGCCGACCATGACGATCGCGACGGCCCTGCTGCTGGGCGCTTTCCACGGCCTCAACCCGGCCATGGGCTGGCTGTTCGCGGTCGCCCGCGGCCTGCAGGAACGAAGCAGGGACAAGCTGCTCGCGTCCCTGCCGGCCATCGCGGCCGGGCATCTGGGGTCCGTCGCGCTGGTCGCGGTCGTGGTCGGCGTCACCGGCTCGCTCACCACGGCGACCGTGCTGTCGATCGCGGGCGGCGTGGTGCTGGTGGGGTTCGGCCTGTGGCGGCTGCTGTCGAAGCGGCACTTCCGCTGGGTGGGCATGCGGCTGTCGCTGCCGCAGCTCGCCGGCTGGTCGTTCCTCATGTCGTCGGCGCACGGCGCCGGGCTGATGCTGATCCCGGTGTTCACCGGCCTGCGGCCCGCCGGGCAGGAGCACGCCGGCCACCTGACGCACGCCGCCCAGTCGGTCACCGCCGGGCTGGGCGTCGCGGCCCTGCACACGGTGGGGATGGTCGTGGTCTCGGCCGTGGTGGCGGTCACCGTCTACGAGGTGGCCGGCCTGACCGTCCTGCGCCGGGCCTGGTTCAACGTGGACCGCATGTGGGCGGTCGCGCTCGTGGCAGCCGGGCTGTTCACGCTGATCCAGGCCTGAGCGGGCGTCGGGGGCGACACCGCGGGGCGCGCCCCCGGGCGGCCTAGACGTCCAGTTTCTCCTCGATGGAGCGGAGCTGGTGGCGGGCCAGCGCCAGGTTGGCCCGGTTCCGGTCGAGCGCGAGGTAGAGGAACAGGCCCTTGCCGCCGCGCCCGCTGATCGGCCGGATGATGTGGTACTGCGTGCCGAGCGTGATCAGGATGTCCTCGATCGCGTCCTTCAGCCCGAGCGAGTCCATCGTGCGCAGCTTGGCCTTGACCACCTCCGTGTTGCCGGCGCCCGCGACCTGCAGGTCCAGCTCCTTCGAGCCGCCGAGGGCGCCCAGCGTCATGCCGCTGCCGTGGTCCACGACCGCCGCGCCGAGCGAGCCGTCGATCCCCATCATCTCCTTGAGGGAGACGTCCATGCTGGCCATGCTTTCCTCCGTTTTCGTGACGGTCATCGGATCCGTGCTGCGATGGCGGCCACGGTGGCCGCCGTCTTGTGCCCCTCCAGCCGGAGCAGCCCGAGGTTCGTGCCGGGCCGGGCCAGGACTGTGAGGACGATCGTGGGGCCCGCGGCGTAGAACGCGGCGAACCCGGCGCTGCCCGAGATGAGCGTCTCCTGGAGATCGCCCCTGCCGGACAGGGAGAGCATGCGCCTGCTCATCGCGACCAGTGCGGCCGTCAGCGCGGCCGTCCGGTCGCCCTCGCGAGCGGCGAGATCGCAGGCGAGGGGCAGCCCGTCCACCGTGCAGGCCACGCTGCCGGTGATGTCCGGAGTGCGCTCGCGCAGGAGGACCATCTCCCGCAGCACCTCCTCCCGCAGCAGCTCGTCACGGAGCTCCACCGGCGGCCTCCTTCTCAGCGACAACCTCTGGGCGAACCTCATGACAGCTCCTCCAGGGCCTTCTTCAGCCGCATCAGCAGCTCCAGGTCCGCTGGATCCGCCGTCACGGCCGGCCCGATGAGCCCGGCTCCAGGTCCGGGTCCGGGTCCGGAGTCCGCCCTCGCCGCGGACCCCGGCCCGTCACCCGGGCCGCTTTTCGCCCGGGCCGCCTGCCGGGAGCGCTTCGGCAGCGCCGGACGGTCCTCCCCGGGCGGCGTCGGCACCAGCAGCCCCGCCGCCGCAAGCTCCCGTACGGCCAGCAGGACCGAGTATCCGGACCGGCCCAGCCGCCGGGCGAGTTCGAGCGGCGTCAGCTCGTGGTCGGCGTGGGTGACCACCTCCCACTGCACCCGGCTGAGCGTGACGCCCTGCCCGGCCAGCCGCGGGACCGGCCGTACCGGTGCGGCGTCCACGTCGGCCGACGGCCAGGTCCGCGCCAGGTGGGCCCGGCGGCGCGCGCACTCCCGCACGAGGCCCCGCACGTCGAAGAACCAGCAGCCGCCCAGCCAGTGCCGCTCGCCGGGACGGAACTTCGGCCGCGTCCCGGACGACGGCAGCAGGAAGAAGGCGGCGTCCAGGACGGCGCCCAGCACGCAGAACTGCAGCTCGCCCAGCGTGACGGGCCCCTCGGCGAGCAGCCGCTCGCTGCCGCCGTCGCTCTGGAACCGGCGCAGCGCCGCCTCCGGCATCCGGCCGCGCGCCGCGAGGATCCGCTCGACGCCGGGGGTGTGGGCGCACTCCATGTACGTCACCCGGCCCTCGTCGAGGAAGACCGTCCCGGCCCGGCCGACCCGGAGCGCCCCCGTGGAGCGCTCCTGAGCCAGTCCGGACAGCAGCGTGTCGAGTGCGGCCATGGGTCACGCCAGCAACCGGGTCGAGATGTGCTGCAGGCGGAACCGCGCCAGCGCGACGTTCGCCCGGTCCAGGTCGAGCCGTACGTAGATGACGAGCGGCCCCTCGAAGGCGGTCTCCATCAGCCTGAGCAGGTGGTGCCCGTGGTCGGTGGTGACGAGCATGTCGTCGATGCGGACCGTGTCTCCCGGGCACGAACGCGCCAGCCCGTCCACGGTGGCCCGGAGCGTCTCGGTCAGGGCGGCCGCGGAGCGTTCGGTGTCGACGCCGTCGGGCGCCCCGCTGGCGAGGACCGCCATGCCGCTGGTCTGGTCCAGCAGCATCGCGTCCAACGCTCCCGGTATGGCCATGACCTCGGTCAGGCAGTCGTGCAGGCCCAGCACCCGTCCTCCCCTCGCCGCCGCCTCAGGACGGAGACAGCGTAGGAGCAGCGGAGGGAGGCGGACCGGGACGGCGGGGGCGCGGTGCGAAAGGTATATGGCCGGGACGGAGAAAAACCCAACTGCGGCGGACTTCTCTCGGATTTGTGGGTATTTCTCGCATCAGAAGGGCGAGAAGGTTTCCGTTGGTCCCGAGCCTCCGCCCCGGGAGGTCAGGCCAGGCGTGACATGTTGGTGTACTGCTCCGCCGTCAGGGTGACGCCGGCGGCGGCGAGGTTCTCCTCCAGATGGCTCACCGACGACGTGCCGGGGATGGGCAGCATGACGGGGGAGCGGCGCAGCAGCCACGCCAGCGCGAGCTGAGCCGGGGTGGCGCCGGTCTCCTGGGACAGCGCGGCGAGCGGGCCGCCGGGCCTGGCGAGCTGTCCCGTGGCGATCGGGAACCAGGGGATGAACCCCATCCCCTCGGCCTCGCAGTGGTCCAGCACCGCCTCGGACTGCCGGTTGGTGAGGTTGTAGAGGTTCTGCACGGTGGCGATCTCGGCGTGCCGGCGGGCCTGCTCGATCTCCTCGACCGACACCTCCGACAGGCCGATGTGCCGCACCTTGCCCTCCTTCTGCAGCTCGGTGAAGACGCCGAGCTGGTCGGCGAGCGGCACGGCGGGGTCGACGCGGTGTAACTGGAACAGGTCGAGGCGGTCCACGCCGAGGCGGCGCAGGCTCATCTCGGCCTCCTGGCGCAGGTACTCCGGGCGTCCCACCGGCAGCCACCGGTCCGGGCCGGTGCGCACCAGCCCCGCCTTCGTGGCGATGACCAGACCCTCCGGGTACGGGTGCAGCGCCTCCTTGATCAGCTCCTCGGACACGTACGGGCCGTAGGAGTCGGCGGTGTCGATGAGGTCGACGCCCAGCTCGACCGCGCGCCGCAGCACCCGGACGGCCTCGTCGTGGTCTCGCGGCGGCCCCCAGACGCCGGGGCCGGTGAGCTGCATGGCGCCGTACCCGAGCCGGTGGACCGTCAGGTCGCCGCCTATCGCGAACGTCATGACGCGCTCCTTCCCCCGGCAGCCATCGTGCCCGAACTAGGACAAACCCAACCACATCACCCCAACGGACGGCGTGCCATGGACATTAGTGTGTGCCGCACAGTATCGTGTGACGCGTGACCTCAGAAGAGCTGATCCTCACCCAGGCCCAGGAGCTGCGCCGCGGCACGGTCGTGCTCGCCTGCCTGGCCCTGCTGGAGGAGCCGCAGTACGGCTACGCGCTGCTGGAGACGCTCAACGACGCCGGGGTCACCGTCGACGGCAACACCCTCTACCCGTTGCTGCGCCGGCTGGAGAAGCAGGGCCTGCTCGCCAGCGAATGGAACACCGACGAGTCCCGGCCGCGGAAGTTCTACCGGGTCAGCCCGGAGGGCTCCCTGGTGCGCGCCCGCCTGGTGCGGGAGTGGCGGGACCTCGTCACCTCGATCTCACGACTGACCAAGGAAGGCTGATGGCCCCCAACACGCTGACCGAGCGCTACGTGCACGAGGTCGTACGGCGGATCCCGGCCGACCAGCGCGAAGACGTCGCCGACGAGCTACGCGCCACGATCGCCGACACCATCGAGGCGCGCGAGCCGGCCGGGCACGGCGCGGCGGAGCGCGAAGTGCTCACCGAGATGGGCGACCCGATCCGGCTCGCCGCCCGCTACGCCGACCGGCCGCTCGCCCTGATCGGGGCCGGCCTCTACCCCGCCTACGTCCGCCTGCTCACCGTCCTGCTGGCCACCGTGCTGCCGATCGTCACCGTGGTCACGGTGGTGGCCGACGTCCTCGACGGCCACGACCTCGGGTCGGTGATCGGCTCCGGCCTCGGCGCGGTCCTCACGGTCGGCGCCCAGCTCATCGCCTGGCTGACGGTGCTGTTCGCGCTGGTCGAACGGTTCGGCGGGCGCGGCGTGACCCGCGGCGCGGCCTGGACACCCGACGACCTGCCCGACGTCCCCGGACCGGGCAGGCGCGGCGCCGCGATCGGCGGCGTGGTGGTGGACGCGCTGCTGCTCGGGCTGATCGTCTGGCAGCACCTCGCCAAGCCGTACGCGGCCGACGGCGGCGAGCGGCTGCCGGTTCTCGACCCCGCCCTGTGGTCGGGCTGGATCTGGCCCGTCCTCGCCGGCCTGGCCGCCCAGGTCGTGCTCGGCCTGGTCCGGATCGCCGCCGGCCGATGGACGACCCCGCTGGTCGCCGCGCACGCGGCCGCCGGCGCGCTGTTCGCCCTGCCCCTGGCCTGGATCCTGTACAGCGGACGGTTCTTCAACCCCGCCTTCCTGACGGAGGTCGGCGGGCTGATGGCGCCCGACGCGTTCGCCACCGTCTCGGCGCTCGGCGTGCTGGCCGTGACCGGCCACGACCTCTTCAAGCGCTGGCGCGAGTCGCGCGCCTGACCCCGGTCACCCCGGGGCGGGCAGCCCCGGCACCCCGTCGGCGACGGTGAACGTGGCCGCGCTCCTGACCGGGGCGCCCGGCGCGCTCACGTACGGCACGACCTTGAGATCGGCGGTCAGGGAGCCGGGCCGCACGTCCAGCAGGAGGTAACCGCGCCGGCGCAGATGGAAACGCAGGTGCGGGTTGCCGTCCAGCAGCGCGTCATCGGCCGGATCGGCGTCATGGCCGTCGCCGCCGCTGCTGATCGAGGTCACCGCGAACTCCGTCCCGGCGATCCGGGAGGCCGGGTCGTCGTAGTCGAGCGCCAGGTTCCCCGCCCAGTGCGCGTGCACGTCCCCGGTGAGCACCACGGCGTTGCGGACGCCGGCCCGCAGCCAGCCGTCGGTGACGCGGGTGCGGCAGTCGGCGTAGCCGTCCCACGCGTCCTGCCGAACCACCAGGCCGGGGCCGGGGTCGCGGTCCCGGCGGCCGAAGAAGACCTGCTGGCCGACGAGGTCCCAGCGGGCGCGGGACCGGCGGAAGCCGTCCAGCAGCCAGCTCTCCTGGTCCGCCCCGATCATGCTGTGCCCGGCGGGCAGGGGCTCGGGGCAGGAGGCGTAGCCGTGGCCGCACGGGTGCGGATCGCGGTGCTGGCGGGCGTCCAGCAGGTGGAAGGTGACCAGGTCGCCCCACGGCAGCCGCCGGTACAGCCGCATGGCCGGACCGTCCGGCCGGGCGCTCGGGCGCAGCGGCATGTGCTCGTAGTAGGCGCGGAAGGCCGCCGCGCGCCGCTCCGCCGGGACCAGGCCGGTCCAGTTGTTGACCACCTCGTGATCGTCCATGACGGCCAGCCAGGGCGCGGCGGCATGCGCGGCCCGCAGGTCGGGGTCGGTCTTGTAGAGGGCGTGCCGCAGCCGGTACCCGGCCAGGGTGACCGCCTCGGGGCCCTCGTGCGCGCGCACGTTGCCGCCCGGCTCCACCTCCCGGTCGGAGCCCTGCTCGTAGATGTAGTCGCCCAGGTGCAGCACCAGGTCGGGCCGCTCGCCGGCGAGCCCGGCGTAGGCGGTGAAGTACCCGTGCTGGTAGTTGGCGCACGAGGCCACCGCCAGGCGCAGCGGCCGGGCCGGCGAGCCCGGCGCGGGAGCGGTCACGGCCCGCCCGACGGCCGACTCGTACGGGCCCGCCCTGAACCGGTACCAGTACTCGCTGTCCGGCCGCAGCCCCGCGACCTCGACGTGCACGCTGAACGCCCACTCGGGGACCGCGTCCTGGGAGCCCTGGCGGACGACGCGGGTGCAGCCCGGATCGGTCGCCACCTGCCAGTGCACCGGCACCGCGGCGGCGGGCATCCCGCCGAGCCCGTCCTCGGCCAGCGGCACGGGCGCCAGCCGGGTCCACAACACGAAACCGTCGGGGGACGGGTCGCCGCTGGCGACGCCCAGCGTGAACGGATCAGCCCACGACGGCGATCTGACCAGGGAGGGCAGACCGGCCGTCAGGCCCAACGCCAGGAACCGCCGCCTGTCCAGCACACGACGATGATCGCCCAGCGTGGGCAAGCTCCCGGTATGCGGACACCCCCGCCAAGGTCACCACTGACGCCGCGTGCGGGCCTTCCCCTCTCCTCTCACGTGAGAGTAGGGTTGATCGCGGCCTGCCAGCGGGGTTCCGCTTCGCCGCGTGCTCACCCGCTGCAGGCCCACAAGCACCCCCCGCACGCCTCCAGCGCCGGTGAGGAGGCGAGAGCCGGCTGCGACGAGGGGGAGGAGCGCGATGGCCGAGGGGCTGGTCCGGATCGGCGAGGTGGCCGAGCGGCTCGGCTTGTCGCTGCGCACGATCCGGCACTACGAGGAGGTCGGCCTGGTCGTCCCCGGGCGCACGTCCGGCGGTTTCCGCCTCTACGGCGAGACCGACATCGACCGGCTCGCCCTCATCAAGCGGATGAAGCCGCTCGGGTTCAGCCTGGAGGAGATGCGCGACCTGCTCGACATCACCGACCGGATCGCGGCCGGCGACGACGACCCGACCCTGGGCGGGCGGCTGCACCTGTTCGAGCGGGCGGTGGCCGACCGCGCCGAGAGGCTGCGCGAGCAGCTCGCCATGGCCAGGGAGTTCGCCGAACAGCTCCGCCGCCGGCGTCTCGAAGCGACGGCGCCCCGCGCACGACCCTGAGCTCCACCCTTACGTGACAGGAGACTTCGCTCGCCGTGCGGGCGGACCTGGCGGATGACCGCGCCGAAGCCGCTCCGGGAGGAGGGCCATGGACCACCCCCTCGCCATGGACGAGGACGGCAACGCGCTGCTGGCCTTCCACCCGGCCGGTGAGCCGGTCCGGCGCGACGACGCCCCCATGCCGCTGGCGCTGGCCGCGCTGTGGCACGGTGACCTGCTCCTGCTGGTCTTCAACCGGGAACGGGCGCGCTGGGAGCTGCCGGGCGGGCTGATCGATCCGGGGGAGACGCCGCGGCAGGCGGCCGTACGGGAGCTGCGCGAGGAGACCGGCCGGCAGGTCGAAGACCTGACCTTCGCCGGTTACGCCCGGTTCGCTCTCGGCGCCGGACGGCGGATCGAGTACGCGGCGCTCTACGCCGCCCGCGTGACCGGCGCCGTGGTGGCCTACGACGGTTTCGTCCCCGGCGCTGAGATCAGCGCCGTCACATGGTGGGACGGTGCGCGGCGGCTGCCCGGGCGCGTCCAGCCCCTGGACGCGGCGCTGGCCAGGCTGGCCCGGCGGCACCTGGACCGCTCGGCCGGAGACCCAGCCGTGTCGGCCCGTCACCCCACCGGACACCCCACCGGACCTCCCACCGGACACCCCACCGCGCCGGACGGGCACGTGGCGGACGGGCGCTCCACCGTCGCCCGGGAGGGGCCGCACCCCCGCTTCCGTTCCGGCGGTCGCTCATGACCCCCGCCGGGGCCGCCTCCCCGGGTGACGCGGGCGGCGGCCGTCCGCGTCGCGGCCACGGGCGCCGGATCGTCGCCGCGCTGGCCGTCACGCAGACCATCGGCTACGGCGTGCTCTATTACGCCTTCTCCGTCTTCCTCGCCCCCATGGCCCGCGACCTGCGGGCCGGCGGCCCGCAGGTCGCGGCGGCGCTCACCCTCTCGGTGCTGATCACCGCCCTGTGCGCGCCGCTGGTCGGCCGGGTCCTCGACGCTCGTGGGGGCCGCGGGCTGATGACCGCGGGCTCGGTCCTCGGTACGGCCGCCGTCCTGGCCTGGTCGCGGGTGGACAGCCTGCCCCAGCTCTACGCGGTGTTCACCGCCATCGGCGTCGCCTGCGCGATGGTGCTGTACGAACCCGCGCTGGCCGTCGTCGTGAGCTGGTTCGACGGCAAGGAGCGGGCGAACGCCCTGCTGGGGGTCACGATGGTCGCGGGCTTCGCCTCGGCGATCTTCCTCCCGCTGACCGGGCTGCTGGTGGAGCGGCACGGCTGGCGGCCGGCGCTGGTCGTCCTCGCCCTGGTCTACGGTGGGGCCGCGATCCCGCTGCACGCGTTCGTGCTGCGCCGCCGGGCCGCCACGCGCCACCGGCCCGCCGCGTCGGCGAGGCGGGCGGACATCGTCAGGACGGCCACCCGGGCACGGCCGTTCTGGCTGCTGGTGGCCGCGTTCACCGCGCACGGCGGCGCGGTGGCCGTGATCGCGGTGCTGCTGATCAGCTATCTCGTCCAGTTGGGACACCCGCCGGTCCTCGCCGCGGCGCTGGCCGGATTGCTGGGAGTGCTGTCGGTGACGGGCCGGCTGGTCACCACGGGCCTGCAACGTCGCGCGCCCGCCGCGCTCGTCGCCGCCACGGTCTTCACCCTCCAGGGCGCCGCCGCCCTGCTGCTGCCGCCGGCGGGACGGTCGGTGCCGGGCGCGGTCGGCTGCGTGCTGCTGTTCGGGTTCGGGTTCGGTGTCGGGACCATCACCCTGCCGCATCTGCTGGCCGAGCGGTACGGCACCGCCGCCTACGCCACGCTGTCCGGCCGGATCGCCGCGTTCGCGGTGGCCGCCAAGGCGCTGGCGCCGCTGGCCGCCATCACGCTGGCTCAGGCGGTCGGCTACGGCTGGGTGATGGGCGCGGTGGCCGCCGCCTGTGTGTTCGCGGCGTCGGCCCTGGTGACGTACCACCACCGGTGACCTCGGCAGGCGGGAGGACGGGGCGCCACTGATCGTTGCAAACCCCATGGGGGTATGTTAGCTTCCTTGCATCGGAAGATACCCCCTCAGGGTATAAGGCGAAGGAGGGCTCATGTGCACGGCACGCGGATGCGGCGCCGGAGACACCGCGCCGGACGTTCGGAATACCATAGGGGGGTATAGTGTTGGAGGAGGGGAGCGTGCACCCGAGGGGAGACCACACATGGCGGGCTACACCGACACGAAGCAGGAGCACCAGCGGCGGTTGCGCCGGATCGAGGGGCAGATCCGCGGCCTGCAGCGGATGGTCGAGGACGACAAGTACTGCATCGACATCCTGACCCAGGTGTCCGCCGCCAACAGCGCGCTGCAGTCCTTCGCCATCGCCCTGCTGGAAGAGCACATGGCCCACTGTGTCGCCGAGGCGACCCGCAAGGGCGGCGCGGAGGCGCAGGCCAAGGTCAAGGAGGCCGCCGACGCCATCGCCCGCCTGGTCCGTTCCTGATCACCACGAAGGAGTGAACGACATGTCCACCACCGCCACCTACACCGTCAAGGGCATGACCTGCGGCCACTGCGTCAGCTCGGTCGAGGAGGAGGTCGGCGAGGTGCCCGGGGTGACCGCCGTCGAGGTGGACCTGGCCACCGGCCTGCTGACCGTCGGCAGTGAGAGCCCCGTGGACCGCGCGCGGATCGTCGCGGCGGTCGAGGAGGCCGGATACGAAGTGGCAGAGCAGTCATGAACACAGCAGCCAAGCTCGGCACCTACGCCCTCGGGCTCGCCGTGGTCTTCGGCGGGGCGCTGGGGCTGGGCAACGCCGTGGGATCGGACGCCCCCGCCCCGGCGGCCGCGACCCCGGGTCACGACTCCCACGCCGAGCCCGCGACCGCGCCGGCCGGGGCCGCCATAGATACCCCAGGGGGGCTCCAGGTGTCGGACAACGGACACACACTCACCCCGCTCACCGGAGCGATCAAGCCCGGTGAGCCCACCGACTTCCGGTTCGCCGTGACCGGACCCGACGGCAGGCCGGTGACGGACTACCAGATCGCGCACGACAAGAAGCTGCACCTCATCCTGGTGCCACGCGACCTCGGCGACTTCCAGCACCTGCACCCGGAGCTGGGCGCCGACGGCGTCTGGTCGGTGAAGCTCACCCTCCCCGACGCGGGGGCGTACCGGATGTTCGCCGACTTCGAGCCGACCGGCGGCGAGGCGCTGACGCTGGGGGCCGACGTGCTCGTGGCCGGCGACTACGCGCCCGAGGCGCTGCCGGCGGTCAGCCGCACGGCGAGCGTGGACGGGTATACGGTCGAGTTGGAAGGCGAACTCGTGCCGGGCCGGTCGAGCCGGCTGGCCCTCACGGTGAGCAAGGACGGCAAGCCGGTCACCGACCTGCAGCCCTACCTGGGCGCTTACGGCCACCTGGTGGCCCTGCGCGGCGGTGACCTGGCCTACCTGCACGTGCACCCCGACGGGGAGCCCGGCGACGGCAGGACGAGCCCCGGCCCGGAGATCGTCTTCCACGCCGAGGCTCCGAGCGCGGGCAGCTACCGGCTGTTCCTGGACTTCCAGCACGAGGGAGAGGTCCGCACCGCCGCCTTCACGGTGCACGCAGGTCAGGCTCCGGCACCCGCGGCCCAGACCGCCACCCGGGCCCCGAAGCCCACGCCGACCAAGTCCGACGCGCACGGCGACCACGGTCACTGAGCCGGACAGGACGTGAGAAAGGAGAGGTGATGGCTCCTGTCACCGATGACAGGCCGCCGGCGTCCGGCGGCTCGGTCGAGCTCTCGATCGGCGGCATGACCTGCGCGTCCTGCGCCAACCGGATCGAGCGCAAGCTCAACAAGCTCGACGGGGTGACCGCCACGGTCAACTACGCGACGGAGAAGGCCAAGGTCGCCTTCCCCGAGGGGCTCGACCCCCGCGACCTGATCGCCGAGGTGGAGAAGGCCGGCTACACCGCCGCGCTGCCGCCCCCGCCGGTTCGGGAGACGCAGCGGCAGGAGCCCGAAGAGGCAGCCGACGAGCTGCGGCCCCTCCGGCAGCGGCTGATCACCTCGCTGGTCCTGGCGATCCCCGTGATCGCGATGGCGATGGTGCCGGCGCTGCAGTTCACCTACTGGCAGTGGCTGTCGCTGACGCTGGCGGCGCCGGTCGTGGTGTACGCGGGCTGGCCGTTCCACAAGGCCGCCTGGACCAACCTGCGCCACGGCGCCGCCACCATGGACACCCTGGTGTCACTGGGCACGCTGGCGGCGTTCGGCTGGTCGCTGTGGGCGCTGTTCTTCGGCACCGCGGGCGAGCCGGGCATGAAGCACCCGTTCGAGTTCACCATCGCCCGCACCGACGGCTCGATGAACATCTATCTGGAGGCCGCCGCCGGGGTGACCGCGTTCCTCCTCGCCGGCCGCTACTTCGAGGCGCGCGCCAAGCGGCGCGCCGGAGCGGCGCTGCGGGCTCTGCTGGAGCTCGGCGCCAAGGACGTGGCCGTGCTCCGCGACGGCGCCGAGGTGCGCATCCCCACCGACCGGCTCGCCGTCGGCGACCGCTTCGTCGCCCGGCCGGGCGAGAAGATCGCCACCGACGGCGTGATCGAGGAGGGCACCTCGGCGGTGGACGCCTCGATGCTCACCGGCGAGTCGGTGCCGGTGGAGGTGCGGCCCGGCGACGCCGTCACCGGCGCCACCGTCAACGCCGGCGGCCGGCTGGTGGTGCGCGCCACCCGCATCGGCTCCGACACCCAGCTCGCCCAGATGGCCAGGCTCGTGGAGGAGGCCCAGACCGGAAAGGCGCAGGTCCAGCGGCTGGCCGACCGGATCTCCGGGGTGTTCGTCCCCATCGTGATCGCCCTGGCCCTGGCGACGCTGGGCTTCTGGCTCGGCACCGGCGCGGGCGCGACCGCCGCCTTCACCGCGGCCGTGGCGGTCCTGATCATCGCCTGCCCGTGCGCGCTCGGCCTGGCGACGCCGACCGCGTTGCTGGTCGGCACCGGCCGGGGCGCCCAGCTCGGCATCCTCATCAAGGGCCCCGAGGTCCTGGAGTCCACCCGCCGCGTCGACACCGTCGTGCTGGACAAGACCGGCACCGTCACCGAAGGCCGGATGACCCTCACCGACGTGCACGTCGCCGACGGTGAGGACGAGGCCGAGGTGCTGCGGCTGGCCGGAGCGCTGGAGCACGCCTCCGAGCATCCCGTCGCCCGGGCCATCGCCCGCGGCGCCGCCGACAAGGTGGGGCAGTTGCCGGTGCCCGAGGACTTCGCGAACGTGGAAGGGCTCGGCGTGCAGGGCATCGTGGACGGTCACGCCGTCCTCGTCGGCCGGCCCAGGCTGCTGGCCGAGTGGTCGCAGCACCTGCCGGGCGAGCTGGCACGCCGGCTGGAGGAGGCGCAGACGGCCGGCCGGACGGCCGTCGCGGTCGGCTGGGACGGCAGGGCCCGGGCCGTGCTCGTCGTCTCCGACGTCGTCAAGCCCACCTCCGCCGAGGCGATCCGGCAGCTACGCGGTCTGGGACTGACGCCGGTGCTGCTGACCGGCGACAACGAGGCCGTCGCCCGCAGCGTGGCCGCCGAGGTCGGCATCGACGAGGTCATCGCCGAGGTGCTGCCCGCCGACAAGGTGGACGTCGTCAAGAGGCTGCAGGCCGACGGCCGTGCGGTGGCCATGGTGGGCGACGGGGTCAACGACGCCGCCGCGCTCGCCCAGGCCGACCTCGGCCTCGCGATGGGCACCGGCGCCGACGTCGCCATCGAGGCCTCCGACCTGACCCTGGTGCGCGGCGACCTTCGGGTGGCGGCCGACGCCATCCGGCTGGCCCGCCGCACGCTCGGCACGATCAAGGGCAACCTGTTCTGGGCCTTCGCCTACAACGTGGCCGCCCTGCCCCTGGCCGCCATGGGCCTGCTCAATCCCATGATCGCCGGTGCGGCGATGGCGTTCTCCAGCGTCTTCGTCGTCACCAACAGCCTCCGGCTGCGCGCCTTCAGGTAACCCTGCCGATGGCCGGCAGGTAACCCTGCAGGCCATCGCCCCCGCCGAGAACCGGGCCGCGGCCTACCCCGCCGCCCGGTTCTCGGCGTGTCCGGCGGCCCCGCCGGGCTGCTACCTGTGCGTGACGAGCACGGCGTGGTGATCGGCCCCGGCCGGGCCGTCCGGGTCGGCGTGCACGGTGGCCGCCCGCAGCCTCGGCAGCCCGTGGATCAGCCGGTGCTCGGCCTCCACCGCCACCGCGTGCGCCTCGATCAGTGACGCGTCGTGCCGGACCGCGATCTCCACCTCGGCCCGCAGCGCGTGCCCGATCCAGCGCAGCCGCACCGTACCGACCCGCGCCACCCCCGGCACGCCCGCCAGGATGCGCTCGGCCTCGGCCACGAGCTCCGGATCGACGGCGTCCATCAGCCGGTGGTAGATCTCGCGGCCCGCGTCGCGCAGCACGAACAGGATCGCCACCGTGATGAGCAGGCCGACGACGGGATCGGCGAGCGGGAAGCCGAGCGCGGCGCCGCCCGCGCTCAGGAGCACGGCCAGCGAGGCGAAGCCGTCGGTGCGGGCGTGCAGGCCGTCGGCCACCAGCGCCGCCGAGCCGATCTCGCGGCCCACTCTGATCCGGTACCGGGCCACCCACTCGTTGCCCACGAAACCGACCACGCCGGCCGCCGCCACCAGCCCGAGCGCCCGCACGTCCTGCGGATCGACCAGCCGCCTGACCGCCTCGTAACCGGCCAGCCCCGCCGACGCGGCGATCAGCAGCACGATGACGATCCCGGCCAGGTCCTCCGCCCTGCCGTAGCCGTAGGTGAAACGGCGCGTGGCCGCCCGCCGGCCCACCCAGAACGCGATCGCCAGCGGCAGCGCGGTCAACGCGTCGGCGAGGTTATGCAGCGTGTCACCCAGCAGTGCCACCGAGCCCGACCAGGCCACGATGACGGCCTGGAGCGCCGCGGTGACCATCAGCACGGCGAACGAGATGCCGAGCACCCGCATGCCCCGGCCGCTGGACTCCCATGCGCGGTCGGTCCTGGCGGCGCTGTCGTGACTGTGCGGGACGAAGACATGGCCGAGCCTGCCCAGCACCGCCCGCACTCCGCCGCCGCGTCCGTCCTGCCCGTGCCCGTGCCCGTGCCCCTGCTCCGGGGGATCAAGCTGCGTCATCCGCCTGCCTCGCTTGCCTTTGACCCGTTTGCCCGGATTGTATGTAGTCATGTATGCACGCGACAACGAATCAGGTGCGACCCCTGCGCAGGAACAACCCACAGGCGCGCAGGTAGAAGCCGCCGTCGCCGCCTTCCGCATGCTCAGCGACGCCACCCGGCTCCGGCTGATGTGGCTGCTGAGCACCGGCGAGTACGACGTCGGCTCCCTGGCCGAGACCATCGGCGTCGCCCGGCCGTCGGTCTCCCAGCACCTGGCCAAGCTCCGCCTGGCCGGCCTCGTCCACACCCGCCGGGACGGCCGCCGGGTGCTGTACCGGGCCCGTGACGCGCACGTCCGCGCCGTCATCAGCGAGGTCCTCTTCCACGCCGACCATGAGGTCTCCGGCATCCCCCGGCACGACTGAGGCCCCGGCGTACCGCCCGCGCGGACGGACCGAGCGCCGTTGACATACTCCAACCATGAGTACGAGTGCGAAGGCCGACAGGACACGGCAGGCCCGACCCGTGGCATGGACGCTGCGTCCCGCGGACCTGGCGGACGTCGAGGCCGTCGCCGAGCTGCGGGCGACGGTGATGCGCCCGGACCTGGAGCGGTTGGGACGGTTCGACGAGCATCGGGTCCGGCAGCGGCTGCGCGACTCCTTCTCCCCGCGGCACACCTCGGTCATCGTGGCGGACGGCGCCTTCGCCGGCTGCGTCGCCGTGCGTCCGGCCGAGGACGGGCGGTGGCTGGAGCACTTCTATCTCGACCCCGCCCTCCAGGGCCTGGGCATCGGGTCGGCCGTCCTGCGGACCCTGCTGAGGCGGACCGACGCCGACGGCGTCCCCGTCCGCCTGAACGTCCTGCGGGGCAGCGCCGCCCGGCGGCTGTACGAGCGGCACGGCTTCACCGTGGAGGCCCAGGACCCGATCGACGTCTACATGCTGCGACGGCCGGCCACGGACGCCCCCGAAGCCTGATCGCGCTTCAGGCAGGAGGATCATCCTGTCCAGGGCAGCCGTGAGTGCCTCCCCGCCAGGGTCAGAGCCGGTCGAGGATCTGCCGCATCTGCTCGATCTCGGTCTGCTGGGACGACTCGATCGTCTTGGCCAGGTCCTTGGCCTCGGGGTCGGCCCCCTCGGCCTGCTCGGTCCTGGCCATCTCGACGGCGCCCTCGTGGTGGGCGATCATCATCTCGGTGAAGTGCTTGTCGAAGGTGGCGCCCTTGGCGTCCGCGAGCTCCTTCATGTCCTCGGCGGACATCATGCCGGGCATGCCGTGACCCATGCCCCGCAGGTCGCCCGTGCCGGTGGGCACGGGCTCGCCCCACTCCTGGAGCCAGCCCCGCATGGTCTTGATCTCGGGATCCTGGGCGGCCTTGATCTTCGCGGCCAGTTCCTTGACCTCGGGGTCCTTGGCGCGGGTCGCGGCCAGCTCGGCCATCTCCACGGCCTGCTGGTGGTGCGGGATCATCATCTGCGCGAACATCACGTCCGCGTCGTTGAACGACGCCGCCGGCTGCGTACCGGTGGGCGTGGCGGCGGCACCGCTGGTCGTGGGCATGGCGTGCCCGGACATCGCGCTGTCGCCACCGCCGCCGCAGGCGGTGAGCAGGACGAGCGCGCCGGCTCCGGCGGCCGTCGCGGACGTGATGCGCAGGATGAACGGTCGGTTGCTGAACATGGGCGGCTGACTCCTGTCGTGTCGGATGTACGCATGGCCGGGGGTCGTGCGACTGGTCGGCTCACCTGCGGAGCACCGACTGGACCATGCGCCGGGACGGCGGCCTGCCGGGAGGTCCGAGCGTGTGCATCCCGCAGACACCGATGACGAGCAGCAGGAGCAGGGCCCACCGCGGGAGGCGGCGCCCTCGGCCCACTACTCGCTCGATCATTCTCTTCCTGCACGGATACCGGTGTGTCCCTACGCACAATAGTAGACAGGGCCGGCTGGGGCCGGCATGGGCCGGTAGGATCCAGAGGAAATGCCCGGTTGAAGGGATTTCGCATGGGGCGCGGTCTGGGCGACCTGGAGGCCGTGATCATGGATCGGATGTGGTCCTATCGCCGGTCGGCGTCGGTACGTGACGTGCTGGAGGACCTGCGCCGGGAGCGAGTGATCGCGTACACGACCGTGATGACGGTGATGGACAAGCTGCACACGAAGGGTCTGCTCAAGCGGCGGCTGGTCGGCAAGGCGTACGTCTACGAGGCGGTCTCGTCCAAGGAGTCCTACACCGCCGACCTGATGCGCGAGTCGCTGGCCAGGAGCGGCAACCAGGCCGCGACCCTGGTGCACTTCCTTGAGCGGCTCACCCCCGAGGAGGCCGCCGCCCTGGAGGCGGCGCTGCAGGTCTTCCCGCCCAAGGGGCGCGGGTGACGGCGGCGGCCGTGCTGGCGGCCTATCCGGTCATGGCCGCCATCGTGCTGCCCCGGCTGCTGGACCGGGCCGGGTGGGCCGACCGTGCGCCCAGGCTCGCCATCGCGCTGTGGCAGGCGGCGTGCGCCTCCGTGGTGGTCTCCGTGCTGCTGGCCGCCTTCGCGCTGGCGGTGCCCGCCGCGGTGGTCGGGCACGGCCTGGCCGCCTTCTTCGCCGCGTGCGCCGCCTGGCTGACGCACGGGGCGGGCATGACCGCGGGCACCACCGCCGTGGCCGTCATCGTGGCCGGCGCCGTGACGGCCCGGATAGCGTGCCGGGCCGGTGCGGTCCTGGTGCGGGCCCATGCGGAGCGGCGCCGGCACGCGGAGACGCTGGCGCTGCTGGGCAGGCACGACGGACGGTTGGACGCGATCGTCGTCGACTACGACGAGCGGCTGGCCTACTGCCTGCCCGGCAGACACGGCAAGGCGGTCATCACGACGGGCGCGTTGCGGAGTCTGAGTCCCGAGCAGGTGGCCGCGGTGCTCGCCCACGAGCAGGCCCACCTGCGCGGACGCCACCACCTGGTCCTGGCGGGAGCGGAGACCCTGGCGACGGCGTTCCCCGGGGTGCCGCTGTTCGAGCGGGCCCGAACCGAGCTCGCCAGGCTGGTCGAACTCCTGGCCGACGACGTGGCGGCCCGTCGGCACCCCCGCATCCTGATCGCGACCGCTCTGGTGGGGCTCGCCACGGGCCGCGCGCCCGCCTTCACGCTGGGCGCAGGCGGCGAGACGGCGCTGGCCCGCGTCCGCCGCATGCTGAACCCTGGGACTCCGCTGGCTCGCCGGCAGCGCCTGGCCGGGGCGTTCGCCGTCGGACTGCTGCTGGGGGGACCAGCCGTGGTGGCCCTTCTGCCCGGCCTCGACTCCTTCCTCGCACATCACTGCCACGAGTTCCTGGGCCTCTGAGCTCCTAACCGGCCGGCACCGGCGGAGCCTGGAGGGAGGTGGCGCGGGCGAGCAGGTCGCGGAGGAGATCGACCACCTCGCCGGGGGTGAACTCCATGGCGTTCTCGCCGACGCTGACCTCGAAGGCGCAGCGGCCCGGCTCGGACGCCGAACGTACCCGGCCCCAGAGCTGGATGCCGTGCTCGGCGAGGATCGCCTGGCCGGCCCGTTCGACGGCGTGCCGGTCCGCGGGCAGGTGGACGTGGAACAGCGGAGTCTGCGGCGGATCAGGATGGACGCGGGCGGTGCCGTCGGCGTTGACGGCGGCCGCGATGGCTACGGCGTGCTCGCGGTAGGCGGGCATCCTGTCGGCCAGGGTGTCGAGATGGACCAGCGCGGCCAGGGCGAGCGGCCAGGCGTCGCGGATGCCGCCGCCGAGCCGCTGCCGCCACACCCGTGCCACCTCGACGGTGGCCGCGTCGGAGGCGAGCACCGCGCCGCGCACGCCCTGCAGGCTCTTGTAGAGGGAGACGTAGACGGTGTCGAACAGCCCGGCGATCTCGTCGTACGGCCGCCGGTAGTAGGTCTGGGCCTCCCACAGGCGGGCGCCGTCCAGGTGCGTGGCGGCGCCGGTGGCGCGCACGAGTTCGACCTGCCCGCACAGGTCGTCCCACGCGGGCAGCAGGCCGCCGATGTCGCGCTGCGGCAGTTCCCAGACGGCCGCCGCGAGCGGCTCGCCGATCGCCGCCAGGTCGGCGGCCGTCATGAGCTCGTGCGGGTCGCCGGTGCGGCGCAGCCGCAGGCCGTGGACGGCGTTGTAGCCCTGCTCCTCCCACACGTCCAGATGCGACTGCGGATGGGCGGCGAACGTACGGCGGCCGCGCCGGTCGGCGTGCACGCGCAGCGCGGTCTGCTGGGCCATCGTGCCGCTGGGGAAGAACAGCGCGCTCTCCTTGCCGAGCAGGTCGGCCAGCCGCCGCTCCAGCACCGCGACGGGGCCGTCGGGGCCGTCGGCGGGGGTGTCGTCATCCACCAGGGCGAGCATCTGCTCCAGCATCATGCGGGGCGTGCGCCGGATGGGCGCGTGCAGGAACAGCGACCGCCGTACCGGCGGGCTGGTGTCGGGCATGAAGATCTCCTTCGGTTGTCGCGACCGTCCGCGGAACCTTACCCTGGTTGGGTATTAAGGAAGGTCGGCTGGTCCGCGGATTTCGAGCTGGGTCAGCGGTGAGCGGAGCGATCGTTCGGGGAGGCCGGGCCTCCTGGAGCGGGGCGATTCATCCGTGTTCGGCGTGCTGCCCGTGGTCGGTGACCTGGGCGTCGAACCAGGCGTGCAGCGCCTTGACGAGGGCGGGCTCGGTGGTGGTGTAAGAAATCCGGGCCCCGGCGGGGGCCTCCGCGTAGCGCACGCCGATCCGGTCATGGCCCGCCTCAAGCTCACGCAGTCCGGGCATTTCGCCGCCGTGGATGGACGCGGGGTCGCCGAAGTCGCCCTTGCTGAAGCGCGCGACCTCCTCAGCCAGGTGCTCGCGGATGAGCCGTACCTGCTGGGCGTCGGCGGGGTCCTTGGCGGTGACGGTCTGCAGACCCCCGGTGCCGGTCTTGGCGAAGCGGTGCATGGTGCGCTCCAGGTCGAACGGCATGACCTCCCGGCTCTTGGCCGCCACCTCCGCCTGCCGGGCGGCCTGCGCCTGGGCCTCGCTCCGGCCGTTCTGGCCACCCAGCGCGTACCCGCCCGACGCCGCGGCGATCACCGCCAGGCCGGCCATGAGCAGCGGGATGCGCCGCTTCTCAATGTTCATCCATTGCCTCCGTGAGGATTTCCAGGGCGTGCAGGACGCCGTCGCGTTCACCTTCCGGGACGCGGTCCAAGATCGAGGAGAAGCGTGCCGCTCTGGCCTCGGCCAACTGCTCGGCGGCCCTTACTCCAGCGGCGGTGAGCTGGACCAGCACGCCGCGCCCGTCGTCCGGGGCCGGGACGCGCTCGGCCCAGCCGCGGTTGATGAGCTGGGTGACCAGGCGGCTGGTGGTGCTCTTCTCCAGGCGCAGCCGCTGCGTCAGCTCGCTCTGTCGAAGCGCGCCGTCCCTGGACAGCTCGCCGAGCGCGTGCGCCTCCGACACCGGGACGGGCAGCCCACAGGGGGTCTGGTCGGGCTGGTGCAGGCCGAAGGCTCGGACGAAACGGACCACGGCATCCTGAAGCTCACGCTCATCCGCCATGGTTCGACCCTACAACTATCTGGTTGTAGGGCACAACTACTTGGCTCCCGACCGCCTGTCAGAACCCGGCGCCTCAGGTCTCGGGAGAGGTGCCCGGCTCGGGTAGGTGGAGCCGTTTGAGCATGAGGGCGTTCACCGCGACGATGAAGCTGGACCCCGACATGGACAGGGCGGCGACCTCGGGGCGGAGCACCAGCCCGAAGGCGGGTTCGAAGACCCCGGCGGCGATCGGGAGCGCGACGGCGTTGTAGCCGACCGCCCAGCCGAGGTTCTGGCGCATCTTGCGCAGCGTCCCCCGGCCGATGGCCAGCGCGGTGGGCACGTCCAGCGGGTCGGAGCGCATCAGCACGAGGTCGGCGGTCTCGATGGCGACGTCGGTTCCGGCGCCGATCGCGATGCCGAGGTCGGCCTGCGCCAGCGCGGGGGCGTCGTTGACGCCGTCACCCACCATCGCGACCTTCCGCCCGCCGCGCCGCAACTCGGCGATCTTGGCGGCCTTCTCGCCCGGCAGGACCTCGGCGATGACCGTGTCGATGCCGAGGCGTTCGGCGATGCGGCGGGCGGTGGCCTCGTTGTCGCCGGTCAACATGATCACCTCGATGCCGGCCTGGTGCAGCGCGGTCACGGCCGCCGCCGAGGTGTCGCGCGGGGCGTCGGCGATGCCGATGAGCCCCGCCGCCCTGCCGTCCACGGCGGCGATCACCACGGTGCGCCCGCCCGCCGCCAGTTCCTCGCGGCGGGTGGCCAGCTCGTCCAGCTCGATGTCCTCGGCCGCCATGAGGCGGCGGTTGCCCACGGCCACCCGGTGGCCGTCCACCTCGGCGATCGCTCCCTGGCCCGGGACGCTTGCGAACTTGACCGCCCGAGGCGGCGCACCCGGTCGGCCGGCGTGGCGGACGACGGCCTCGGCCAGCGGGTGCTCGGACTCACGCTCGACCGCGGCGACCAGGCGTAGCAGCTCGTCCTCGGCCATCCCGTGCGTGATCACGTCGGTCACCTCCGGCTCGCCCTTGGTCAGGGTGCCGGTCTTGTCCATGACCACGGCCTGGATCCGGGCGGCGGTCTCCAGCGCCATCGCGTTCTTGAACAGAACGCCCCGCTTGGCCCCCAGGCCGGTGCCGACCATGATCGCGGTTGGGGTGGCCAGGCCGAGCGCGTCCGGGCAGGTGATCACGACGACGGTGATGGCGAACAGCATGGCCGTGCCGGCGGGCGCGCCGGCCGCCAGCCAGACCGCGAAGGTCAGCGCGCCACCGACGAGCGCCACGAACACCAGCCAGAACGCCGCCCGGTCGGCCAGTCGCTGCCCGGGCGCCTTGGAGTTCTGCGCCTGCTGCACCAGCTTGACGATCTGGGCCAGGGCGGTGTCCGAGCCGATCCTGGTGGCTGCGACCCGTAGGGTGCCGTTCTTGTTGATGGTCGCGCCGATGACGGCTGAGCCGGGCGCCTTGTGCACCGGCAGGCTCTCGCCGGTGACCATCGACTCGTCCACCTCGCTCTCGCCGTCGACGACCTCGCCGTCGACCGCGATCCTCGCGCCTGGACGTACCAGCAGGAGGTCCCCGACGACCACCTCGGCGGTGGGGATCTCCACCTGCCCGCCGGCGCGGATCACCACCGCCCTGGGCGGTGCCAGGTCGAGCAGCGCCCGGATCGCGTCGTTGGCGCCGCCTCGGGCCCGCATCTCCAGCCAGTGACCGAGCAGCACGAAGGTCGCGAGCATCGCGGCCGCCTCGTAGAACACCTCGCCGCCGCCGGTCAGCGTGATGTACACCGAGTACAGCCAGCCGGCGCCGATCGCCACCGCGACCAGCACCATCATGTCGAGCGTGCGCGCCCGCAACGCCCGTACGGCGCCGTCGAAGAAGATCCACGACGAGTAGAAGATCACGGGGAGGCTGAGCAGCAGCGCCCACACGTCCTCCCGCAGCCCGAACGGCACCGGCACGCGCAGCCCCAGCATCTCGCGGCCCATCGGCGACCAGATCGTGATCAGCACCGACAGCGCCGCCGCGACCAGGAACCGGTTGCGCATGTCCGCGGCCATGGCCTCCATCGACCCGGGCCCGCCGTGGCCGCCGTGACCCATCACCTCGTGCGCGGGCGGCGCGTGCTCGGCTGGGGGGTGACGGTCGGTCACCGCCCCCGCGCCCCGGGGGTGTGCGTGCCCGTCGTCCGGCGGGTCGGGTTCGGCCATCGGGTCGCAGACGTGAGCGGGCACCGACTGCCCGGCACAGTGGTAGCCGCATTCCTCCACCCAGCGGCGCAGCTCGGCCACCGAGGTCTCCCGCGGGTCGAACACCACCGTGGCGGCCTGCGCGACGGGGTTGACCTCCACCGCGATCACGCCGGGCCGGCGGCCCAGCACCGCGGTCACCACGTTCTGCTCCGACGCCCAGTGCAGGCCGCTCACGTCCAGCACCGCCGTACTGCGTTCCTTGAGGTCCTCGGTCATCACGACCTCCCCTCCACGGCGTCGACGCCATGGGCCGCGCGTCCTGGGCTCCCGCCCGGCGACTCCTCGATGTCTGTACCCGGCACCCACTTGCCATATACCCCTTAGGGGTATATTTTCGGGCGAGTAACCGACGTACGCGACAGGTTCTGGAGCCGTCATGACCGAGCAGCAGCACCCCGACCACGCCGGACACGACCACGCCGGACACCACGCCGTGGAGCAACACCCGACGAAGCACCACGGGCACGACCACGCCGCACACGCGCACCACGGCGCCGGATCAGCGAAGGTGTCCTGGCGGATGGCGGCGTCGGCGACGCTGCACTGCCTCACCGGCTGCGCCATCGGCGAGGTGCTGGGCCTGGTGATCGCGACCGCGCTCGGCTGGGCCACCGCCCCGTCCATCGCGCTGGCCGTCGTGCTCGCCTTCTTCTTCGGCTATCTCCTCACCCTGCTTCCCCTGCGCCGGGCGGGAGTGAGCTGGGGCAGCGCCGTCAAACTGGCCCTGGCCGCCGACACGGTGTCGATCGTCGTGATGGAAATCGTGGACAACGGCGTGATGCTGGCCATCCCCGGCGCCATGGACGCCGGTCTCACCTCGGCGCTGTTCTGGGGCGCGCTGGCGTTCGCGTTGCTCGTCGCCTTCCTGGTGACCACACCGATCAACAAGTGGATCATTGGCAAGGGCAAGGGCCACGCCGTCGTCCACGCCTACCACCACTGAGGAGACGGCGTGGATGAGCGAACGCCCAAGGAGTTCGATGACCATCGTGAGCACCTCGCTGTCAGACGTGGGGGCGTCATGGTCGTGCTACCAGGGCCGGAGAGGCGCGGTCTACCAGTCCCGGCTCGTGCCGGTTGTTACTGAGTTTCGAGCAGATCCAGCTTGCGCTTGAGGTCGTTCCCATTCCTGTAGGGCCAGCGTCGGGGATGCTCGCGTTGCAGGCGTCCCACGACTATTCCCGGAGCGATCCCGATCTCCTCGGCGAAGGCTCGCACCGCGGCCTTCGACGTCAACCCGGCCAGTCGGGAAGCGTACTGAGGTGGTATGAGGGTGTCCGCTGAGAACCTGTCCGCTTCCAGCTGCTTCGGGTCCTCGGTGTCGGTCCTTCCCACGATCTCGATACGCATCTCGTCGTCACCGTTGAGAACCCTCCCTGCCAAAATAGACAGAGGCAGCAAACAGGTACGAAACTCTGTGCTGAGGGTGGGGAAGGAGACATCCCTTCGTGGGAGCAAGTGAACAGGCCGTCGGTCGTCGACTCCAGTCGGACGAGCACTCCTCGGGAGTACGGCTCGGCCGATGGGTCACCGAGCCAGCACAGGGTGATCGCCATATAGGCGTCGGACTTGGCGGGATCGTACCGGTAGTGATGCTCGGGCCGGTTGGGGACGTGCAGCGGCGCGACTAGCCGCGCCACCCGGTTCAGCGTCTCGTGGGTCTCCCGGGCCTGGCGGAGGCGTGCCCACGCCCTCGAAGCTGAGATCGACTGCCTCCGCACGCGCCACGACTTGAGCCTTCAGCACATGGGCGTGCTGGGGTCTCTGCACATGCGCGCTGCCGTTGTCGCAGCGCGCGCCGGTCAGGTGGAAGACGTTTTGAGCCATCGTGTCGAGGCTCAGCGGCTCGGCGGCATCGTCCCCGAGGGCGTCTATTGCGGGACGGCCTTCGGGCCGGACTCGGTGCGCATCCACGAGGTCTCGCTCGCCGTCAGCCTCGGCGACAGCCATCTCCGGCGTGCTCTCGACATCGGGGACACCTGGGCACCACCGGCTAGTATGCCCGCCGAACGCCGTAGTGGCTTCTTCATCGAGTTGGCGCGAGCCCGATTGTGGGCCGGCATGAGGGACGCCGCCTTCGACGCGTTGAGAAACGCACGCCGGATCGCACCGCAACATACACGCGAGCACCGTTGGGTGCGCGAGGACGCCGAATCGGCACCCCGACCACCGATGCCCCGCCCCCTGAGCCGTCTGCCGCACCGAATCTGTTTGCCCCTTACGGCCGCCAAGGATTCCGTCGCGTCGAGTCCAGACACGCAGCGGCCCCGCCTCCCACAGGGCGACGGGGCCGCAGCCGGGCTTCTCTACGCGACAGAGCAGACAGGCTCCGGCGTACGCGCTGTCATCACAGGCACTTCCCGCCGAACACCCTCGCCGACAGGAAACAGCGCACGCAACTGACGGACATCCTCCTCAGAGACGCGGAAGCGACGAAGCACTTCGTCCAGAGGCCAGATCCTGTCAATCGTTATGACCTCGATCCCCACGAGCTCACCGTTGCTGTCGAGGTCCACCATGGTCTCGTCGTCGATCTCGACCGTCTTCGTGACAGGCGCATCCGAGATGTAGATGTACAGTGCATCGGCATCCAGGTCGTAGCTGAGTCTCATCCGCGGGCTCCTACTCGTCTGGCCAAGCTGCCGTGATGATCTGCGTCGAGTCGTGGGTCAGGACTACCTTCAGTATGCGGCCACCCGGGACGATGCCAAAGACACAGATCTTCCCAGAAGAGCCTGGTCTTCGCCTGATCTCTCTTGCCAGAGCTTTGAAGATCTGGTCCTCAGTGATGCCTCGCAGTTCCATCCGCTCCTTGACGTGCTGGGTAAGCAGTGGCTGGGGCATCGCTAGGCGCCCTCGGTCGGCTGAATCACACGCAGATCGATGGACTTGACCGACCGGTCATCGAGTGCCACGTCGAGCGCGTAGTCCCCGTAGCGGGGAAGCGGCAGCGTCGCCCTCAGCGCCAGGTTGACCTTCGTCTTCCAATGGACGGGCATGTTCTCGTTCCGCGGCGGAGTCAAGAACGTTCCATGGATGCTCGCCAGCACCTGATCATCGTCCTGGAATGTGATGGTGAGCTTGTGCGGAGTCCCAGCCTCCTCGTCGGTGTCGAAACTGATGCGAGCCGCGATGCCGACGGCGTGAGCGCTTGGGACTGCCGGCACCTTCAGCGTGTCGATCCCGGCGCCCATGATGTGCAGCTCTCCGGTGGATGATGTCGGAGCGCCCCACCGTACTCGTGCTTATCAAGCTTGGTGAGGCGTTTCCTGTCTTCCACTCGCAGCCCCGAAATGAGGCCTCAGGTCTGCAGATCTCACCTTGGCGGCCCGCAGCACCTCGACCCGGGCACCGCTCAGCTCCCCGGGTCATGGAGGGCGTTACGTTTCGCGTGGAGCTTCTCCGCCGCCCGTGGAGGACATGCCGGTTGCAGGCTCGTCTCGATGAGCCGGAAGCCGGACCTCACAACGCACCGCCTCGCGAACCGGCCGAGCTGAGCTCCGGACCGGTGCCGCCCATCAGAAGGTCGCCGTCGATGATCCCCGCCCGCATTCCCGTGGACCGCACGAGGAGCCGGACGGTGACGGGCGTGCCGGCCCACCGGCCGCATACCTGACTGCCGCCGTCCATACGCGACCGTTGTCGGCGGCGCCAGGTGACGGGCGGACACGCACGCCGCCACCCGAACCTCGGCGGGTGGCGGCGTGCTGGTGGCGGCGTGTTGATGCGGTGTGCCGGTGGCGTCCGACGTCAGTACGCGCCTCGGGACTGGTCGGTGTCGCCCTCCACCTCGATCCGCTCCTTGCGGACTTCTTCCGAGATGGTCTCCTCGTCGACCACCTCTTCGGTCGTCAGCCGGACCCGCTCCTTGGGAACGGTCGTCTTCGACACGGTGGGGCGCTCCTCGTGCAGGATGACCTCGTGCTCGGCTTCGCTGATCTCGGGGCCGGCGAGCGCCTCGTCGCGGTTCTCCTCCGTGATCGGCTCCCGTTCGAGCCGCGCCTCCTCATGGCTGACGGGCACGCTCACCTGCTGCTGCTCCGTGACCACGTACTTGCGTAGCCGCACACGCCCTGTCTCGTGGGTCTCCGTGCCGACGTGCAGCTGCTCCTCCGAACGGGTCATCGCGTCGTCGGCGGCGCCGCCGAGGCGTTCGCGTTCCCCCTGCCCGGCGGTGTGTGCCCAGCCGGTTTCGCCCGGCTCGTTCGCCCGCTGCCAGGCATGGCCCCAGTCCATGCCGTAGTAGCTGTACAGCTCCCTTTCCTGGACCTCCGACAGGTGCCCGCCGGCGTCGACGTCGACGCTGGGAGCGTCCTTGATGCGGTCCTTGTCGTACGGCACCTCCACGTGATCGCGAACCAGTTCCGCGTCACGCAGCGGTACGAACGTCTCCCTCGTGCCGAAGAAGCCGGTTCGGATGCACAGCCATTCCGGCTGGTCTGTCGCGTCGTCGAAGAAGACGTGCTTCACTTCCCCGACCCTCTGCCCGGCGGCGTCGAAGACCGGCTGATCTATCGCCATGGGAATCTGTTCTTGAGTGATCATACTCTTCCCCCTTCTGGCTTGCTCTTGGCCATGAGCGAGGGAGCCATACAGTTGCCGCGTGCAGAGTCGGGAGATCTTTGTTGCCCATCGCTGTGCATGGCCGCTGGCGCGAAGCCCGGTCAGGCGTCCGACCACAGGGCGGCGAGCGTCCTGAGGTCGGGGGCCGACACGCGTGGGGCGCTCATCACGCTCGGGTACGGCGCGCCGCGCCGGTGCAGCCACGCCCCTGTCAGGCCGGCCCGCTGGGCGCCGTCGATGTCCCACGGGTGTACCGCGACCAGGGCCGCCTGATCCGGTGCTACTCCTGCGCGGTCGACCGCGTAGTCGTAGGCGGCGCGGCCGGGTTTCCACACGCGGGGACCGCTCACATCCAGCCTCGCCTCCACCAGGTCGAGCAGCCCTGCACGGGCCAGGATCCGCTCGGTCGTCGCGGCGGCGCCGTTGGTCATGGTGAGCAGGCGGATGCCGCTCGCGTGCAGCGTACGCATCCCGTCAGGAACGTCGGGGTGCACGCGCAGCTCGGTGAAGGCGCGCAGCACATGGTCGATCACCTGGTCGGCGTCGGCGTCGGTTCTCCGGCCGTGGAGGAGTCCGCTGAGCACGTCCGCGGCGATGGCGGCGAAGTCGGCGTAACCGCCGGCGGCGGTCAGCGCGAACCCGTCGCGCAGCACGCCAGCGAACCAGGTGGCCATGAGGTGTCCCGGCAGCCCGACGTCCTCGAAGCGGGCCCGCAGCGGCTCCATGTCGGTGAGTGTCTCGTTCACGTCGAGGATCACCACGTGTGGTCTCTTGGTCAGGATCTCGTTCATGGCTGCTCCTCAGGGTTGAACGCCGCCGAGCACCTCCTCAACCGACCCGGCCAGCGCGTCCAGCCGCGCCCGTTCCGTCCGGTCGAAGTCCTGATCCTCGACCGTGGCACGCAGCCGTAGGACCTGATCGTGCACGGCGCGGTGGTGCGCGGGCAGGCGGGTGACCCAGGCGACCTCCCGCAGCAGCGTGAACAACCGCTCGACCACGGCGGGATCGCCGGCGCCGTAGCGGCGCGGCTGGGTCATCACCAGGTCCAGCAACGTGCGGAGGTCCGGGCGTCGGAGCACGACGCGTACCCGGCCGGACTCGTCCCTGAGCACGCGTGGCCCGAGATCCTTGTGGGCGGCTTGGCACAGCAAGTCGGCGACGTAGCCCAGCGCGTGCACCGCGGTGGTCGGGTCGTTGACGCCCGGCGACAGCGCCCTGAGCGTCACATCGACGATCTGGCGGAACCCGAAGGCGATGTCCTGATCAGGGGTGCGCTCGAATCCGGTCCGCGCGGCGTCCGCCATCGCCCTGGACAGCGCGGCGGCGGCCTGCTCGTCGAGCCGGGGCACCTCGCCGCGGTCGATGGGCCAGGCCAGGGCGATCGGGGTGTCGGCGACGACCGTTTCCCCGGGGAGGCGGTCGAGGAGGATCACGGCACCTGTGTCGACGGCGGCGCGTAGGAGTTTCCGTTCGTCGACCCAGACGAGGAACCCGGACGACCCGGCGCACACGGCGGTTGTCCCGATCTCCGGCGGCACCACATCGTCGGCGCCGTCGTCCGCGAGCTCGGACAGGCAGCGCCGGATCGTGTTCTTCGTCTCGGTGTGCACGCTCAGCAGCAGTGACTCCACCCGGATCTGCCGGGACAGGTGCGCCAGGAACACCACCAGAGCGATCACGCTCGTCAGCGTGAACAGGAAGGCCAGGGTCACCGACAGGGCCGGCACGAAGGCGGGCTCGTCACGCACCGTGCGCAGCACGGTCACCGCGTAGGTGAAGGTGAACAGCAGGAGTGCCAGCGTGACGTGCAGGTACCCATCCTGCACGAAGGTCCGGAGCAGGCGAGGGGAGTACTGGGTGCTGGCGAGCTGCAGCGTCACCACGGTCAAGGAGAAGGAGAGCGTGGTCACGGTGACCAGCGACCCCGCGATCACCGACAGCACCGTCCGGGCCGCCTCGGGGCCCCCGCCGAACAGGAGGGTGCTGACCGTCCAGG
This sequence comes from Nonomuraea sp. NPDC047897, assembly GCF_043204415.1. Taxonomy (NCBI): domain Bacteria; kingdom Bacillati; phylum Actinomycetota; class Actinomycetes; order Streptosporangiales; family Streptosporangiaceae; genus Nonomuraea; species Nonomuraea sp. NPDC047897. The sequence goes on along the minus strand of NZ_JBIDCC010000015.1, from coordinate 124,120 downwards.
GCAGGTCATCGGCCACCGAGGCGTCGAGCAGCGGCAACGCCACTCCCAGCAGCAGCGCGACGACCAGGCCCAGCACGGGGAAGGGCCACAACCGGGTCCGCCACAGGTCGGCGGAGAAGAGCCGCCGCCGCACGGATCTGACTGTGGCCACTTCCGCGCCTCCTCGTTCTCCAGCGCGTGTCCCCCCGCCGGATGTCCACCACCGGCGCCCCTCCGTCCCGGTCAGGGTCCGGAGACAGCACCATGTGGCTCCCTGCCGGCCGGCCGCGAGCCCGGGCCGGGCTGACCCGCAGGCCGTCCCTCTACCCTCCTGTGCCGTTCGATGTCTCGGCGCCCCGTGGACCGCCAGGCAGGCCGGTGCCCCGCGGGCAGCGCGGACTCAACCGTTGGTCCACAGACGTTCGGTGGCCGGTCCGGGCAGCGGAGGCGGTGCCGCCCCTCAGGAAGAGGTGACGGTCGGCTCGGCGGTGCGGACCTCCGCCCGGGCTCACCGCCCGGCCAGTCTCTGAAACTCCGGCTCAAGGCGCTGCAACTCGTCGATGACACCCTCCAGCCGCGGCCCGTCGAGGTCGGCGAGCGCCCGCAGGCCGCCACGGATGGTCTCCATCGCCTGCTCGGCGCGGTCGAGGGCGGCCAGGCATTCCCCGGGGACGCTCACCTGACGCCCAGGCGGCACGGTGGTGGCCGGAGAACGCGGGGCCGTGGTCCGTCCTGGCTCATCTCCCCACTCACCCGACGGCCCGTCCGTTCCCAAACTCGCGATGACGCCGCCCAGGGCCACGCCCGCCAGGAGCGTCAGGACGGGCACGAGCCACGAGATCATCCGGACACCCGACTTGTGCCCGGTGGCGTCCGGGTCACCGGTTTCGGGTGCCTTCCGCCCGGGGGGCTCTGCCGGATCGCGCCCGCCAAGCTCCTCGTCCACGGGCATCTCGCCTTCCGCGCTCTCACACAGTCATGGGAGTGATGACGGAGCGTCACGTCTGTCGCCGCCATCCTCGTCAATCTGCTGGTGCTGGTGGTGTTCCTGCGCGCTTTGGTGGCGCCGCTGTATCTGCTCGCCAGTAGTGTCCTGTCGGTCGCGGCCTCGCTGGGCCTGGCTGTGCACCTGTTCCAGACGGTCTCCGGCCACGCCGGGCTGACCTTCTACGTGCCCTTCGCGGCAGGTGTGCTGCTGGTGGCCCTGGGCTCTGACTACAACATCTTCGGCATCGGGCATGTCTGGAAGGAGGCGGGACATCTCGGCCTCCGCAGGGCCATCATCATCACAGCCCCCCAGTCGACCAGGGCGATCACCGCCGCCGGCGTCACGCTCGCCGCCAGCTTCGGACTGCTGGCCGTCGTCCCGCTGCGTCCCTTCCGTGAGATCGCCTTCACGATGGCCCTGGGCATCCTGCTCGATGTGATCGTGGTCCGCTCACTGATGCTGCCCACCCTCCTCAGCCTCGTGGGGCCGATCAGCGGATGGCCAGGCCGTAGGTTCCGGTAGGGCCGTACCGTGCACGGCCGGTCGTCCGGGTGTCCGCCGGTCAGCGTGGGATGGTTGACATCGGATGCCGCCGGCGGACGCGGCCCGCGCGCCTGGAGAAGTGACCACCTGCTTTGAACGTCTATGAGGGCGCTCAGCGGGCAAGGGCGCCGGCGCGCGCCGGTGCCTGCGCCATCGCAGGACGGCGGAGGGGCAAACTCGATCAGCAGCGGGGGGCGTCATGACGTACGGAGGTCGCGGCTCGCCCGGACTGTTCGGCCGGGTGTCGTGGGAGGAGGCGCGTCGCGTCGCCGACATCCTCCGGAAGGAGACCATCGGCGGCGCTCTGCTGCTGGGCGGTGCGGTTGTGGCCATGGCGTGGGCGAACTCACCATGGGCAGACGGCTACGAGGCGGTACGGACGGCGCACTTCGGACCCGCTGTCCTGCACCTGCGTCTCGACCTGAAGACGTGGGCCGCCGACGGGTTGCTGGCGATCTTCTTCTTCGTGGCCGGCCTGGAGCTGAAGCGCGAGTTCGTCGCGGGTGAGCTGCGCCACCTGCGCCGGGCGGACCCGAAGCCGGCCCTGGCCTGGCCGAGCATTTCGAGCACCGGTTCCGGCCCCTCTCGGCGGGGGTGGCCGTGCCCGTCTTCGCGCTCCTGTCGGCGGGGGTGCGTCTCGATGGCCTCGACGGGCTCGTGAACGCGTTGAGCGACCCCGTCTCCGTCGGCATCGTCGTCGGTCTGCTCGCCGGCAAGCCGATTGGGATCATGGCCGCCACCTGGCTGGTGTCGCGCTTCACGCGGGCCCGTCTCGACGAGGGACTCACCTGGGTCGACGTGTTGGGGCTCTCGGCGCTCGCGGGCATCGGATTCACCGTGTCGTTGCTGATCGGGGAACTCGCGTTCGGAGCGGGCAGTGATCGTGAACAGCACGTCAAGATGGCCGTGCTCACCGGCTCCCTCGCCGCGGCGCTGCTGGCGGCGGTGATCCTGCGGTTGCGCAACCACGTCTATCGCCGCATCCATGAGGAGGAGACCGCCGACCGCGACCACGACAACATCCCTGACATCTACCAGGATGCCGATCCGGGCCACGGAACGGGCCCTGAGCAGCCCTGAGTGGAGGTAGAACAGATCCGGGCGAGCACGCCGGACAGGAGTTACATTGCAGTACGCGACGCGTCGACATTCAGGAGCGGGGCGTGGAACAACTGATCACTGAACCGCTCGCGGAGGACGACCCTGTGGTGGAGGCCGTCCTGACCGCCAGCCGCGCCCTGGTGGCGGTGGCGGCCCGCTCCATCGCCGCCGCCGGTGGCGAGGTGACGCTGCCGCAGTATCGTGCGCTCGTGCTCATCGCCGCGCGAGGGCCGCAACGCCTGATGGACCTCGCCGACGCACTGGACGTGAACCAGTCGACCGCCTCCCGCATGTGCGATCGCCTGGTGGCCAAGCGCCTGGTACGGCGGAGCCGTCTGCCGAGCGACAGGCGGACCGTGCGGATAGCCCTGACCACGGAAGGGCGGGCGCTGGTGGATGGGGTGACCAGGCACCGGCGAGGCGACCTGGCGCGCATCCTGGCGGAGTTGACTTCGCAGCAGCAGGAGGCCGTGGTGGCGGCGCTGAGTGCGTTCGCCCTGGCCGCCGACGAGAAGGCGGTTCCTCACGACGGGGCCGTCGCGGAGTTGTGAGGCGCAACGCGGACAGCCTGCGCGAGCGTGTCAGTCAGGCTCGGTCCGCCGCCTGGCACCGCTGATCGCCTCCGCCGTACCCACCAGGGCCACCGCAGCGATGACGGCCACGACGAAGCCGAGCACGTTGAGCTCGAAGATGTCGCCGGTGCCGAGCAGGCTGGCCACGGTGCCGCCGATCACCGACCCCGCCAGGCCGAGCAGGAGGGTCGCGAGCAGGCCGAGGTTCTGCTTGCCAGGCATGATGAGTCGGGCGAGCGCGCCGATGATCAATCCGGCGACGATGAATCCGATCATGATTGCGTCCTCTCAGGTTCCGCCGTGGCCACAGTGAAGGGGTTGCCCCGTCCCACGGCCGCCATACAGCCCGTGCCGGCCGGATCGTGCCCGAGCCGTCACGCGGGCCACGACATCCCCCCGGTCATGGCAACCGTCGATAAAATCCGCGGGGCCCCACTTACATGTATGCGCTAAAGATTGCATACTGCAATTAAGTGGTGAGGGCGGCGTTCTGGAGGCGATATGCCGAAGACCATGCCCGTCACGCCGACACGGGCCCCGGCGGAGAACGGCTGGCACGAACCTGCGGAGAAGCGGCTCTTCGAGCAGCTCGCTCACCTCGCCCCCGACCATCCGACAAGACAGCGCATCCGGGAGGACCTCGCCGTCCGGCACCAAGGACTCGTGACCCGGCTCGCGAGGCGGTTCTCCAACCGCGGCGAGCCCCTGGAGGACCTCCTCCAGTCGGGCAACGTCGGGCTCGTCAAGGCCATCGACGGGTTCGACGTCCAGCGGGGCCACGTCTTCACCGCGTATGCGGTGCCCATGATCCTGGGAGAGATCCGCAGACACTTCCGTGACACCGGGTGGGCGATACACGTGTCGCGCCGACTGCAGAACCTCAAGATCATGGTGCACGCGGCCCGGGACGACCTCGTACAGACACTCGGGCGCCGCCCGACCTCGCGGGAGGTGGCCCGCGAACTGGACGTGAGCGTGGCGGAAGCAGAGGAGGGTTTCGAGGTCGACGAGGCGTACAGCTGCCTGTCGCTGGACGCCATGATCAGCGACGACAACGACCGTCGCGATGAGTCCCACGTGGCCCAGATCGACCGCGAGCTCGACCTCGTCGTCGACCGAGCCGCACTGTGGCCGCTCCTCAGCGATCTCCCCGACCGGGAGCGGACCGTCCTGCTGATGCGCTTCTTCGGGAACCAGACGCAGTCCGAGATCGCCGGCACGCTAGGGGTCTCCCAGGTGCAGGTCTCACGCCTGCAGGCCAGAGCCTGCTCGGAGCTGCGAGCGCGACTGGAGGCCGCCTGAGCGCCATGGGACTCTCACGAGAGGAACGGCGGGCGCTCGACGAGATCGAAGAGCGCCTGGCCTTCGACGATCCCGAGCTCGACGCCCTGCTCGCCCGACCCCGGGGCACAGGCGTTCCTGGGGTCGCGGGCTCGACCGGCACTTCGCGACGCTTCGCCATCCCGGAGGGCGCCTGGGTGCTCGTGGTGGTCCTGGCCTACGTCGTCTTCCTCATCGGCGTGGTGACGCTGCTCCAGACCGGCGAACCGGCCTGTCCCAGTACGGGCGGCGAGGTGTGCGAACGCCCTTCCCAGGGGGCGTCGGCCTGATCACAGTCGGCCTGATCACAGTCGGCCTGATCACGGCGGCGAGGATCCGGGCGAGGACGCCGGCCACACGTAGCCCCGCGACCAGCGCGTTCCAGGCGGACGGGCCGAGACGCCGGGACGACGGGACAGCGCCGAGGACAGGGGAACGCCCAGAACATGCTCGACATGTTGCTGGCCGTGACCGGTTGCCTGGCCCTGGTCGTCGCCGTACTCTCCGGGTACGTCCGGCGCCGCCTGATCAGCACGCCGCTGCTCGCGCTCGTCACCGGCGTCCTCTTCGGTCCGGTCGTGCTCGGGGCGATACGCATCCCCACCGTGGTCGAAGGGTACGCGGAGCTCCATGAACTGGCGCGTGTCCTGCTGGCGATCTCGGTCATGGCGGCGGGCGCGGTGACCGGTGAGCCCGCCGAACGCACGCTCTCCCGTCGCACCCGCCAGCTGCTTTCCCTGGAGTCGGGCGCGAACGACGGCCTCGCGCTCCCCTTGGTCCTCGGCGCGATCGCGATCACGGGAGCGGCCACGGGCGGTGACGCCTTGCTTCGGGACTGCTGCGCCTGGACGGCATGTGGGCCGTCTTCGTCGCCGGTCTGACCCTCTATCGCCGGGCCTGACACGGAAGGATCGGTGACCGCCGCCGGACACCACTGCAGCCCTCGCGGCCAGGGCACGTGGGTGAGGCGGCCAGGGGGAAGGAGACGAGGGTGATATTCGACTCCTGGGGCGGGATCATCCGCACCGTCGTTGCCGCCGTGATCGCCTACGCCGTGCTGGTCACGGTGCTGAGGCTGTCGGGCAAACGCACCCTGTCGAAGATGAACGCCTTCGACCTGGTGGTCACCGTCGCGTTGGGCTCCACGCTGGCCACCGTGGTGCTCTCGTCCGACGTCGCCCTCGCCGAGGGCGCGTTCGCGCTGGTCCTGCTGGTGGCGCTGCAGTTCGCCGTCGCCTGGCTGGCGACCCGTTCCGCGGGGGTGCGGCGGCTGATCAAATCCGAGCCGACCGTGGTGCTGCGCGACGGGCGGCTGCTGGAGCAGCCGATGCGCCGGCAGCGCGTCACCCGTGAGGAGGTATGCCAGGCGGTCCGCTCCAGCGGCGCCGGTGCGCTGGAGGACGTCGCCGCCGTCGTCCTGGAGACCGATGGCAGCTTCAGCGTCATCCCACGCCAGAAGCTCGGCTCGGGCAGCGCCGTGGCCGGCCTCGCCGGGTTCAGCAGGTGAAATCGGCCCGGTGGTCCGCGGCCCAGCGAGCGTAGGTGCGTGCTGGGTGCCCGGTGAGCCGTTCGATGACGTCGTTGACCGGCGCGGGTCTGCCGACCGCCTGCGCCATGAGACCGAACAGCGCCGTCAGGAACTCGTGGTCCATGAACTGGCTCATCTGCCGCAGCAGAGGTTCCGGGTCGACGTCCTCGACGGTGAGCGGACGCTTCAGGGCCTCGCCGAGGATGTGGACCTGCTGCGCCTGGGTGAGCGACTCGGGGCCGGTCAGGTCGTAGGCCTGCCCCGCGTGCCCGCCGTCGATCAGGATCCGCGCGGCCACCTCGGCGACGTCCCTTTCGTGCACCGCGCTGAAGGCCGCTGCCGCGTACGGCGCGCGGATGACGTCACCGCTCTGAAGCTGCATCGCGAACGTCAACGAGTTGATGGCGGGGAACAGCAGCCGCAGGAACGTCCACGCGATCCCGGACGACTCGACGGCCCGTTCGACGTCGCGGTGGTACTGGGCGATCACGTCGGGCTGCGGTTCGGCGCCCGGGACGACCGCCCCTGAGGACAGCAGCACCACCCGTCGTACCCCGGCCTGGCCTGCGGCCTCCAGCAGCGGAGCGAGGTCCAGCCCGTACTGCGGGACCAGGAACGCGGCCTCGACGCCGGCCAGCGCCGCGGGCAGCGTCTCGGGCTTGGTCAGATCGCCCCGCACGACCTCGGCTTGCGTCGGGAGTCCGGCCCGCTCCGGAGTACGGGTCAGCGCCCGCACCGGCACGTTCGCGGCGACCAGTTCCTCTACCGCCTGACGGCCGAAGTGAGCGGTGGCACCGATGACCAGATACATGAGAGGTTTCCTTTCGGGTGAAGACATGGGAGGACCGCGGACTGGCGGTGGTAGGTCAGCGCACCTTGCGGAAGAACTGCCGGATGTCCTGGACGAGGAGATCGGGTGCGTCGTGTGCGGCGAAATGTCCGCCCCGGTCGTAGACGTTCCAGGAGATGATGTTCGTGTGGTCGCGGTCGGCGAGCGTCCTGATCGACTGGTAGTCCCAGGCGAAATTGGCCAGCCCGAGGGGCACGGTGGTCGGCTCGGGCACGGTGGTCCCTCGGCCGTTGGACTTCTGCCGGGCGGGGGCTGCCGCCGCGTCCTCGTAGTAGAACCGGGCGGCTGAGGCGGCGGTGTTGGTCAGCCAGTAGATCACCACGTTGGTGAGCACGTAGTCCGGGTCGAGTGAAGCGCCGAGGAGCTGGGCGTGCCAGCCCAGCAGGCCGCTCGGAGAGTCGGCCAGGGCGTGCGCCAGGTTCTGCGGCTCGGTCGACTGGAGCTTGTCGTAGGCTCCGCGGTTATGGACGAACCACTCGGCGAACGCGAGCTTGCCGCGCTCCTCCTCGCTGAGTTCGGCCAGCTCGGCGGGATCGCCCGAGGGGAACGAGAAGACCTGTGTCACGTGCACACCACAGACGTGCTCGGGGTCGGCGCGGCCCACCTCGGGCGAGATCAGCGCTCCGCCGTCGTTGCCGGCCGCGCCGTACCGGTCGTAGCCGAGCCGGCGCATCAGCTCGGCCCACGCCCGGGCCACCCGGTACCGGTCCCAGCCGCGTTCCCGGGTCGGCCCTGAGAAGGCGAAGCCCGGCACCGACGGAATGACCAGGTGGAACGCGTCCGCCGGGTCGCCGCCGTGGGCCCGGGGGTCGGTGAGCGGGCCGATCACGTCCAGCCACTCGACCACCGAGGTGGGCCAGCCGTGAGTCAAGATCAATGGCGTCGCGTCCGGCTCCGGCGAGCGGACGTGCAGGAAGTGGATGTTCTGGCCGTCGATCTCGGTGGTGAACTGCGGGTACGCGTTCAGCCTGGCCTCCCAGGCGCGCCAGTCGTATTCCCCGCGCCACCGCTCGACCAGGTTCTTGACGTAGGCCACCGGGACGCCGTACTCCCAGCCGGGCGGCACCGGACCGGCCGGTGCTGACCCGCCGGCGGGCAGTTCCTCCGCCCACCGGGTCCGGGCCAGCCGCTGCTGGAGATCGTCGAGCTCGTCCTGGGGGATCTCGATCCGGAACGGGGCGATCGTGCTGTCGTTCGTCATGGCTTCAACCTAGGAACCGAATAGGCAAGCTTCGTTCCTAATGACTGTGCAGACTTGGAAGATGCTGGAAACCTCGGCGCGGCTGCTGCGCCTGCTCTCGCTCCTGCAGACACCCCGCGACTGGACCGGCGCCGAACTGGCCGACCGGCTCTCGGTCAGCACCCGCACCGTCCGCAACGACGTGGAACGGCTGCGGAACCTCGGCTACCCGGTGCACGGCACCCGAGGCGCCGTGGGTGGCTACCGGCTCGGCGCAGGGGCCGCGCTGCCGCCCCTGCTGCTCGACGACGAGGAGGCGGTCGCGGTGGCGATCGGGCTGCGGACCGCCGCCGGAGGGACGATCACCGGAGTCGAGGAGACCTCGCTGCGCGCGCTGACGAAGCTGGAGCAGGTACTACCGGCCCGGCTCCGGCGCCGCGTCAACGCCCTCCAGCGGTACGCCGTCGCGGTGCCCCGGGACGACCACGGCCCGCGGGTGGACGCGGACACGCTGAGCGTCCTCGCCGCCGCCTGCCGCGACCACGAGCGCCTGCGATTCGACTACCGAAGCCACGACGATTCCACGAGCCGACGCGAGGTGGAGCCGTACCGGCTCGTCAACTGGGGACGACGGTGGTACCTCGTCGCGTTCGACGTCGAGCGGGGCGCATGGCGGACGTTCCGGGTCGACCGGCTCCACCCGCGCACCCCGACGGGCCCCCGCTTCGCCCCCCGCGAGCTCCCCGAGGAAGCCGTCGACCAGGTGCGCCGGGGCGTGTCGTCGGCCGCCTGGCGATACCGGGCCCGGGTCGTCGTGCACGTACCGGCCGAACGGCTCGCCGAGCGGATCAACGCCGCCATCGGCGCGATCACGCCGGTCGACGACACCTGTTGCCTGCTGGACACCGGCGCGGACAGCATCGAGGCGCTCGCCGTCCACCTCGGCTCGCTCGGCGTCGACTTCACCGTGACGGAACCCACAGAGCTCGTCGAACTCGTACGTGAACTCGCCGGTCGCTACCACCGCGCCACCGAGCCACGGCCGCGGAAGACCTGACAGCCCGGCCCGGGCGGTCTCTCGTCGCGGCCGCAGCGCGGGGACGCCCAGGGAGAACGGGGTGTGCGCGTCGGCCCGCATTCGTTCCGTTCGCCCCGACGGCGCGGCTCATCGGTTCGTCGGCCGACCCGCGGTCAGGGGCGCGGTGGACTTGCGCTGATGAGAGGCGCGGGCTTTGGCGCGGTTCCCGCAGACGTCCATGGAACACCAGGTCCGGCGCCGATTGCGGGAGTGGTCGTAGTAGGCCCACCGGCAGCTCGGCTCCCGGCAGGCCTTCAGCCGCGTCCACGTGCCTTCCGCGACGGTCTCGGCCACGACGACGAGGAGCCCGGCCAGCGCGGCTTCCACCGGTGCCTGGGCGCGGGCGACCAGCCGGGGCGGAGAGACGGTCACGTCGAGCAGCAGCGGAAGGTCATGGGTGAGTTCGGCGAGTTCGGCGCGGGCGGCGGGGTTCAGGCCGTCCGGGTGCGGACTCGTGACCGGCTCGGCGTTGTTCTCGGCGATCAGCGCGCGTAGTCCCTCGCGCATCCGTTCGGCACGGTCGCGCTGCTCGGCGTTCACCACCGTGTCGGCCGGCACGAGGCCGCGGGCGTGCAACCACGTCGCCAGCTCTTGCGGGGTTGCGATCTCGTCACCGTCCCGGTGGCGGGTGTTGACGAACTCCTCGATCACGCGGAGCGGCATCGGCGCCGTCCCGGTCGCCGGGTTGTCCGGCGCAGAAGCGGCAGCACGCTCATCCATCACGTCTCGCACCCTACCCGGCTATCGCCGATGGTAGGGTATCTAACCGACGTAATGGTTACGTCAGTTAGATAGGAAGGAATCGCTGGTGAGCATCCGCATCGGCAACATCTGCATCGACACGAACGACCTGGCAGCCACCACCGCCTTCTGGCAGGAGGTCACCGGATACCAGGTCGCCTCCTCGGACGAAGGCGCCATCTACCTGGAGAGCGCGAACAAGAACGGCGTCGGCCTGTCCCTGCAGGCCGTGCCCGAGGGCCGGGAGAGCAAGAACCGGCTGCACCTGGACCTGTTCACCGACGACCTGGTGGGCGAGGTCGACCGGATTCGAGACCTGGGCGCGACCGAAGTGCGGCGCTTCGACGGCTGGGTCGTGCTGGCCGACCCCGACGGCAACCAGTTCTGCGTGGTCGCCGCGTAGCCGCGCTTCGCCGACGCGCGCGTCAACACGCTGACCGCCCAGTGGGACCAGGCGCCCGAGGCCTACACCGTCCGGACCACCAAGCTCATGCTCCGCCGCGATCCGCTCAGCGGGGGACGATGAGAACAACGGGACAGACCAGAGCCTCACCCAGGCGGCGAGCTCGGCCCGGCACTCGAGTCAGGGCCGAGACGCTGCGGGCGTGGACACATGCGGCTGCTCACGAGCCAAGAGCGCGCCGAGAGCCGCGGCGAGGAGGGGAAGGCCGGCGACGACAGCTGCGATCACCGGCCAAGGGGTCTCGAACGGCACCCGCGCGGGTGCCTCCCACGTGGTAGGCATCGTCAGAGGCCACAGCAGCAACATCCCCACCGGACATCCGGCGACCGCGCCGAGGGCCGTTCCGCACAGGGCGCTCAATCCTGCGCGGCAGGCGCAGAACCACCGGAAGGCCGCGGCCGATCCGTTGCCGGCTCGCCTCATGACCCGGGCCTGGCGCCCGTTCGCTTCCTTGTCCAGGCCGGACGCCAGGGCGCACGCGAGGGCGGCGAGGAACGCCGCCGAGGCGAAGGGCACCCACTCGGTCGAAGCCTCGAAGCCCCGTTCGACGTGGATCTCCGCGAGCGCGTCGTCAAGTCGGTCGTCGAGGCGCTGCCGCTCCTCGGCGGTGACCCGGCGGAGGGTGGGGTCGATGATCAGCTCGCTCGGCTGGAGCTGGTAGCCGAGGTCCCGGACGAGTTTCGAGGGAACGAAGATCGTCTCCATGTGCGGGTCGGAGGTCCTCGCGACGACCGCCCGGACGGTCTTGCTCTTTATGGTCTCGTCGTTCTCGTTCATCTCGTAAGAAAGCCGCACCGAGTCGACCTTCACGTTCGCTGACGTGATCACTACGGCCGCGCCCTCGTCGTACGGCGTCGATTGATCACCCGTGAGGTACCGCAGCAGCTTCTCGTCACCGATGGCCTGATCCCCGTAGACGGCCTCCTCCGGTATCTCGACGTTGTCCGCCGTGGCGTCGAAGTGCCAGGATGCGCGCGAAACGGCCTCGCTCCGGACGATCGGCACCCCTGGCAGTTCCCGCTCCATCGCCGCTCGTACGGTGGCCGCCTCCTCGGCCGAGAAGGGCCCCAGGTACGCAGGGCTCGACTGGACCAATAAGCTGCCGGGCCTCCCGCGGGGAAGGTATTCGGCCCTGCTCTGCGTCGTCTCGCCGGCCGCGATGACCGTCAGCGCGAGGCCGAAGGCCGTCGCCGTCATCGCCAACGTGATCGCGAGCACCGCGCCGGCACGACGACGGGTCAGGTCCCGGACGGCGAGACGGAAGGGCGGCGACAGCCGTTCGGCGTACGGACCGAGGGTCTCCAGCAGCCACGAAGGCAGCGGGCCGAGACCGGCCGCCAGCAGACCCGCGCCGACGAAGGCGATCAGCAGTATCCCCAGGGCTTCGAGGCCGCCGTAGCGCGAATCCTCACGTGCCAGCCACGCGCCGTACCCCATCAACCAGACGCCCGCGCATGATACGCACAACCCCAGGACGACGAACCTCCGGCTGATGAACCCGTGGCGGTTGGACGGTGCGGAGAGCAAGACGGCAGGAATGAGGGGAAGGCCCACCAAGTAGGCGACGATCAGTGCCCAGAAGGCGTAAAACACAAGATCGAAAGGCATGTGCGGAATCGTAGTGAGCCGCCACGCCAACGCATTCGCGCCTGCCCATGCCGCGGCCCACTCCACGGCCGCGAGCGCGACACCGGAGGAGGAAGTCCTGGATACGTGGGCCGTCGGTCTACTGTCCTGCCTCCCCGAGCGAGAAGTACGCCTCCTCCTCCTGCGCGAAATGCAGGGTGAGGACGGCGTGCAGCCCGTACAGGCAGGCCCGCAGGTCGTCCAGTTGCTCGGGCAGCAGTCCGTGGGACGAGGCCAGCTCCAGATGGCGACCGACCCGGGCGACGAGCCTGGAGATCTCGACATGGGACCTGCTCATGGTGACCGTCGCCTCCGGAGCACCCAGCAGGCTGCCCAGCGCCGGATACAGCCGGCTCTCCTCTGCCTGTTCATGGGGGAGGATCTCCTTGACGAGCACGTCATGAACGCGGCGCAACCGGGGGATCGCAACGGAGGAGGGTCGGTCGAGCGCGTCGGCGGCCTCCCGAAGCAGATCGAGAGCGGGCCGCAGGCGGGCATGCTCCTCGTCGAAGCGGTGCAGCAGGTGCCCCATGGAGGTGTCCACGGGGACTCTCGTGCCCCGGCCGGCGCGCAGCGCGCGCAGCGCGTTGAGGGTGACCGCGACGTCGATGCCCTCCTGCAGGAGTGCGCCCGACGTGGGTGGCAGGGCGCCCAGCGCTGCGGCGAGCATCGCCAGCAGGGACAGCCCCATGCCGACACCGGCGCTCTGCACGGCGATCCGCCGTGCCCTGCGAGCCACGTCCATCGCGTCCGCCAACCGGTCCAGCCGGTCGGTCGTCAGCACCACGTCAGCGACTTGCGTGCTCGCCGCCGACCCTCGGGCGCCCATGGCGACCCCGATCTGTGCGGCCGCCAACGCCGGGGCGTCGTTGATGCCGTCGCCCACCATGATGGTCGGCGCGCGTCCCGCCTCCTCCCGCACGCCGGCCACCTTCTCGGCGGGCGTGCGCTCGGCGAGCACCTCGTCCACGTCGAGCACGGCAGCAACGCTCTCCGCCACCTCGCGGCGGTCTCCGGTGAGCATGACGACGCGTTCGATCCCGGCCGAGCGGAGCCTGCGCAGAGTCCGTGCCGCGTCAGCACGGACGGCGTCACGCAGGAAGATCACTCCGGCGAGCTCGCCGTCGACGCACAGCCACACCGTCATCGCGCTGTCGAGCGCCGCCCTGGACCGCTGCGTGGCCATCCATGAAGACGACGCGTTCGGCGGCGCCTTGCCCACCCGCACATGCCGTCCCGCGACGGTGCCCATCGTGCCGGAACCGGGCTCCTCGCGGACCTCCACCACAGCCGGCACCGCCAGGCCGCGCTGCGCGGCCGCGCGGACGATGGCGGCGGCCAGCACGTGCGACGACACCTGATCGACCGCCGCCGCGAGCCGCAGCACCTCCTCAGCCGTGTGACCCGGTGCGGGGACGATGTCCACCACCTCAGGTCGCCCTCTGGTGAGGGTTCCGGTCTTGTCGAGCATGAGGGTGCGAGCCCGGCCGAGCGTCTCCAGCGCGCCACCGCCTTTGATCACGACGCCGCGGCGGGCCGTTCGGGACAACCCGGAAGCGATGGCAGCAGGAGCTGCCAGCAGCAGCGGGCACGGCGTGGCGACCACCTGCACCGCGACGGCCCGCACGGGATCTCCCGACAGCGCCCAGGCCGATCCGGCCAGCGCCAGGGTCAGCGGCAGGAACCAGGCCGCGAACCGGTCGGCCAGCCGGACCACCGGAGCGGTGTCGGCTTCGGTCTCGCGCGCCAGCCGCACCACGCCCGCGTACGTGCTCTCCTCGGCGGTGCCGGTGGCCCGCAGGTCGAACGCCGGCCCGGCGTTCACCACCCCGCTGCGCACGCTCGCGCCGACGGGATGCTCCACAGGCAGCGACTCGCCGGTGAGAGCTGACTCGTCCAGTACGGCGGGGCAGCGCGCGACCACACCGTCGACGGGAACCATCTCGCCGGCCGGTACCAGGAGCCGGTCGCCCCGCCGGACTTCGGAGATCTCCAACCGTCTCGGGCCGTCGTCCGTGTAGCGGTGCGCCCAGCGCGGTGCGCGTTCGTACAACGCCGTGAGATCACGCTTCGCCCTGCGCAGCGCGTACCCCTCCAGCGCCCGGCCGGTCGCCAGCATGACCGCGATCACCGCACCGGCCAGATACTCCCGTACGGCCAGCGTCCCCACCAGCGCGAGCACCGCGATCGCGTCCACCCCGAGCCGGCCCATGCGCAGCGCGGAGACCACCCACCACACCGCCGGGACCACCGCCACGACCGTCCCTGCCACCCACAACGCGTCGCCCTCGGCGGCGAACCCCGTCAGATGCAGCACACCTCCACCCGCGAGGGCGGCGATCGTGACCACCAGGAAGGCGGTCAGCCGAAATCGCTTCACCTCTCCAGCCTCTGCGGAGCGACGTCGCCCCTCCCAGGGTCTTTAGGCCTGTCTCCGGGTACCGATGGCCATGGAACCGATCCGAGACCAGCCGACAGCACGCCCCACCACTTCACACAGGGGTGGCGTGGTGACGACGGCTGGCAGCGCGCCCGGCGGTGGGCTCCGGACGCCGAGAAGAGCGTGTGCCGACGTCGGGCGGGTTGGTGTCGTCGGCAGGTTCTTGACCGTCCCCTCGGCCAGGTGCAGCGCCCGGGCGATCTCCCGGCAGCCGAGCAAGAGGAGCACGGCTGGCGAAGCTGAAGCCGTGGCAGGTCAGCGACGGGAGCTGGGGTGTGGCAGCGGCTGCACGAGGCGCTGCTGGATCGGCTCCGGGTGGGACCAGCCGCCCCCCAGCCTCTCCGTCTCGACCGCCTTCGACGGCTTCCCTTCTGCGACCGTCAGCACGGCCAGACCCTGAGCCCGAAGCGGCCGGGGACGAGCCCCCTGGTGGGACTCCTGCCGCTCCGGCTCAGCCGCGCCCTGCGCCGACGGCGAAAGACTGACCGCTAGGGCAGCACCGAAGCCAGGTCCCTCGGCATGCTGGATTTCACGTCCTCCCACTCGCCGTCGGTGATGTGCTTCCTGAGCGCCTGCAAGACCGTCTTGACGAGATCTTCGGTATTTTCCTGGAATTCGAAGTTCACCCCGCTCGACACACGGTCGAGGAACTCCTCACGGTCGAGCTTCACCGGGACCGCGCCCGGGCGCCAGCCGTCGTAATAGAGACCACGGATCAGCAGCGGCAGCTGGGCGGCGAGGTGCGCGCTCTCCTCGACGGACAGCCGGTCGCGGAGCGCGTGAAGCACCGCCCGGAGGGCGGCGTAGGAACGGTTCCGCTGCTCAGCAGACCAACCCTGCGCCTCTTCGATCTCACGCAGGACCCGGTTCGTCTTGTCCACGGTCCGGTTGAACGGCGCATAACCGGTCTCCGCCATTTCGTCCACCCCATCGCGTTCTCCTGTGGCACTACAACCCTGGCTCCAGCTGTCCCCGGACCACATCCCCAAGACAGGTAGCGGACCGAGCACAAAAGATCTCCACAGGAATGGGATTCGCCGCTCCGGCGCTGGAAAGCGCTCGATTGGAGGGAACGAGATGCGGGGTCGCGAACGGGAATGGCGCCAGGTCGAGGGGCTGCTTCGCACGCTGCGACAAGGCGGGACCGGCACGCTGCTCGTAGACGGTGAACCCGGGGCGGGCAAGAGCAGGCTGCTGAACGAAGCCGCCGATGTCGCTCCCCAGCACGGCATCGGCCTGATCCGCGGCGGCGTGGAAGAATTGGGCGAACTCGTTTCGTGCGGCTTCCTGCTGGAGTCCCTCGGCCTCCCGTTCGAGGCACAGTCCGTCGGCTCACCGACGCACCTGCTGGACCGCCTGACGAAGGCCTTCGAGGAGCGGGCCTCGGCGCCGGTGCTGGTCGTGTTCGACGACCTGCACCGGGCCGAACCGGCGACGCTGAGGATTGTCCGTGTCCTACACGACCGGCTGACGACCCGGCCCGTGGGCTGGTTGCTGAGCGGCTCGACCGCCGACAACGACGGCCGCGCCGCTTCCCTGTTCGGCCTCCTGGAGCGGAACGGCGCCGCGCGGATGACGCTCGCGCCGCTCTCGCCGGAAGCCGTCGCGGAGCTGGCAACGGACATGCTCGGGAGGCCGCCCGATCCGACGACGAGTGTGCTGGTGGCCGGTGCCGGGGGCAATCCTCTCCTGATCATCGAATTGCTCGCCGGCCTGCGCGACGAAAGCCGCCTCGACGCGTCCCATGGTGCCATGTCACCTGCCCATGTGCCCGCCCGGCTGCGAAGGGTGGTGCGACGCTGGACCGACGCCCTGAGCGGGGAGGCCCGAAGTCTGGTGGAGACCGCCGCCGTGCTCGGCGGGCCGCTGCCGATCGAGCAGGCCGCGTCGCTGCTCGGCACCACGCCGGCCGGGTTGCTCTCCGCCATCGAGGAAGCCACGGCGGCGGGCATTCTCGACGTCACCGGGCGTGGGCTCGCCTTCCGCTACGAGCTGGTCGCGACCGTCACCGCCACATCGGTTCCTCCGCCAGTACGGGATGCACTGCTGAGCCAGTTCGGCGCTCTCACAGACCTAGAACCGGCAGGCGGCCGTTTCACCGCTTCGGCCGCTGCCGTCCACGCGGCGGTCACCGGTGGACGGCTGGAGGAGGCCGAGAACATGGTCCAGGAACGTCTCGTCGACAATGGCTCCGCACAGAACGTGGCGGAACTACGCTGCCTGCTGTCGGACATCATGTACCGGACCGGCAGGGACGACGAGGCGATCCACGAGGCCGACGGCGTGCTGGCCCTCCCGGCCCGCTGGCATCACGTGCGCGACCGCGCGGTCGTGGTGAGGCTGTATGCCATGACCCGCCAGCATGACCACTACGTAGGCGCATACGCGGATGACATCATCGCGGGCGAATCCGGGCACGGTCCAACAGTCACGGTCGCCGCGCTGACCGCCCTTGCCACGATCGAGCGGGACGAGGGCAGGCTCTCGAACGCCTTTGCGCTGGCCGAGGACGCCTGGCGGCTGGCCAGCAAGGACCGGCCGGACGAACGCCGCTACGAATCCTGTCTCACCATCGCGGCGATGCTCATCGATGTGCGCCGCCTCGACGAGGCGCGGGCAATGCTCCAGCAGGCACGCACGGACATGCTCGCTCATGACCATCTGGCCTGGGCGGCGGACGTCGCGGCATTGGAGGCTCGCGCCCAGTTCGCCGCAGGCCGGTTCGACGGTGCGGTCACGGCAGGGAAGAGAGCGCTGAGCCTCGCCGCCGTTCACAACATGCCGCTGGCCGCCGAGGTGGCCAGCGGCGTGCTCGCCGCCGTCGCTCTCCGGCGGGGCGACCTGCGAGAAGCAATGCGACGTCTCGCGGCCCCCGCCGAGGGACCGAGCGAAGCACACGCGCGGCACGCCCTGCTGGCAGCCCAGGTCACCGAGGCGTGCGACGGCCCCCGGAGCGCGATGACCTTGCTCACGGCTCTCTCCGGCCCGCTCCAGCCGTTCTCGCTGCTCGCCATGGATTCGACGGTGAGCGCGTGGATGGTGCGGGTCGCCATGGGCGCAGGAGACCGTTCAACAGCCGAGTCCATCGTCACCACGGCGGAGGCCCTCAGTCACGCCAGCTTGGGCCTCCCGATGTTGGCCGCGTCCGCCGCGCACGCCCGGGGCCTGCTCGATGGCGATCGCGAGGCTCTCTCCCTCGCTGCCGAGCAGATCGGGGACAAATGGGCGCAGGCCTCGGCCGAAGAGGATCTCGGCATGGTGCTGAAGGCCCGCGGGGAGCAGCAGGAGGCGGTCACCAGTTTGGACCGAGCCTTGGCGATCTACGATGACATCGGATCCACCAGGGACGCGGCACGCATCCGCCGGAGGCTGCGCGACTTGGGGGTGCGCCGCCGCCACTGGCACCACACTCAGCGGCCCGCCTCCGGCTGGGGCAGCCTCACGGAAACCGAGCATGCCGTCACGCTGCTCGCCGTCGACGGATGGACCAACCGGCAGATCGCCGAGCAGATGTTCCTCAGCGTCCATACGGTCGCGTTCCACCTGCGGCATGTCTACCGCAAGCTGAGCATCGGCTCCCGCGTCGAGCTCACACGCCTCGCGGTGGCGCAGGAACGTGTCGGCCCCGACCGGTCGCACGATGAGAGGCAAAGCTGAGCCGCCAAAACTACACGCGTGGGGGATGTGACCGCCCAGCGTGCCGACAAGGGTCAGAACAGTAGGTTACTGAACCCGAACCCCCCCAATCCCAGTAGGGGGACCGATGGCATTGCTGGCAATGCGCCGCAGGGGCGGCGAGACATACCCGATGCGCGAGTTCGAGGACGTCTACGGCCGGCTGGGGCAGTTGATGAACGCAGCCCTGGGAGAGTTCGCCGAGGAGGGCCCCACAGGCGTGTGGACTCCCATGGCTGACATCTCGGAGACCGAGGACTCGTATGTCGTGAAGGTCGACGTTCCCGGCGTGAAGAAGGATCAGATAGACGTCCAGTTCTCCGAGCGCGAACTGATCGTCACCGGGCAGATCGAAGAGCACGAGCGTCAGCGACGGTACCGCAGGACCCGCAGAACCGGCAGATTCGAGCTGCGCACGCTGCTCCCAGGAGAGGTTGACGCCGAACGGGTCGAGGCGCGTCTTTCCGAAGGCGTGCTGACCATCACCGTTCCGAAGGCGGCGGCTGCCAAGCCCCGGCACATCGAGGTGACCGCCTGATGCGGGGAGGGGAGGAGCCATGACCGTCGCGCCGACCGGTTCCGTCACCGCCAACAAGGAACGGCTCGCCAGTTACGACACGTACCAAGAGGCGCAGAAGACCGTCGACTATCTGTCGGATCACGGGTTCCCCGTACACGGAACGCTGATCGTGGGCGTGGGCCTGCGCTCGGTGGAGCATGTCCTCGCGCGCATGACGTACCTCCGCGCGGCCGGCTGGGGCGCGCTGAGCGGAGCCTGGTTCGGCCTGCTCGTCGGCCTGTTCTTCGGGATCTTCTCGACCATGGCCGAGTCCCTGGTCGCCCTGGTCCTGTGGGGGCTGCTGTGGGGCGCGGTCGCCGGGGCGATCTTCGGCGTGATCGCGCACGCGACGCACGGGGGACGGCGGGACTTCGTCTCCGAAACCGGCCTGGTGGCGGACAAGTACGAGGTCCTCGTCGACTCCGAACACGCGGCCAGGGCCCATGAGCTTCTCGGGAAGGCGAACGAGCAATGGCGAAAGCAGTAGGCATCGACCTCGGAACCACGAACTCGGTGATCGCCGCTACCGAGGACGGTCACCCCACCGTGCTCCCCAACGCGGAAGGATCACGCACGACCCCGTCGGTGGTGGCGTTCACCCCCGAGGGTGAGCGCCTGGTGGGCCAGCTCGCGCGGCGCCAGGCCATCCTGAACCCGAAGGGAACGGTCTACTCATCCAAACGGTTCATCGGCCGTCGCTACAACGAGGTCGAGAGCGAGATCCACGCTGTCTCGTTCGACGTCGTCGAAGGGCCGCAGGGAGACGTCCGCTTCCAGGTCGGCGAGAAGCAGTACGCGCCGGAGGAGGTCTCGGCGCTCATCCTGCGCAAGCTGGCAGCTGACGCGGCGAAGTATCTCGGCGAGAAGGTGACCGAGGCGGTCATCACCGTACCGGCGTACTTCAACGACGCCCAACGCCAGGCCACCAAGGACGCGGGGCGCATCGCCGGCCTCGAGGTCCTGCGGATCATCAACGAACCGACCGCCGCCGCCCTGGCGTACGGGCTGGACAAGAAGTCCAACGAGACCGTACTGGTCTTCGACCTGGGCGGCGGCACGTTCGACGTCAGCATCCTGGACATCGGCGAGGGGGTCGTCGAGGTCCGCGCCACCTCCGGAGACGGGCATCTCGGCGGCGACGACTTCGACCGCAGGATCGTCGATCATCTGGCTGACGAGTTCCAGCGAGAGCAGGGCATCGACCTGCGCAAGGACCCGCAGGCGCTGCAGCGCCTCTTCGAGGCGGCCGAGAAGGCCAAGGTCGAGCTGTCGTCGGTGACCCAGACCACGGTCAGCCTGCCGTTCATCACGGCGGACGCCGCCGGACCCAAGCACCTCAACACCACGCTCATGCGGTCCACCTTCGAGCAGATCACCACCGACCTCGTCGAACGCTGCATCCATCCCGTCGAGCAGGCGATGGAGGACGCCAAGCTCAGGCCCGCGGACATCGACGAGGTCATCCTCGTCGGCGGATCCACGCGGATCCCTGCCGTCCAGAGCCTCGTCCGCAGGCTCACCGGGGGCAAGGACCCCAACATGACGGTGAACCCGGACGAGGTGGTCGCCATCGGAGCGGCGATCCAGGCGAGCATCATCAAGGGCGAGGTGCAGGACGTCGTGCTGCTCGACGTCACGCCGCTCTCACTCGGTGTCGAGACCCTCGGCGGGCTCATGACCAAGGTCATCGAGCGCAACACCACCATCCCGGCCCGCCGGACCGAGACGTTCTCTACGGCGGAGGACAACCAGAGCGCCGTGGACATCGTGATTCTGCAGGGTGAGCGGGAGCGCGCCGCCGACAACCGGGTGCTGGGGCGCTTCCGGCTGGAGAACATCCGGCCCGCGCCACGAGGGGTGCCGCAGATCGAGGTGACCTTCGACATCGACGCCAACGGCATTCTCAACGTCTCCGCCCGGGACAAGGAGACCGGGGCCGAGCAGCGGATCACCATCAGTGAGAGCTCCAACCTGGACAAGTCGGAGATCGAACGGATGGTCGCGGACGCCGAGCAGCACCGTGCCGAGGACACCCGACTCCGGGAGACCGTCGACGCGCGGAACGAGCTGGACTCGGTCGCCTACCAAGTGGAGCGCCGGCTACAGGAGCTCGGGGACGCCGTACCCGTACACGAGAAGGCACGTGCGGAGCAGCTCGTCGGGGACGCCCGCCAGGCGCTCAAGGAAGAGGCGCCGATCGACCGGCTGCGGACGCTCAGCGCCGAGCTCCAGCAGGTGTACCAGGGACTCGGCGCCAGTGTCCGGCCGGATACGCCTGAGGTGCCGCCTGATGTCCGGGCGGAAGGCGCCCCCGGCGCCGACGACGACGTGATCGACGCGGAGTTCACCACCTCGGAGCCCGATTGACATGTACGAGAACGTACCCGAGGGCCGGGGGGAGCCCTCTGAGGAGTCCGCCGCCGCGTCCGCGGAGACGGACGCCAAACTCGCGGAGCTGGAGGACCGGTGGCTGCGCGCCGTCGCCGACCTGGACAACCTCCGCAAGCGGATCGCCCGCGACAACGAGCGGCTGCGGGCCGAGGAACGCGCCAGAGTCGCCGCCGCCTGGCTGCCCGTCCTGGACAATCTCGAACTCGCGCTGGTCCATGCGGGCGACGGCGACGCGAAGGCGGTGCTCGACGGCCTGCGAGCGGTGCGCGACCAGGCCGTCGCCGTCCTGTCCAACCTCGGCTACCCGCGACACGACGAGACGGGCGTGATCTTCGATCCGGCGCGCCACGAGGCGGTGGCAGCCGTCGAACGGACCGATGTCGATCCTGGCACCGTCGTGGAGGTGCTGCGGCCCGGCTATGGCGAGGGCGAGCGGCAGCTGCGGCCCGCAAGAGTCGCCGTCGCGAAGAAGGCGGAGTGATGGCCGCACGGCGGGACTTCTACGAGGTACTCGGCGTGGACAGGAATGCCGACGCCGACGAGATCCAGCGCGCCTACCGCAAGCTCGTGCGCTCCTACCACCCGGACGTCAACAAAGATCCGGGGGCGGAGGACAGGTTCAAAGAGATCTCGGAGGCCTACGCTGTGCTGTCTGACCCGGAGCAGCGTCGCCGCTACGACGCCTTCGGCCACGACTTCCGCCAGGTGCCGCCCCACGTGGACCCCGCGGACTACGCTCGCGCCCGCGCAGGCACGCGCGCCGGATCGGGCGGCACATGGCGGTCGGCGCCTGACGAGGGTTTTGACTTCGGCACGGACGTTGACCTCGACGACCTGCTCAGCGGCATGTTCGGCGGCCGTGGCAGGCGACGCTGGGGCCCGGTGCCGGGAGCAGACCAGGAGGCGCAGCTCACGCTGACCGTCGAGGAGGCCTACCGCGGCGGCCGTCGCGGAATCACACTGCCCGGTGGCAGGCGGCTGGACGTCACGATCCCGCCCGGCGTCACGAACGGCCAGCGCATCAGGCTCGCCGGGCAGGGCGGGCGAGGAAGCGACGGAGCGCCTGCAGGCGATCTGCACCTGATCGTGCGGATCGCCGACCATCCCCGGTATCGCGTGGAGGGCCGCGACATCCACACCACCCTGCCGCTCGCTCCCTGGGAGGCGGCACTGGGCGCCACGGTGGCCATCGACACTCCAGGCGGTGAGGCGAAGCTGAGAGTCCCGCCGGGCACGTCCAGCGGCCGTCGCCTGCGCTTGCGAGGGCGCGGCATGCGCAACCCGAGCGGCCCCGCGGGCGACTTCTTCGCCGAAGTCCGGATCATGGTGCCGGCCACGCTCACCGACACGGAGCGACGCCTGTTCGAACAGCTCGCCGCCGCATCGCGGTTCGACCCGAGGAGGCGCTCGTGATCTACGCACTCGTACGTCCGTCCCGGCTCGACCTCGATACCTACGCGCGGGCCACGGGGCTGCACCCGGAGATCGTCCGTCGGTTGGTGACCCTCGGACTGCTGGAACCCGACAGGGACGCCAGAGGGGAGCTGTGTTTCGCCCCCTCCAAGGTCACGGCGGCCGCCCGCATTCAGCGGCTGCACGAGGGCCTGTCCATCAACTACGCCGCGATCGGTGTGGTGATCGACCTCCTCGATCGGATCGCGGAGCTCGAA
This sequence comes from Nonomuraea sp. NPDC047897, assembly GCF_043204415.1. Classification (NCBI taxonomy): domain Bacteria; kingdom Bacillati; phylum Actinomycetota; class Actinomycetes; order Streptosporangiales; family Streptosporangiaceae; genus Nonomuraea; species Nonomuraea sp. NPDC047897. The sequence goes on along the minus strand of NZ_JBIDCC010000015.1, from coordinate 101,416 downwards.
GCCGCCCTGCGCGGCCCTTTGCCACGACGCTAGGGAGACTTGGAGTGGACCCGAACAGGATGACGCAGAAGACGCAGGAGGCCCTGCACGACGCCCAGACCAAGGCGCTGCGGTACGGTCACACCGAAGTCGACGGGGAGCATCTCCTGCTGGCCCTGCTTGACCAGCCCGAGGGGTTGGTGCCCCGGCTGCTGCGACAAGCGGGTGCCGACACGCAACGTCTTAACGCCGATCTGGAAGCGGAGCTGGCGCGCCGGCCCAAGGTCAGCGGCCCGGGGGCCGCGCCCGGCCAGGTGTTCCTCACCCAGCGCCTGGCCCGGTTGCTCGACGCCGCGGACCGGGAGGCCGGCCGGCTCAAGGATGAGTACGTCTCGGTGGAACACCTGCTGCTGGCCCTGATCGAGGAGGGCTCCGCGACCGAGGCGGGGCGGCTGCTGCACGGCCAGGGCGTGACCAGGGACCGGTTCCTGCAGGCGCTCACCGCCGTTCGGGGCAACCAGCGGGTCACCTCGGACATGCCCGAGGTCGCCTACGAGGCGCTGGAGAAGTACGGGCGCGACCTGGTCGCCGACGCCCGCGCGGACAAGCTCGACCCTGTGATCGGCCGCGACTCGGAGATCCGCCGCGTGATCCAGATCCTGTCCCGCAAGACCAAGAACAACCCCGTGCTGATCGGCGACCCCGGCGTCGGCAAGACGGCCGTGGTCGAAGGACTCGCCCAGCGGATCACCCGCGGCGACGTCCCAGAGGGGCTGCGCGACAAGACCATCTTCAGCCTGGACATGGGCTCGCTCGTCGCGGGAGCCAAGTACCGCGGGGAGTTCGAGGAACGCCTCAAGGCCGTGCTGAGCGAGGTGAAGGCGGCTGAGGGCCAGATCCTGCTGTTCGTCGACGAGCTTCACACGGTGGTCGGCGCCGGGGCGACCGAGGGCGCCATGGACGCGGGCAACATGCTCAAACCGATGCTCGCGCGCGGCGAGTTGCACATGATCGGCGCGACCACGGTGCAGGAGTATCGCCAGCACATCGAGAAGGACGCAGCCCTGGAGCGGCGGTTCCAGCCGGTACTGATCGACGAGCCCTCCATCGAGGACGCTGTTTCGATCCTGCGTGGCCTGCGCGAGCGGCTGGAGGTCTTCCACGGTGTGAAGATCCAGGACAGCGCGCTCGTCGCCGCGGTGACGCTGAGCCACCGCTACATCGCCGACCGGTTCTTGCCGGACAAGGCCATCGACCTGGTCGACGAGGCGTGTGCGATGCTCCGCACCGAGATCGACTCCATGCCGGCCGAGCTCGACGCGCTCACCAGGAAGGTGATGCGGCTGGAGATCGAGGAGGCCGCGCTGGCCAAGGAGGACGACCCCGCGAGCCGGTCCCGCCTGGAAGAGCTGCGCAAGGAGCTGGCCGCCACGCGTGCCGAGGCCGAGGCGATGCGGGCGCAGTGGGAGGCCGAGCGGTCGGCCCTGCGCAAGGTGCAGAGCCTGCGGCAGGAGCTGGAGAGCGTGCGGCGGGAGGCCGAACAGGCCGAACGCGCCTACGACCTCAACCGTGCCGCCGAGCTGCGCCACGGCCGGATCCCCGAACTGGAACGCCGGCTCCGCGCCGAGGAGGAGCGGCTCGAATCCCGGCAGAACAGCCACCGGCTGCTGCGCGAGGTCGTCACGGAGGACGAGATCGCGTCCATCGTCTCCCGCTGGACCGGCATCCCCGTGACCCGGCTGAAGGAGGGGGAGCGGGACAAACTGCTCAAGCTAGATCAAATCCTGCACGAACGTGTCATCGGGCAGGAGGAGGCCGTGCGGCTCGTGGCCGACGCCGTCATCCGCGCTCGCTCCGGCGTCAAGGATCCTCGGCGCCCCATCGGATCGTTCCTGTTCCTCGGACCCACCGGGGTCGGCAAGACCGAACTCGCGAAGTCCCTGGCGGAGGCCCTGTTCGACACCGAGGACAACATGGTGCGCATCGACATGAGCGAGTACCAGGAACGCCACACGGTCAGCCGCCTCGTCGGCGCTCCTCCGGGTTATGTCGGTTATGAGGAAGGCGGTCAGCTCACGGAGGCGGTGCGGCGCAAGCCGTACTCGGTGGTGCTGTTCGACGAGATCGAGAAGGCCCACACGGACGTGTTCAACACGCTGCTGCAGGTCATGGACGACGGGCGGCTGACCGACGCGCAGGGCCGCACGGTCGACTTCCGCAACACCGTGGTCATCATGACCTCCAACATCGGCTCCCAGCACCTGCTGGACGGGGTCACCGCCGGCGGGGAGATCAAGCCCCAGGCACGCGAGAGCGTGATGGGGGAGCTGCGCATGCACTTCCGGCCCGAATTCCTCAACCGGGTCGATGACATCGTGCTGTTCAAGCCGCTGACCGAGGCCGAGATCGAGCGCATCGTGGACCTGATGTTCGCCGATATCAGGAGCCGCCTGGCCAGCCGCCGGCTCACCTTGGAGGTCACCGAGGACGCACGCCGGCTCATCGCCAACCAGGGCTACGACCCCGTCTACGGTGCCCGGCCACTGCGTCGGTTCATCGCCCGCGAGGTGGAGACCAGGATCGGACGCGCGCTGCTCGCCGGCGACGTGCCCGACGGATCGACCATCACGATCGGCGCCGACAAGGGTGAGCTGAACGTCACCTTCTATCCGCCCAGGACCTGACATGCACACCGTGAACTGCCCCAACTGCGGCAAACCCAACAGGGTCCCGGACGCCTACCGAGGCAGGCCCCGGTGCGGGGTGTGCCACCGGCCGCTGCCGTGGATCGCCGAGGCCGACGACAGCACCTTCGCCGAGGTCGCCGAGCGCGCCGACCTTCCCGTCCTGGTCGACTTCTGGGCGCAGTGGTGCGGGCCGTGCCGGACGGTCACCCCGGCCCTCGAACAGCTCGCCCGCGAGATGGCGGGACGGCTCAAACTCGTCAAAGTCGACGTGGACGGCTCTCCGGCCCTCGCCCGCCGATACACGATCACGGCCGTCCCGACGCTCATGGTGCTGCACGAGGGCCGCGTCGTGGCGCAACGCGCGGGCGCGGCGCCGGCGCCGCAGTTGCGCGAGTGGCTCGAAGACGCAGTGCGAGCTCCGTCATGACAGAGCACTCCGGCGTGGAAACACCGGACCTGTGCGGGGCCTATCCCCGGCTGGACGAGGGGCAGATCGCCAAGTTGTCCTTGCACGGCGAGCGGCGGTCCGTGTCGCCGGGCGACGTCCTCTACCGGGAGGGCGAACCTATCCGCGAGTTCATCGTGATCCTGCGGGGCAAGGTGGCCATGGTCGAGGGGGACGGTGCGGAACAGCGGACGATCGCAGTCCACGGCCCTGGGCGTTTCCTCGGCGAACTCGGCCTTCTCACCGGCCAGGCCGGATTCGTCACTGCGGTCGTGCGGGAGCCCGGTGAGGTGCTGACCGTGCCGGCCGACGAGGTGCGGACGCTCGTGGCGGGCGACCCGGCGCTCGGTGACCTCATTCTGCGGGCCTACCTGACCCGCCGCGCCCTGCTGATCGGTCTGGACGTCGGGTTCCGCATCATCGGCTCCCGATACTCACCCGATGCCCGGCGGCTTCTCGAATTCGCCGCACGCAACAGGATCCCTCACCGGTGGATCGACCTGGAGGAGGACGAAACCGCGGACGCGCTCCTGCGCGAGCTGCGCATCTCCCCGCACGACACCCCGGTGGTGATCTGGCACGGCGACCAGGTGCTCCGCAACCCGACCCCGGCCGAACTGGCGAAGACCATCGGCCTGCCCGCCCCTGCGTCGCGCGACGCCGTATGCGATGTGATCGTCGTAGGCGCGGGACCCGCGGGCCTGACCGCCGGCGTGTACGCAGCCTCCGAGGGCCTGGCAACCGTCGTGCTCGATGCCGTAGCCGCGGGCGGCCAGGCGAGCACCTCGTCCCGCATTGAGAACTATCTCGGCTTTCCCACCGGCATCTCGGGCGCCGAGCTCGCCGAGCGTGCCGTCATCCAGGCGGGCAAATTCGGCGCCCGCCTGACCGTCCCCGCCGAGGTGAGCAGCCTGGAACCGCGTGAGGGCCACTACGGCATCATCGTGGACGGCGAGTGCGCCGTGAAGGCCCACGCCGTGATCATCGCCACCGGCGCCCGCTATCGGAAGCTCGACGTTCCCGACCTGGAAAAATTCGAAGGATCCGGCGTCTACTACGCGGCGACACCGTTTGAGCTGCGCATGTGCCGGCAATCGCCCGTGGTCATCGTCGGCGGCGGGAACTCTGCCGGACAGGCGGCGCTTTACCTGGCCAGGAACGCCTCCTCGGTATGCATGCTGGTGCGCGGCGGCGACGTAAGCGCGAGCATGTCCCGTTACCTCGTCGACGAGATCGACCGAGCTTCCGGCATCGAAATCAGGTACCACACCGAGGTACGCGAACTACTCGGAGACCGCACACTACGGGCCGTCCGCGCGCAGAACACGCGGACAGGAGAACTCCTGGAGATCCAGACCAGCGCGCTGTTCACCTTCATCGGAGCCGACCCGCACACCGCATGGCTCAAGGGAACTCTCCCGCTGGACGACCGCGGCTTCGTCGTCACGGGCCAGGGCACGTCGCCCCTGGGCGCCCTCCTCCCCCTGGAAACAGGGCACCCGGGTGTATTCGCCATCGGCGACGTTCGCAGCGGCTCCGTCAAACGAGTCGCCTCCGCGGTCGGTGAAGGCGCGATGGCGGTCCGCATGGTGCACGAAAGATTCACTGCCACAGGGAATCAACAGGAAAGACGGTGATCCACATGCCCGTGATCGCAGTTTCCAGGTTCGAGCACTTCTTTCGCGCCGCCGCGGGACTCGACGTGGACAAGTCCGACCTCAAGCGCTACAGCGACTTCGTCAACCGCAAACTGTACGACATGCTCGTCGTCGCCGAGGCCGCCGCGAAGTCGAACGCGCGGGACATCATCCAGATCTGGGATCTGCCCATCACCAAAGGACTGCAGGAGAGCATGCACGACTTCCGGGACCTGGACGAGGAACTGGACCTGGCATCGATCCTGGCGGAGCTCGCGGCGCTGCCTCCGCTGGATCTGTCGCTCAGCGAAGAAACCGAGGCCCGGCTGCCGGCCGTGTCGGGTGGGCTCTCCGTGGCGCTCGCCAGGGCGATCAGAGTGATGGAGCCTGCTCGCAAGAACCCGGGGAGCGAGGAGTGGACACGCACCATCCGTGTCTTCGACCTGCTGCTATGACGAGATTCGGCGCGTTGCTGGTGCCTCTGCTCGCGGCGCGATCGGTGTTCGAGAAAGGAGGACGCCATGCGTCACAACGGTTTGCGTACCGCGGCACTGCTCGGCACCCTGTCTGCTCTGATCATCCTGGTGGGGTGGTGGCTCGGCGGCAGCACCGGAATACAGATCGCCGTCCTGGTCGCGCTCGTCAGCAACGGCGTCGCCTACTTCTTCTCCGACAAGATCGCACTGTCGGCGATGCACGCACAGCCTGTCGGCCCCGGTGACTGGCCCGCGCTGCACCAGATGGTCCGCGAACTGTCGGAGGAGGCGCGCCAGCCCATGCCCCGGCTGTACGTTTCGCCGATCCTGCAGCCGAACGCGTTCGCCACCGGACGCAATCCGCGTCATGCCGCAGTCTGTGTGACGAGTGGGATCGCCCAGTTGCTGAACGAACGCGAGCTGCGCGCGGTCCTCGGGCACGAACTGTCGCACGTCTACAACCGCGACATCCTGATCTCTTCCGTGGCTGGAGCCCTGGCCACGATGGTCACTTACCTGGCCTACATGGCCGGGTTCTTCGGCGGGGGTGACGATGACGAGGGTCCCGGCTTCCTCGGTGCCCTCCTGATGATGGTCCTCGGGCCGGTGGCGGCCGCCATGATCCAGATGGCCATCTCCCGGGCGCGGGAGTACCAGGCCGACGAGTCCGGCGCCCGGCTGACCCGTGACCCGATCGGGCTGGCCAGTGCGCTACGGAAGATCGATGCGGGCACCCGGCAACTGCCGCTGCCGGAGACCGGTCGGTTCTCCTCGACCTCGCACCTTATGATCGCCAACCCATTCCGCGGCGGGGGCATCGGGAGGCTTTTCTCCACCCACCCACCGATCGCCGACCGGATCGCACGGTTGGAGGCCATGGCCGGTTACCGCCGCTGATCTGGCTGTGCTCTCTGGTGCAGGCGGGGCAATGGAGGGGCGTCGCGGACGGCGGGTACTTTCCTTGCGGCGGGTTCTGATGTGCGTCCTGCTCGGTGCCGTGGCCGGCGGAGGCGTCGCACTCATCGGCGCCCCTGAACTGTTCTTCTTCGCCACCTGGGATGTGCCGGTTTCCCTCGTCCTGGCGTGGGTGTGGCGGATCAGCTGGCGGCAGGACCACGAGGGGACCAAGCGCATCGCCGAAGAGGAAGGCGGGACGCACACCACCGACACAGGCATCCTGATCGCCGCGGTGGCCAGTCTCGCGGCCGTCGTGGCCGCGCTCTTCCGCACGGCTCCTGCTGCGGGAACTACGCGTCCTTCTCGTCCCGCCAGCCGCCGGGTTCGGGATGGTAGCCGTAAGCGGCGGCCCGCACGGTGTCCTCGTCCTCCAGCCCGGAGCCGATCGCGCCGCCGACGGTGGCCAGCGAGCTGATGATCCAGGCCAGGATCAGGTAGTCGGTGAAATCGACCGGCCGCTGCAGGGTCTGTCCCAGCACGGATGTGTCGATCAGCAGCGCCGCGGCGAGTATCGTTCCGGCGAACAGCACCAGATAGGACACCGCGGCGGCCAGGGTGAGGGTGAGAATCGTGCCCAGGTTGAACAGTCGGGCCAGCTCAGCCGGTGTCTCCCCGTCCGGTTTCTCCCACAGGTCGTGCGCAACGATCAGCCAGATCACCAGCGCGGTCAGCCCGAGAAGCATGATCACGGCGAGGCGGAGTCCGCCGAGCGCATCGCCCATCTGCCAGATGGTGTTGGTGGTCAGCGCGAACGCGGCCGTACCAAAGGCGCCGACCAGCAATTTGGACAGGCCCAGCAGGGCGCGCCCCGGGCGGTTGGCCCGGACCATTCCGGTCAGCAGCCGCACCCGGCCGATCAGCCGCGAGGCGACGTAGCCCAGTTCCCCGGCGTCAACCTCGCCGACCACCCGGTGAATGGCGGCAATCCGGCCGGCCAGCTCAGCCGGTGCCCCACCGGCCGGCAGTACCCGCTCCTCGGAAGCGTCAGTGAGTAGCCGGCCCACGAGATCCGGAACGGCTGCGCGGACCGCTCGCAGCTGGCGCAGTCCCAGCGAGGGCAAGGACACCATCGCGACTCGGCGCCGGGCGGACGTCTGCGCGACCAGCGGCACGCGCTCGGTGTGCAGCGGCAGGTCGGTCAGGCAGATCGCGACGTCCCACCGGGCGTCGGCACGCCGGTGGGCAAGATCGTCGAGTAGCGCCTCGACGCCGCCGTCGCGGCGGGGAGCCACGTCGCCCCAGCCTTCCCGGACGGTCCACCGCACGTCCGGGTCCACCCGCTCGGCGAGCCGGTCGGGCAGCTCGGCGGTGAGCCGCGCAACCACCTGCGCCGGGTAGTCCGGCGGGGTCGCCACGAATCCGACGACGATCTCCGGCCGATGCTGTTCGCTGGTGGCCATTGGTGCTCCTCGCCGGTAGATGGGCGAAGTCCCGGGACTGACTACCCGCAGTCGCGCGCCACATGCGCCTTTGCATCGGGTCATGCTCGTACGGCCGTCAAGCAGCCGGCCATCGCGGAGTGGACCGCAAGCTCGCGCGGCACCGACCGCCCTGGAGGCGGGGCGGACCCCGCACTCGTCACCCAGTGGATGACGGAGACGCAGGCACAGCGAACGACCGCACGAGCACAGCTGCGACAGGTAGGCGGCAGGCGCCGCATGACGCGAGAGGAGATTCGCGAAGGAGCAGTGGGGCGTCAGTATCCAGTACCGTTCCGCGCTCGACGCGGGAGGTGACCCGATTGAGATCTCCTCGTGGATCAACGAGACCAAGAGCGAGCGTGCTCAACTGGAGGGGGAGTTGAAGGCGGTTCCGGCCGCGCAGCGCATCATGGCCTGCCGCCATCCACATCCCCGTACACCACATTCACGTGGCCCGACCATGTCCGTGACGGATCAGGTGGAAACCTTCCACTCATCGGTGAGCCAGGCCAGATCCGCTTGGTGGCGCTCGCGGGCGAGACGCTCACGTTCGAACAGGGCTTCGGTCTTGGTCAGTACCAGGGTGTATGGGCGGCCCTGTCGCCTGGTCTCGTGATGGACCGGCAGCTCAGCCTCATCGATCCTGGCGTGGACGTGCCTGCGCTTGTCCTTCGCGAGCGGCCAGTCGAGAGCGCGTCGCTCAGGGTCTCGGAGGAACGTGCCGAGCTTCTCGCACAGCTCGCACGCGCATCCGGTGGGCAGCTCGATCGACCAGTCGCCCGGCGCGCGTTGTGGCTGGGCCAGTAATGCGCGGATTCGATCGGCACAGTAGAGGGCCAGCTCGTCGAAGCCCGCTCGGCGCGTCCCGGCGGCACGCAGCGTCGCCATCGCCAGGGCGTGCGCCCGATCACCGGCCGTTCGCGCGAGCTTGTGGGCGTTCTCCAGAACGCCCGTTGACTCCAGCCCGTCCGCAGCCGCGATGATCCCGGAGCACGGCGCCCCCAAGGCGGTCAGCCATGCTTCCCGCCGGGAGGTGAGCGGCCCGTCGAGTGCTGGAGCGACCTGGCTCGCGAACATCGTCCATGACAGTTCGACGATGCGGCGGGCGGCTGCGGTGGACGCGTTCTCCTCCACCGAGAGCGCGGCACACAGCCGTGGGAGATCTTCGAACCACTCCAACGGCGCCTGGGCGAGACCGTAGGAGCCGGGTCGCCAGCCCTCTGTCCAGTGGCGCAGCAGGCCGTCTATCCAGATGTCGCCGTAGTGCGTGGCCAGGGCCGCGAATGCCGGACCATGAGGAGGGACCAGCCGCTCCAGCGCGAACGGCCGCAGCAGCATGGTCGCGACCTGCGCGTCATCCAGCTCCCTGGCCGCTTCCAGCGCCTTGCCGACCAGTTCGGTCTGGCCGGGGTAACGGCCGGCGGCGTGCCAGAAGGACTCCAGCGACCGCGCCGCCTCACGAGCTTCCGCGATCTTCCCGGCCCGGGCCGTCGCGGCGAGTTCGTCCAGTGCCCATCCTGGAGACGCCTCGGCCCGGCCGGCGAAGCCCCGGCTCCGGGGCCAGATGACCAGCGCCGCCCGCCGGTACCAGCGGTCCAGGGTGTTGCCGTAGTTGCCCATGTAGCCCTCGTACTCGGAGGAGTAGGGCGTCATGTCGGCCGTCGGGGTCGTCGAGGCCACCTCGGCGTTGCTGAGGTCCAGCGAGATGTCCTCCAGCCGTCCTGGTTCCGGGCCGATCCAGTGGGCGAGGGTGCTCAACGCGGCTCACTGGTGCCTGCACCTGATCACGGGAGGAGGCGGCGTGCGAGTCGTTCGGCGTTGAGGCCGTGGATGGCATCGTCGACGGCTTGCCGGTCGGTGAGGTCGATGCCGCGGTCGGTGAGAGCGGCGGCGATCTGTTTGGCGGGTCCCCAGGAGGTGCCGTCATCGAACGCCTGCCGGAAGGCGGGAAGGTGGGCGTCGACGGCGTCGACCACCGGGGTGATCCAGTGTGCGTCGACGCCGCGCTGGCCGAGGGCGTAGGCCACCCACTGGCGCAGCACGTTGGGAAGGGCCGCGCGCTGGTCGGCGTCGAGAACGGCCTTGCGTGGCAGCCAGTCGGTGAGCAGCAGCATGACCTCGGCCGGGCTCCAAGCCAGCGGGCCGGAGATCATGTAGCCCTCGCCGTAGTCCAGGAACAGCTCGGCCAGTGACCTGCTCACGTCGTCGTCCAAATGGTTGGCGGTGGTGAACTCCTGGATCAGGCGGTGGCGTTCGGCTTCGGGCAGGCTGTCTCGTTCGGGCCAACTGGGCAGGTGATCGCGGCAGCGGGACCAGGCCAGCGCCCGATTGTCGACGAAGTCCTCGTCGTCGTTGCGCGGCCAGGTGATATCGGTGGTGCGCAACGCATCGGCCAGGTCGGCGAGCACCTCGGGCACCGGAGCCTGGCTGATCGGCATGGGAACCTCGTCGGATTCGTGTCGTTGGTCCCACTGTGCGGCGGCGCCGGGTTCCAGGACCGCGATCTTGCCGATCATCAGCCCCCCGGGCTTGAGAACCTGGGCCATCAACGTGTGGGGGTGCGGGCCGTCGTAATCGACGAGCAGCACCTGTTCGCTGTCCCACACGTCCACCGCTCGCCACGCCGACGCCGCGGTCCATGCGGCGTCCGCGGACATGGTGGTGGACCAGGAGGGCAGTGGCTGGGTCTCGGCCAGGATGTCGATCGTCTCGGCCAGCATGGTGATGTCGGTGGCGGGTGCGACCCGCGCCAGCGCGGCGATCGCGGCCAAGCCGTGGGGTGAGGGCGTGGTGCATGCCCGGCCGGTCACCTCCATGCACAACCGATGCTCGGCCTCGCGTTCGCTCAGCTCCGCGGTCACCCACGCTTGACCGAGCCAACCGCTGGCCCAGATCTCGGCCATCAGTGGATCGGCCAGGCCGGTGAGCTGCCGTGCGTCACGCAGCAGCAGGTCAGATCGGCGCGGTGGCAGGGGCGAACGACGGACCGGCTTGCTGCCGGTGGCCTTGCGGCGGCCGCGGCTCTTGGGCATGCTCCAGTTCATCACACCCGGCGACCACGCCGCAGGTGTCAGTGATGTGAGGGATACAGGCGCTCGAGTCGATCGGTGTGGACGGCGTAGATGAAGGGGCCAGGACTGTTGGAGGCGGCGAAGACGGCCTGCTGGTTGGTGACGAAGCGTTCGGCGTAGGCGGCGGAGGTGAGATCGCCGCGGCGCAGCAGTTTGGGTACGGCGACCCGGCCGAGACTGCGATCGACGAAGAACCTACGCGGCTGTTCGGGTGGCGACACGCAGGACATCCTCGATCTCGTCGCGGGTGAGCCCGTACTCCTCCGCTACGACATCGACGGGCTCTCCGGCCCGGAACAGGTCGATCGCGTCCTCGATCTTGGCGCCCCCGCGGGCGAACCGGGGCCGGCCGAAGGCGTGGCGGGCATCTATCGTGACCTCGGCGACGCGGTATTGCGGAAGCGTGATCACTTCGGCGTATCCGTCGTGGGCGAAGTGCACGCGGCGCAGGTAGTTCTGCACGATCTCGGTGAAAACTCGTTGGTTGTTGCGGACGACGACCAGTTCGCGGGCCGAGTCGTCGCCGACGTGCTCGGCGTAGTCGTAGAGGACTTCGGCGCCGTCGGTGAAGAGCCGGCGGCTGGCCAGGGCATGTTCCAGGCCGAGCTCCCGCTGCAACGCATCGATTGCCGGCCGGATGCGCTGCAGCGGTACGCCCGCCTGCCGGAATGCGGCCAGGGCGTAGCCCTCGGCCAAGCCGATGAACGGCACGGACGCTTCGTTCGGCCGCTCTGCCCGGATGGCGGTGATGACCGGCTTGGCGCGGATCGCACGGCCGCCGGGCTGACGGCGTTGGTAGCCGAAGGCCCAATTGGTGAAGGTGGAGGCGGGGATCGCGAGGTAGCCGGCAGCTTCGGCGATGCCGTACAGCGGCGTAGTGAACCGATCAATGGCCATGCTCACCTCCTGGATCACGTCGTTGAGCCTCTCCATGATGCCTCAGGTGTGGTGTCACAGGCGGCGCATTCCTGCGTCAACCAGGTATGTCCTCTTTGTTCGACAGCTGGGTCCAGCGCAAGGTCATCAGTCCGCGATCTCGTCATCATCGTTCGAAGGACGGGCCGTTGCGGTTCGCCCTCTACGCGCGGACCTCCACCGAGGATTTCCAGGATCCTGTCTCCTCGTGTGGGTGGCAGCGTGAGGCGGCGCAGATCCTGATGCATCAGGCGTTGATGCTGTTGCTGGGCGGGCAATCACAGCGGGAGGTGCTGCGGGCCCGCTACCGCGTGCTGGCCGCGATGCGGAGCCAGGCTGCCGATCAGGGACGGTTTCTCGGTGGACGGCCGCCGTACGGCTATCGCTTGGTCGACGCGGGTCCGCATCCGAACCGGGCGCACGCCCGTTGGGGGCGCCGTCTGCACCGGCTTGACCCCGACCCGGCCACGGCACCGCACGTACGGTGGATGTTCGCGCAGCGGCTGGCGGGTGTCAGCGTGGCGCGGATCGCCCGGATGCTGAACGAACGCGGCGTACCGTGCCCCTCGGACGTGGATCGCGAGCGCAACCCGCACCGATCCGGGCATGCTTGGACGCTACGAACCGTCGCCGCGATCCTCAGCAATCCGCGCTATACCGGTCGCCAGGTCTGGAACCGTCGGAACAGCAGCGTCACCGATCCAACGGCGCGCGGCTGGAACGCGTCCCAAGAGTGGGCGATCTCGACGAAGCGGAGCCATCCGGCACTGGTCAGCGACGACGACTTCGTCGCCGCGCAGGTGGTCCGGGCTGCTCGACCCACCCAGGACGGCGGTCCCCGCATCTATCTGCTCGCGGGCCTACTGAAGTGCGGGTTCTGCGGGCGTCGTCTGGATTCGCATTGGGCGAACGGACGTCCCGGCTATCGGTGCCGTCACGGCTACACCAGCGCCAGACCTCGCGAGGCGTCCGGCCCGAAGTTTCTGTACATGCGTGAGGACCGGCTGCTGGCAGAACTATTAGCGCATGCGGGTGGCAGAGGACGAGAGGGGCCGGCAGAGATCGTCTCTGCATTACGAGCCAATGGCCTGGTGATCGTCTGCCACGCGGCGACCCGTGTCGTAACTGAGCTCAATGCAGAAGAGCCCGCCCCTCAGGGCGGGCTCTTCTTGGGGTAATCCTGTGTCCGAGGGGGGACTTGAACCCCCATGCCCCGCAAAGGGCACTAGCACCTCAAGCTAGCGCGTCTGCCTATTCCGCCACCCGGACTTGGTGCCTGCACGTGGGACCGTCATCCCGCGTCGGCTCAGTTAGGTTAGCAAACTCTGGGGGGTGCGTCATACCGAGTATGCGGCGGCCGGCCGGAGGAGGCCCGTGCGAGAAGGTTCCGTGGTGTGTCGCGGGGTCTGGCGAGGGGCGGCCGGGCGGTTCGCGGTGGTTCGGGCGGTGGGTGCTTGACCGTTTCCTGGCTCTCGGCTGAAAAGCCGTTGCGAACACCTTGGGTGGTGCTACGGTTACGGACCGTTGAGGGGTGAGTCCATGGACCGGCCTCACATCGTGAGGTCGGTTCTGGAGCAAGGGGAGGGTCACGTGGCACGCATGCCGGTGCGGAGGCCGAGGGCGAACGCCCCGGTCGCGTGCCGTGTGCCCGCGCCCGTCCCGACGACGGACACGATCACCGAGCGGGCCAGCCGGATGGCGCGGTTCGCGGCCGGTGCCCGTCGGCTCATCGTACGAGCGTCGTTGGTCGGCGGCCTGGTGGCCGCGGGCTGGCTGCTCGCCGTCCTGTTCGGGGCGTCCTTCGCGGCTCCGGCCTCTGCGGCCGCCGTCGCGACCGGCCCCGCTCCCGCCGCTCCGTCCGTCGCGGACTCCACCGCGGCCACCGGAGCAGGCGCGCCCCTGACCGTCACCGGGCCCTTCGAGGGCGGTTTCCCCACGGCTGACGGCACGGTCTCGGCGCCGGACAACGCCGAGGCGATGGCAGGGCTGACGGTCGACGGGCTCACCAGCCAGTCCGACCCCGGCCTGCCCGCACCTTCCACCGCCAGCTCGATGGCGGGCACCGATGGTCTGGTGCCCAACGGCGGTGGCAGCGGCCCCTTCGGGCCGTGCATGGGGGACGTCGCGAGGTCCGTCCACGACCCGCGGATCGAAGCCCGGCGCGCCCACCTGGCGTGCGTGCTTCCCCCCGTCGTCCGCACAGCGGCGGACGACCCTTCGTTCTCACCTGACTGATCCCCGACTCGTTCCGGCCTTCCCGTGCCGGCGGCGGAGCGTGGCCATGATCCCCTCCGCCCGCGGGTGACACGTCAGTCACTTCACTGGTTCGCGAACCCGAGGCCGCGCTGTGTGTGGCGCTGTTCCGGCCTCGTACGGTCTCGGCTGCCCGCGAACTGTCAGGTAATCCCCCCAAGAACCTCATAGGAGCATTCATCATGCGTACGTGGGCGAAGGTTTCCACTCCCGCGGCTCTGCTGGCCGTTGCCGTCATGTCGTTCGGCGGCGGCACCGCCATGGCCGACACCTCCGGCGACCACTCCATCGGCGGCGGCAACCAGGTGGACGCGCCGATCTCGCTGCCCATCGACATCAGCGGCAACTCCGTCGCCGTGGCCGGCGGGTCCCGCGCCTCCTCTCACGGCGGCGCGTCGGTCGACAACCAGCGCGGCGGCGGCATCCCCAACCGGACGTCCGGCGACGCCAGCATCCTCGGCGGCAACCAGGTCAACGCGCCGATCAGCGCCCCGGTCAACGCCTGCGGCAACGCGGTGTCGGTGTTCGGCGGCTCCACCGCCGGGTGCAAGGGCGGCGCCACGGTCAAGAACTCCGGCAAGGGCGGCGCGGGAGGCAACCAGACCTCCGGCGACCACAGCATCCTCGGCGGCAACCAGGTGGTCGCGCCGATCACCGCGCCGGTCAACGCCTGCGGCAACGCGGTCGCGGTCCTCGGCCGCTCCGCCGCCGGGTGCAAGGGCGGGGCGTCGGTGAAGAACTCCGGCCGCGGGGCAGGCGGCAACACCACCTCCGGCCGCCACTCCATCCTGGGCGGCAACCAGGTCGTCGCCCCCATCAGCGCGCCGATCAACGTTTGTGGCAACTCCGTCGCGGTCCTCGGCCGGGCCTTCTCGGGCTGCAAGGGCGGCGCCACGGTCAAGAACTCCGGCAAGGGCAAGGGCGGCCACGGCTACCACCCGGGCCGGCCCGGCCACGGCTCGCAGGGCAACGACACCGACGGCCGGTTCGGCGCCGGCAGCGGCAACCAGGTGGTCGCCCCGATCAGCCTGCCCATCACCGCCTGCGGCAACGCCGTCGGCAACGCGGTCGCGGGCTGCAAGGGCGGCGCGAGCGTCGACAACGCCCGGCACGGCTCCGGGGCGGGCGGCAACACCACCTCGGGCCGCCACTCCATCCTGGGCGGCAACCAGGTCGTGGCGCCGATCACCGCGCCGATCAACGTGTGCGGCAACGCCGTCGCCGTCCTCGGCAAGGCGTTCGCCGGGTGCAAGGGCGGGGCGTCGGTGAAGAACTCCGGCCGCGGGGCGGGCGGCAACACCACCTCCGGCCGCCACTCCATCCTGGGCGGCAACCAGGTGGTCGCGCCGATCACCGCGCCGATCACCGCGCCGATCAACGCCTGCGGCAACGCCGTGGCCGCCCTTGGGCTGGCCAGGGCCCGCTGCGAGGGCGGCGCGAGCGTCGACAACGGCCGGCGCGGGGCGGGGGCGGGCGGCAACACCACCTCGGGCCGCGGCTCGATCCTGGGCGGCAACCAGGTCGTGGCGCCGATCACCGCGCCGATCAACGTGTGCGGCAACGCCGTGGCCGTCCTCGGCGACGCCGCCGCCGGATGCCTCGGCGGGGCCCGCGTCGGCAAGCCGGTCGACGGGCACCCGGGCTACCAGCACCCGGCCGGCAAGGCCGCCAAGCACAGGACCGCCGCCGCGCTGCCTGCCGTGGGCGACGCGAGCCTGCCGGTGGTCGGCGGGGTCTCCGACACGTTCGGGCTGCCCGTCCTGCCGGGTCTGCCCGGCCTGCCCGCACAGCCCGCCACGCCGGTCAAGCAGCCGGTCAAGCCCGGCAAGAAGGCCCGTACGGCCGGCTCGGCGGCTGCCGGCCCGCTGGCCGCCGCCGAGCCGGCGACCGCGCTGGTCGCCAAGACCCCGGTGGGCGGCGCCGTGACGTCGGCCACCCGGAGCCTGCCGGTCGGTGACGTCGGCCTGATGAGCGCCGCCCGGCCCTCCGGTGTCACCGGGATGAACACCGGAGCGCTGTTCGCCCTCGTGCTCGGCGCGCTGTCCGCCGGGTCGGCGGTGCTGTTCGCGGCCACCCGCCGCTTCCGCCTCGGCCGCAGCTAGGCCGTGGCCGGGCGGTCCGCCAGACCGCCCCGCACGCTTCATCAGCCGCTCACCCCGTCCTTCGTCGGCCCGGTGAGCGGCTGGTGAGCCTGACGCTTTGCCCGTCTCGGGGGCGCGGCCCGAGGCGGGCAAAGCCATGCCCGCCTCCCGGAGCGCGTACCCTCGGCAGTGTGCTCCGTGCTCTCAGAGGGTGCTGCGGACCCGGATGACCTTGCGGCGTAGCCGCACCTGACGGCTCCCGTCCGGATGGAGCCGGACCCGCGACAGCTCCCACTGCCCGTACTCCGCGTGCTCGGTCAGCAGTTGACGTGCGGCTTCGCGGGACAGGTCGCGCGGGATGAAGATATCCATGTAGGAGTAGTCGAGCACAACGATTAGTCTCCAGGGTGAGTCAGGGCGCGGTGCTGCTCGTCTGGCTTTATTCTGCGTCCTTGTGGGTGGACCCGAAAGCCAGTGGGTAGCCCGGGGGAAGGAAAATTCGGCGAGCCGGGTTACCTTTTGAGATCTGTGCCGGCTCCCGGTAGGGGGATTTGCGAGCGAACAGCGAGGTAGGAAGCAGCGTGCCAGCCAACAACGGCAGCGCCGGCGGAACACGCCTGGTGATCGTCGAGTCGCCCGCGAAGGCGAAGACGATCGCCGGGTACCTCGGTGCGGGCTACATCGTGGAGTCCAGCATCGGTCACATCCGTGACTTGCCGGAGAAGGCCGACGACATCCCCGAGAAGTACAAGGGGCAGCCGTGGGCGCGGCTGGGAGTGAACGTCGACCATGGGTTCGAGCCGCTGTACGTCGTCAACGCCGACAAGAAGGCGCAGGTCAACAAGCTCAAGCAGTTGCTGAAGGACGCCGACGAGCTCTACCTCGCCACTGACGAGGACCGCGAGGGTGAGGCCATCGCCTGGCACCTGCGCGAGGTGCTGCGGCCGAAGGTGCCCGTGCGGCGCATGGTGTTCCACGAGATCACCCCGCAGGCCATCCGCGACGCCGTGGCCAACCCGCGCGACCTCAACCTGCGCCTGGTGGACGCGCAGGAGACCCGGCGCATCCTCGACCGCCTCTACGGCTACGAGGTCAGCCCGGTGTTGTGGAAGAAGGTCAAGCCGCGTCTGTCGGCCGGCCGCGTCCAGTCGGTGGCGACCCGCCTCGTGGTCGAGCGGGAGCGCGAGCGCCTGGCGTTCACGCCCGCCCACTACTGGGACCTGCAGGCGCTGTTCGACACCGGCCGGGCCGAGGAGCGGCCGCGCGACTTCACCGCGACGCTGACCGGGGTCGACGGCAGGCGGGTCGCGCAGGGCCGCGACTTCGCCAGCACCGGCACGCTCAAGTCGAGCGAGGTGCTCCACCTGTCGGAGGCCGCCGCCGGTGAGCTGGCCGGCCGGCTCGCGGGCGCCTCGTTCGCCGTGCGGTCCGTCGAGCGCAAGCCGTACACCCGCAAGCCCTACGCGCCGTTCCGGACGACCACGCTGCAGCAGGAGGCCAGCCGCAAGCTGGGCTTCTCCGCGAAGTACACGATGCAGGTGGCGCAGCGCCTCTACGAGCAGGGCTTCATCACCTACATGCGGACCGACAGCATCACGCTGTCGGAGACGGCCATCGCGGCGGCGCGCTCCCAGGCGATCAAGCTGTACGGCTCGGCGTACGTCCCCGACAAGCCGCGCGTCTACAGCAGCAAGGTCAAGAGCGCCCAGGAGGCGCACGAGGCGATCCGCCCGTCCGGCGAGGAGTTCCGCACGCCCGGCGAGACGGGGCTGTCCGGCGACATGTTCCGGCTGTACGAGCTGATCTGGCAGCGCACCGTGTCGTCCCAGATGAAGGACGCCGTCGGCGAGTCGGTCTCGGTGAAGGTGGCCGGCCGGTCCTCCTCGGGCGAGGACGTCGAGTTCAGCGCGTCCGGGCGGACGATCACTTTCTACGGCTTCCTCAAGGCGTACGTGGAGGGGGCCGACGACCCGGCCACCGACCGCGACGACTCCGAGAAGCGGCTGCCCAACCTGGCCGAGGGCGACACGCTGAGCGTCACGCGGCTCGACGTGGCAGGCCACTCCACCAAGCCGCCCGCCCGCTACACCGAGGCGTCGCTGGTCAAGGAGCTGGAGGACCGCGAGATCGGGCGGCCGTCCACGTACGCCTCGATCATCGGCACGATCCTCGACCGGGGCTACGTGTTCAAGAAGGGGACGGCGCTGGTGCCGTCGTTCCTGGCGTTCGCCGTGGTCAACCTGCTGGAGCAGCACTTCGGCAACCTCGTCGACTACGACTTCACCGCCGAGATGGAGAAGGTGCTCGACGACATCGCCAACGACCGGGCGGAGCGGGTGCCGGAGCTGCGCCGCTTCTACTACGGTCACGACGGCGACGAGGGCCTGAAGGAGATGGTCACCGACCTCGGCGACATCGACGCCAAGGAGATCAGCTCCTTCCCGATCCGGGGCACCGACATCGTCATCCGGGTCGGCCGCTACGGGCCGTACCTCGACCGCGACGGCGCCCGGGTCAACGTGCCCGAGGACATGACGCCCGACGAGCTGACCGCCGAGAAGGCCGAGGAGCTGTTCTCGCGGCCGACCGGCGACCGGGAGCTGGGCCGCGACCCGGTGACCGGCCACCTGATCGTCGCCAAGGACGGGCGGTTCGGCCCGTACGTCACCGAGGTCCTGCCCACGCAGGAGGACGAAGGCGCGCCGAAGAAGCGCACCAAGAAGGCCGACGCGCCCAAGCCGCGCACCAGCTCGCTGTTCAAGAGCATGTCGCTCGACACGGTGACGCTGGAGGACGCGTTGCGGCTGCTGTCCATCCCCCGGACGGTGGGCGAGCTGGAGGGCGAGCAGGTCGTGGCGCACAACGGCAAGTTCGGCCCGTACCTGAAGAAGGGCACCGACTCGCGGTCGCTGGCCGCGGAGGACGACCTGTTCACGGTCACGATCGAGCAGGCCAAGGAGCTGTTCGCGCAGCCCAAGCAGCGGGGCAGGGGCCGGGCGGCCGCCGCGGCGCCGCTCCGCGAGCTGGGCGAGGACCCCAACTCCAAGAAGCCGGTGGTGGTGAAGGAGGGACGGTTCGGCCCGTACGTCACCGACGGCGAGACCAACGCCTCGCTGCGCAAGGGCGACACGGTCGAGGACATCACCATCGAGCGCGCCGCCGAGCTGCTCGCCGAGCGGCGTGAGCGGGCGCCCGCGCCGAAGAAGACGACGACGCGCAAGCCCGCCGCCAAGAAGGCGCCGGCGCGCAAGCCGGCCGCCAAGTCCTGAGAGGCCTCTCAGGGGGCCGGGCGGCGCATCGCGGGTCTGCTCGTAGCATGACGGCGTGGTCATAGGCTTCCTCGCGATGGTGCTCTCGGTGACCGTCGCCGTGCACGTCTACCTGTGGTATCGGCTCGTGCGGTCCACCACCCGGCCCCGCAGCAGGTCGCGCCGGGTGCTGACGGCGGTCCTGGCGGTGCTGGGCGTGCTGGTGGTGGTGACGTTCGCGGGCTCGCGGTCGGAGGACGGGTTCTGGCTGGCCTGGCCGGGTTACATGTGGCTGGCGGTCATGTTCTACCTGCTGGTCTTCCTCGTGCTGCTTGAGGTGCCGCGGGCGGTGGTGTGGCGGCTGATGCGGCGGTCGGCGCCCGCTCCCGCGGCCGTTCCCGCCGCCGTGCCGGTCGGCCGGGTCGCGGGCGGCGAGCGCGCGGCGGGTGAGGCGCCCGGTGGGGAGCACGCGGGCGGTGCGGTGTCGGGCGGCGCGTCGGCCGGCGGTGGGGCCTCGGGCGGAGAGCCGGCGGGCGGTGCGGTGTCGGGCGGCGACGCCATGAGCAGGCGGCTCTTCCTGGGGCGGGCCACCGCCGCCGTCGCGGGCGTCAGCGCGCTCGGCACGGTCGGCTACGGCGTGCGCACCGCACTCGGCGACCCCGTGGTCGAACCCGTCAGGATCGCCCTGCCGAAGCTGGACCCCCGCCTGAACGGCCTGCGGGTCGCCGTGGTCAGCGACATCCACCTCGGCCCGCTCACCGGGACGGCCCATGCCGAGCGCATCGTCCGCATCATCAACGCCCAGCGGCCCGACGTGGTCACGATCGTGGGAGACCTGGTCGACGGGACCGTGGCCGAGCTGGGGGAGCAGGCCAAGCCGCTGGGCGAGCTGGAGGCCAGGTACGGCTCCTACTTCGTGACCGGCAACCACGAGTACTACACGGCCAACGGACCGCAGGAGTGGATCGAGAAGCTGCGGGAGCTGGGCATCCGGTCGCTGCGCAACGAGCGCGTGGAGATCCGCCACCAGGGCGGCGTGCTCGACCTGGCCGGGGTCGACGACGTCAACGGCGCCACCCTGGCCGGCGGCCCCGACTTCGGCAAGGCCCTGGCCGGCCGTGATCCGGGGCGGGCCACGGTGCTGCTCGCGCACCAGCCCGTCCTGGCCACCGAGGCCGCGCGGCACGGGGTGGACCTGCAGCTCTCGGGGCACACGCACGGGGGGCAGATGGTGCCGTTCAACCTGGTGGTACCGCTGCAGCAGCCGGTCGTGGCGGGGCTGGGCACGGTGGACGGCATGCCGGTGTACGTGACGCGGGGGGCGGGCTTCTGGGGGCCGCCGGTCCGCGTGGGCGCGCCGCCGGAGGTCACGCTGGTCGAGCTGCACGCGTAGCGCCGTGACGGTACGCGACGCCTTGGTGACGCCCGCCACCCGAGCGTAGTAGTATCCGAGGGGATACACCGGAGGTGGCATGATGTCTTCGTCGGCCGAGGGCGTGGCGGCTGGGCAGGGCGTGCCCGACGTCACGTTCTGGGCGGAGCGGGGCGGCCTGCTGTTCCAGCAGGCCCGGCACGCGGCGAACATGAAGCAGTCGGTGCTGGCCGGCCTCAGCGGCACGTCCAGGACGACGCTTTCGGCGTACGAGCACGGCCGCAAGTCGCCCACGCTGGAGACCGCCGGGCGGATCCTCGACGCCGCCGGGTTCCGGCTGACGTTGGAGCCCAAGATCCAGTTCACGGAGGGTGTCGCCGGCGACGGCCGCCGCTTCAACGTCCCGACCCGGCTGCCCCGACTGGCTCCGGCCCGCGCGCTCGCCACCGTCACGTTGCGCGGCCGGACCTACGATCTTTCCGAGCGCGCCCAGCGGGGTGAGGCCTACGCGGTGCTGCTCGGGGAAGGCGGTCCCGAGGAGGTGCTGGCCCACGTCGACGGGGTGCTGCTCGCCGAGCTCTGGCCCGATCTGGAGCTGCCGGCCGCCGTCCGCGCGGCCTGGCTGCCGCTGGTGGCCGCCGCGCGCGGGTCCGCGGGGCAAGGGCCTGCGGGGCAGGGGTCTGCGGGGCACGGGTCTGCGGGGCACGGGTCCGCGGCGCGCGCCGGCGGGCGGGCGGGCGATCGAGACGGGAGGGCGACCGATGGTCACGCAGAGGGCCCATTCCCGGTGTGAAACCTGCGCACCGGCCCACGGACGTAATACTCTCAGCGGCGAGCAGCCGGGCGATTCACGCTCGTTTCCCGCTCTTCCCAGTCCCGGCGAGCACCTGGATACGCTGACATCATGACCGCCCCTGGCCGACGCCCTCCCACCGCCCACGTGCTGGCCAACGCCTCGTTCCGCCGGCTGTGGACGGCCATGTCGGTGTGCAGCCTGGGTGACTGGCTCAACATCCTGGCCCTGACCGCCCTCGCCGGAAACCTGACCGCCGGCGACGACTACCGCGTCCAGTCGCTGGCCGTCGGCGGCGTGTTCATCGCCAAGATGCTGCCCGCCGTGCTGCTCGGCCCGCTGGCCGGGGCCTTCGCCGACCGGTTCGACCGGCGGATCACGATGGTCGCCGCCGACGTCGCGCGCTTCGTCGTGGTGCTGTCGATCCCGCTGGTCGGCAGCTACCAGTGGATCATCATCGCGACGCTGCTGGTCGAGTGCGCCAACCTGTTCTGGGTGCCGGCCAAGGACGCCACGGTGCCCAACCTGGTGCCCAAGGAGCAGTTGGAGTCGGCCAACCGGCTCAACCTGCTCGTCACCTACGGCAGCGCGCCGGTCGCGGCGACGCTGTTCGCGGCCCTGTCGGTCGCGGGTGACGTGCTGACCAACGTGGTGCCGTTGCTGTCCGGCGTGGATCCGACCACGCTGGCGCTCGTCGTCAACGCCTGCGCCTACCTGGTGTCGGCGTTCCTGATCTTCACCTTGCGCGGCATCCCGCGGCGCGACGGCGGCATCTCGGCCCCGTCGGTGTTCAAGCAGATCATCGAGGGCTGGCGCTACGTCGGCGGCAACCGGCTCGTGCGCGGGCTCATCATCGGCATGCTGGGGGCCTTCGCGGCGGGCGGGGCCGTCGTGGGCGTCGCGAAGATCTACGTGGCCGCTCTGGGCGGTGGGGACGCCGCCTACGGCGTCGTGTTCGGCGCGGTCTTCGTCGGCATGGCGCTGGGCATGTTCTTCGGGCTGCGGCTGCTGCGCGAGCTGTCCAGGCGCCGGCTGTTCGGCCTGGCCATCACCGTGGCGGGCGTGGTGCTGGTCGCCATCGCGCTGGTCCACAACCTCGCCATCGTCGTCATGCTGACCGTGCTGCTGGGAGCGTGCGCGGGCATCGCGTGGATCATCGGCTACACGCTCATCGGCCTGGAGGTCGAGGACGCGATGCGGGGCCGCACCTTCTCCTTCCTGCAGTCCACCGCGCGGGTGACGCTGCTGCTCGTGGTCGCCTTGGCCAACCCGCTCGCCGCCCTCTTCGGCGCCCACACCTTCGAGCTGGGGCGGCTGTCCTACCGGTTCGACGGGTCCAACCTCGTGCTGGTGCTCGGCGGCATGCTGGCGGTGGGCGTGGGCCTGCTGGCGCTGCGCCACATGGACGACCGCAAGGGCGTCCCGCTGTCCGAGGACCTGATCGCCGCCGTGCGCGGGGAGCGCCCCGGTTCGGGGGTCGCCGCGGAGCTGCCCGGGGTGTTCGTCGCCTTCGAGGGAGGCGAGGGCTCCGGCAAGACGACCCAGTCGCGGATGATCGCCATCTGGCTGCGCGACCAGGGCTACGACGTCGTCCAAACGCGCGAGCCGGGCTCCACCAAGGTCGGCATGCGGCTGCGGGCCATCCTCCTCGACGCGGCCGAGCGTGGCCTGTCGCCCCGGGCCGAGGCGCTCATGTACGCCGCCGACCGGGCCGAGCACGTCGAGAAGGTCATCCACCCCGCCCTGCGCCGGGGCGCCATCGTGGTCTGCGACCGCTACGTCGACTCGTCGCTGGCCTACCAGGGCGCCGGGCGGGCCCTCGCCCCCGAGGACGTCTCCAAGGTCAACGCCTGGGCCACCGGCGGGCTGGTGCCGCACCTCACCGTGCTGATCGACGTGCCGCCCTCGGTGGGGCTGACCAGGCTCGGCGGTGCGGCCGACCGGATCGAGTCCGAGCCGCTGGAGTTCCACGAACGGGTCCGTAAGGAGTTCCGCGCCCTGGCCGCCGCCGCGCCCGACCGCTACCTGGTGCTCGACGGCACGCTGCCTCCGGAGAAGATCACCCAGGCCATCCAGGACCGGATGCGCGACATCCTGCCCGACCCGGTCCCCCAGGACACCGAAGACGCCACGGGCACCATGCCGGCCATCCGCGACTTCTAGCCGGCACGGACGTCCGTCGTGGTGCGGCGCCCCGCGGGCGCGACTAGCCTTTGTGCGTGACAGTTTTCGCCGACCTCGTCGGGCAGGAGCAGGCCGTGGCCGTCCTCTCGCGTGCGGCGGCGGCCGCCGCCGAGGTCATCGGGGGCGGGCGCGGCGCTGGCATGACGCACGCCTGGCTGTTCACCGGCCCGCCCGGGTCGGGCCGGGAGGAGGCCGCGCGGGCGTTCGCGGCGGCGCTGCTGTGCCCCGAAGGCGGCTGCGGCCACTGCGACCAGTGCCACCAGGTGCTGATCGGCTCCCACCCCGACCTCGAGTCCGTACGCCCGGCCGGCCTGTCCTACAGCGTCAAGCAGACCCGCGAGCTGATCCTGCGCGCCGCCGGCGCGCCGACGCAGGGCCGCTGGCGGGTCATCCTGTTCGAGGACGCCGACCGGGCCACCGAGTCCGCGGCGAACGCCCTGCTCAAGGCCATCGAGGAGCCGCCACCACGGACCGTGTGGCTATTGTGCGCCCCGGCGCCCGACGACCTCATGATCACCATCCGGTCGCGCTGCCGCCTGGTCACCCTCGCCACGCCGTCCACCGAGGCCGTCGCCCACGTGCTGGCCACCCGCGACAGCGTGCCCTGGGAGACGGCCGGGTTCGCCGCGCGCGCCGCCCAGGGCCACATCAGCCGCGCCCGTTCCCTCGCCCTCGACGAGGACGTCCGGCGGCGGCGGGAGGCCGTCCTCGCCATCCCGAAGTCGCTGACGGGCGTGGGGGAGTGCGTGTCCGCCGCAGAGCGCCTGGTGAAGACGGCCGAGGAGGAGGCCGCGGCGGCGACGGCCACGCTCAACGAGGCGGAGACGGCCGAGCTGCGCCGCCTGTACGGCGAGGGCTCCACGGGCAAGGGGCTCAACCGTGGCCTGGTGCGCGGCGGCGCGGGAGCGCTGAAGGAGCTGGAGGACCGGCAGAAGTCCCGCGCCACCCGCATCAAGCGCGACTCGCTGGACGCGGCGTTGCTGGAGCTGGTGTCGTTCTACCGCGACGTGCTGGCGATGCAGTTCGGCGCGTCGGTGGAGCTGGCCAACGACGACCTGCGCTTCGACCTCGATCAGATCGCCCGGAAGTTCACTCCGGAGGAGACGCTGCGCCGGATCGACGCGATCATGCGGTGCCGCGAACGCCTCGACGCCAACGTCAACCCGCAGATCGCCGTCGAGGCCATGATGCTCGCCCTGCGCGGATAGGCCCCGTGGGTGGCCGGAAGCGGTGACGGATCTCACCATCACCGCGTCCGCGCACGTAATGTGGCAGCGGAAGGCCGTACGAACCCCCGAGGCCGTCAGGAGGCGAGCGCCAGCCCATGGGAATGATCATGGCTGTCAGCTTCACCCGCTACGGGAGGCTCTACTATCTCGATCCGGGCGGCCACAGCCCCAAGGTCGGCGACAAGGTGCTGGTGCCCACCGACGCGGGCCCCGAGGTCGCCGAGTGCGTGTGGGCGCCGCAGTACACGAGCGAGGACATCGACGGGCTGCCGGTGTGCGCCGGCCTCGCGGGCGAGGAGCACCTCACCCGCGACGAGACCAACAAACGGCGCCGCGCCGAGGCGCGCAGCGTGTCGAAACGCCTGATCAAGCGGCATGACCTGCCGATGAAGGTCGTGGGGGTCGACTATCTCGACCAGGACAACGTCTACACGGTCTACTTCTCGGCCCCGCACCGGGTCGACTTCCGCGCCCTCGTCCGTGACCTGGCGCGCAACCTGCGGGCGCGGGTCGAGCTGCGGCAGATCGGCCCGCGCGACGAGGCCCGGCTGCAGGGGGGCATCGGCCCGTGCGGGCGTGACCTGTGCTGCGCCACGTTCCTCAAGGACTTCGAGCCCGTCTCGGTGCGCATGGCCAAGGACCAGGACCTGCCCGTCAACCCGCTGCGCATCGCGGGGGCGTGCGGGCGGCTCATGTGCTGCCTGAAGTACGAGCACCCGCTGTACATGGAGACGCGCCAGCGGATGCCCCGCGTCGGCAGCCGGGTGAGCACGCCGCAGGGCGAGGGCAGCGTCCTCGGGCACAACGTGCCCGCCGACACGGTCACGGTCCGCCTGGACGACGGCGGCCGGCGCTGCGCCTGCCCCTCAGCGTCGGTCTGCTCGCCGCGCCGCCAGCACGACGAGATGTACGGGCCGGACGGCGACCCGCCACCCTCCGGGTAGGAAATCACCGCCAATCGGGAACCGGGGCACGTCCTCACGGCAATCACTGGTGTCACCGCCGATCCCGAAAGGCAGCAACCAGATGCGACAACCAGGCCGGTTTGAGCCTGTCATGGCCGCCGAACCGGCTGACGACGCCCAGGTGATCGCCCGTTCCCGGCACGACCCCGAGCACTTCGCCGTCCTGTTCCACCGGCACGCCCCCGCGTTGAAGCGGTACGCCGTCCGGAGGCTCGGCGCGGCGGAGGCCGAGGACGTCGTGGCGGAGACGTTCGTGGCGGCGTTCCGGCAGCGGGCCGCCTACGACCTGGCCCGGGACGACGCCCGGCCCTGGCTGTACGGCATCGCCACCAACCTCATCGGCCGGCACCTCCGCCACGAGATCGGCCTGTACAAGGCGCTCAGCCGCACCGGCGCCGACCCGGTCACCGAACCGTTCACCGACCAGGTTGAGCGGCGGGTCACCGCGGTGGGGGCGCGCGTGCGGCTCGCGGCCGCCCTCGCCGGGCTGCCCGCCGGGCACCGCGACGCCCTGCTGCTGGTGACGTGGGGGGAGCTCACCTACGAGCAGGCGGCCCAGTCGCTCGGCGTGGCCGTGGGGACGGTCCGTTCGCGGGTGAACCGAGCCCGCAAGAAGCTGCGCCGGGCTCTCGGCGACATCGACCCGACCGCCGTGACGGAGGAGTTCGCGTCATGAACGAGATGGACCTGCTGCACCGGCTGCGGGACGAGGTCCCGCCCCAGACTGATCTGCGTGCCGAGGAGACCCGCCTGCTCGCGGCCGTCCGGAGCGGGGAGCAGGCCCCCACCCGGCCCGTGCGGCGGCCCCCGCGCCGCCTGCGCCTCGGGATGGCGCTGGCCGGAGCATTCGGCCTGGCGGCAGTCACGCTGACCGTGACCCAGACCGGCGAGCCCGCCGCCCCGCCCGGCCCGGCCCGGGCCGGCGAGCCCGCGTCCCCACGGGCTGACGTGGCTACGGTGCTGGAGCGCGCGGCCCTGGTCGCGGAGAAGTCGCCCACCCCGGCGGTCCGTCCCGACCAGTGGTTCTACATCAAGGAGACGCAGCCGGGCACTCCGCTGCCGACGTTCGAGCTCTGGTCCCGGATGGACGGGAGCAAGGAGGCCATCAGGGAGGAAGGCGGCGAGCTGAAGATCGGTGACGGCGAGAAGGGGCCGACGAACCCGCTCAGGACGCAGGCCGAGGTCGAGAGCTTCCCTGATGACCCGGACGCGCTGCTGACGCACCTGCGCGCACTCAAGCGGCCACGCCACGCCGCGTCCATCTGCCAGCCCGACTGCCCGCCGGGCACCGAGAAGGACGTCGCGGTGTTCGGGGCGCTCCAGTGGTACATCAAGTACGGGCCCATCATCCCGCCGGACAAGCGGGCCGTCATGTACCGCGCCATGGCCATGATCCCCAACGTCAAGATCGAGGACACCACCACCGCCGAGGGACGCCCGGGCATCGGCGTCGCCCTCGACCTGGGGGAGGCCGGCAAGGGCTATACCATCCTCGACCCCGAGACCTACCGCTACCTCGGCCACAAGGTCGTCAGGACCGACATGACCTTCGCCATGTCGGTCCTGGACTCCGGCGTGGTGGACGAGCCGGGCCAGGTCCCGTCCCCCTGACCACGGCGCACGGACCCCGCGGAAACAGGGGCCCGCGGGGTCCGTCGGCCACGACGGTAGCCCGTTCTGTCCCGATGTGGTCTGGCTGGAGCGAAGACCCCTCGGGCTCCTGTAGACTTCTCCCAGCCGTACGGCACGCCGCCTTAGCTCAGTCGGCCAGAGCACTTCACTCGTAATGAAGGGGTCTCGGGTTCGAATCCCGAAGGCGGCTCCCAGGCGAGAAGGCTCTCCCGGATGATCCGGGAGAGCCTTTTCGATCTCTATACAGCTACCATCTGTCTCACTTGAGCTTGGCACAGAGGGAGCCGCCACCAGGTCCCACAGACCCGGCAGCGCCCCGCGCAGAGGCCGCTGATAGGTCCACTCGACGTCCTCATGCCTCCAGGTGGCCGACACGGCGGGGGAGATAGCTCGCTTGTTCAGCGGGCGTGACCGAGCAGGATCCGGGACCACAGCTCTTCTCCTTCCGGGGTGCGCAGCCACAGGCTCTGATGCTCAATCACACCGTCTGAGCGGTAGAGACGCCGGACGAACAGTAGCCCGCCCGCGTGGCACAGCTCGTAGACGATTGGTTTGCAGTTGCAGGTGTGGCTGCGGACCCGCACACGATCAGCGCGAGGAACGCACTCCTGCCAGGTGATGTGCTGATAACCGGCTTGGGGTGTGGCCGGGTGGAGACCGCCGTAGCACTCGCCAACGAGTGGACTCAGCGCGGCCATGGAGTCATCTCCGGTTGCCTGTCGCGGCCAGCTCCGCGGCGATCTCCTGTTGCCGCTGAAGCTGGCTGACGAGTGCGTCGGCATCGTCGCCGCTCACCGTCTGCGCCATGCCCGCATCGAACTGAGCGTTGCTCAAGGACATCCCACGTCGGGTGGCGTACCAGCTCCCAGGGCCGGTCTCGGTGGCACCGCGCCAGATCACCCAATTCGGGTACCGGGCGGCCAACTCCTGAAGCGTCATAGGTCCTGCCGATCAAGAGGCGGTCATGTGTTATCGAATGTAGCTACATACGAATGTACGTGCAATGGGAAACACGTACAGTGCTACATAGCTTCGGTGCCATGACCATCGACCCCAGCGCCGACCGCCCGGTCTATAAGCAGCTCGCCGACCTGATCCGGGTACGCATCGAAGAGGGAGAGCTCCGCCCCGGGCAGCGACTTCCGGCGGAGAGCGACTACGTGGCCGAGTTCGGCATCTCTCGGGACTCTGTCCGCCGGGCCATGGCCGTACTCAGGGGAGAGGGACTGATCGTGACCGAGCTACGCGGCTCACGCGTCCGCGACGCCGGCGAAGCCGTCACCGTTCAGGTAGCCCCGGGTGCGCAGGTCACCGCCCGCATGCCGACCGAACCCGAGCGCAAGCAGCTCGGCGTGGCCGAAGGCGTCCCCATCCTGGTCATCACCGAGTCGGACGGAGAGACTCGCCTGCTCCCCGCCGACCGGACCATCATCGAGACCAGCGCCAAGAGGTAGGGCGAGTCAGAAGCGGTCAGTGCGCGATCCCATCGGTGAGCCGCCGGCCCCGTTGTGTCGGTAGGCGCTGCGAGCATGGCGAGATGATCGCAACTCCTGATGACTACACCTGGCTTACCGAAGCGGCGGACAACTGGTGCTTCACCTACGTCCGCGGCCTGAGGCCCGAGCAGGTGGTGATCCGGCGCGGTGGCCGTCCGGAGGACTTCACGTCCATGACGTACGACCAAATGAGCGACGCTGCCTGCTCTGGACCCGGAGCGTTCATCGGCGTGGCGACCATCGGCGACTGGGCGTTCGTCATCGAGCCCGACTGGAACGGCATCGCCGAGGAGGTGATCATGCCGCTGTCGGCGGGCACCCGGCTCGTCTCCCATTACCTCATGACGATCAAGGCTCTCGACTACTTTTACTGGATCGAGGACGGCGAACTCCGCTTCTGCTTCATCGCCCAGGAGGGCTATCTGGGGGAGGTGCCGGACGAGCTGGTGGAGAGTATGGAACGGATCGATTCCGTCTCTTCCCCGTTCTTCGACCTCCATGACGGACCGGCGTTCATCCTGGCCGAGCGCCTCACCGGGATCACGCTGACGCCGCAGCTCCTGGAGGAGTCCACCTATCTGTGTGGAGTCGTCCCCGAACCCCAGTCCTGGGAGATGCCATGCCCGCAGTGAGCCGGATGCAGCAGGGCGAGCCCTGACCGTTCAAGATCACCAAAGCTCGCGGGCTGCGGATGAGAACGCTCGCGAGCAGGGATAACGCCAGCAGCGGGCCGAGCCGGTAGTGCCGTCGACGGCCGCGGACCGCCCCGTGCGGACGGGCCGGGGCTCACGTTCGTGGGCCGAATCCGATGGCGGGCAGGATGGCCTGGTCGACGATCGCCGCGAGCGCCTCGTCGGTGGGTGGTCGGCCCTTGTCGATGAGGTGCTTGGTCACGAGGGCTTCGCCGATGTCGGCCACGACCGGGGTGATGAGGTCGGCGGGGAAGTGGCCTCGGTCGGCGTAGTGCTGCAGCACGGTACGCGTGAACGTGCCGCCCCGGCCGGCGAAGACGCGCTCGTGCAGGGCGCCGGACATCAGCGCCGCGCTCTGCGGATCGGTGAGGATGGCGGCCACCGCCCGGCCCGCCCGGCTGAACGCCCAGTCCGCCATGAGGCGCAGGGCGCGGATCAGGTCGCCGCGCAGGTCGTCGGCTCCCGCGGTCGACTCCTCCAACGGGTGCTGGTGGTAGAGCGCGTCGAGGAGCACCTCGATGGGGCTCGACCAGCGGCGATACAGCGTCGTGCGCGGCGTCGCGGCCCGCCGTCCGATGCCGTCCATGGTGAGGCGCGCCACTCCGACCTCCAGCACCTCGTCCAGCACGGCGTCGTGGATGGCTTTGAGCAGTTCCTCGCCACGCCGGCGCGTTCGACCGCTGCGGTTGCCCATCATTGCCCCCTTGCCTAGCTACATGGGTGTATCTTACCTTCAGTGTTAGCTACAGCCGTGTAGCTAACGATGAGGGGACACCCATGCGCACTGCTCCACCGGCACCCGTTCAGGG
Organism: Nonomuraea sp. NPDC047897; assembly: GCF_043204415.1. Taxonomy (NCBI): domain Bacteria; kingdom Bacillati; phylum Actinomycetota; class Actinomycetes; order Streptosporangiales; family Streptosporangiaceae; genus Nonomuraea; species Nonomuraea sp. NPDC047897. Next base: position 71,074 of record NZ_JBIDCC010000015.1, on the reverse strand, counting down.
AGCCACTCCCGTCACTCACCGGGCCCTCGCGCCCGACCTCGCCCGCGGGCTGATGCTGCTGCTGATCGCACTGGCGCATGCGCACATGTACCTGGGCGGCCACCCGGCCGGGTTCCGCGGCTACACCCTCGACGGCGACGCTCTGGACCGCCTGGTCGCCGGAGTCCAGATCCTGCTGGTGGACGGGCGCGCCCTGCCCATGTTCGCCGCCCTGTTCGGTTACGGCTTGGTCCAACTCGCGAACCGGCAGCTCGCCACCGGCAGGAGCTGGCCGCAGGTGCGCAAGGTGCTGCGCCGCCGGAGCCTGTGGCTGCTGGCGTTCGGGTTCTGCCACGCCCTGCTGCTGTTCTTCGGGGACATCCTCGGGGCGTACGGGCTGATCGGGCTCGTCTTCGTCGGCCTCATCCGGCGTGAGGACCGCACCGTGCTGCGCGCCGCCGTCGCCGGGCTCGTCGCACACGTGGTGGTCCTGGCGGGCTTCGGCCTGCTCACGATCTCCGGCCCCAAGGGCGACACCCCGGCGGCCATGGGCGACCCGATGGAGGCGCTGATGATGCGGCTCATCGGCTGGTCGGGCATGACGCCGACCTACTTCGCGGCCAGCGTGGTCCCGGCCTTCCTGTTCGGCATCTGGGCCGCCAGGCGCCGCCTGCTGGAGGACCCGCTGGCGCACCGGGACCTGCTGTCCCGGATCGCTGTCCTCGGCACCGCGGTGGCGATCGTCGGCGGGGTGCCGTTGACGCTGATCGACACCCAGCTGTGGACGCCGTCCGACCTGACGGCGGTGTCGGCGTACGCGGTGCACAGCCTGACCGGCATCGCGGGCGGGCTCGCGTACGCGGCCATCATCGGCCTGGTCGCCGCCCGGATGCGGCCCGGCCATCCCGGCCCGATCGTCAGGGCGCTGTCAGCCTGCGGCCAGTGGTCGCTGACCTGCTATCTGCTGCAGTCAGTGATCTTCGTGGCGGTGTTCACGCCGTACCTCGGCGGTCTCAGCACCCGCGTCGGAGACGCCGCCGCCTCCGGCATCGCCGTGCTGACCTGGCTCGCCACAGTGGTGCTCGCCGCTCTCCTGGCCCCGAGTGGCCGGCGGGGTCCCGCGGAGGTGCTGCTCCGACGTCTCACCTACGGCCGCCGCTGATCAGACGGACGGCCGGCCGCGGGCTGGACCATGCTCCGGCGCGGAGCGGGTCGAGCCCGGCTGCCGGCCGTCCTCACGCGCGGGACGCCTTGGCGTGCTGCTGCCGGCGGCGGCTCAGGATCGCCGCGATCGGCACGGCCGCGGCCAGGCCGCTCAGCAGGACGGCCGCGAGCGCCCCGAGGACGGCCGGGTCGTTGCCGAAGGCGAGGCCGACCGCGGCGAGTGCCGGTCCCACGTTGCGTACGGCCGCGATTCCGCCCATGGTGGTACGGCGTTCGGAGGGTCCGGTGGCGAGAGCTGTGCCGACGGCGAACGCGACGCCGGCGAAGACGAAGCCCGCCAGCAGGCTGAGCGAGCCGATCAGCGCGACGACGTCACGCCAGTTGCCCAAGAGCATGCCCGCCAGCACGGCGAGGAACGTCGCGTTCGACACCCTGGCGACCAGGGGGTGCCACGACAGCGCGGTGGGCGGCGCGTAGTGGCGGACGACCAGTCCGACGGCGAACGGCACGAGCTGGAGGACCGCCACGGTCAGCATCAGCGCGGCGACGTCGAGCGAGACCCCGCCCCCCACGTTCGCCGCATCGAGGATGACGTTCACCGTCGGGCCGAAGGTGATGCTGCCGATGGCGGCCAGCAGCACCGACATTGCCGCACCCGCGACCACGTCGCCGTGCTGCACCGCGCCGAGTTTCGCCCCGAACGGCCCGCCGGGTGAGGACGCGATCAGGAGCAGCGCGACGAACGCGCCCGAGGGCAGGCCGAACAGCGCGGCGACGCCCCAGCCGAGGAGCGGGACGACCACCAGGTTGGCCAGCAGGACCAGCACGAGCAGCGAGACGTTCGAGAAGACGGCGCGCAGGGACGGCAGCGTCGCCCCGAGGCCGGCGGCCAACATGGTGGCCGCGATGAAGATGACGGTGACGGCGTTGAACAGTGGCTGCAGCGTGTTCATGTGAATCCCCGGTCCTCGTGCCAGAGGAGTGTCGCCGCGCTCAGTCGGTGAGATCGCCGAGCCGGCGCAGCGCGGTCAGTCCTGGCATGAAGCAGTACTCGCCGCCGCGCGTGACGACGAACCGCGGCGGCGCGGGCAGGCGTCGCCGCACGGGCCGGCGGGGAATGGTGAAGTCGCCGGAGCCGTCGGCGGAGCCGGCCACGGGATCTCTGGCCTCACCCGCGCCGAAGAAGACGCCGTTGTTCACCCATTCGGACTGGACGAACTCGAACTGCCGCCCCAGGTGCGCGCCGACGAAGGCGAACATCAGCCCACGGTCGGCGCCGTCGTCCTCCAGCACGCCCTCGGGCAGCAGCGGGCCGTACGCGGTGCCTCGTCTGATCATCCGGTGCAGCCGCGCCACGCCGGCCACCGCCGCGTCCCGGGGGTTGCAGCGGCGGACGTGGCTGCCTCCGGGGGTGGCGAAGCCGGCCGGATCGTCCTGCTCGTACAGGAAGGTGTTGTTGCGGGCCGGGTCGGCGCCGAGGTCAGGGTCGTCGTGCAGCGGACACAGCGCCAGCGGCGCGCCGCTGCGCCAGCGGCCCATGATCTTCGCTGACAGCAGGTCCTCGTCCTCGGGGCCCGTGGCGTTGTCCCTCAGGTAGCGCCGGAACAGGGCGACGCGCTGGTGGAGCTTGCGGAAGGCCACGTAGGTGCCGTTACGTCCGAGCACCTCGGGCCGCGGCGTCTGGATGCCGCCGAGCTCGTCGGGGTAGCCGAGGACGAACTCGCCGGCCTTGAGCGGCACCTCCAGCCTGTTGGATCCGGGGATGCCGCTGCCCTCGACGGCCGGATGGCTGATGCCGTCGCGGTAGCCGAAGGGCTCGGTCTCGGTGGGCAGCGCGTGGCAGTTCTGCCGCCAGATCGCCGTCACGCCGGGCAGGGCGTGGTAGGCCGGGCGGGCGCGGTCGACGGCGGCCTCCAACTGCGCGCTGTCGGGTGCGACTGCCACGAGCACCACGTGGACGTCGGGCGTGCCGAGCGGCGACTCCCAGTTCTCGGGGCCGCTCTCACCGACGTCGCCCAGCACCGTGGCCCGGGCGGCCATGCCCTGCCGGAACTCCCATGCGAAGGTGTCCAGTGATTCCCGCGGCACTCCGAGGGCCTTGAGCCCGTGGTGGGTGAGGGCGACGCTGACCCAGGTCTCGCCCAGGGGGCTCACCGTGTCGGCGGCTGAGGTCACCACGGCGGCGGCGCGGCGCATCAGCTCCCGCCCGTGGTGGCGGTCGTCGATGCGGAACAGGATGTACGTCGCGGCGTACGGCGTCGGCCGGGGACTGAGGACCCCGCGCTGGATGTCGTCGAGTTCGAGCTTGACGTGGTTGTCCTCGCTCACCTGAAGCCGCCTCCTCGTCGTGCTACTTCACCGAGACGATGTTGTTCCAGAAGACGCGCAGGCTCTCGTCGATGCCGAACAGCGAGCTGAAGATCGTGGTGTCGGCGAAGATCACGTCGCCGGCCCGGTCACCGGCGGGTGGCATCCACAGGAACATGTTGAACTCGGTGTTCCCGGCCTCGGTGAACGGATGCGGTCTGCTCAGGTCTATCGGCTGTCTGCCCAGCACGTGGATGACGTCCGGGTCGTCCGTGGTCACGGCGTAGTGGGGGAGGTGCATGTGGAAGTTGAAGCTGGACACGCCTTCCAGCCATCCCTTGGTGTCCAGGTCTCTGGAGATGGACAGCGGGACGCTCCTGTTCCCGTCCGTCACCGCGGGACGGAGGCCGTAGCGGTTCTCGACGGGTATCCCCAGCCCTGCCATCAGCGATCTGGTGTACCGGCCGAAGCGCTGCCGGCGCGGCACCAGCGCGTCGCCGTGATGGCGGTATTCCATGTCGCGCACCGCCATGTCGTCCGACGCGCCGACGTCGTGGTGCGGCCCCAGGGCCAGGCAGGTCCCCTCGCGGGTGAGGAAGCCGCGCACCGCCTCGATCTCACCCGCTGAGGCGTCCTGTCCGGTGATCATGTGGTCCAGACCCCACACGAACAGGGTGTCGGTGTCGGCCAGCACCCGCTCGTCCAGCGGCGTGTGGAAACCGGCCTGATCGACGCGCTGGTACACGGGGACGGGATATCCGGTGGTCTCCTCGACGAACTGCTGGAAGGGCAGCCAACCCCAGAAGAACAGCTCCAGCCCGCCCGCGATGCCCTGCTGGAAGCGCAGCGGGTCCGACCATTTCGGGTCCTCGTAGGCAGGCCACGTCACACGGCGTACTTCGGTCATCGTGGAGAATCGATTGTCCAGCTCCGCCACGTTCCTGCCCGCCTCGGCGGGATAGCTCCACGCGACGTAGATGCTCAACCGCCGCCGGCCGGGCGTGTACGGGCGCGGCACGTGGTGCTGGTTGTAGGTGCGCGCCGTCGCGAACTCAGTCATCTCGTTCTCCGGGTGACGCAGGTGGATGTCACTGCAACTGGTCGAGCATCTCCGACAGGGCGCTCTTGATCCGCAGGGCTTTCTTGATCTCGTCCGCGGTGACGTACGGGTACTCGCCGTACTCGATGAAGCTCGGGCACTGGTGCTCGCGCACGTACCTGACGAACGCCTCGGGGTTGCTCTTCCAGTCCTCGGGGAAGCCCTCGAGGTTCTCGAAGACCGTGCTCACCCCCACCTTGCTGAACAGCGCGACGGCGTCCTCGGTGTACTTGTCGAAGTCGGTGTCGAAGATGCCCTGGTACAGGAAGCGGGTGTCGTCGTCGAAGAGCACCCAGCGCAGATAGTGCAGTTTCAGCGGCGCGAGCAGGTGCGGATCGTCCTCCAGCGCCTTGGCCAGCACGTGGCCGTGGTTACGGATCGCCTCCGCCCGGCCCGGTTTGATGTCGGCGATGATGGTGAACCCGTAACACGCCGGGGTCCGCGGGTAGATGGGGCCGTACTTCCCCTGCTCCAGGTGATCGGTCTCCTTAGGGATCGCGACCGCCTGCGGTTTGATCTCCATGGCCGTCTCTCTCCGTCGCTTGCTCAAGGGGGGAGACTGAAGCGGCCTGACTGCGGCAATTGTCGCATAATGCACCTTCAGGAGACAGTCCGCGTGCGGCCGAAACCACGTCAGCAGGGCGGCTCGTACGGGTGTCCGGTCGGGGCCGGGTCCAACCGGCGGGCGGCGACGTAGGCGGCGCGACCCACGATCGCGGAGTACGTGGGGAAGGAGAGGGGGATGCGGGCGAGGTCCTTGACCCGCATGCGAGCCGTCATCGCCACGGCGGCGACCTGGGTGGTCTCCACGGCACGCTCCCCGACGACGTGGCAGCCGAGGATCCGCTCGGTGGACCGGTCGACGAGGAGCTTGCAGAAGCCGGTGGTCCGGCCGTCGATGATGGGGCGCGCGGCGGCGCCGAAGCGGACGGTCGCCACGATCACGTCGTGCTCCTGGCGGGCCTTCGTCTCGGTCAGGCCGACCCCGGCGTACTCGGGGTCGGTGAAGCTGCCGACCGGGCTGACCTGGTCCCACAGGGGGAGTTCCGGACCCCGTACCGCGTTCGTCGCCGCCACGAAGCCGGACTGGGCCGCCTGCGGCACCAGCATGAGCCGGCCGGTGACGTCCCCGGCGGCGAAGATGTGCGGGACGGAGGTCCGCTGGTAGGCGTCGACGCGCACGAAGCCGCGTCCGTCGGTCTCGACACCCGCCGCCGCGAGGTCGAGCGCGGCGGTGTCGGCGGTCCACCCGACGGCGACGACGACCAGAGCCGCCTCGGTGGTGTCGGACACGCCGTCCCGCGAGAAGTGCGTGCGCACGCCGTCGGGCGTCCTGTCGAAGGACTCGATGGCGTCGAGGTTCTCCCGCACCACCATGCCGCGCTCCCGAAACGCCTCCGCCACGACCGCGGAGACGCCCTCGTCCTCCGACGGCAGGATACGAGGGCCGGTCTGGAAGAGCTGAACGCGCGAACCGAAGGCCGCGAAGATGGAGGCCACCTGCACCCCGGTCGCCCCGGCGCCGATCACGAGCATGGACGGAGGCACCTCGCGCAACGCCCAGGCATCGCTGTGGGTGTGGGTCAGTTCGGCGCCGGGAACGGTGAGCCGGCGGCTGACACCGCCCGTGCACACGATGATCGCGTCACCGTGGAGCCGTAGCCCGCGGCCGGTCTCCACCGTGTACGGATCGACGAAGCGGGTCATGCCGGCGTGCTCATGGACCGTCACCCCCGAACCGTCGACGCTGCCGCGCAGGTCGGCATGCGTCCGGACGTCGTCGACCACCTCACGCACCCGGGTGAGCAGCCGCGGGTAGTCCAGGCGGAATCCGTCGGCGGCGATGCCGTACCGGCCGAGCTGGCCCGCCTCTCGCACCAACCGGGCCGCATGGGCCAGCGTGCGGACCGGCACGGGGCCGTCGTTCGCCGCCATCCCGCCGAACTCGTCACAGGCCACCAGAGTGGTACGAGCGCCCAGGTCCGCGGCGCGATGAGCGGCGAAGGCGCCTGCCGGTCCGGCGCCGATGACAAGGACATCGGTCATGTCCGGTCCTGTGGTCGAGCGGACACGAAGCGGTGAGCAGCTACCCCCTCGTCCTACGGTTCGGCTGAATCGACTGTCTCTGCCCACTGTAGGCCGTCAGCTACAGCCTGCTCACGATGCGTCCCGTCGCGCGGTGGCTCCTGGCGGTCGGCCCCGGGGGTGAGGCCGGGGGTGAGGCTGCCCACGATCAGGTCGGTCAGCGCGGTGATCGCGTCGGCGGTGGTGGTCTCCTCCCGGTTCAGCTCGGCGGCGATCGCCTCGGCGGCGCCCAGCACGCCGACGCAGCGCAGCCGGAGCGCTTCGGCCGGGAGGGCGGAGTGCGGCGCCAGGGCGGCGGCTATCAGGGCCGTGTAGTCGGCGAGCATCTCGTGCTGGACGGCCTCCATCTCCGGGCTTCCCTTCAGCGCGGCGGAGAGGGCGGCGAACTCCGGCATGTCGGTGGCGCAGGCGAAGTACGCGGTGCTCAGGACGCGGGCGATCGCGCCGGCGGTGGGTGCGGAGGTCCGCAGCGCCTGGGCCACCGCGGCCCGGTGCCGTTCGTCGAGCCGCCGGTAGAGCGCGAGCAGGAGGGCGGCGCGGGTGCCGAAGTGGTCGTACGCGATCGGCCTGCTCACCCCCGCGGCCTCGGCCAGGGTGACCAGCGTCAGGCCGTCGGCGCCGTGGGCGCGGACGATCCCCGAGGCGGTGTCGAGCAACTGCTCCCGTCTGGCCTGCTTGGACAGTCGGGTGGGTGGTGTGGTCATCGCCCTCCCTTGCGTTCGCCGTCCAGCTTAAGCTACAAAATGTAAGCTACAAAATGTAGCTAGCTGGCGAGGAGAGGAACCACCGTGGAAGAAGCGAAGCCGGTACTGATCCTGGGCGGATCGGGGCAGGCGGGCGCGGGGGCCGCCGCCGTCCTGCGCCGATGGCACCCGACGCTGCCGCTGACGATCGCGGGCCGGGACATCGACCGCGCGCGACGGGTGGCCGACGAGCTCGGCGCCGCGACGGCCGTCACCATCGATCTGCGGCGCGACGATCTCGGCCTCCCTGCCGGCCACGGCCACTCGGCGGTGGTCGCCGCGCTGTGGGACAGCCACCTGCACGGGCTGCGGTACGCGCGGCGACGCGGGGTGCCGTACCTCAGCATCTCCAGCGGCCTGGTGGACATCGCGCCCGAGGTCGTCACGGGCGCCCAGCAGGCGGGCGCGCCGATCCTGATGGCCAGCCACTACTGCGCCGGTGTGGGGGTCCTCGCGACACTGCACCTGGCCCGGGAGTTCGACCGGATCGACACCATCCGCATCGGCGCCCTACTGGACGAAGTGGACATCGGCGGGCCCGCCGGGATCGCGGATCTCGAACGGTGGTCCGCCGTCACCTCGGCGGGCCTGGTCCGCCGCGACGGCGTCTTCACCTGGGTCACCGGCCCCGACGCGCAGGCGGACGTGCCCGCTGCCGACGGTGCCGTCGTGCCCGGGCAGAGCATCGCCATCCTCGACGTGCCGAGCCTCGCCCTCGCGACGGGCGCGCCGAACGTGCGTTTCGACCTGGCCGTCGGCGAATCCCCGGGCCGGCGCCGCGGCGGACCCGCCTCCATCGAGGTCCGGATCGACCTCGAAGGAACGGGCCCGGCGGGCGCGCCGCTCAGCACCACGCACCACCTCGTCCACCCGGCCGGGCAACGGCCCCTGACCGCGGTCGGCGTCGCCCTCGGTGTCGAGCGGCTGCTCGGCCTGCGTGGCGGCGCCGTCCCGCCGGGCATCCACACCCCCGAGTCGCTGCTCGACCCGGCCTACGCGGTCGAGCGGTTGACGCAGGCCGGCGCCGCGGTCCGCCTGGCGTGAGCTGTGGATGACCTGGCGTCGGCCGTCCGGTCGCCGGACCGCTCTCGGTAGCGGGATTCGGACCTGGAAACGCGAGGTCCGAATCCCGCCGGTCGGCCCGCCCGCCGGGGCAGCAGACTACGCACTCGTGCTGCTCCGTACCGGTTCCGTTCGTCGTGACTTCGGCCTGCTGTGGGCCGGGCAGTCGCTGTCCCTCTTCGGCGACCAGTTCATGAAGCTGGCGCTGCCCCTGCTCGCCGTCACCGCGCTCGACGCCTCGCCCGCGCAGGCCGCGCTGCTGCCCTTCGCGCTGTTCTTCCCCTTCCTGCCGCTCGGCCTGCCCGCCGGAGCGATCGTCGACCGGCTGCCCCGGCGTACGGTGATGCTGGTCTGCGACGGCGTGCAGGCGGTCGCGTTCGGCGCGGTGTGGGCACTGCTCGCGGCGGGACTGCTGACCTTCCCCCTGCTGCTCGGGCTGGTCCTGTTGAGCGGCTGCGCCGTGGTGTTCTTCCAGGTCGCCTACACCTCCTACCTGCCCAGCCTGATCCACGACCCCGAGCGGCTGCACACCGGCAACGCCCGCCTGGCCCTGTCGGAGTCGACGGCGCAGGCGGCGGGCCCGATGGTCGCCGGCCCCCTCATCCACGCGCTCGGCCTGATCGGCGCGATCGCCGCGAACGTCGCAAGCTTCGCCGTGTCGGTGCTGTCGCTGGCATTGATCAAGCACCGGGAGCCGGCCAGGCAGGCGACCGCCCGAGAGCGCGGCTGGCTGCGCAGGGACATCGCGGAAGGGCTGCGCTTCGTGACCCGCCACCCGGTGCTGGAGCCGATCATCGCGTGCGGGACCACCTACGTGCTGTTCCTGTCGATGGTGGAGACGAGCCTGGTGCTCTACTGCCGTGACGTGCTGCACCTGTCACCGCAGTGGATCGGCGTGGTGCTCGGCGCAGCAGCGGCGGGATATCCGATCGGCAACCTGGCGTCGGCGCGGCTGATGAGGAGGTTCGGCGCGCCGCGCACGCTGGTGGGCGCGGCGACGGTGTCGGTGGCGGGCATCCTGTCCATGCCGATCCTCGGCGCGCACGCCGGCGCCGTGGGCCTGGTCGCGGGAAGCATCGCCCACTGCGTGGGCGAGGGCGCCTTCAACCCCACCTCGCTGACCCTGCGGCAGACCAGCACCCCAGGGGAACTGCTCGGCAGGGTCAGCTCGGTGCACCGCTTCCTCATCTGGGGCGCCATGTCGGTCGGCGCGCTGCTGGCGGCGGGAGTCACCGCGCTGGCGGGCCTGTCGGCCGCGGTGTGGATCGGCGCCTGCGGCACGGTCCTGTGCCTGCCCGCCCTGGCACGACGCGGCATCCGCGCCGCCGCCTTCTCCCGGTAGGGCCCGCCGCGGTCGCCCGAGGTGCCGAAGCCACGGCGTGCCCTACCCGGTGACCAGCGCCTTGACGGTGAGGACCTCCTCCGCGGCGGGGCCGGTCAGCCGGACGGACAGCTCCCAGGCTCCGGTCATGGTGAAGACCTCGCCTTCCGCGCGGAAGCGGCCCGGCGCGCGTTCGCGGGTGGCGACCTCGGGCATGGCGTGGCCCATGTGGGGCATCACCGCCGACAGCGCGACGGTGTCCGCGTCGCCCCGGTCCAGGCGCACCTCCGCCGTGCGGCCGTGGACGAGGACCGTGACCGCGTAGTGGGCGCCCGTCGAGCGGATGGCGATCGGCTCGGCGGCCGTGGTGCGCCCCACGACGAAGAACGTCACCGCGGCCACGACGAGGGCGCCCAGCGCCAGGGTCCGCTTCACCGGCCGGCCTCCGGTTCCGTGACGTCGACGGTGAACGGCATCGTCACGATCCGGTCGTTCGCCGCGTACTGCGCCCAGGCCAGGTAGCGGCCGGGCTCGGGGAAGCTGAAGGTGAAGCGGAGCCGCGGACCGGACGACCCCATCTCGTGCACGTGGCCGAGGAACGTGCCGTCCCGGCTGCGGACGATCAGGTGGCCGGTCATGCCGAGCCAGGGGCGGGGTGGGCCGGCGGTGCCGAGCTCGATCGTCGTCGGGCGGCCGGCGACGGGGGTGGCGGGCCGCAGCAGCGGCGTGGCGGGCGGGGCGGGGGTTTCCGGCTCGGCCGGACGCCCGCCGACGTCGAAGCTCTCGGTGACGAGCTGGCCGCCGGAGTCCTCCCGTTCCACCTCGGCGTGGGCCAGGTAGCGGCCCGGCCGGTCGGCGCGCATCCGGACCTCCAGCAGGCCGGGCGCCGTCCGCAGCGGATGCAGGTGGCGGAAGAAGCGGCCGTCCTCGCTGGTGACGACCAGGTGGGCGAGCGCCTCGTGATGGACGGTGAGATCGTCCACGGGCCGGCCGGTGGACCCGTCGACCAGCGCGACACGCACGGTGAACTCCTCTCCCGCGCTCGGGTGTTCGGGCACGGTTTCCAGCCGGCCCTGGACGAACGGGCGCCCGCCCGGCTGCGGTTCGCCGGCCTGCGGTTCGGCCGACGGCGGGGCGCCGTCGGGGGGACCGGTGGGCAACCGCGGTTCGAGGACGACGACCAGGGCGGCGATCGTCAGCCCCGCCGCGGCGCCGCCGGCCAGCAGCATCGCCGGAGTACGCCGGGACAGCGCCCCGGTGAGCAGGCCGCCGACCAACAGCAGCCCCGCGACGAAGAGACCCCCGTAGATCAGGAAGTCCCAGCCGGACCCGCGGTCCACCAGGACCCGGAACGGCACCACGGCGACCTCGCTCCCGGCGCTCAGCCTGAGCTCGTGGGGGCCGGTCCGCTCCACCTGGAGCCGCACGTACCGCGGATCCCGCGCCGCCCGCGCCACACCGGAGACCGTGCGGCCGTCCTCGACCGACCGGACCTCCAGGTTCAGCGGCAGCTCGGCGACCGGCTGGAAGGCCATGACGCCGATCTCCAGCGGCCCGGGCACCCGCGCCGTCCCCTTGACGATCACGGTGAGCTCGGTGCCCGCGATGGTCTGGGCGATCCGCAGGTCCGTACCGGCCGTCAGGTTGTGCGCGGCGGCCGGGGCCGCGCCCGCCGACACCAGCAGCGCGGCCGAAGCCGCGCCCGCCAGCACCAGGAGCGCGGCAAGGCGGAGCAGCCGGATCATGTCCGGCCGGTGTCCGCGGCGTTGGGCAGGAACAGCACACCGAGCACCAGCCCGACGAGGCCGGCCACGATCGGCGCGCCGGTCAGCAGTTCGGGCACGGCGGGCGTCCGGCCGGCGGCCACCGACGCGACCGCGAGGTACAGCGACCAGGTGGCGAGGGCGGACAGCCCGGCGAAGCCCCAGAACGCGGCCCGGCGGCCGGCCGACGGCCGCAGCCACCTGATCAGCAGGTCGCTCACGAGACCGGCGGCGACGAAGCCGAGCAGGATCGGCAGGTTCTCGAACGCCGTCTGCGCTCCCGGCATCAGGACGCCCACCGCGTACATCAGGGTCACGCTGCCGAAGGGGAGCTGCCAGCGGCGGAGCAGGAACAGCACGGGGGCCAGCAGGACGACATTCGTGATGATCATCGACGCGGCGAGGCGGTCGGACCCCTGGCCGTTCACGGAGGAGAAGACCTCGACGACGCCGTTCGCGCTCCACTGCATGGCGTCGCCGTACGAGACGAACAGCGACACCAGCGTGGCCGCGAAGGAGAGCCCGACCAGCGCGGGCAGCAGGCGGCCGAACGACGGCCGCTCCCCGAGATCGGGGGCGCTCCAGGCGGAGCGGAGCGGGGTGGTGATGATGAGCATCATCGTCGCGATGAGCCCGAGGTGCGAGGGGCTGAACAGGATGTCGATGCTCTGCTCGATGCCGAGGAACGTGTGCCACATCATGTCGGCCAAGCCGAAGGCCGCGAACCCCGGCACCGCCACCAGCCCGGCCAGATAGCCCTCGGGCACCGCCGCGAGCCCCTGCCGGCCCTTCCTGACGTTGCGCAGCGCCTGCCAGATGATCCAGCCGGAGACCGCGGCGAACCCCGAGTAGAACACGGCGTGCCAGGGGGTGAAGAACGTCTCCAACTCGGCGAGGTTGCTGTGCGCCCACGCGTCGATCATCAGGCCGATGCCGAACCAGACGCCCAGCAGCGCCGTGACCAGGTCTGTCCGGGGTGACACCCACACGCGTGGTTCGCCGGAGTCGGCCAATAATCGCTGCACGCCCGCGTTGGTCAGAGTCATCTCAACACTTCCTTTCCCGTCATGTCGAATGCTCCCATCGCGCCGACGATCTCGAAACCCGGACGCCCGCACATCACCGTCGAGGGGTCGGGTGTTCACATGGGTGGTTACGGGGCAGGTCATGATGTCCACCTGCCAGGCGCGGCGGGACGGGGAGGTCGGCGACCGCCCCCTACGCTCTGCGCAGGACGCGTCTCGGTGGAGAGGGGCATTTCGTGAGGGACGACCTGACCCGGCTCGCGGGCTTGCTGTACGAGATGGGGCTGCTCAAGCGGTACAGGCGCACGGGCTGGCTGGTGGCGGGGGTGCGTGACCCGGAGAGCATCGCCGACCACTCCTTCCGCGCCGCGGTGATCGCGAGTGTGGTCACCGTGCTGGAGGGAGGAGATCCGCAGCGGGCGGCGTTCATGAGCCTGTTCCACGACACGCAGGAGACGCGGATCACCGACATCCCCTACCTCGGCAAGCGCTACCTGCGGGCCGCCCCGAACGAGCAGGTCACCGCCGACCAGATGCGCGGCCTGCCGGACGCGGTCGCGCGGATGGTGGGCGGGGCGGTCGCGGAGTACGAGGAGAAGGCCAGCCTGGAGGCCGTCTGCGCCCGCGACGCCGACAAGCTGGAGTGCCTGATCCAGGCCGTCGAGTATCGCGAGCAGGGGCACCAGAACGTGCAGCCGTGGATCGACAGCTCCCTGGCCGCGCTCAAGACGACCACGGCCAAGCGGATCGCCGAGGCGGTGCTCGGCAGCGGCTCGCTCGACTGGGTGCTGCGGGTGCTCAACGGCACGGGCGGCGGGGACGAGGACGCGGGCCCCGGTTACGAGCCGCCGGCCGCCTGATCGGGCAGCGGCTGGTTGACGTACGGGTCACGTCCGGCCTCGGCGAACGCCTCGACGACGCCCGGTCCTTCGAGCCGGAAGTCGCAGCCGCCCGGCGACTCCGGGTCGAGGACGGCGTTCCACTGCAGCAACGCCTTGATCTTCGGCATCGTCTTCAGGGCCTGCGGGACGCCGCGGAACCAGTCGGCCTTGGCCGAGGGGTTCTTCGGATCGACCTCCGTGCTGTACTCGCCGATGATGATCGGCTTGTCGGCGAACCCGTTGGCCTGGAACCAGTCGTAGGTGGGCTTGACGGTCTGCTGGAAGTCCAGCCACTTCGCGCCCCGGCAGCCGGCGAAGTTGTAGGGGTCGTAGCTGATCCAGTCGACGTAGTCGTGGCCCGGATACAGGCTCTTCCACGTGTCCTTGTACTCCATGAAGCCGGTCACGGCCCACACCCACACCACGTTGGTCACGCCCAGCTTCTCGAACCGGTCGTGGATGTGCTTGTACGCGGCGACGTACTCGGCCGCGGTGCCGCTGGTCTTGCGCCGGTCCATCTCGCCGTCGAAGCCCAGCATGACGCGCTTGCCGTAGCCCTTGATCCGCTGTGCCTGCCGGTCGATCAGTGCGTCCATGGAGCCGCCGGCGATGTCGCGCCACTGCAGCGTGCGCTCGGGGGTGCCCCAGACCTTGGCCTCCCAGCTGAGCAGGAGGATGCGGTCGCGGCCGAGCTCCACCTCGTCCTCGCGGATGAACGTGCCGTTGGCGCCGTCGGACATGTCGTGATAGCTGAAGATCACGTCGAGCTTGCGGCCGAGCTGCGACTCCATGGAGCCGATGGCCTGCACCACCGGCACCCTCGGGTCGCCGGGGGCGACGTACATGCCCCAGTAGGCGCCGCAGGGCGGCACCAGCTTGTCCGTCGGCCCGCAGTCTGCCGACGCCGACGGCTTGCTGGTCACGACCGGGACGCCGTCGCCGCTCTCGCCGCCGTCGCCGGAGCAACCGGCGGCCACCGCCAGGAGCAGCACCCCGCCGGCGGCCAGCAGCCTGGCACGCAGCCGCCCGCCGCGCGCTCGCTCGACCCCCGGCTGTCCGGCGTTTCCTGCTGACAAGGCCCGGTGCCTCCACTCCGCGTACGGATGCTGCCGGCGCCCACCCGGGACGAGCCGGGGGAGTCACACGCCGATGACGTCGACGGCGCCCGCTGTACGACCCCGTCGATGACGACTATAGGAGCACGAAGCCGCAGCCTTGGACCGTGCCACCTGCGGGGTTCCTGTGAATCGGCGGGCGGCCCCGCCGGCCCCCGGCCGCGCCCCGCCGCGTGTGGCCTGCGTGAACCGCCGCAAGCCGGCATCAAACGGCGACCTGCCCGCGCGGCCGCCGGGGACACGTTTTACTGGCCCACGGAACCAGCCCCCGACGTTGATCGTTCAGCGGGTGGCTGACATATGCCATCGACGGAAGCAACAGGGAGAACATGCCGTGGTCTTCAAACGGATGCTGGGCGCGCTCGGTGTGGGGGCGCCTTCGGTGGACACCGTCCTGGCCACTTCGCGAACCCGGCCGGGCGGCACGCTGACCGGCGAGGTGCGACTCAAGGGCGGCGACTTCGACGCCGAGATCGAGCACATCACCCTCGGCCTGGTGGCCAGGGTGGAGGTCGAGTACGGCGACGGCGAGGGCGCGGGGATCGGCGAGTTCGCCCGCGCCCAGGTCTCCGGGCCGTTCACCCTGCGCAAGGGCGAGGACCGGGTGATCGACTTCCGGATCGACGTGCCATGGGAGGCGCCGATCAGCGAGATCGCCGGCCGGGGCCTGACCGGCATGGCCCTCGGCGTGCGCACCGAGCTGGCCATCGCCAAGGCTGTCGACAAGGGCGACCTCGACGCGTTCGCCGTGGAGCCGCTGCCGTCCCAGCTGCGCATCCTGGACGCCTTCCCGCAGCTCGGGTTCCAGTTCAAGTCGGCCGACCTGGAGGCGGGCCACATCCACGGCTCGCGCCAGGAGCTGCCGTTCTACCAGGAGATCGAGTTCTACCCGCCGCCGCAGTACGCGGGGTCGGTCGGGGAGGTCGAGGTGACCTTCGTGACCAACCCGGGTGGGCTGGAGGTGATCCTGGAGGCCGACAAGAGCTCCGGGCGCTACTCCGGTGACGCCGTCGGGCGTTTCACGATCAGCCACGACGACGCGATGCGCACCGACTGGGCCGGCGAGATCGGCCGCTGGCTGTCCGGCCTCGCCCAGTACGGCGGCGGCTTCCAGGGCGGTGGCTTCCACGGCGGCGGTCACGAGTACCACGGCGGGCATCACGGCGGGCATCACGGCGGACATCACGGCGGACACGGCGGGCCGGGGCTGGGCATGGTGGCCGCCGCCGGGGCTGCGGGCGTCGTCGGCGGGCTCGTGGCGGGCGAGATCGTGGAAGAGGTCTTCGAGGACGTCTTCGAGGGCGACGAGGAGTGACGGCGGCCCGCCGGCCGGTCCGCCATCCCAGCGGGCGGGCCGGTCCGGCGGGCGCAGCATCGGCGGTCCGCTCCGGCGGGTGCGGGTCAGCGGGCCGTCCCGTGGCCGTGCGGGAGCGGGTCGCCGGCCGCGAGGGCGGCGAACAGCTCCTCCCACATCGGCATGACCGCCTGCGGTGTGTAGTCGCCCGCCGTGCGGGCGGCGCCGGCCCCCAGCCGGAGCCGCAGCTCGCGGTCGGCCATCAGCCGCCGCAGCGCCCCGGCCAACGCGTTCACGTCGCGCGGGGGCACCAGCAGGCCGTCCTCGCCGGGGGTCAGCACGTCGCCGGGCCCGGTCGGGCAGTCGAAGGCGGCCACGGCCAGGGCGTGGCCCATCGCCTCGATCATGGCCATCGGCAGCCCCTCGATCCGCGAGCTGAGCGCGTACACGGATGCCTCGGCGAGCTCCTCGTGGACGCGGTCGCTGCGCCCCATCAGCCGGGCCCGCCCGTCCAGCCCGTGCTCCGTGATGAGGCGACGCAGCCGCTCCTTCGACGGACCGGTGCCGAAGACGCGCAGCCGCCAGTCGGGGAACTCCGGCGCGACCGCCGCGAAGGCGGCGAGCAGCATGTCGAAGCCCTTCTGCGGCACCAGCCGGCCCACGGCGACCACCACGGGCCGAGTCTGGTCCGAGTGCCGGCGGCCGGCCAGGTGGACCGCGTTGGGGATGCGGACGATCGGCGTGTCGTCGAGCAGCGCGCGGTACTCGGCCCGGCTCGTCTCGGTCAGCACCGCCACCGCGTCGAAGCACCCGTAGTGGCGGGCGATCTCGTCGCGCACGGTGTGCGGGTACGCGGCCAGGTTCATGTGCTCCTGCGCTACGCGCACCACGCCCTCGGCGGCGCGGCGGGCGGAGATGAGGTTCAGCGCCGGCCGGGTGGTGACGAGGATGCCGCCGTCGAGCGAGGACACGTACTCGATGACGGCCCGTTCGACCCGCATGGTGAAGTAGCCGGCGGCGAACTCCCCGTACGGGACGATCTTGCCGCGTGCCCGGCGCCACACCTTGCGGGCCAGCGAGTCGGTCGCGATCCCGTCGCGCTGGTCCACCAGCGTGGCCAGGCGGACCCTGCCGTCGATGCCGAACTGCGGCGTGTCCCGGCGCCGGACCACGCTGACGATCTCGACGTCGTGCCCGGCCTCGGCCATCGCGTTGGCCTGGTTGACCACCGTCCGGATGGTGCCGCCCATCCCGTACGCGTGCAGCAGCATGTACCGGATCTTCACGGCAGGTACTCCCACGTGCGGCACATGGCCCGGAGCGGTTCGGGGACCTCCTCCTCCGAGGGGAGGTCGCGTCCCGGCTGGACGGCGCCGGAGCGGATCTTGTCCTTCCAGTCGCCGAGGCCCTTGGTCACCACGTCGGGGGTGCCGTAGCGGAGCATCTGGGGCGTCCAGTCGACGCCGAGGAACTCGCAGATGCGGCGGCAGGTCGTCTCAGGTTCGGCCGTCAGCTCCTCGTAGCGCACGGTCAGGCCGGGCAGTGCCTTCCTGGCGCGCTCGACCGCCTTCATGTAGCGCAGGGCGTCGAGGGCCGCCTCCTCGGGGGTGCGCTTGTCCGGGCTCGCCTCGTGCCAGGACGCCGCGATGGAGGCTGGGTGGCGCAGCAGGAAGACGTAGCGCGCGTCGGGCCAGCAGGCGGCGATCCGCTCGTGGGCGAACGCGTTCGCCGGTGTCTTGTCCACGATGTATTTCTTGCCGCTGCGGACGAGCTCCCGGTGCAGGACCCTGTCCCACAGCAGGTGTTCCAGGTCGGCCCGGTTGTGCCCGAGCGCCTCCATCGCCTTCTCGGCCAGCGAGGTACCGAATTCCACGGTGAGGCGGCGAACGTGCAGTTCGTGGGGAGCGTGCAGGTCGGGATGGGCGTTCAGCACCGACCGCAGCAACGTCGAGCCCGATCGGACCGGTGACATCACGAACACCGGAGCCGTCAGCAGGCGGTCGGCCGCCGGATCCGCCGGTGGCCGGAACGCCGTCTCCGCGCGCTTGCGCGGTTGCGGCGTCCGTTTCTCCGATTTTCCTACTCGCTCAATATGGAATCCTGTGTACCTGGCCAGCGCTCCGTTGATCCTGCGCTGCCATGCCATGCCGTGGGAGGCTACACACCTTTTCTTGGAGTTCTCTGGGAGCCGGCCACAGCGCGGTGACCGGTTGCTCGGGCTGGTGGTGTGGCGCGTCGGACCGGTGTCGTAGAGTCTCCCGGCGCCGCTCTCCGTGTCCATCGGCGGAGGGCTCACGTCACAGGAGGCTGACCCGACATGCCCAAGCGCGTCGTCAACACCCCCGAGGCCGCCCCGCCCGGCGGCCCGTACTCGCAGGCCGTGGTCGCCGGCGACCACGTCTACCTGGCCGGCGCCTGCCCGGTGCTGCCCGACGGCACGTGGGTGCGCGGCTCGTTCGCCGAGCAGGCCCGTCAGGCGTTCACGAACCTCGCCAAGGTCGCCGAGGCCGCCGGCGCCGATCTGTCGCAGGCCGTCCGGGTGGGGATCTACGTGAGCGACTTCGCCCACTTCGCGGAGCTGAACGAGATCTACGTGGAGTTCTTCGGCACCGAGAACCTGCCGGCCCGCACCACGATCCCGGTGGCGCTGAGCGGGTTCGACATCGAGATCGACGCCGTCCTCTACACCGGCTGAGCGGCGAGGGGCGCCAGGGAAGCAGGGTGAGCGGCGGGGGAGCGTTCTGACCGGAATCGCTTGCGCGGTTGTCAGAAATGATTAACTCTTAGGAAGGTTTCCTTTTTATTCCCGTACACCCCCCAGGGAGTAACAGGTGCGCAAGACGACGATCGCCGCGGCCATGGCCGCCGGCGGCGTGCTGGCCCTGCTTCCCGCCTCGGCGGCGAGCGCCCACGGCACGATGTCCAACCCGCCCAGCCGCGTCTACGTCTGCAAGAACGAGGGCCCCGAGGCGCCCAGGTCGGCCGCCTGCAAGGCCGCCGTCGCGGCCGCCGGCTCGCAGCCGTTCTACGACTGGAACGAGGTTTCGCTCCTCGAAGCGGGCGGGCGGCACCGCGAGCTGATCCCCGACGGCAAGCTGTGCAGCGCCGGGCGCGACAAGTATCGCGGCCTGGACCTGCAGCGGGCCGACTGGCCGGCCACCCAGGTCAGGCCGGGCGACTTCACGCTGACCTACCACGCCTCGGCCCCGCACGCCAACAGCAACTTCGAGTTCTACCTCACCCGTGAGGGCTGGAACCCGACCATGCCGCTCAGGTGGTCGGACCTGGTCCACATCAGGACCTTCAACAACCAGAACCCCACCACGTTCACCAACTGGACGATCAACCTGCCACAGCGCAGCGGCCGGCACGTCCTCTACTCGATCTGGCAACGCGTCGTCGGCAGCAACGAGGCGTTCTACACCTGCTCCGACGTGGACTTCGGCGGCGGAGGCGGCAACCCCATCCCCACACCGACCCCCACCCCCACAGCCACACCGACCCCCACGCCGACCCCGACCCCGACCCCGACGTCACAGCCGGGCGGCACCTGGAAGGCCGGCACCGCCTACGGGCCGGGCGACCAGGTGACGTACGGCGGCGTGAGCTACACCTGCCAGCAGGCGCACACCGCCCTGGCCGGATGGGAGCCGCCGAACGTGCCCGCTCTCTGGAAGCGCGCCTGACGCTGTGCGGCGCGTAGCGGCGCTGCTCGGCCTTTTCGCGGCAGCCCTGCTGGCCGCCTGCGGGCCCGCCGAGCCTGCGGGCGGCGACCCCGTCAACGCGCAGGACGTGATGTTCGTGCAGATGATGGTGCAGCACCACCGGCAGGGCATCGAGATCGCCCGGGTGGGCGCCGACCGGGGCGCGACGCCCGAGGTGCGGACGCTGGCCTCGGCCGTGGCGGCCACGCAGCAGAGCGAGGTCGAGATGATGCTGCGCTGGCTGCACGCCTGGGACCAGCCGCTGACACCCGCCTCGGACGCGCACGACCACCACGGCGGCATGCCCGAGACCGACAGGGAGCGCATCGCCGCGCTCAGGAGGTCGAAGGACGTGGAGCGCGACTTCCTCAACCTGCTCATCGCCCACCAGGACGACGCCGTCCAGATGGCCGGGTCCGAGGTGGCCGGCGGGGCCAGCCCGGAGGTGACGCGCTGGGCGGCCCAGGTTCAGGCGTCGCGCCGGGCGCAGATCCAGCAGATGCTCGACCTCCTGGAGCGGGCGGGCCGCTGACGGCCGGCCGACTTCCGCATCACTCCGGGCATAGACGGGCGTGCCGGTAAGTGATTAGATGACTTGATATGTCCGAGGTAACGCGGCCGACCCTTTCCGACGCCCTGACCGAGCGCATGCTCGACCTCATCCGCACGGGCGGGCACCGACCGGGCGACCGCCTGCCCTCGACCAGGGAGCTGTCCCAGCGCTTCGCCGTCACCACCCCGACGCTGCGCGAGGCGCTGCGCCGGCTGGAGGCGACCGGCGCCATCGAGATGCGGCACGGGTCGGGCATCTACGTCGGCCCCGCCATCGAACGCATCGTGCTGCCCAACCCCAACATGCGCGAGATGGCGGGCGCCCAGCTCCTCGAACTGCTGGACGCCCGCATCGTCATCGAGCCGCCGCTGGCCGCCATGGCCGCCCGGCGGGCGCGGGGCGACGACCTCGCGGCGCTGGAACGGGTGCTCGCCGAGGCCGCCACCCACCTGCGTGGCGAGGACGCCGAGCTGCACGAGGCGAACATGACCTTCCACCGGGCCACCGCCCGGCTGGCCGGCAACAGC
This sequence comes from Nonomuraea sp. NPDC047897, assembly GCF_043204415.1. Lineage (NCBI taxonomy): Bacteria > Bacillati > Actinomycetota > Actinomycetes > Streptosporangiales > Streptosporangiaceae > Nonomuraea > Nonomuraea sp. NPDC047897. Next base: position 50,452 of record NZ_JBIDCC010000015.1, on the reverse strand, counting down.
GTCCTGCACGAGGTCGTCGACTCGCTGCTCACCGTGCACGGGCCCGAGCAGCGGGAGATCCTGCAGATCTTCGACGACCGGCGCCGCGACCACGACGAACACCACGCGATCCTGCGGGCCATCGTGGCGGGCGACGCCACGGCGGCCGAGGAGCGTATGCGGGCTCACCTGGCGGACGTCAAGACGGTCATCGAACAGAGGTTGCACCACCCCCCCAAGTGAAACAAGGAGGCCGGGGCATGATCCGGTCACGCATGGCCACGTTCGGCGTGCTCGCCCTGCTGGTAGCCGCCTGCGGCGGCAACGGAGCCGCCACCCAGCAGAAGAAGACCGAGCTGACGCTCTACAACGACAAGGGCGCCTGGACCGCGTTCTTCGACGAGATGGGCGCGCTGTCCAAGCAGAAGATCGGCCTGGGCATGAAGCCGACGGGCTACACCGACTCCGCCCAGTACCAGGCGTTCATCAAGGCGTCGTTCCGGACGAACGTCAAGCCGGACCTGTTCACCTGGCAGACCGGGGGCATGCTGGAGGAGGTCGTCAAGCAGGGGCAGGTGGCCGAGACCACGGCAGTCTGGCAGCAGGCGATCAAGGGCGGTGACCTGTCGCCCGACCTGATGCCCTACTACACGATCGGCGGCAAGCAGTACTGCGTGCCGATGAACGTCGCGTACTGGGGCATGTTCTACAACAAGAAGATCTTCGACGAGCACGGCCTGCAACCGCCCGCCACCTGGGAGGACCTCGTCAAGGCCGCCGCCACGCTGAAGAAGGCCGGTGTCACGCCCTTCTACCACACCAGCGTGCTGTTCTCCTTCGTCTGGTTCGAGCAGCTCATGGCCGGCATGGACCCCGACCTGTACGACCGGCTGTCCACGGGCAAGGCCAAGTACACCGATCCGGGCGTGGTCCAGGTGATGGAGAAATGGAAGGAGCTCATCGACGCCGGATATTTCATGAACCCGGGTGACAAGACGGACCCGGGCGACGTGATGAAGACCGGCAAGGCCGCGATGGTCTCGTTCGGCACCTGGTTCAACACCAGCATGACCCAGCGCGACCTCAAGGCCGGCGCCGACTACGGCTTCTTCGTGATCCCCAACGTCAACCCCGCCCTGCCCAAGACCTCCGTCATCTTCGAGAGCGGCCCGCTGTGCTCGCTCACCAAGGCCGCCGACCCCGAGGCGAGCGCGAAGTACCTCGCGTGGTGGACCACCGCCGAGGCCCAGGACAAGTGGGCCAGCACCCGCGGGGACGTCAGCGCCAACCCCAAGGTCACCATCAAGGACGAGGCGCTCGGCCAGATCACCAAGGACGCGGGCGGCGGCAAGTACCGCCTCGTCAACCGGTACTTCGAGGCCACCCCGCCGCCCATCCTGACGGCCGCGCTCGACGGCTTCGGCAAGTTCGTCACCGAGCCCGGCACCTACAAGGAGGTCCTGGAGACGATCCAGAAGGAGGCCGACGAGTACTGGAGCACGCACCAGTGACCCGTGCGCCGATGCTGGGCCGGTTCCGGTACGGGTACGTCGCTCCCGCCGCGCTGCTGGTCGCGGTGCTGCTGTACGCGCCGTTCGTGTGGACGGCGTACCTGAGCCTGACCCGCTACGACGGGCTGGCCGCGCCCGAGTGGGCCGGCCTGGCCAACTTCGCCAAGCTGCTCGACGACCCGGCGCTGCTCACCTCCACCCGCAACACCCTGCTCTGGGTGGCCGGCACCATGATCCTGCCGGTCGGCCTGGGCCTGCTGGTGGCGGTGCTGTCCTACGACATCAGGGGCGGCGCGTGGTACCGGGTGCCGTTCATGCTGCCGTACGCGCTGAGCGGCGCCGGGCTCGCCATGGTGTGGAGCCCGGTCCTGTCGCACGGCGGCGTCGCCAACGCGCTGCTCGGCGTCGACACCGCGTTCCTGCAGGAGGCGCCGGCCAACACGCTGTCCATGCTGCTGGTGTGGACCTGGCAGCAGCTCGGCGTCAACACGCTGCTGTTCGTGGTGGGCCTCCAGTCGATCCCCAAGGAGCCCATCGAGGCGGCCCGGCTCGACGGCGCGGGCGGGTGGCGGCTGTTCCGGCACGTCATCTGGCCGCTGATGAGGCCGCTGACCGCCGTCGTGGTCGGGCTGGCGCTGGTGGCGAGCCTGAAGACGTTCGACATCGTCTGGGTGATGACGCAGGGCGGGCCGGGCCGCAACTCCGAGACGCTCGCGGTGACCATGTACAAGGAGACGTTCGTGGCCAGCGACTACGGCTACGGCTCGGCGGTCGCGGTGCTGCTGACGGTCGTCACCGGGCTCGCCTCCTACCTCTACCTCAGGAGGCAGGTGCGATGATCCGGCGTGCCGTGCTGATCGTGCTCGGGCTGGTCTGGCTCGGGCCCACCTACCTGCTGCTCGTCAACGCCTCCCGGCCGGCGGCGTCCTACGACCCGTCCCGGGCGTGGGCGCCGCCGGGGGACTTCGCGCTGTTCACCAACTTCGCCACCGCCCTGGACCGCGCGGACCTGGGTGACAGCCTGGCCAGCACCGCCCTCTACAGCGTCGTCTCGCCGCTGCTCGGGGTCATGATCGGGGCGCTGGCCGGGTACACCATCGTGGTGCTGCGGCTGCGCCACGGCTTCTGGTGGTTCCTGCTCCTCTTCGGCGGCACCGTCTTCCCGTCGCAGATGCTGCTCGTGCCGCTGTTCGTCGGCTACAGCGACGCCGGCCTGTACGACACGCGCCTCGGCATGATCCTCGTCTACACGGCGATCAACGTGCCGCTGGCCGCGTTCGTGCTGCGCAACTTCTACAGCGGGGTCGCGTTCTCGATCTTCGAGGCGGCGCGGATGGACGGCGCCTCCACCTGGCGGATCTTCTGGCGCGTCTACCTGCCGATCTCCACCAGCGCGCTCGCCGCCGTGTTCATCCTGGAGTTCACCTTCATCTGGAACGACCTGATCTTCGGCCTGACGCTGACCACGACCGCGGACGTGCGGCCGGTCATGACGGCGCTGGCCGGCCTGATGACCGACGTGTACGCGGGCACCCCGGTGCCCGTCGGGCTGGCCGCGGGGCTCGTCTGCTCGCTGCCCACGGTCGTGCTGTTCCTCGCCACCCAGCGCCTCTTCGCCAGGGGCCTGTCCCTAGGGAGTGTCTGAATTGACCAGCCGGTTGCTGCAGCGGAGCCTGGGCTCCCCCGACTACGACGGGATCAGGCAGGCGCTGCGCGACGACACCTCGACCCCCGTGATCCGCCTGCGCGGGCTGGAGGTACGGGTCGCGGTGCTGCCGCTGTTCACCCACGACGGCCGCCAGGCGGTCCGGGTGTCCAGCACGCGGCCGCTGACGCACGTGCTGGTCGGCGTGGACAGCGCCACCGGCGACGACGTCACGCTGCTCGTGCCGGAGGTGACGGCGCCGCGCACGTACACGCTGGAGTCGCGCGACGACGAGGGGCTGGTCGGCACCGCCCAGGTCACGGTGACGCCGCAGCGCAAGTGGAACGTGTTCGTCGTCCACCACTCGCACCTCGACATCGGCTACACCGACCCGCAGGGCACGGTGCTGCGCCACCACCTCGACTACCTCGACGCCGCCGTCCGGCTCGCGGGGGAGACGGCCTCCTGGCCGGACGACGCGAGGTTCCGCTGGACGGTCGAGTCGTCGATGCCCGCGCTGCGCTGGCTCGCCGCCCGGCCCGCCGAGCAGGTGGCGGCGTTCGCCGCGCTGGCCCGCGAGGGGGTCATCGAGGTGACCGCGCTGCCGTTCCAGTTGCACACCGAGGCGTGCTCGACCGAGGAGCTCTACCGCCAGCTCCGCTTCACCACCGAGCTGCTCGACCGGCACGGCTTCGCCACCACCTCGGCCATGCACACCGACGTGCCCGGCGCCGTCGTCGGGCTGGTGGACGCGCTCGACGCGGCCGGGGTGCGCTACCTCGCCGCCGCGCACAACTGGGCCGGCCGGTCGGTGCCCTACCTGCACGGGGGCGACAAGCTGACCCGGCCGTTCCGGTGGCGGGCGCCCAGCGGCAACGAGCTGCTGGTGTGGTTCACCGACACGCCGCACGGCATGGCGTACATGGAGGGCAACACGGTCGGCCTGACCGACTCCTACGAGCTGGCCGACGACCTGCTGCCGCGCTACCTGGCCGCCCTGGCCACGCGCGGTTACCCGTACGGGCCGGGCACGTTCGGCTGGCAGGGGCCGGACGCGCCGCGCGAGCCGTACGAGCTGGACGCGCTGCACCTGCGGGTGCAGGGCGCGCACGCCGACAACGCCGGGCCGTCGATCATGCCCGCCTCGATCGTCCGCACCTGGAACGAGCGGTGGGCCTACCCGCGGCTGCGCTCGGCGGTCAACAGCGACTTCTTCCGGCACGTCGAGGAGCACCACCTCGACCGGCTGGCCGTGCACGAGGGCGACTGGACCGACTGGTGGGCCGACGGGCTCGGCTCGGGCGCCCGCCCGCTCGGCTACGTGCGGCGCGCGCAGTCGGCGCTGCGGGCCGCCGAGACGCTGCACACGCTGGCCGGAGCCGACGCCACCGGGCCGATCGACGCGGCCTACGACAAGGTGGCGCTGTTCAACGAGCACACCTGGGGCGCCGCGAACCCGTGGGAGGACGCCGAGGAGGCCGGCGACTCCGGCGGCCTGCAGTGGACCCGCAAGTCGTCGGGCGCCTACGACGCCCAGGACGACGCGGCCGACCTGCTGCACGCCGCCGCCCGGCGGTTCGGCGCGGCGCTGTCGGGAGAGCCGGTGGACGGGACGCTCGCGTCGTTCGCCGTGTTCAACCCGGGCACGGGCGGGCGGACCGACGTGGTCAGGGCGTTCCTGCCGCGGGACGTGGTGCCGGCCGACGTGCCGATCACGCTGGTGGACGCCCGGACGGGCCGGACCCTGGCCCACCACGAGGAGTACGTGCACCCCGACGACTGGCCGACCCGCCCGATCGGGCGGCACCTGCACGCCGTCGTGCCGGACGTGCCGGGCCACGGCCATGTCCGGGTGGACGTGGTGCCGGGCGAGCGCCGGGCCCCCGAGCCGGTCGCGCTCGACCTCGGCGGAGTGATCGAGAACGAGTTCTACCGGGTGACGTACGACGTCGGGGAGGGCTGCGTCGGCTCGGTCTTCGACAAGCGGGCCGGCCGCGAGCTGGTCAACGGCGAGGCGGCGGCCGGGTTCGGCCAGTACGTCTACGACCGCTACGCCACCGCCCCGCACTTCAACCACCTGTCCGGCCACGTCGGCGCGCACGACAGGACCCTGCTCGGCGACCGGGCCGTCGGCACCCACGCCACGATCGTCAAGGCCCAGCGCACGGCCGTCAGCGAGCGGCTCGTCGTCGAGCTGCGCGGCAAGGGGGTCGACTGGCTGCGCACCACCATCGAGCTGCACCGCGGCGTCCCCCGCGTCGATCTCACCTACCAGCTCGCCAAGCAGGGCACCCCGGCCAAGGAGGCCGTCTTCCTCGCCTTCCCCTTCGCCACCGGCCCGGCGACCGCGTGGGAACTGACCGGCGGCGTCGGCGGGCCCGACGTGCCCCAGGTGCCGGGGTCGGCCGCGTACATGCTGCCGATCCGGCACTGGATCGCCTTCGACGACCCGGAGCTGACCATCGCCTGGGCCACGCTGGAGGCGCCGCTGGTGCAGCTCGGCACCATCCACATGCCGTACGCGCCGTTCCCGCCGACGCTCGACCAGGAGGACGGCACGGTCTACTCGTGGGCGCTGAACAACATCTGGGACACCAACTTCCCGGCGCAGCAGCAGGGCGAGACGACGTTCCGCTACGCGGTCACATCGGCGGCCGGCGCCGACGGCAGGCGGCTCGGCGTCCAGGCTGCCGCCGGGCTGACCGACCCGTTCGCGGGTGTCCTGCTCCGCGGCCCGGCCGCCGACCCCACCCGGACCTACGCCTCCGTCGACCACCCCGACGTGCTGATCACCTCGATCGGCCGGGCCGGGGAGGAACGGGTGGTGCGGCTCCAGTCGCTGGCCGCCGAGCCCGTCGAGGCGACGGTGACCGTCCCCGGCCTGCGTTCGGCCGAGGTCAGCCCGGGACTGCACCGCGGCCGCCGGCCGGTCGAGGTGGCCGGCGAGACGGTCACCGTACGGCTGCCCGCGTGCGGCGTGGCCGCGATCTGGGGGACGTGCCAGTGAAGATCGTCGACATCCGGGCCACCACGGTCGCCGTCCCGCTGGAGGCGCCGCTGCGGCACAGCAACGGCGCCCACTGGGGCCGGTTCATCCGCACGCTCGTCGAGGTCGAGGCGGACAACGGGCTCGTCGGCCTGGGGGAGATGGGCGGCGGCGGCGAGAGCGCCGAGGCGGCCTTCCGGGCACTCGTGCCGTACCTGAAGGGCCACGACCCGGTCCAGCTCGAAACGCTCCGCTTCAAGATCGCCAACCCGACGGCGTCGCTGTACAACAACCGCACCCAGCTCCTGGCCGCCGTCGAGTTCGCCTGCATCGACCTCGTGGGGCAGCACCTCGGCGTGCCCGCCTGCGACCTGCTCGGCGGACGCGTCCGGGACGCCGTGCCGTTCGCGTCCTACCTGTTCTTCCGCTACCCGGCCGACGGGCAGGCCGAGATCCGCACCCCCGGCCAGCTCGTCGAGCACGCCCGGACGCTGAAGCGGGAGCACGGATTCACCGTGCACAAACTGAAGGGCGGCGTGTTCCCGCCGGACTACGAGCTGGAGTGCTACCGGGCGCTGGCCGACGCCTTTCCCGGCGACCGGCTGCGCTACGACCCCAACGCGGTGCTGTCGCTGGCCGAGGGGCTGCGGTTCGGCCGGGCGATCGAGGGGCTCGACAACGACTACCTGGAGGACCCCGTCTGGGGGCTCGAAGGGCTGCGCGCGGTGCGCGAGCAGGTGCGGGTGCCGCTCGCCACCAACACCGTCGTCGTCAACTTCGAGCAGCTCGCCTCCAACGTGCTGCGCCGCGCCGCCGACGTGGTGCTGCTGGACACCACCTTCTGGGGCGGCATCCGACCGTGCGTGAAGGCGGCCGGGGTGTGCGAGACGTTCCAGCTCGGGGTGGCCGTGCACTCCTCCGGCGAGCTGGGCGTCCAGCTCGCCACCATGCTGCACCTCGGCGCGGTGCTGCCCAACCTCACCTACGCGGCCGACGCCCACTACCACCAGCTCCGCGACGACGTGATCCAGGGCGGCAAGCTGGCCTACACGGACGGCGCCATCCCGGTGCCCACGGGGCCGGGGCTCGGCGTGCGGCTCGACCCCGACCGGGTGGCCCGCTACGCCGAGCTGTACAAGGAGGTGGGCGGCTACCCCTACGACCGCGACCCGGGGCGGCCCGGCTGGTACGCCGGCGTCCCCAACGAGCGCTTCGCCGACCCCACGGTCAGCGGCGAGGTGTAGGCGGTCACTCCGGGAGGGCGGCCGGGTTGCGCGCCAGCAGCCCGCCGTCCACCCGGTGCTCCGCTCCGGTGATGAACGACGAGCGGGGCCCCGCCAGGAACGCCACCAGCTCGGCCACCTCCGCCGCCCTGGCCACCCGGCCCAGCGGATGGGCGGCGCCCCACCGCGCCACCTGCTCCTCCTGCGACAGCGGCCCCCGCCACAGGTCGGCCGCCCAGCGCAGCATCGGCGTGTCCACCGAGCCGGGACACACCACGTTCACCCGGATGCCGTCGGCCGCGTGGTCGAGGGCCATGGCCCGGGTCAGGCCGTTCAGCGCCGCCTTGCTCGCGGTGTAGGCGGCCACCCGTGCCTGCGAGGCGAACGCCTGCACCGACGACATCAGCACGACGGACCCGCCGCCGCGCGCCCGCAGATGCGGGACGGCCGCCTTGCAGGCCAGGTAGACGCCCTTGAGGTTGATGTCGAGCACCTCGTCCCAGACGTCCTCCGGGGTGTCCTCGACCGTGCCGTACCGCTGCACGCCGGCGCACGTCACCACGATGTCCAGCCCGCCGTACCTGGTGACGGCCAGGTCGGCCAGGTCGCGCATGTCGCCCGCCCGCCGCACGTCGGCGACGACGCCCGCCACGTGCTCGCTGTCGAACGCCGCCTCCGCGTCGGCGCCGCAGAACACCACGGACGCCCCGCCGCCCGCCAGCCGGTCCACCACCGCGCGCCCGATCCCCATCGAACCGCCTGTGACCAGCGCCACCTTCCCGGCGAACTCCGTCATGCCAGCACCTCCGCCCTCAGCCACATCCGTCTCGTCCCGCGCGGGCCCAGGGTGAGCGCGGTGCCGTTGGCGACCGCCTCCGCCAGGCCGTTCGTCGGCATGCCGGCGAACGGCTCCAGCCCCACCGTCCAGGCCCGCCCCCACCAGGGGTGGCCGGTGGAGGCGCCCAGCTCCTGCCACATCCACAGCCAGGGCATGACCGTGGCGTCCCACTCCACCCGCAGGCCGGGGCCGTCTCCGGTGACCTCGTACCAGCCCTCGGCGGCGAACCCCGTCAGGTAGACGATGTCACTCGGCGTCCCCGGCTCGGGCACCACGCTCAGGTCCACCTCGCCGCCGCCGTGGGCGGGCACGACCGGCCACCGCCACGGCCCGCCGGCCAGGACCCTGCGCTCCGGCGGGGTGATCGCGCCGTCGTGCGGGACGACGGTGAGGCCCTCGGGCAGCCGGATGCGCGCGCCCGGCCGCAGGAACGGCCGGCCGTACACGAGGTGCTGCCCCCACATGGCGTGCAGCGGGACGTCCGACTCGTTCGTGGCGCGTCCCTCCACCTCCAGCACGGCCGTGCCCGACCGCAGCCGGAACGTCTTCTCCAGCAGGTACGGCATCCGCCGGGTGCGGACGCTCAGCCGGACCGCCACCTCGTCCTCGCGGTCGGCCACCACCTCGGCCGCCCAGGGCAGCCCCGCCACCTCGCCGTGCTGCGCCAGCCGCGCGCCCCGGTACTCGCTGGGCGCGCCGCCGTTGGGGAAGCACTCCTGCCAGCCGCCCTCGTAGTCGTCGGTGAACAGCGCCACGTCGTCGCCGGCGCCCCGCAGGTGCCCGGCCGGGTCGCGCAGGCCCTGCGGGGAGAGCCAGACGAAGTCGGTGTCGCTCCGCTTGTCCAGGAACTCGACGACGTCGCCGCCCTTGCCCGGCACGACGGTGACCCGCAGCCGCTCGTTCTCCAGCACGACCGCCCGCAGCCCGTCGAGCACGACGGGCCGCAGGCGGGCCGCCCAGTTGCGGCTCACTCGAACGTCACGTCGAGGAAACGCGGCCGGTAGATGGAGACGTCACGGTAGTGGTCGGTGTTGACGAAGCTGTTGACGTTGTAGGACACGACCAGCCCGGCGCCCGAGATCTGCGGGTGGGCGTGGGCGTTGTAGGTGAAGATGTTCCCGCCCGTCTCCGGGGTGGTGTAGACGTGCTGCTTGCCGGTGAACGGCCCGGCCGGGGAGCACGAGAAGTAGGCCACGATCTTCGCGCTCAGCGGCTCGGTCGTGTCATGGGTGATGAGCACGTAGCCGCCGCCCATCCTGGTCACGCTGTATTCGTTGGCCACGCCGCTCATGACGCGGGCCGAGTCGGTCTCGTTCGCCGACCAGGTGCCGTCGGCCTTCAGATACTCCCACCGGCCGAGCAGGCTGCGCCCCTTGACCCGGGCGACGTGCATGTACTTGGGCGAGCCGTGGTCCTCGACGCCGTACACGTAGGTGTGGCCCCGGTGCTCCAGAATGCCGGAGCCCCAGGCCACGCCGTGCCCGGAGGGCAGCGGGTGCACGCCGATCGGCCGTTCGAGCCGGCCGGGCGCGAACCTGGCCACCACGTTGCGGTGCCAGCGCCAGTCCCACGCGCCGGTGCCGAAGCGCTCGTACTCCTGGTAGGTGACCTCCACGACGTTGCCGGCCAGTGTGGCGTCGCCGGCCCAGTACCAGTGGTCACGGTCGCGCGGCGGCATGACGGCGGTGGGGGCCGCGGGTGTGCCGTCGTGGATGGTGGACAGCCGGCCCTTCTTCTCGACGGCGAAGCTGTTGTTGAGGAAGACGGTGTCGCCGCCCTCGCCTACCACCGGCGGCCGGGAGCCGTCGGGGTTGACCCGGCCGAGGAAGGTGTCGGAGAAGATCCACAGCTCGCGGCCGCTCGGCAGGCGCAGCGAGTAGGTGCCGTCGGCTCCGGTCCAGTCGTCCGTCCGGCTGTTGTCGTTGCCGTACGCGGTGAACAGGCTGGTCAGCCGGGTGTTGACGGCGGCGCCGCGCACGGTGCGCGCGCACGAGGACGGGGGCCGCGCGTCGGCGGGCTGGGTCTGGGCGGGCTGGGTCTGGGCGGGCTGGGTCTGGGCGGGCTGGGTCTGGGAGGGCTGGGTCTGGGAGGGCTGGGCCGCCGCCGACGGCACCGGCTTGGGCGGGGCGGCGACGGCCTGCTGCGGTAAGGCGGTGAACGTGGTGAGCGTGAGGGTGAGCGGGATGAGGGCGGACCGGAAGCGTGTCATCGCGTGTCCTTAAGCGGGGGTGTTGCGTACAGTTCTAGTCATCAGATGACTTGATGTCCAGCCCGCCCCGCCGATCGGTTCAGGCGCGCACCCTCCTCAGCACCACCAGGTCGCTGCGGTAGTCGGCGCCCACCGGTTCCCAGGCGGCGGGCCGGACGCCCACGGCCATGAGCGCCGAGCCGTACCAGTGCGATCCCCGGACCAGCCGGCCGGGCGCCGCGTCCGGCGCGTCGCCGCCGTGCACCACCTCGTACCGGGCCTCGGGGTCGAGACCGGCCAGCCGCAGCCGGCGCGGACCCCGCTTGGCATCGCTCGCCGGGTTGTAGACGAGGGCCACGACGTCGTCGCCCAGCACGTACTGCACGGCCGAGCGCTCCCGCCCCGGCGTGCCGGCCAGCCGGTACAGCCGGCCGTGCTGGATGACCCGGCGCACCGACTTGTACTGCTCGACCAGCTCCGCCGCCTCGGCCAGCTCGGCCGCCGACCAGGTGGTGAGGTCGCCGCCGACGCCGAGCACGCCCGCCATGGCCACGTGGAAGCGGTAGCGGAGCGGCATCAGCCGGTCGGTGGTGGGGTTGGGGGAGTCGGTGACCCAGGCCGACATCGTGTTCGGCGGGTAGAGCTGGGAGAAGCCGTGCTGGATCGCCTGCCGGTCACGGGCGTCGGTGTTGTCGGACGGCCAGAACTCGTCCGTGTGCCGCAGGATGCCGAGGTCCACGCGGCCGCCGCCGCCGGAGCAGGACTCGATCCGCAGCCCGGGATGGGCCTGCCGCAGCTGGGCCATCACCTGGTAGACGTTGCGCGTGTAGTCGATCCACAGCCGGTCCTGGCCCGCGCCCAGCTCGGGCCAGCCCGCCTGGGTGAACGGCCGGTTCATGTCCCACTTGAGATAGTCCAGGTCGAGCTCGGTGACCAGCTCGTCGAGCCAGCCGAACGCCCACTCGCGCACGTCGTCGCGGGCGAAGTTCAGCACGAGCTGCTGGCGCTTCTCGTCGCGCCGCCGCCGGTCCATGCGCAGGATCCAGTCGGGGTGGGCGCGGTACAGCTCGCTGTCGGCGTTGACCATCTCCGGCTCGACCCAGAGGCCGGCCCGCATCCCGAGGCCGCGGATCCCGTCCATCAGGGAGCGCAGGCCGTTCGGGAACCGCTTGCGGTGCGGCCACCAGTCGCCCAGGGACCGCGTGTCGTCGTCACGGTCGCCGAACCAGCCGTCGTCGACGACGAACAGCTCGACGCCGATCGCGGCCGCCTGTTCGGCGAGGGCGAGCTGGCCGGCCTCCGTGACGTCGAACCAGGTGGCCTCCCAGGAGTTGTAGAGCACCGGCCGTTCCTCGTCGGTGACGGGGAGGACGTGCCGGCGCGTGTAGTCGTGCCAGGACCGGCTGGCCGCGCCGAACCCGCCCGCCGTGTACAGCCCGAGCACCGGCGGGCTGCTCAGCTCCGCGCCCGGTTCGAGCGTCCAGCGCAGTCCCTCGTGTCCGAAACCGGCCGAGATCGCGACGCCGCCCTCCGGCCGGTGCGTGGTGGTCAGCCGCCAGCTCCCGCTCCAGGCCAGGGCCACGCCCCACACCTCGCCGTGCTCCTCGACCGCCTCACCGGCGTCGATCATCACCCAGGGGTTCGCCTGGTGGCTGGTGATGCCCTGGCGGCTGGTGAAGACGAGCTCCCCGACGGGCAGCGGTCCCCGCTGGAGCTGGAACTCCTCCGCCCAGGCGCCGAAGGCGCCGCTGTAGCGGTAGGCGGACGCGTCGGGAACGAACCAGCTCCCGGAGTCGAGCCGGGTGATGCCGATGGCCACGGGCTCCGCCCCGGCCAGGTGCCGGACGGTGGTCCAGCGCTCGATCACGTCGGTGTCCTCGCGGGCGCGGATCGACAGCACCACCTCGAACGGGTGGCAGGCGTCGCGCAGCACGACGTCGAGCCGTTCGGCGCCGGCTCCCTCGTCGTGCACGCTCGACCCGGCGTGGCGGAGTTCGAGCGAGCGCGTGTGGTCGAAGGAGACCTGCAGCGACGGCGACCCCCACCGCTTGCCGCCGTCGACCGGCAGCAGCTCCTCGACCTCGACAGGGGCGGAGAAGCTGGAGACGTGCCGGCGCGCCCCCTGCGGGGTGGCCGGGCCGCCGCTCGCGGTCACGGCCTGGCGGGCGGCCTCGACCGACAGCCTCGGCCCCCAGTACTTCTGCAGGGGCGCCGCCTCCCCGGTCGCCGGGTCGATCTCCACGCCGATCAGGTAGGTCGAGGCGGGCGTCGTGACCGGGGCCCGATGTGCGAGCTGGGCCACCGCGGCTGCGCGCGCGCCTACGTCAGCTCACCCGCCATCCGCCGCTCCGTGGCCGGCACGCTCGACCGGCCCGAGCTCACCTTCGACGACTGCCTCGCCCTGGCCCGCGACGGCCACCCGGTCGCCCGCCGCGTGCTCGACGAAGCCGGGTCCGCGCTGGGGCAGGTCGTGGCCACCGTCGCCAACATCACCGGCCCGGAGCTGGTCATCCTGTCCGGCGAGGCCGTCCACATGTACGCGGTGTGCGCCGACGCCTTCCAGGCCGCGCTCGCCCGCCACACCCACTGGACTTCCACTCCCGTCCGGGTGGTGGTCAAACCGTTCGCCTTCAACGAATGGGCCAGGGGAGCGGCGGTCACCGCTCTCCAGCACCAACTGCTGCACGGCTGATCGGGCCCGGCCGGGGCCCTCCGGTATCGTCGACCCTTCCTGCCGTCTGCCCGAGGCGTCCCCCTTGCTTCCACGTACGGCGCGCATGCTCACGGTGTGCGCGGTGCTCGCCGCAGCGGCGCCGACGCTCGCCGCCCTGCAGCCGAACGAGGTCTCCTTCGGCTGGTTCGCCGACGCGCCGCCGCCCGAGCCGCCCTGGCCCTGGCGCGCCGTCGGAGCGGTTCACCTCTGGGGCGGCATCCTGTTGCCGGCCGCGCTGGCGCTGCTCGCCCTCTGGCGGCCGGCCCGGCTGCGGAGCGCGGGCCTGGCGCTCACCCTGCCCCTCCTCCTGGCCGCCCTCCTCGTCGAGCTCGCCGACCCGCTCCCCGCCTTCATGACCCGGCCGGCCGGCCTCACGATCGCCGCGTTCGCCGTTACGGCCGCCCTGCTCCAGGCCGCCCGCCCGGCGGCCGGACCACCCCGCCCGCCTGTCCCCCTCGCCTTCGTTCCCGAGAGCCCTCGCCTGCCGCCGGCAGCCCTGACCTGGACGGTCGCGCTCGGGGCGGTCCTGTGGCCGCTGCTCCACAGCCGTCTCGACCCCGCCTCGCCCTCCCCGGCCTGCGGCCCGCTCATGCCCGTGCCGCTCCATCAGGCGTTGACGCTGGACGCTCTCGGTGTGCCGGTCGTGGCCGTCGCCTGCGCGGGCGCCGTCGCCGCCACCACGGGCATCCTCGCCACCCGCCTGACGGCTCTGGCCGCGGCCGTCCTGCTATGCCTGCCCGCACTCGCCGTGGCGGGGGAGGGCGCCTGCTTCGCGCCGCGCGCCGGCTGGCCGTACCTGCTCGCCGCCGCGCTCACCCTGCTCGCGTCCGTGCCCCGGGTCAGCAGGGCGGCGTGATCTTCGACGCCTTCCCGAGTTGTTCATGGAACCCTTCCGGGTCGGGAGCATGTGGTCGCCTGCGGTTACCGTCCGCCCCCGGAATGGTTCACGCGCCCGTGCGGCGGCTTCACCGCGGGCCGCCGCGCCGGTAGGGAGAGGGGATGCCCTTCGCGGCGGGGAGGCGGCCGTCGCGGCTGACGGTGATCCTGGTGCTGCTGACCGGCGTCACCGGAGTGGTGGAGGCCGTCAGCTTTCTTGGGCTGGGCCGGGTGTTCACCGCGGTGATGACCGGGAACGTGCTGTTCGCCGGGTTCGGGGTGGTCACCGACGCCGCCCCGCTGGCCGGTCCGGTCGTGGCGCTGGGGGCGTTCGCGGCCGGGGCCGTCGCCGGGCACGCGGCGCACGGCGTGCTGGTCCGGTGGCGAGGGGACGGGTGGCTGGGGTTCGCCGTCGCGGGTGAAGGGCTGATCCTGCTGGTCGCGGCGCTGCTCGCGGTCGGCCTGCCGGCGACGGCCGCCGACAGGGAGCCGCACCGGTTCACCGTCATCGTGGTGCTCGCGGTCGCGATGGGCGCGCGCAACGCCACCGTGCTGCGGGTGGCGGCCAAGGACCTGCCCACCACGGTGGTGACCCGGTCGCTGGCCGGGCTGTTCATGGCGGCGCCGCTGGAGACGGCCGGCCGGCGCTTCGCCACCGTCGCCGCGACCTTCGCCGGCGCCGTGCTCGGGGCGCTCCTGCTCCGCCTGCATCCGGCGGTTCCGCTGCTGGTCGCGGCGGTTGTGGAGATCTTCGCGGGGCTGTTGTGCCCCCGCCGGGCCGCCTGATCGCGGGCTTGGCCGCCCCGTGCCGGGGCCACTAGGGTGTGGGGCTTCCGGAACCGCTGTGAAACAGGAGTATTCCTGATATGTCGCCATCCATCACCCGGCGCGGTCTGCTCGTGGCCGGCGCGGGAGCCGCAGCCACGGCGTTCGTCGGCGGCGAGCCCGCCGCGGCCGCCGCCGGCCGGTTCGACCTGACGGCGCCCGCCACCAGCCTCATCTGGAAGAAGGCGCTGCGCGACGAGACCGTCCTGCAGTCGTTCGCCTTCGACAACGCGCACGGCCACATCTACGCCGTGCAGGTCAAGAACGGGTCCGGCTCCGCGGCGGCGGGCCACCTGTGCCTCACCAAGCTCAGCCTCGGCGGCGCCGTGCTCGGCCACATGTACCTCATGGGCTTCGGGCACGGCGTCCAGATCGGCGTGGAACGCTCAGGCGGCACGACGTACCTGTGGACCGAGACCAACGCGATCCGGGACGGCGCGAACGCCTGGGGCAACAGACTGGCCAGGTTCGCCTTCACCAACGGCCGGACGATCATTCCCTCGTCCGGCGGCGTGACCCGCTACGCCCCGGTGACCGGCGCGACCAACACCACCTGCGCGATCGACCCCTCCACCAACCGGCTCGTCATGCGCTACCGCAAGAACGGCGGCTTCCGCTACGCGGTCTTCACCCTGTCGGCGGTCAAATCGGGCTCCCACCGGCCCCTGTACGACGTCGCCCAGCCGACCGGCCTCGGCGTCTTCCAGGGCTACGCGGCCTACGGCGACCACCTCTACCTGCTGGAGGGCAGCGCCTACGGTCCCTCCAACCCGGCGCCGGGCAACACCTACATCACCAGCGTGGACCTGCGTACCGGCCGCAAGGTGCAGCGCGCGCTGACCCAGGCGGGCAAGTCGCTCGACTACCGCGAGCCCGAGGGCATGGCGATCCAACTCGCCGGCGGCAGGCCCCGGCTCTGCCTCGGCCTCGCCTCCGGCGCCGCCGGGGCCAGGAAGGTCAGCATCTTCTACAAGACCGCCCTCGTCTGACACCCGTTCCGATCACGGCTGGAACGTAGACTGCTCAGGAGGTCCAGCAGGGGTTCCTGAGCGGCCGGATCCGGTTGGAGACGGCGGACTTCGCACGCATTGAGGTGGCTGGGGTCCTGCGACTCGCTACGCTGACCCGGCTGATCAGCGAGGAGCGATGGCCGGCAGCTGTGTCAGACCTCAGGGGCGGCGTCGGCCAGGAGCCGGGCGAGCTCGGCAGGCCGTGTGATCATGGGCCAGTGGCCCGAGTCGATGTCCACAAGGTCGAGGTGTTTGGCCTTGGCCAGCTCGGGCACGTCACCGGCGGCTATCCACTCCTGAGCCTGGGCGGGGGTGAACTCGGGGCACACGACGAGAACGGGTACGTCGAACCGTCGCTCATCCGCCATGCGTACCACGCCCTTCGTCACTCCGGCGGGGACGGCAATCGCCGCGGACGTGAAGTCGCTCCTTGCCTCCTCGCCGAGGTCAGCTGAGTCCGGTCCTTCGAACGGACCCCAGCCGGGGAAGGGCATGACGCCGTCCTTCACCTCGAAGAAGTCGGCGTAGGGCTGCCCGTCTGCGGCCGGGAAGCCGCCGATGAACGCGACCTTGGCCACCCGCTCCGGGAACGCGTCGGCGGCCAGCCAGGCCAGGGTGCAAGCGGCGGAATGCCCCACTACCATGGGCTTTCCTGACGCCGACTCCACGGCGGCGAGCACTGCTGCCACCTGGTCGTCGAGAGTGGCCGAGGCGGATCCGTCACCCTGGCCGGGCAGGGTGACCGGTATGGGGCGGTGGCCGAGCGCCTGAAGGACGGGCACGACGTCGTCCCATGCGGATCCGTCGAGCCACAGGCCGGCGATGAGCAGGATATCCATGGTCAGTTCTCTTTCTTCAGCGCGTTCCGGCGAGGACGGAACTCGGTCAGGACGTCAGGCTAGGACCAGTTCCGGACGGTCTACTTCCTGTTCATTACGTGACCTCGTAATGTGCTCGTGTGCCGACCGATCTCAGTCCCACCGCACGAGCTCTGCGCGCCATGGAGATCCTCCAGGCCCGCCCTGGCGTGACGGCCGGCGAGCTCGCCGCTTGTCTGGGCGTCACCGAGCGGGCCGCGCGCCGGTACGTCGGGATCCTCCGCGAGGCGGGCATCCCCGTCGAGTCGGTCCGCGGCCCGTATGGCGGGTACCGGCTCGGGCGCGGGACGCGGCTGCCTCCGGTCGCCTTCACAGAACCCGAGGCGCTTGGCCTGGTCATGGCGGTGCTCAACGGCCAGCCGGCGGCCACCGACGTCGGCGACCTCGTCGGCGCCGCCCTGGGCAAGGTCATCCGGGCCCTGCCCGAGAACATCGGACGGCAGGCGGCGGCGCTGCGTGAGTATGCGTCGGCGGCGCCCGACCGGTTCTCGGCCCGTCCGGATCCCGCCACCACCAGCGCGCTCGTGTCCGCCATCGCAGACCGGCGGCGCGTGGTGGTCGCCTACCGGAGCGAGTCCGGCAACCAGTGGGAGGCTGAGGTGGACCCCTGGGCGGTCGTCGTCCGTCACGGGCGCTGGTACCTGCTGTGCTACTCCCACCACGCGGACGCCGTCCGCACCTACCGGGTCGACCGCGTCCGCCAGGTTCAGCGGAGTACGCACGCGTTCGAGCCGCCCGACGACCTCGACCCGGTGGCAGCGCTGGAGGAGAACTTGGGCACCGGGTGGGAATTCGCCACGCGCGTCGTGTTCGACGCCCCCCTGGCCGAGGTGGCGCCTTGGATCCGGCCGCCGATGGGAAGGCTCGAACCGTCGAGGGACGGGTGCGTGCTCGTCGGCAGCACGAGCAATCCGACGATGTACGCGCAGGAGTGGCTGCCGAACGTGCCGTTCCCCTTCCGCATCGAGGGCGGGCCGGAACTGCGTGCCGCCGTCGCGAGGCTCGCTTCACGTCTCGCCACCGCCCTGGGGGCCAGCCCATGGACGACGTCACGCCCGGGCCGGGGTCTTTAGGGATGCGGCTGAGCGAACAATCCCGGCTCGGTCTCCACGAGGATGCCCTGGCTGACCAGGCGTTTGAGCTTGGAGCGGATGTTCTCGGTGTTCTTCTTGACGATGGGCAAGTCCAGGGCCTGGCACAGGTCGCGAACTCGTAGCGGTCGGCCGAGGTCGGCGAAGCTGTGCAGAATGTGACGGTAGGCGGGATGGTCGGGGAGTTCGGGAGCCGAGGAGGCGTGCGTGATCTCGACCCCGGGTTCGTCGGCGAGTCGGTGTTCATAGTCGCGGACCAGTCGGCGGTGCAGGGCGAGGATGCCGTAGCTCTGCTCCACCACCCATCGCTTGGGCTGGGGGATGAATCCCGTGTCCGCGGGGTTGCGTTCGACGATCTCCAGCAGATGCAGAAAGACTTCTCCGAGGGGAGATCACGGGGGGTGATGCAACGCCGTAGCAGCGAAAATGGGATGTCAGTCCCCGAAACCGGCGTGTACCCTTCGCGAGGACCGCAGGAGGGGAAGAACCGTGGCACACGTCGAGATCGCCCATCTGACCTACGTGCTGCCTGACGGGCGGCCGCTGCTCAACGACGTGTCGTTCCGGATCGGCGAGGGCGTCAAGGCGGCGCTCGTCGGACCCAACGGAGCCGGCAAGACCACGCTCCTGCGGCTGATCGCGGGCGATCTGCAGCCCGTCGAGGGGTCCGTCACCAGCTCCGGCGGCCTGGGCGTGATGCGCCAGTTCGTGGGCGGGCTGCGCGACGGCAGCACCGTGCACGACCTGCTGCTCAGCGTGGCGCCGCCGGCGGTGCGGGAGACCGCGGCGCGGCTGGAGCAGGCCGAGCTGGTCATGATGGAGCGCGACGACGAGAAGGCGCAGATGCGCTACGCGCAGGCCATCACCGACTACACCGACGCCGGCGGCTACGACATCGAGGTGCTCTGGGACACCTGCACCGTCGCCGCCCTCGGCGTGCCGTACGACCGGGTGAAGTACCGCGAGGTGTCCACGCTGTCGGGCGGCGAGCAGAAGCGGCTCGTCCTGGAGGCGCTGCTGCGCGGCCCCGACCAGGCGCTCCTGCTGGACGAGCCCGACAACTACCTCGACGTGCCCGGCAAGGAGTGGCTGGAGCAGCAGCTCAGGGAGACGCCCAAGACGGTCCTGCTGGTCAGCCACGACCGCCAGCTCCTGGCGAACGCCGCCGACCGCATCGTCACCGTCGAGGCGGGCAACGTGTGGATCCACGGCGGCGGGTTCGCCGGCTACGCCGAAGCGCGCCGGGCGCGCAACGAACGCCTCGACGAGCTGCGCAGGCGCTGGGACGAGGAGCACGCCAAGATCAAGGCCCTGGTCAACATGCTGAAGAACAAGGCCCGCTACAACGACGGCATGGCCGCCGCCTACCACGCCGCCCAGACCCGGCTGCGTAGGTTCGAGGAGGCCGGGCCGCCCGAGACGGCCCCCGCCGACCAGCACATCAGCATGCGGCTCAAGGGCGGCCGCACCGGCAAGCGCGCGGTCATCTGCGAGGGGCTGGAGCTGACCGGCCTGATGCGGCCGTTCGACCTGGAGGTCTGGTACGGCGAGCGGGTCGCCGTGCTCGGCTCCAACGGCTCGGGCAAGAGCCACTTCCTGCGGCTGCTCGCGGGCGAGCCCGTCGCCCACGGCGGGGTCGGCAGGCTGGGCGCGCGCGTCGTGCCCGGCCACTTCGCGCAGACGCACGCCCGGCCCGAGCTGCTCGGCCGGACGCCGGTCGACATCGTGATGTCCGAGCACGCCCTGGACAAGAGCCAGGCCATGAAGCGGCTGGCCCGCTACGAGCTGGCCGGGCTGGTCGCCGAACAGCGCTTCGACACGCTGTCCGGCGGGCAGCAGGCGCGCCTGCAGATCCTGCTGCTGGAGTTGTCGGGCGCGACGCTGCTGCTGCTCGACGAGCCGACCGACAACCTCGACCTGGCCAGCGCCGAGGCGCTGCAGGCCGGACTCGACGCCTTCGACGGCACGGTGCTGGCCGTGACCCACGACCGGTGGTTCGCCGCCGACTTCGACCGCTACCTCGTGTTCGGCTCCGACGGCAGGGTCTACGAGTCGCCACATCCGGTCTGGGACGAGTCCAGGGTCGTCCGCGCGCGTTAAAGAGTTGGTACGGCTGGCGCGTGTCCCGTGCCAGCCGTGCCCATGCAGGAGCTATCACGGCAAAGTGATCCCGCGTAGCCTTACCGTCGGCCTCCTCGCACTCGGCGCGATCTGCCTGGCCGGGTGCTCGACCGAGGAGCAGCCCAAGCAGCAGCTCAAACCGCTCGCGCTCAAGGAGCAGGTGTCCAACGTCGTCAAGTCGTCCGACGGGTACGTCGTCAACTGGGCGGGCGTCCTCGCCAACGGCAACCCGTGGCACTTCGGCGAGCACGTGGTGGCGACCGTGGTCGCCCGCGACGCCGGCGGGCGCGAGGTCGTCCGGCTGGACCAGCCTCTGGACGCCGTGCCCCCGGGCGGCTCGCTGCCCTTCACCGGGCAGGCCACGGCCGCGCAGAAGCCCGCCAAGGTGACGATCGACTACCGGCCCGCCCAGTGGCGGCCCGCGGCGCGCATCGCCTCGGCCTTCCAGCAGTTCCCCGTCACACGGGTGCAGACGCTGCGCCAGAAGGACGGCTCCTACCTGGTCACCGGCTACGTCGCCAACCCGTACCAGCTCCCGGCGAGCAGCCTGGTGGTGAACGCGCTGCTGCGCGACACGGCGGGCAAGCTGCTGGGCGGCGCGAGCACGTTCGTGGACGATGTGCAGGCCGGCCGGCCGCCGCGGTTCATCCTGACCGTCGAGGGCCTGCCGGACGGGGCCAAGGTGGCCAGGACGGACGTGACGGCCCGCACGTGGGGTTCGACGGCTCGGCCGTACGAGGAGCTGGCCCTGGGCGGTGCGGTGCCGCTGCACACGGTCAAGCCCACCACCCAGCCGTTCGCCGTGGACCGGGGCAGCCAGATCCTGACGGGCCGCCAGCAGTGACCGTACAGACCTGAAAATAATTCAAATACGCCGATAAAGTCGGGCAGACTATGAATTTCCGCAGCTTGTCGCTGGTCGAGGCATGGCGTTATCGCGCCGCCTGGCGGCAAGCGATGGCATTCACGCAGAATCGGTAGAACTACTAGTTACTAATCCATTACATTCGGTCACATGAATGACCGCGTCCTGGTCCAGGCGCTGCGCGCCGACGACCCGGGTGCCCTCGCCGCGCTGTTCGACTCGCACGCCGAGAGCATCTATAGATACTGCTGGTCCCTTCTTCGCCACTCCGACAACGCGCAGGTGGCCCTCCGCGACACATTCATCGCGGCGCACGCCCACGCGGGTTCGCTGTCCGACCCCAGCCGCCTGCGGCCATGGCTCTACGCGCTAGCCAGGCGCGAATGCCTGCGCCGCCGGCTGGCCGCACCCGCCGGCGACGCCGGCGACGCCGGCGCCGAGGAGGCGCGGCCGGGCACCGGCGCCGACGCCGATCTGTGGGCCGACGCCCACCTGTGGGCCGGCGCCGACGCCGACCTGCGCGTCATGGCCTGGAACGCCACGCGGAGCCTGCCCGCCGCCGGCCGCGAGATCCTGGAGCTGTCGGCCGTCCACGGCCTGTCCGCCCGGGACGTCGCGGCGGTGCTCGGCATGCCTCCCCGCCAGGTGGAGACGGCCCGTGACGAGGCCCGCCGGCGGCTGCGCGACGCGGTCACCGCCGAGGTCCTGGCCGCCAAAGGGCCCTACGACTGCAAGGTCCGGGCCGCCGTCCTCACCGGCTTCACCGGGCGGCTGACACCCCGGATGCGGGAGGAGCTCGTCCAACACCTGCCGGAGTGCGCCACCTGCTCGCCGCACCACGCCCGCCAGGTCTCCGAGTCCAAGGTGTTCGAGCTGCTGCCCCCGGTCACCGTGCCCGGCGCGCTCAAGGTCAGGGTGCTGAGCTACTTCGCCGACCCCGAGCTGACGCCGTACCGGCGTTACGTGGCCCGGCGCTCGGGGGCGCTCGACGCCGGCGGGTTTCCCCTCGCGGCCGACCGGAAGGCGCGCCGGTGGCCGCACGCCCTGGCGTGCGCGCTTGCGGCGGTCGCGACGGTGGTGGCGCTGGGAGTGATCTTCACGAGCTTCGGCGGCGGGCCCGGCGGCCTGCCGGGCGTGGCCTCCGCCGCCCTGCCCACGGGCCCCGTCGTCCACCTCCCGAGCGGGCCGCCCACCGCCCCCGACGCCCGCGCGCCGGGGCAGCAGGCGCCCGACGGCTCGCGGGCCGCGGTCCAGCCCGTCGCCAACGCCTCGCCCGCCTACCCCGTCGGCATGGTGCACTCAAGCGTCCCCGCGAGTCCGCCCACGGCCTGGCCCACGCACGGCTCCGTCGCCACGTCCGCCGCCGCGACGCCGCCCCGCACCCCGCCGGGCAAGGGCACGCCGTCACTCACCCCGCCCGCCGACCCGGGCGGCCCACCGGACGGCCGCCCCCGCGAGCACCAGAGCCGCGGCCCCGGCGGCACGCCCTGCCCCACCGGCAAACCGACCCGGACGCCCCCGCCCCGGCCGACCCGGACGCCCCGCCCCACGCCCAGCGCCACCCCGCCCGTGACGGCCAAGCCGACCGCGACGCCCACCCCGACGCCCACCGCGACGACCACCGCAGGCCCGACGACCAGCGCCCCCGCGCCCACCTCGTCCGGCTCGACCGCCCCCTGACCCCGGATGCGGGCCTACGAGCTGCGCGAGGACCCGCTCCTCGGATGCCGCGTCTGCCCGCTGCCGGTCCGCGGCGAGTTGGCCGGCCTCGTGGCGCGGAGCCACCGCGTCGCCTGGCCCACCTGGCTCGACCGGGGGCCGCGCATGCTGCGCCACATGCTCGACCTCTGCCGGCTGCGCACCGCCCGCGGCCTCGCCCTGCTGTCCTGGCTGGCCGCGGGCGAGCCGCCCGGCGACCTCGACTGGTTCTGGACCGCCCGCCGCCTGACCGGCCCACGCCAGGACCGCATGTACGGCGCGGCCGCCGAAGTGCCCGACCCCGTGCTCGGCCTCGTCCTGGCCAACTGGACGTGGGCACTCGGCAGTTGCCACGCCGGCCGCGTCACCGCCCCCTACCTGGCCGGCACCGCCTACCCCGACGACGGCTACCAGGCGGCCGACGCCACCATGACCCTCTACCAGACCTACGACCGGCACCCCGAGGCCCGCCCGGCGATCGCCGCCGCCTGGGCGACGGCCCGCGTCTGCGCCGACTGGTGCAAGGCGGCCGACCTGCACGCCGCCTACGGGGCCGGGACGCCCGTCTTCACCTACCCGCGCGGCCCCCGGCCCGCCGCGACGGGCGTCCGGCCGTGGATCGAACGCCTACTCCGCCTCTGATGACTACGGTGCGTGACGGATAGGTGTGTGAACTGTAACTGCTGGGAAAGGTGTGCACAGAGTCACCTCTGTGAGGGGGATCCATGCGCACCGTCACCACGCGCACCGCACGGGCGGGCGTGGCCGCCTGGCTGGTCCTCGCCCTTTGCTCGCCCGCCCACGCCGATCCCGGCCGGCGCGACGGGCCGTCCAAGCACGACGTGCGCGAGGCGCGGCAGAACGCGCGCGAGCGCACCAAGGAGCTCGGCGTGGCCAGCGCCGCGCTCGCCACCGCCGAATCACGCCTCGACGACCTCACGGCCGGCGTCGAACGGCTGGTCGAGGCCTACAACGGCGAACAGGTCCGGCTGGCCCACGCCCAGCGCGCCCACGAGCAGGCCCAGGCCAGGCTCGCCGCGGCCGACGCCGAAGTCGAACGGGCCCGCCAGGCCGTCGCCGTCGTCGTCGCCGAGACCTACGCCGGCGTCGACCTGAGCCACCCGTACGCGCTGATGATCAGCGACTCCGGCGACCCCGACGGCTACCTGCACCGCGCCGGCGTGCTGGAACAGCTCGCCGACGAGCGCGCCGGCATCCTCGACCGCATGCGCGACGCCCAGGAGGTCTCCGCCATCCTGCGGCGGCAGGCGGCCGACGCCTACGCCGACCACCAGGCGGCAGCCGAACGAGCCCGCCTCGCCAAGATCGCCGCCGAGGAGGCCGTCGCCGGCCAGCAACGCCGGACCCACCTGCTCGAACGCCGGCGCGACGCACTGGAGGAACGGGTCGACGCCGCGCGCACCAGAGCCCAGCGCCTGGCCAGGGCGCGCGAGGAACGCCGGCAGGCCAGGCTCGAACGTCTCGAAGCGCTCGGCGGCTACAGCAAGGGCGAGCTGACCGCGAAGGGGTCGCTCGGCGGCGACCTCGCCGCCAACTGGGCGCTCACCCAGCTCGGCAAGCCGTACGTGTGGGCGGCCGACGGCCCCGGCAGCTACGACTGCTCAGGGCTGACCATGCGCGCCTGGGAACGCGTGGGCGTGCAGCTCGACCACTGGACCGGCACGCAGTGGACCTCGGGCCCGCACGTACCGCTCGACCAGCTCCGCCGCGGCGACCTCGTCTTCTTCGGCCACATCAGCGAAGACCCGGGCACGATCCACCACGTCGGCATCTACGTCGGGGAGGGCATGATGGTGCACGCCCCGCAGACCGGCGACGTGGTGCGGGTCGCCCCCATCCACCGGTCGGACCTGGTGGGCGCCACCAGGCCCGCCGCGTGACCCGTCAGTGGCCGTGGCCGTACCCCTGGTCCTTGGCCCGCTGGAACGACCGCTCGATCTCGGCCTCGGCCTCCGTGCGGCCCACCCAGTTGGCGCCCTCGACCGACTTGCCCGGCTCCAGGTCCTTGTAGACCTCGAAGAAGTGCTGGATCTCCAGCCGGTCGAACTCGGCGACGTGATGGATGTCGCGGATGTGCTCCATCCGCGGGTCCGTGGCGGGGACGCACAGGACCTTGTCGTCGCCGCCCTTCTCGTCGGTCATCCGGAACATGCCGACCGCCCGGCAGGTGATGTAGCAACCCGGGAACGTCGGCTCCTGCAGCAGCACCAGCGCGTCGAGCGGATCGCCGTCCTCACCGAGGGTGTTCTCGATGAAGCCGTAGTCGGCGGGGTACTGCGTGGAGGTGAACAGGAGCCGGTCAAGCCTGATCTTCCCGGTCTCGTGGTCCACTTCGTACTTGTTCCGTTGTCCCTTGGGAATCTCAACGACAACGTCGAACTCCACCGCGGTTCCTCCGCTCAACCCACCGGGCACCCCCGGCTGGGCGTTAATGTCTCGTAGGCGAACACCAGGAGAGAGGGCAGGCGACGTGGCGCGGCACGAGCGGTGGGTGATGCTGACCACTCTCGTCCTGCTGCAGATCGTCACCATCGTCACCGGCGTCTACCTGGTGAGCGACGACGCGACCCTGAGCGCGTTGACGAGGCAGTCGTCACCGAACGAGCCGGCAGCGTCTCCTGCGGAGCCTCCGTCCGCCCCCGTGGTCACCGCGGGCCCTGTGCTGGCCGGGCTGCCGGCGAGGGCCGGGGGAGGACCTCTCCCGACTAAGGGTACTTTGACGCGGCAACTCAGCGTCGCCCTGGGTGACAAAGCGCTCGGAAACCGGGTCGGCGCGATCGTCCTCGACGCCGCCACCGGCGAACGGATCTTCGCCTCCGACGCCGACACCGGCATCACACCCGCCTCCACCACCAAGGTCGTGACGTCCGTGGCCGCGCTCGCCTCGCTCGGTCCCGACGCCCGCCTCGCCACGCGGGTCCTCCAGGGCTCGACTCCCGGCGCCGTCGTGCTGGTCGGCGGCGGCGACCCGCTGCTGGCGGGCCCGTCCGCCAGGCCCGGCGGCTACCCCAAGCCGGCGTCGCTGGCCACCCTCGCCTCCCGCACCGCCGCCGCGCTGAAGGCCAAGGGCGTCACCAAGGTCACACTCTCCTACGACGCGTCCCTCTACACCGGGCCGTCGATCTGCCCCTGCTGGAAGCCCAACTACGTCCCCGACGGCGAGATCGCGCCGGTGTCCGCGCTGGCGATGGACGAGGGCCGCCGCTACCCCGGCCAGCCCGCCCCGCGCGTCTCCGACCCGCCGCGGTTCGCCGCCGCCGCGTTCGCCCGGCTCCTCGCCCGCCAGGGCATCGGCGTGGACAGGTCCGTACGCCCGGCCAAGGCCCCCGCCGGCGCCGCCGAACTGGCCCGCGTCGAGTCGGCCCCCGTGTACGCCCTCGTCGAGCAGACGCTGACGCACAGCCACGACGACCTGGCCGAGGCGCTGGCCCGGCAGGTGGCGATCAAGGAGGGGCAGCCCGCCTCCTTCGACGGCGCCGCCACCGCCACCCTGAAAGTGCTCGAACGGCTCGGCCTCGCCCGCGGCGTCCAGCTACGTGACGGCAGCGGCCTGTCCCCGCACAACCGCATCAGCGCCGACGCGATGGCCCGCGCCATCGCCGTCGCCGGCAGCGCCGCCCACCCCGAGCTGCACGCCGTCGCCTCCGGCATGCCCGTCGCCGGCTTCTCCGGCACGCTCGGCAACGGCAGACGCTTCACCGGCGCCGACAGCAGGGGCCAGGTGGGGCTGGTCCGCGCCAAGACGGGCACCCTCAACAACGTCAACACCCTGGCGGGCCTCGCCACCACCAAGGACGGCCGGCTCGTCACCTTCGCCTTCATGGCCGACCGCGTCCCGGTCAACGCCGAGCCCGTACTCGACCGCCTGGCCGCCATCGTCGCCCGCTCCTGACCACCGCACCTTCCCTCGTCGTCCGGTCGCTTCGCTCCCTCCCTCCTCAGGCCGGACACCGGCGCTCCTTCGCGTTCTTATGGCGATCCTGCGGATCGCGGCTCAGTCGCTGGACCCGGTGTCTTCCCTCGTCGTCCGGTCGCTTCGCTCCCTCCCTCCTCAGGCCGGACACCGGCGCTCCTTCGCCCCGACACCGGCGCTCCTTCGCGGGGCGGAGGCGGAGCACGTACGGTGGACGGTATGCAGGTGATCGACTGGGATCTGGCCGTCACGACCGGCACGCGCCTGGTGCGCTCCGGTCCTCAGGTGAGCCGAGAGGAGGCCAGGCAGGCCGTCACCGAGCTCCGCACCCTGTCCCGCGAGGCCGAGGGCCATGTGCGTGAGTTCACCAGGATTCACGCCGAGGCCGCACCGCAGCCGGCGACCATCGTCGACCGGCCGGGCTGGATCAGGGCCAACGTCGAGGGTTTCCGCGTCGTGCTGGAGCCGCTGACCCAGCGGGTCGGCAACGGCGCGAACCCGCCGCCGCCCATCGTGGCCGCCGTGGGGTCCCGCATCACCGGCGTCGAGGTCGGGGCCGTGCTGGCCTTCCTCGCCTCGCGGGTGCTGGGCCAGTACGAGCTGTTCCTGCCGCCCGACCCGACCGGCCGCGAGCCGACGGGCCGCCTGACGCTCGTCGCGCCCAACATCGTGCACGCCGAGCGCGAGATGAACGTCAACCCGCGCGACTTCCGGCTCTGGGTGTGCCTGCACGAGGAGACCCACCGGGTGCAGTTCACCGGGGTGCCGTGGCTGCGCGAGTACATCCGCTCGCAGATGACCGAGTTCCTGCTGGCGTCCGACCTCGACCTCACCACGCTCCTCGAACGGCTGCGCAGCGCCGCCGACACGGTGGCCGAGGTGGTGCGTGGCGGTGACGGCAACCTCATCGACGCCATCCAGACGCCCGAACAGAAGGAGATCCTCGACCGGCTGACGGCCGTGATGACGCTGGTGGAGGGCCACGGCGACTACGTCATGGACGCCGTCGGCCCGTCGGTGGTGCCCTCGGTGGCCGACATCCGCGCCAAGTTCGCCGCGCGCCGCGAGGGCGGCTCCCGCCTCGACCGCACGGTCCGCCGCCTGCTCGGCATCGAGCTGAAGATGAAGCAGTACGCCGAAGGGTCCGCCTTCGTGCGCACCGTGGTGGGCAAGGCCGGGATGGACGGTTTCAACCAGGTCTGGACCTCGCCGGAGACCCTCCCGACGATCGCGGAGATCTCCGACCCGGACGCCTGGATCCGTCGCGTCATCGGCTCGCCCGCGCTGCCCGCCACGGACCAGGCCCCCTCGGGCCAGCCCGTCACCGACTCGGGAACCACTGACTCGGGAACCACTGACTCGGGAACCACCGACTCGGGAACCACTGACCGGCCCTGACCGGCGAGCCCGAGCCGGGTGGCGGACGAACGCGGCCGGGCCGCGCCGTGGCCCGGCGCCCACGGGAACCCGGCGGTGTCCGACGGCCCGGTGGGCGGGCAAGCGGTGGACAATGGGGCCCGTGGGTCCGCATCCAGCCGTAGCCGACGTCCGCAGGGCCGTGCGTGAGGCACTGGCCGACGTCCCCGCAGGCGGGCTGGTGCTGGTCGCGTGCAGCGGCGGCGCCGACTCGCTGGCCCTGGCGGCGGCGCTGGCGTTCGTGGCCCCCCGAGCCGGGCTCCGGGCCGGCCTGCTGACCGTCGACCACCAGCTCCAGTCCGGCTCCGCCGAGCGGGCCGCCGGCGTGGCCGGCACGGCCGAGACACTGGGGCTCCGGCCGGCCGAGGTGCTCACCGTCGAGGTGGGCCGGGAGGGCGGCCCGGAGGCGGCGGCCAGGGACGCCCGCTACGGCGCGCTGTCGGCGGCGGCCGACCGGCTCGGAGCGGCGGCCGTGCTGCTCGGGCACACCAGGGACGACCAGGCCGAGACCGTCCTGCTCGGCCTGGCCAGGGGCAGCGGCCTCAGGTCGCTGTCCGGCATGGCGGTCACGGCCGGCCGCTACCGGCGGCCGTTCCTGCACCTGCCGAGGACGACCACCGTGGCGGCCTGCCACGCGCTGGGGCTCACCACGTGGGACGACCCGCACAACGCAGACCCCCGCTACACCCGGGTCCGCGTGCGCACCCGGGTGCTGCCCGTACTGGAGGCGGAGCTCGGGCCGGGAGTGGCCGAGGCGCTTGCCAGGACGGCGCGGCTGGCGCGGGACGACGCCGACGCCCTCGACGCGTGGGCCGGCAGGGCCTACCGGGATTGCGCTCTTAGCGATATCGCGGGCTCGGTGACCCTCGCCGTGGAGGGGCTGGCGGACCTTCCGGACGCCGTGCGCCGGCGGGTGCTGCGGCGGGCCGCCCTCACGGCGGGCGCTCCATCGGGCGGGCTGTCGGAGACCCATGTACGGGCCGTGGACCGGCTGGTCACGCACTGGCGTGGGCAGAAGTCCGTCGACCTGCCCGGGGGTCTGGTGGCCGTGAGGCGGTATGGCACCCTGATAGTCGCCACCAGTCCCATCCCGTAAGGAACCACACGTGGACGCTGCCGACATGGGCAAGGACCTCGAGAAGGTCCTCATTCCAGAGGACGAGCTCCAGGCCAAGATCAGAGAGCTCGCCGGGCGGATCGACGAGGATTACGCGGGCCAGGACGTGCTGCTCGTGGGCGTGTTGAAGGGCGCCGTCATGGTGATGGCCGACCTGGCCAGGGCGTTGCGCGTGCCCGTCCAGATGGACTGGATGGCGGTGTCGTCCTACGGCGCGGGCACCAGGTCATCGGGTGTCGTACGGGTGCTGAAGGACCTCGACACCGACATCATGGGCCGTCACGTGCTGATCGTCGAGGACATCATCGACTCCGGCCTGACCCTCCACTGGCTGCTGGAGAACCTCAAGTCGCGCAATCCCGCCTCGCTGGAGATCTGCACCGCGCTGCGCAAGCCCGACGCGGTGAAGGTGCCGATCGACGTGAAGTACGTCGGATTCGACATTCCCAACGAGTTCGTCATCGGTTATGGCCTCGACTACGCCGAGCGCTTCCGCAACTTGCCTTTCATCGGCACCCTGGCACCCCACGTCTATAAGTAGCAATCTCCCCAGGGGCCGGGAACACCGCGCGGCCTGACGTACGTTGGTAGGGCAGGACCGGTTTGGCGCGCGGTCCCTCCGCGCGTCGTGCCGGTGTACCTTCTGAATCCTGAAGGGTGACCCCGCGTCCCCTTCGGGTAGTCAGAAGTCGCGGCGCCGGATGCCGCGGCCCCGGGCCGCACCCGGGGTTCAAGGCCATGGTCAGGAAGGGACGGGCCCGCAAGGGGTTCCGCATCGGATGGATCTCAAGCGATTTACACGTGGGCCACTGCTGTGGATCCTGGGCATCGTCGTGCTGCTCCTGCTCGTCACTCAGCTTTGGAGCGGCGGGGGCAATTACAAGCAGGCCGACACGTCCACGGTTCTTCAGCAGATTCGTGCCGGAAACGTCAGCAACGCGAAGATTATCGACAAGGACCAGCGGATCGAGCTCTCGCTCTACAACGCGATCCCGGTCCGGGCGGGTGACGCCCCCACCAAGACGATCCAGGCCGACTGGGTCACCGGCTACGGAGCCAAGCTGACCGACGAGCTGCAGGCGCAGGTCGACGCGAAGAAGACCAAGAGCTTCACCATCGAGGTTCCCACGGAGAACTTCCTGGTCAGCCTCCTGGTGAGCTTCCTGCCGTTCGTCATCATCGTGCTGATCTTCCTGTTCATCATGAACCAGATGCAGGGTGGCGGCTCGCGGGTGATGAGCTTCGGCAAGTCGAAGGCCAAGCTGATCACCAAGGACACTCCCAAGACCACCTTCGCCGACGTCGCGGGGGCCGACGAGGCCATCGAGGAGCTCCAGGAGATCAAGGAGTTCCTGCAGGCCCCGGCCAAGTTCCAGGCGATCGGCGCCAAGATTCCCAAGGGCGTGCTGCTCTACGGCCCGCCCGGCACCGGCAAGACCCTGCTCGCCCGCGCGGTCGCGGGTGAGGCGGGCGTGCCGTTCTACTCGATCTCCGGGTCCGACTTCGTCGAGATGTTCGTCGGCGTCGGCGCCTCCCGCGTGCGCGACCTGTTCGAGCAGGCGAAGGCCAACGCCCCGGCGATCATCTTCATCGACGAGATCGACGCCGTCGGCCGCCATCGCGGCGCCGGCCTGGGCGGCGGTCACGACGAGCGCGAGCAGACGCTCAACCAGTTGCTCGTCGAGATGGACGGCTTCGACGTCAAGGGCGGCGTGATCCTCATCGCCGCGACCAACCGGCCCGACATCCTCGACCCGGCGCTGCTGCGTCCCGGCCGCTTCGACCGTCAGGTCACCGTCGACCGTCCCGACCTGGAGGGCCGCAAGGGCATCCTCAAGGTCCACGGTCGCGGCAAGCCGTTCGCGCCCGACGTCGACCTCGACGTCATCGCCCGGCGCACGCCCGGCTTCACCGGCGCCGACCTGGCCAACGTGGTCAACGAGGCCGCGCTGCTCACGGCGCGCGCCGACCAGAAGCTGATCACGATGGAAGTCCTCGAAGAGTCGATCGACCGCGTCATGGCAGGGCCCGAGCGCAAGTCGCGGGTCATGTCCGACAAGGAAAAGAAGATGATCGCCTACCACGAGGGCGGTCACGCGCTGGTGGCGCACGCGCTGCCCAACTCCGACCCGGTCCACAAGATCACGATCCTGTCCCGCGGCCGCGCCCTCGGTTACACGATGACGCTGCCCATGGAGGACAAGTTCCTGGCCACCAGGTCCGAGATGATGGACCAGCTCGCGATGCTGCTCGGCGGCCGTGCGGCGGAGGAGCTCGTCTTCCACGAGCCCACCACCGGCGCCTCCAACGACATCGAGAAGGCCACGGCCGTCGCCCGCCGCATGGTGACCGAATACGGCATGAGCGAGCAGCTCGGCGCCCGCAAGTTCGGCACCGGACAGGCCGAGGTCTTCCTGGGCCGCGAGATGGGCCACGAGCGCGACTACTCCGAGAAGATCGCCTCCACGATCGACGAGGAGGTCCGCCGGATGATCGAGACGGCGCACGACCAGGCGTGGGACATCCTGGTCCAGTACCGCGACGTGCTCGACAACCTGGTGCTGGAGCTCATGGAGAAGGAGACCCTCTCCCGCGAGCAGGTGCTCCAGATCTTCGCCCCGGTCGTGGTCAAGGAACACCGCCCGTCCTACGCGGGTTACGGCAAGCGCCTGCCGTCCGACCGCCCGCCCATCCTGACCCCGAAGGAGAAGCAGTCGGCCAACGGCTCGCTCACCACCGGGCAGCAGGGGGCGCTGTCGTCCGGAGACGGTGCGTGAAGCAGCACGAGGACACAGCGTGACACAGCACGACGTAGACCTGGGCCGGATCGAGAAGGCCGTCCGCGAGATCCTCTACGCCATCGGCGAGGACCCCGACCGTGACGGCCTGCTCGACACCCCGGCCCGGGTCGCCCGGGCCTACGCCGAACAGTTCTCCGGCCTCGGCCAGACGCCCGAAGACGTCCTCACCAAGGTCTTCGACGTCGACCACGACGAGATGGTGCTCGTCAAGGACATCGAGGTCTACTCGACCTGCGAGCACCACCTGGTCCCGTTCCACGGGTTCGCCCACGTGGGCTACATCCCCAACGACCGCGGCCAGGTGACGGGCCTGTCCAAGCTGGCCCGCCTGGTCGACGTGTTCGCCCGCCGCCCGCAGGTCCAGGAACGGATGACGTCGCAGATCGCCGACGCGCTGATGCGGGTCCTGGAGCCGCGCGGGGCGATCGTGGTGGTGGAGTGCGAGCACCTGTGCATGACCATGCGCGGGGTTCGCAAGCCAGGCGCCAAGACCGTCACCTCGGCCGTCCGCGGCGACTTCCGCACCAGCGACAAGACCCGCTCCGAAGCGATGGCCCTCATCCTCGGCCGCTTCTGACCGACCGTCCGCCCGGCGGCCCCTCCTCTTACGTCCGGGCTGTCCGCGCGGTGGCTCCTTCTCTCACGTTCGGACCGCTCGCGCGGTGGCTCCTTCTCGTGCGTCCGGGCTGTCCGCGCGGTGGCTCCTTCTCAGCCCTTCTCGTACGGCACGGCCGGCTGGGCCGCCACCCGCCGCACGTGGCTGAGGGCCTCCAGGAGGACGCCCGCTGACCGGACGGTGGCCGGCCGCCGTCACGCCGTCCCGGGGGCCGTGCCTTCCCGCTCCTTGCCCACCACCCATCGACCGCCCTGAGCCGGAGTACGAGGTCTCGTGACGGGCCCACCCACGGCCCGTGGCGCGTCGGCGGGTGGTGATGGGCTTGCCGGAAGGGGCGTAAAAAGGCGTCCAAGAGGAGAGGAACGGCGGCAAGAGCGGTCGCGCGGGATTCGTTATCCACAATGAGGGACCCATGACATCAACAGGTATGGGCAAGCGCCTAGGCTTGGCCCATGACTAGCGTGCCGGGTCTGTCCGCCGAGGAGCGGTGCCTCGTCATGGGCGTGGTCAACGTGACGCCCGACTCGTTCTCCGACGGCGGGCTGTGGTTCGACGAGCGGGCCGCCGTCGCGCACGGTCTGGAGCTGGTGGAGCAGGGCGCCGACCTCGTCGACGTGGGCGGTGAGTCCACCCGGCCGGGGGCCGCCAGGGTGTCGCAGGAGGAGGAGCTGGCCCGCGTGGTGCCGGTGATCCGGGCGCTCAGCGCGGAGGGCGTGGCCGTCAGCGTCGACACGATGCGTGCCGAGGTGGCCGAGGCCGCCGTCGAGGCCGGGGCGAGGTTGGTCAACGACGTGAGCGGCGGCCTGGCCGACCCCGCGATGCCTCGCGTGGTGGCCGCGACCGGCGTCCCCTACGTCGTGATGCACTGGCGAGGCCACAGCCACGACATGGCCAGCCGCGCGGTCTACGCCGACGTGGTGACCGAGGTGCGCGAGGAGCTGGCCAAGCGGGTCGATCTGGTGCTGGCCGAGGGAGTGGCCGAGGAGCAGATCGTGCTCGATCCGGGCCTGGGTTTCGCCAAGAACGCCGAGCACAACTGGGCGCTGCTGGCCGGCATGCCACAGCTGGCCGAGCTGGGCTATCCGCTGCTCATCGGGGCCTCACGCAAGAGGTTCCTGGGGCGGCTGCTGGCCGGCGCCGACGGCACCCCGCGCCCGTTCGACGAGTGCGACGACGCCACCCTGGCGGTCACCGCTCTCGCCGCGCGGGAGGGCGCGTGGTGCGTCAGGGTTCACCACGTCGGCCCCAACGCCGACGCCGTCCGCGTGGCCGCCGCATGGAAGAGAGCCGGAGCCGATACATGAGCGTCGACACTGCCGCCATCGAGACGGTCAACCAGGACTTCTACACCGCGATCGAGGCCGGTGACCTCGACCGGATGACGGAGATCTGGGCCGAGGACACCGCCGAGGAGCGGGTGACCTGCGTGCATCCGGGCTGGACGCTGCTGGCCGGCCGGTCCGAGGTCCTGCGCTCCTGGGCGCTCATCATGGCCAACACCACCTACATCCAGTTCGTGTTGACCGACGTCAACACGACGGTGCTGGGTGACGTGGCGGTGCTCACCTGCGTCGAGAACATCCTGACCGCCGGGGAGGAGGGCGAGTCCAGCTTCGCCGCCGGCAAGGTGGTGGCCAGCAACGTCTACGTGCGCACGCCGCAGGGTTGGCGGTTGTGGATGCACCATGGCTCCCCGGTGTTGCAGAGCGACGAGGACGAGGAGGAGGACGGCGAGCTTGAGCACTGACCGCATCGCGCTGAAGGGGCTGCGGGCCCGGGGCCGGCACGGTGTGCTGCCTGCCGAGCGCGAGCTGGGGCAGGAGTTCGTGGTGGACGCCACGCTGTTCCTCGACACCGCTCCCGCCGCGGCGTCTGACGACCTCACTTCGACGGTCCACTACGGCGAGCTGGCCGAGGCGCTGGTCAAGGTCGTGGAGGGTGAGCCCGTCCAGTTGGTCGAGACGCTGGCGCAGCGGTTGGCCGACGTGTGCCTGGCCTACGAGCGGGTGCTCTCGGTCGAGGTGAGCGTGCACAAGCCGGCTGCCCCGATTCCCCTGCCGTTCGACGATGTGATCGTGACGATCGAGCGGAGTCGCCCATGAGATGCGTTTTTTCCCTCGGCAGCAACCTCGGCCGGCGTTTCGAGACCTTGCAGGGGGCGATCGACACGCTCTTCGACGCGCCCGGCCTGGAGTTCGTGGCGGTGTCGTCGGTCTACGAGACCGAGCCGGTGGGCGGGCCCGCCGGCCAGCGGCCCTATCTCAACGCCATCGTCGTGGTCGAGACCAGCCTGCCGCCCCGCACCCTGCTGGAGCGGGCGCAGAGCGTCGAGAACGCCTTCGGGCGCGAGCGTCTGGAGCGGTGGGGGCCGCGCACGCTCGACGTCGACCTGATCATGGTGGGTGACGTGGTCTGCGACGACCCCGACCTGACGCTGCCGCATCCGCGTGCCCACGAACGGGCCTTCGTGCTGGTGCCCTGGGCCGAGGCCGATCCCGCAGGCCGGCTGCCGGGCCACGGCCCGGTCAGCGAGCTGCTGGCCGGTCTCGACCGGCAGGGCGTGTCGCTGCGCGACGACCTCAAGCTGCAGAGGCCGGATTGAGGGCCACCCGTCCCGGCGTGCTCGTCGGCATCGTGCTCGTCGTGACGCTCGTCACGTGGATCCTGGTCAGGCAGTTCTATTCGGCGCTGCCCATCATGCCGTGGACGGCCATCCCGACGGCGCTGCTGCTGGCGATCGGCGAGGCCTACAGCGCGTGGATGACCAAGGCTCGCCTCGACCGCAAGCCCGGCACCAAGCCGGTCGAGCCGCTGGCGGTGGCGCGGCTGGCGGCCCTGGCCAAGGCATCGGCCTACGCGGGGGCGGCGTTCGGCGGCGTCTTCGCGGGGTTCGCCCTGCACACGGTCCAGTTGTTCACGCGGGAGACGCCGCGCACGGAGTTCTTCGTCGCGACGGGCTCGTTCGTGGCGTTCGTGGCGCTCGTCTGCGCGGCCCTGTGGCTGGAGAACTCCTGCCGCATCCCGAAGGATCCGGAGGATCAGAGCCCGAGATAGCGCGCCACGGCGTGCTCGACCTCGGCCATCTCGTCCCGCCCGAGGTAGTTGACGGGTTCCCCACGGACGAACGAGGTGTCGATGGTGCCGGTCGGACCTCGGTGACGCCGAGCGAAGGCACGAGCAGTAGACCGCGCGCCGGATCATCAGGCGTCCGCTTCGGCCGACAGGTCTTCCGTCGCCAGGCGCCGGGCGTCGGCATGCGCCTGCTTGCGCCAGATCTCCCGCTCCAGTAGGCGGAGAGCGCGGCGGATCACGTCGCTGGGCTGCTCGCCGTCCTCCATGGCGGCCCTGATGATTCTCTCGTCCTCGGGCGTCGGCCGGAAGCCGATGTTCGTCATGCTTCCCAGGACGGGATCCCGTTCAGCGTTTGTCCGGCGTTTGTTCGGCGCGTGGGCGGCGGCGGCCGAAGAGGTAGATGACGGGGAGGGTGCAGATGAGCGGGCCCACGACGGCGATCGGGCGTTCGAGCCACCACCACAGGTCGGGCGGCACCTTCTGCCCCAGCGAGCCGAACAGCCACCACGAGATCCCGAGCGCGATCGCCATCCCGGTGGTGTGGAACAGGTAGAGCGGCAGCGCGAACCGGTTGATCGTCTCGTTGACCCGTCGCCAGCCGGGCTTGTCCAGCAGGCGTTCCATCGACGGACGCAGCACCTCGACGATGCCGATCTGGAAGATCAGCAGGGCCACGATGACGAACGTCGGAGGGGCCATGTTCGACCACTTGTCGCCCGGCACGCCCACCATGGAGCCGGGGTAGATGCCCGAGTACACCAGCCCGAACAGGGCGAACAGCCCCGTCCACAGCACTCCGACGTCGTAGCGGCGGGGCAGGGCCACGATCCGCTCGTAGAAGAACCCGGCCTGGTGGGCGAGGCCCCAGACGACGACCATGTTGAGCCAGCCGGCCCAGCCGACGCCGTACCGGAACCGCACGACGTCCACCACCAGCGCGGCGCCGCCGAGCCAGACGAGGGCCAGCACGTCGTAGCGGCGGTGCAGCCACAGCGCGACCGGCAGCAGCGCGACGAGGACGATGTAGACGCCGAGGAACCACAGCGGGCTGAGCACGAGCAGCACCACCCGCCACATCCAGTCGACCTCGAAGGCCCACGTCACGACGGCGCCGACGGCGGCCCACACGCCCGACAGGGCCAGCGCGGGCACGGCCAGCGCGCGGATGCGCCGCCAGACGAACGCCCCGATGCCGACCCCGCGTGCCTTGGCCCGGTGCCAGGAGAGCAGGTGCACGTGCCCGCCGACGTAGAAGAAGAGCGGCAGGACCTGCAGCAGCCAGGTGAGGATCCACAGGCCCGAGGTGAAGCCGAGCGGGCTGGTCGGCTCCGGGCCGCCGGGCCCCCACTCCAGGATGGTGAACGCCCAGTGCCAGGCCACGACGACGATGAGGCTGAGCGCGCGCAGCCAGTCGACGTAGCGGTCGCGCTGTGCCACGGCGGCGCCGGGGGGCTCCTGTCGGGTGGTCACTTGTCGATGTCGCCCACGACGAAGAACATCGAGCCCAGGATGGCCACCATGTCGGCGACGAGGTGCCCGGGCAGCATCTCCCGCAGCACCTGGATGTTGCCGAACGAGGCGGAGCGGAGCTTGAGCCGCCACGGCGTCTTGTCGCCCTTGGAGACGAGGTAGTAGCCGTTGATGCCGAGGGGGTTCTCGGTCCAGGCGTAGGTGTGGCCTTCGGGCACCTTCAGCACTTTGGGCAGGCGCTGGTTGATCGGGCCCGGCGGCAGCGAGCGCAACCGGTCGACGCATGCGTCGGCCAGGTCGAGGGAGACCTTGAGCTGGTCGAGCAGCACCTCGAAGCGGGCGTGGCAGTCGCCGGCGTCACGGGTGACGACCTTCACGGGCAGCTCGGGGTAGGCGAGGTACGGTTCGTCGCGGCGCAGGTCGATGTCGACGCCGGAGGCGCGGGCGATGGGTCCGCTGACGCCGTACTGCAGGATCTGCTCGCGGCGCAGGACGCCGACGCCCCGGGTGCGGGCGAGGAAGATCTCGTTGTGCAGGATGAGGTCCTCGATGTCGGGGACGCGCCGGCGGGTCTCGGCGACCGCCTGCGACACCCGGTCGAGCCATCCGTACGGGAGCTCCTCCTTCAGGCCGCCGACCCGGTTGAACATGTAGTGCATGCGCCCGCCGGAGATCTCCTCCATGACGGCCTGGATGCGTTCGCGCTCGTTGAAGGCGTAGAAGACCGGGGTGATCGCGCCCAGCTCCAGCGGGTAGGAGCCGAGGAACATCAGGTGGCTGAGCACCCGGTTGAGCTCGGCCAGCAGCGTGCGCGCCCAGACGGCGCGGACCGGCGCCTCCATGCCGAGCATGCGTTCGGCGGCGATCACCACGCCCAGCTCGTTGGCGAAGCCGGACAGCCAGTCGTGGCGGTTGGCCAGCATGATGATCTGCCGGTAGTCGCGCACCTCGAACAGTTTCTCGGCGCCCCGGTGCATGTAGCCGATGATCGGTTCAGCGGAGGTGATGCGCTCGCCGTCGAGGGTCAGCCGCAGCCGGAGCACGCCGTGGGTGGACGGATGCTGCGGGCCGATGTTGAGGATCATGTCCTCGGTCGCCAGCTCCTTGGCGCCGGCCCCGATGCCGACCACGCGTTCCGTCATAGGCCCATGCTGCCACCGGCCGGCAGGCCGATCCAGCGCGGGGGGAAGGTCAAGGAACGGTATGGACGTGCTTCCCGGATTCCGGCAGGGGGACATATAGCAGGAAACGGGGGGAGAAACCACCATGAAGAGGTTTGTGTTCGACGTCGCCGCGCTCATCGCGCGCGTGACGCTCGGCGTGATCCTCGTGGCGCACGGCTGGCAGAAGTGGCAGAGCGGCCTGGAGGCCACGGCGCAGCAGTTCACCCGGACCGGAGTGCCGCTGCCCGAGCTCGCCGCCGCGTTCACGATCGCCGCCGAGGTGATCGGCGGGATCCTGCTGATCATCGGCTTCCTGGTCCGGCTCGCGGCACTCGCCTGGTTCGTCGTGGGCCTCGGCGCCATCGCCTTCGTCCACGGCCCGAACGGCATGTTCGTCAGCGAGGGCGGCTGGGAGTTCGTCGCCGCGCTGTCGGCGTTGTGCCTGCTGCTCGTGGGGACGGGCGGTGGCCGGTTCGGGATCGACGGGCTCATCCACGGCGCCTGGTCGCGCCGGAGGGAGCGCCGCCGCCTGGACAGGGAAGGCATCCCGGCGGACGGGACCGGCAGCGTGCCGAGACAGGACGCCGCCACGAGGGGCGACCTGACCCGCGAGGACATGAGCGACATCGACTCGATGTTCACCGACGACCCCGCCAAACGCAGGCCGCCCAACCGCTGACCGCTACGCCCGGGCGGCGAGGTCGCGCACCGCCGCGACCAGCCGGTCCACGTGCTCGTCGGTGCTGCCGATGCCGATCGACGCCCGCACCGCCGAGGCCGTGCCGTCCTCGCAGCCGCCGCCGGACTCGCCCAGCAGGTGCCGCAGGAACGGGTGCGCGCAGAACTTCCCGTCGCGCACCCCGATCCCGTGCTCGGCGGACAGCACCTCGGCGACCTCACGCGCCGGGACGCCGTCCACGGTGAAGGCGACGATGCCCACGCGCGGGTGGTCCGGCCCCCACAGCGACAGCTCGCGCACCCCCTCGACGGCGGCCAGCCCGGCGCGCAGCCGGGCCACGAGCCGCTCCTCCTCGCGCACCAGCGCGGTCCAGCCGGTGGCGGTCAGCGCGTCGCACGCGGCGGCCACGGCGATGGCCCCCAGCACGTTCGGCGTGCCCGCCTCGTGCCGCGGCTCCGGGTCGTCGTGCCAGTCCACCCCCTCCGGCCCCTCGCCGGCGGTCCCCACCGCGCGGACCGCGCCGCCGCCCTTGAGGTACGGCTCGCCGGCCGCGAGCCAGTCGCGCCGTCCGATCAGCACCCCGGCGCCGAACGGGGCGTAGAGCTTGTGCCCGGAGAAGGCGACGTAGTCCAGGTCGAGGGCGGTCAGGTTGACCGGCCGGTGCGGCACGAGCTGGGCGGCGTCCACCAGGATGCGGGCGCCGTGGCGGTGCGCGATGTGCGCCAGCGCCGCGATCGGCCACAGCTCGCCGGTGACGTTCGAGGCGGCCGTGACGACGAGCAGCTTGGGCCCGTCGACGGCGGCCAGCGCCTCGTCGGCCGCGCGCACCGCCTCGCCGGGGAACGCGGGCGGCGCCAGCCGTACGGACCGCTCCCAGGGCAGCAGGGAGGCGTGGTGCTCGCTGTCGAACACCACCGCGGTGGTGCCCTCGGGCAGGCAGCGGGCGAGCAGGTTGGTGGCGTCGGTGGTGTTGCGCGTGAAGACCACGGCGTCGTCGGGACGGGCGCCCGCGAACGCCCGCACGGTGTGGCGGGCCTGCTCGTAGCGGGCGGTGGTGAGCTGGGAGGCGTAGCCCGCGCCGCGGTGCACGCTGGAGTAGGCCGGGAGCGCGGCGGCGACGGCGGCGCTGACCGGCTCCAGACAGGGGGCGCTCGCCGCGTAGTCCAGGTTGGCGTATCCCACCAGCCGACCGCCCTTGACCGGCACCTCCAGGTCGGCGCCCAGCACGGCGGGGATCGGCCGGGGCGCGGCCGGGCGGGCGTCGCCGGACGGGGCGGCCTGGGCGGGCACGGAGTTGAAGATCGTCAGAGTGGACACGGCGAAACCTCCTACGGGGCCATCGGGCCCCCGGAAGCAGCCATGGAGCCCGCGCTTGCCCGTCACACCTCGCGACGGACCAGGTCCTCACCCGGGGCACCCCGCCGCGGACGCGAGGGTTGCCGGCCAGCGAGCCGGGGCTTGGCGCTGGCACTCATGACCTACGAGCTGCACTATAACCGACACCCGCCCGTCTTTCGCAAGCGGCGAACTTTTGGGGCGCATCAAACGTTGCCCTCGGGTACACCCCCCGCAAGAGCAATGGAGGTAGGACATGTTGGACTGGGTGAGCGACCCACAGATCTGGATAGGGTTTTTCACCCTTGTCGCCCTGGAGATCGTCCTGGGCATCGACAACATCATCTTCATCTCCATCCTGGCCGGGAAGCTGCCGCCCGAGCAGCGCGACCGGGCGCGGGTCCTCGGCCTCGGCGCCGCGTTGATCTCCCGGCTGCTCCTGCTGCTGGCCCTGTCGTGGGTGGTGCGGCTGACGGAGCCGTTGTTCGAGGTGTTCGGCCAGGAGATATCCGGCCGCGACCTCATCCTCCTGCTGGGCGGGCTCTTCCTGCTCGCCAAGAGCGTGACCGAGATCGGGCACAGCATGGAGCTGAAGGACGAAGGCGGCAAGACGAAGGCCGCCACCTCCTTCGCCTCGGTCATCGTCCAGATCATGATCCTGGACGTCGTCTTCTCCCTCGACTCGGTGATCACCGCGGTCGGCATGGTGGACGAGCTGGGCGTGATGGTCGCGGCGGTGATCGTGGCGGTCATCGTGATGCTCGTCGCGTCCGGGCCGATCAGCAGGTTCGTCGACCGGCACCCGAGCATCAAGATGCTCGCCCTGGCGTTCCTCGTGCTCATCGGCGTGGTCCTCATCGCCGAGGGGCTCGACCAGCACATCCCCAAGGGCTACATCTACTTCGCGATGGCGTTCTCCGTCATCGTCGAGATGCTCAACATCCGGATGCGCAGCCGGCACGGCAAGCAGCGGCAGGCCACTCCGTAAGATGCAGGTGTGCGCTTCGACCCCTGGAATCCGGATTTCGTCGCCCATCCGTACGACGCCTACGCCGAGCTGAGGCGCGAGGCGCCGGTCAGCTTCTTCGAGCCGACCGGGCAGTGGTTGATCTCCCGGCACGCCGACGTCAACGCCCTGCTCAGGGACCGCCGGCTGGGCCGGGCCTACCTCCACGTGGCCACCCACGAGGAGTTCGGCAGGGAGCCGGAGCCCGACTTCCAGGAGCCGTTCTGGCGGGTGATCAGGGCCGGCATGCTCGACGTCGAGCCGCCGGTCCACACCCGGCTGCGCCGTCTGGTCTCCCGGGCGTTCACCCCGCGCATGGTCGAGTCGCTGCGGCCCCGGGTCCGGGCCGTCGCCGCCGGCCTGGTCGACACGTTCGTGGAGAAGGGCGGCGGCGACCTGATCGCCGAGGTGGCCGAGCCGCTGCCGGTGACGGTGATCGCCGACATGCTCGGCGTGCCCGAGGCCGACCGCCCGCTGCTGCGCCCCTGGTCGGCGGACATCTGCGGCATGTACGAGCTCAACCCGTCGGCCGAGGCGCAGCACACGGCGGTCCGGGCGGCCGGCGAGTTCGCCGGCTACCTCAAGGAGCTGGCCCGCGAGCGCGCCGCCCGGCCCGGCGACGACCTGATCTCGGCCCTCGCCCGGATCGACGAGCTGACCGAGGACGAGCTGGTCGGCACCTGCGTGCTGCTGCTCAACGCCGGCCACGAGGCCACCGTGAACGTGACCGGCAACGGCTGGTGGTCGCTGTTCCGCAACCCCGCCGAGCTGGCCCGGCTGCGCGCGGACCGGAGCCTGCTGCCCACGGCGATCGAGGAGCTGATGCGGTGGGACACCCCGCTGCAGATGTTCGAGCGGTGGGTGCTGGAGGACATCGAGGTGCACGGCACCCGGATCCCGCGCGGGACCGAGGTGGCGCTGCTGTTCGGCTCGGCCAACCGGGACCCCGAGGTGTTCGCCGACCCCGACCGGCTCGACGTGGGACGTGCCGACAACCCGCACATCTCGTTCGGCGCGGGCATCCACTTCTGCCTCGGCGCGCCGCTGGCCCGCATCGAGCTGATCGAGTCGTTCGGGGCGCTGCTGGACCGGGCAGCGCGGCTGGAGCTGCTGCGCGAGCCGGAGTGGAAGCCCGGCTACGTCATCCGCGGCCTCCGCTCGCTGGACCTCGCGGTCGCCTAGGCCGTGTCCCGTGATCATGCGAGGGGACGGCGAGTCTCCAGGGGGCGGGGTCGGGATGGGATCCGGAGAAGCTGCGGATGTGCGCGGGTGTTAGCTTCCCTTCTCGTGATGAAGCACCAGGACGAGACCAGGGCGGCCTACGACGGGGTCGTCGAGTTGTATGCGTCGATGTTCGCTAATCGGCTGGAGACGCAGCCGTTCTCGCGGAACATGATCGAGACCTTCGCCGAACTGGTGCGCGGGACGGGGAACCTGCGGGTAGTCGACGTCGGGTGCGGGCCGGGACATCTGACTGCAATGCTGCATGATCTCGGGCTGGATGCTTTCGGGCTCGACCTCTCCCCGGGCATGGTCGACCACGCTCGGCGGGCCCATCCGGCGCTGCGGTTCGACGAGGCGCGGATGGAGGCTCTACCGGTCGAGGACGGCACGCTCGGCGGTGTGCTGGCCCACTATTCGATGATCCACACCCCGTCTGAGGAATTGCCGGCCCTGCTCGCCGAGCAGGTACGTGTCCTGGCGCCAGGGGGCCTGCTCTTGGTTTCGTTCTTCGCCACCGATGGACCCGAGCCAGTCCGCTTCGACCACAAAGTGACGCCCGCCTTTAGCTGGCCGGTGGACCAGTTCGCCGAAGTGCTGGCCGGTGCCGGGCTCGTCACGTTCGCCCGGCTGCTCCACGACCCTGCCTCCGAGCGGGGCTTCCTCGACGCCCACTTGCTGGCCCGCCGCCGCTAGGGCGAATCCCGTGATCATGTGACGGTGTGTCGGAGCCAGATGCGGATCGAGGCGACGTCGATGGTGCCCTGGTAGATGGCTTCTCTCTTGTCGTAACGGGTGGCGACCGCGCGGAACTGGCGGAGCTTGCTGACGCAGCGTTCGACGCTGTTGCGTTCCTTGTAGGCCTGCCGGTCGAAGACCGGCGGCCGACCGCCCTTGGAGCCGCGATTGACGCGGTGGGCGGCCTGGTCTTTCTTGATCGGGATGACGGCCTTGATGCCGCGTCGCCGCAGGTAGCGGCGGTTGGCGCGGGAGGAATAGGCCATGTCGGCCAGCACGCGGGCCGGCTTGGTGCGAGGCCTGCCCACGCCGCGGCGGCGGATGCGGATCGACTCCATCAGCGCGATGAACTTGAGGCAGTCGGCGTGCTGGCCAGGCGAGGTGAGCCGGGCGATCGGACGGCATCGCCGGTCGGTCACCAAGTGAATCTTCGTGGTCAACCCGCCGCGCGACCGACCAAGCGCTTCACGGCCTTTCGTCACCCGCTCGTGATCCTTACCGGCCCCCTTTGAGGGATGTCCACCGCCGGAGCGCGCCGCGCTCCAGCCGCGTGCTGGTGCGCACGAACGATCGTGGAGTCGGCGCTGACCGTCCAGTCCTCGCCTTCGGCCTCGTCACAGGCCGCGCGCAACCCGTCCAGGATCTGTTCCCACGTCCCATCCAGCGACCAGCGGCGATGCCGGTTATAGACCGTCTTCCACCTGCCGTAACACGGCGGCAGATCACGCCAGGTGCAGCTCGTCCGAGCCCGGAAGAACACCCCGTTGATCACCGTCCGGTGATCGCTCCACCGCGCCCCATGAACATTCTGGGCAGGCAGCAGCGGCTCCAGCCGCTGCCACTCCTCATCCGTGAGGTCATGCCGCTTCAGACGCTCCTCATCCACACAGACGATCTACACCAAACCGCCACCAAAGATCACGGGACACGCCCTAGCGGGACCGGCGGGTCTGGGCGAGCCAGCCGAAGCCGCCCAGCCCGTTCGGGTCGATCAGCTCACCCTCCTGCGAGGCGCGTGCCAGCGCCCGCAGATAGCCGCGCGGATCCTGCCGGGCCAGCTCCAGCGGCGGGCGGCCGCCGGTGAGACCCAGCGCGCGCAGCGCCTCACGTTGTGTGGACAAGGTTGTGGATATCGCGCCGGCCCGCGCACCGGCCTCCGCGCAGGCGTCGAGCGCCACATGTGCGGTGATGTCGCAGGTGCCGTCCGGTATGGGCGTCACGACCGAGCCGTCACGGTAGCCGGTGAGGGTGCCGTGTGCCGGTCGGTTATCCACAGGGTGTGCATAATCGATGGCGATCGCGCGGCCCCGTACGAGCCGGGTCACGACGGACGCCCAGGCGGCGTCCCTCGGCCCGCCCAGTTCGGCGCGCGCGCCCAGGACGGTCAGCGGCCACCACCGGTCGAGCCACGCGCGGTCGGCCGGCCCCGGCGGGTCGCCGAGCCGCTCCTCTCCCGTGCGGGTGTCCACCATCACCAGGCGCGGCCCGTCGGGGGTCTGCTCGGCCACGTCGAGCGGGATGTTGTCCAGCCACTCGTTCGCGACGGCCAGCCCGTGGATCGCGGGCGGGACGGCG
Source organism: Nonomuraea sp. NPDC047897 (assembly GCF_043204415.1). Taxonomy (NCBI): domain Bacteria; kingdom Bacillati; phylum Actinomycetota; class Actinomycetes; order Streptosporangiales; family Streptosporangiaceae; genus Nonomuraea; species Nonomuraea sp. NPDC047897. The sequence continues at coordinate 5,862 of NZ_JBIDCC010000015.1, read as the reverse complement.
GCGCTCCAGGTGACCTGGCCGGGGAGGCCGGCGGGTCGCGGGGACAGCTCGACGGCCGTGACGCGCAGCCGCTCGCGCAGCTTCGGGTCGGCGGCCTCCAGCACGTGGACGGCCAGCAGGCCCTCGCCGGCGCCGATGTCGACCAGGTCGAGCGTGGGCGGCCCACCGAGCTCGGCGTCCACCTCCATCAACAGCTCGAGAACCGCACCGGCGAACGCGGGCGACGCGCTGACCGAGGTGCGGAAGTGACCGGAGGGGCGCTCGCGCAGGTAGAAGCCGTCCTCGCCGTAGAGCGCGCGCTCCATCGCGGCACGCCAGGTGAGCCACATGCCTGGACTATCTCATGATCGGCCGCGACGCGGAGCGCCCTCGCGTGACTACAGCGGGTGATATTCGTGCCGGGGCCTTTGCCTCGGGCCGGTCCAGTCGGCGCGGCAAAACCCCCGTCACGTGCGCAGTCGCACTCGGCCGTTACGCTGGGCGGCAGTGCCATCAGGTCGACAGGGGTGGGACGTCATGGACGCAAATGATCGGCCGGCACGGCTGGCCGTCGGGGTGCTGGGAGCGGGCCGCGTGGGCTCCGCGCTCGGGGCGGCGCTCGCCCAGGCCGGGCACCGGGTCGTCGCCGCGAGCGGGGTGTCCGACGCCTCGATCCGCTGGGCCGCCGAGCGGCTGGGGGTCGTCCCCGTGCGGCCCGAGGACGTGGTCGCCGCGGCGGAGCTGATCCTGCTCACCGTGCCCGACGACGCGCTGCCCGACCTGGTCAGCGGGCTGGCCGGCACCGGGGTGGAGCTGCGGGGCAAGCTCCTCGTGCACACCAGCGGCGCCTACGGCCTGTCGGTGCTGGAGCCGGCCTCCCGGATGGGGGCGCTGCCGTTCGCGCTGCATCCGGTCATGACGTTCACCGGCCGCGACGACGACCTCAACCGGATCACCGGCTGCTCGTTCGGGGTGACGGCGCCCGAGCTGCTGCGGCCCATCGCCGAGGCCCTGGTCATCGAGATGGGCGGCGAGCCGGTGTGGATCGCCGACTCCGACCGCGCCCTCTACCACGCGGCGCTGGCCGGCGCGGCCAACCACATGGTCACGCTCATCGCCGAGTCGTCGGAGCTGCTGCGGCGCATCGGCGTCGACCACCCCGGCCGGATGCTCGGACCGCTGCTCGGCGCGGCGCTGGACAACGTGCTGCGGCTGGGGATCTCCGGGCTCACCGGACCCGTGGTGCGCGGCGACGCGGGCACCGTGCGCAAGCACGTGGACGCGCTCATCCTCGCGGCACCCGAGGCGGCCGACGCCTACATCGCGCTCGCTAGGCTCACGGCCGACCGCGCGCTCGCCGCCGGGCTGCTCAAGCCCGAGGAGGCCGAGCGCCTGCTGGACGCGCTGGGAGGCAACATATGGACCTGATCGTCGCCGAGGACCGGGCCGACCTGGTCAAGGCCCGGGGAGAGGGGCGCGTGGCGCTGGTGCCCACGATGGGCGCGCTGCACGAGGGCCACCGGACGCTGATCCGGGCGGCTCGGGCCCGCGCCGACCAGGTCGTGGTGAGCGTCTTCGTCAACCCGCTGCAGTTCGGGCCGAACGAGGACTACTCGCGCTATCCCCGTACGTTCGACGCCGACCTGGAGGCGTGCCGGGAGGAGGGCGTGAGCGTGGTGTTCGCCCCCTCGGTGGAGACCATGTACCACCCCGACCGCCAGGTCACGGTCAGCTCGGGCGTCATGGGCACGCTGGTGGAGGGCGCGAGCCGGCCCGGCCACTTCGACGGCGTGCTGACGGTCGTGCTCAAGCTCTTCCACCTGGTCGGTCCCGACATCGCCGTCTTCGGCCAGAAGGACGCCCAGCAGCTCGCCCTGATCCGCCGCCTGGTCACGGACCTCGACCTGCCGATCGAGATCCTCGGCGTGCCCACGGTCCGCGAGCCCGACGGGCTCGCCCTGTCGAGCCGCAACCGCTACCTGTCCGCGGCCGACCGCCGGGTGGCCCTGTCCCTGTCCCGCGCCCTGCTGGCGGGGGCCGGGCAGGACACTCCCGCCGCGGTCCGGGCGGCCGCGCGGACGGTGCTGGACGAGGCGCCCCCCGCCCTCGACGTCGACTACCTGGTGCTGGTCGATCCGGCCACGTTCACCGAGGTGACCGACTCCTACGCCGGCGAGGCGGTGCTCGCGGTGGCCGCCAGGGTCGGCGCCACCCGGCTCATCGACAACGTCACGGTGACGCTGTAGCCCCTCCCCGGGGTCGGGGCACCCGGCGCCGGGCGTTATCGTCATTGTGACGAAATCGCTCCGACGAGGAGACCTCCATGAGTGCACCCGCGATCCCGCTGCGGTTGACCGCTCCCGATCCGGGCTGGGTCGTCGAGGCCGACGTGGTCGTCGTGGGGTCCGGCATCGCCGGGCTCACCGTGGCCCTGCGGTACGCCGAGCTCGACCCCGCCGCCAAGGTCCTGGTCGTCACCAAGGACGTGCTCTCCTCCGGTTCCACCCGGTGGGCGCAGGGCGGCATCGCGGCCGTCCTCGACCCCGACGACACCCCCGAGGAGCACCTGAACGACACGCTGCTCGCCGGCGTCGGCCTGTGCGACGTGCGGGCCGTGCGGACCCTCGTCACCGAGGGGCCCGGGGCGCTGCGGCGGCTGATGGCGCGCGGCGCGCGCTTCGACCGGACCGAGGCCGGCCGGCTGCAGCTCACCCGCGAGGGCGGGCACCGGCGCGACCGCATCGTGCACGCGGGCGGCGACGCCACGGGCGCCGAGGTGCAGCGCGCCCTGGCCGAGGCGGTGCGGGCCGGCGCGATCGAGGTCGTCGAGCACGCGCTCGTCCTCGACCTGCTCAAGGACGGCCGGGGCCGGGCCGCCGGCGTGACGCTGCACGTCATGGGCGAGGGGGCGCGCGACGGCGTCGGCGCGGTGCACGCCGGGGCCGTGGTGCTGGCCACGGGCGGCATGGGCCAGGTCTACGCCGCCACGACCAACCCTGTCGTCTCCACCGGCGACGGGGTGGCGCTGGCGCTGCGTGCCGGAGCGGTGGTCCGCGACCTGGAGTTCGTCCAGTTCCACCCCACGGTGCTCTGGCTGGGTGAGGGCTCGACCGGGCAGCAGCCGCTCATCTCCGAGGCGGTCCGGGGTGAGGGAGCGATCCTCGTCGACCACGACGGCGAGGCGTTCATGCGCGACGTGCACGAGCTTGCCGACCTGGCCCCGCGTGACGTGGTCGCCAAGGCCATCATGCGCAGGATGCGCGAGAGCGGGCGCGACCACATGCTGCTCGACGGCCGCCACTTCGGCGAGGAGCGGTGGCGGACCAGGTTTCCCACCATCTACGCCGTCTGCCGCGAGCATGGCATCGACCCGGCCCGCGAGCCCATCCCCGTCGCCCCGGCCGCCCACTACGCCAGCGGCGGCGTCCGTACCGACCTGGTGGGGCGCACCTCCATCGACGGCCTGTACGCGTGCGGCGAGGTGGCCTGCACCGGCGTGCACGGCGCCAACCGGCTGGCGTCCAACTCGCTGCTGGAGGGGCTGGTGTTCGCCGAGCGCATCGCCGAGGACATCCACGCCGCAGGCCGGCCGGAGCCGGGCGGGCCCGTCGCGAGCCCGCTGCCGGACGGCCTGGTCGACCCGCGCGCCAGGACCCGGATCCAGGCGCACATGAGCCGGGGAGCCGGTGTCCTGCGGGCCCGCGAATCCCTGGGCGGCACCGCCGGGGCGCTGCGCGACGCCCGCTGGACGCCCGTCCGGGTCGCGCCCTGCACCGAGTCCTGGGAGGCGACGAACCTGCTCACCGTCGCCACCGTGCTCACCGCCGCCGCGGCCGCCCGGCTGGAGACGCGGGGGTCGCACTGGCGCGAGGACCATCCTGAGCGGGACGACGACGAATGGCTGGGTCACCTGGACGTGACCCTGACCGAGGAGGGGCTGCAGATGACCTACACACCGCACGGCGACGCCCTGCCGGCGCGCCTGGCGCAGGAGCTCGCCGGGGCCGGGCTCGATCCGGACGAGGTGAACGCGATCCTCGACCGGGCGTTCGCCGAGGACCTCCAGGAGGCCGGCGACGTGACGAGCGTGGCGACGATCCCGGCCGGGCAGCGCGCGGTGGCCGACGTGGTCGCCCGCGCGGACGGCGTCGTGGCCGGGCTGGCCGTCGCCGAGGCCGTGTTCGTCCGGCTGGGCGCGGACCGTGCCGAGCGCCGGGCCAAGGACGGGGAGCGCGTCAGGAAGGGCGAGGTGCTGATGACCGTCGAGGGCCCCGTCCGCGGCCTGCTGACGGCCGAGCGCACCGCGCTCAACCTGCTGACGCACCTGTCGGGCGTCGCCACGCTCACCGCTCGGTGGGTGGCGGAGGTCGGCGGCACGAAGGCGCGCGTGCGTGACAGCCGCAAGACCCTGCCGGGGCTGCGGTCGCTGCAGAAGTACGCCGTGCGCTGCGGAGGCGGCGTCAACCACCGCATGTCGCTGTCGGACGCGGCCCTGATCAAGGACAACCACGTGGTGGCCGCGGGCGGCGTCGCCGAGGCGTTCCGCGCGGTCCGCGACCGCTACCCGGACCTGCCGATCGAGGTGGAGGTGGACCGGATCGACCAGCTCGAACCGGTGCTCGCCGAGGGAGCGGAGGAGATCCTGCTCGACAATTTCACTCTCGGGGACCTGTCTCATGCCGTTCAAATCGTGAAAAATCGGGCGCGGCTGGAAGCCAGTGGGGGGTTGACCTTGGAATCGGCCCGTGATGTGGCCGAAACTGGCGTTGACTACCTTGCGGTGGGAGCGCTCACCCACTCGGCGCCGGCCCTTGACATCGCACTGGACCTACGGGGGTAATCGGATGCTGCTCACGATCGACGTCGGCAACACGCACACGGTGCTCGGCCTGTTCGAGGGAGAGGACGTCATCGAGCACTGGCGCCTCGCCACCGACCCGCGCCGCACCGCCGACGAGATCGCCGTCGTGCTCCAGGGCCTGCTCGCGCAGTCCCCGCTGCTCAAGGGAGCCGACATCAGCGGCATCGCGATCTGTTCCACCGTGCCGAGCGTGCTCAACGAGATGCGCGAGATGTGCCGCCGCTACTACGGCGACGTGACCGCCGTCATCGTCGAGCCCGGCGTGCGCACCGGCGTGCCGGTCCGCATGGACAACCCCAAGGAGGTCGGCAGCGACCGCATCGTCAACGCGCTGGCCGCCATCGACCAGTACGGCGGGCCGTGCGTCATCGTCGACTTCGGCACCGCCACCTCCTTCGACGCGGTGTCGGCCAAGGGCGAGTACGTGGGCGCCGTCACCGCCCCCGGCATCGAGATCTCCGTGGACGCCCTGGCCGCGGCCGGCGCCCAGCTGCACAAGGTCGAGCTGATCAGGCCCCGCTCGGTCATCGCCAAGAACACCGTCGAGGCGCTCCAGGCCGGCATCATCTACGGCTTCGCCGGCCAGGTCGACGGCATCGTCGAGCGGATGACGGCCGAGCTGGCCGACGACCCCGACGAGGTGACCGTGGTCGCCACCGGCGGGCACGCGGGCCTGGTGATGGGCGAGTCCCGCTCCATCGACGTCCACGAGCCGTGGCTGACGCTGATCGGCCTGCGGCTCATCTACCAGCGCAACGTCACCTGACCCGCGACGTCCCCGACCCGCGACGTCCCCCGACCCGCGACGTCCCCCGACCCGCGACGTCCCCCGACCCGCGACGTCCCCCGACCCGCGACGCGGAACAAGCGGCCCCCCGCTCGGGAAGGGGGCCGCTTGCGGTCCGCGACGAGCTGGAGGGCTAGTCCCAAGGCCGTGAAGTTTGGGGGTTGTGGTGAGCGTCAAGGGTCTGCCGGAGCGAGGATGTCGATACTGACGGTGGCCTTGTAGCTGGTTCGGTCGA
>NZ_JBIDCC010000014.1:130330-256497 GCF_043204415.1 Nonomuraea sp. NPDC047897 | reverse complement strand
CGGTGATCTTGGTCGACACCGTTCTAGCAGGAACTCCGTTGCCTGTTCCGGCCGACTTGACAGCCGCACCACAACCCAAACTTCACGGCCTTGGGGCTAGTCCGACTCGGCGGTGTAGAGATAGCTCCAGTGGCCGCACCTGGTGACGTGCGAGCCGTGCGGGCTCACCTGGCAGACCTTGGCCCGCAGGCTGAAGACCTCGTCGGCCTGGACGTGAAACTTCTTGTAGCCGGGGAAGCCGCAGTGCTTCTTGGTGGAGACGGTGGACCAGTGGTGGTCGAAGTCGCTCGCCTGGAACTTCACGTACGCGCACTTGCCGCCCTTGGCGTAGGTCCGGTTGTCCAGGTCGTACAGCCGGCCCTTGACGTGGACCGTGTTGGACTCCTGCTCGTCGTCCCACTCGACGCCGATCCAGCCCTGCGCCTTGGCCAGGCCGTGCTTGGCGTGGACGGGCCCCCAGGAGTCGGCGAAGTCGTACCCGGAGGACGTCGCGGTGGCCGAGGTGGTGGCCGAGGTGGTGGCGCCGGCGGCGGAGGGCAGCGACAGCGCCATCGCGGTGGTGGCCGCGACGGCCAGGACACCGGTCGCGATCTTCTTCATCATGGTCTCTCCTCGGACTCGCACCGGGCCGGCGCCCTGCCGGTCCCCCCCGGAGTCCCTGCGTCATGGGTACGCGAAAGTCCTTGCACCGCCCCTGCGGAGACCCTTCAGGGGGCCGACGAGCCCTTGCAGTTCGCCATATCCCCTACGCTTTGATGGTGTGAGCGACGAACTTCCCGAGCAGATGCGAATCCGGAGGGAGAAGCTCGACCGCCTTCGCAGCGAGGGCGTCGATCCTTACCCGGTCAACTTCCCGCGCACCGCGACCAACGCCGAGGTCCGGGAGCGCCATCAGGGCCTCGATCCCGACACCGCCACCGGCGACACGGTCGCGGTCGCGGGCCGCGTGATGCTCAACCGGGTGGGCGGCAAACTCTGCTTCGCCACGCTGCGCGACGGCAGCGGCGACCTCCAGGTCATGATCTCGCTCGACAAGGTGGGCGAGGAGTCTCTCGCCGCCTGGAAGCGCGACGTCGACCTGGGCGACCACGTGGGCGTGGTGGGCGAGGTGATCACTTCTCGCCGCGGGGAGCTGTCCGTCCTCGCCGAGCGCTGGGAGCTCACCGCCAAGTGCCTGCGCCCCCTGCCGGAGAAGCACATCGGCCTCACCGACCCCGAGGCCCGCGTCCGGCAGCGCTACGTCGACCTCATCGTCAACGACGAGGCCCGGCAGATGGCCCGCCTGCGCAGCGCCACCGTGCGCGCCGTACGTGACTTCTGGCACGAGGAGGGCTACCTGGAGGTCGAGACGCCGATGCTCCAGCCGATCCACGGCGGCGCGGCGGCCCGGCCGTTCAGGACCCACATCAACGCCTACGACATGGAGCTCTACCTTCGCATCGCGATCGAGCTCTACCTCAAGCGGCTGGTCGTCGGCGGCATCGAGAAGGTCTTCGAGGTCAACCGCAACTTCCGCAACGAGGGCGCCGACTCCACGCACAACCCCGAGTTCACCATGCTCGAGGCCTACGGCACCTACCTCGACTACCACGACATGGCCGACCTGACGCAGCGGATGTACCAGAAGGCCGTCGTCGCCGCGCTCGACACCACGGTGGTCAGGCACGGCGACACCGAGATCGATCTCGGCCTGGAGCGGTGGCCGCGCGTCCCCCTCTACACCCTGGTCTCCGACGCGGTCGGCGAGGAGGTCACCACCGGCACCCCGCTGGAGCGGGTGCGCGTGCTCGCCGACAAGCACGACGTCCACTGGGACCCCAAGTGGGGGCAGGGCAAGGTCGTGCAGGAGCTGTTCGAGGAGCTGGTCGAGCACAAGCTCGTGCAGCCCACGTTCGTCATGGACTACCCGCTTGAGACCTCGCCGCTCGCCCGCACCCACCGCGACGACCCGCTGCTCACCGAGAAGTGGGACCTGATCGGGTTCGGCACCGAGCTGGGCACCGCCTACTCCGAGCTCAACGACCCGATCGAGCAGCGCCGCCGCCTGGTCGAGCAGTCGCTGCTGGCCGCCGGCGGCGACGTCGAGGCCATGCAGCTCGACGAGGACTTCCTGCAGGCCCTGGAGTACGCCATGCCGCCGACGGGCGGCATGGGCGCCGGCATCGACCGGATGATCATGGCGTTCACCGGCCGGAACATCCGCGAGACGATCCTCTTCCCGCTGGTCAAGCCGGCCCACTGAGCGCGGGCGGCGGGGCACTCCGGTGTCCCGCCGCCGCCCGGATGGCGCCTCAGTCGGCGACGCGGACGGCTCCCGCGTACGGACGCCGGGCGATCGAGGCCACGCGCACCACGTCACCCGTGCGCGGCGCGTGGACCATCAGCCCGCCGCCGATGTAGATGCCGACGTGGTGCAGGTCGTTGTAGAAGAAGACCAGGTCGCCGGCGCGCAGCTCGTCCTTGGAGATGTGCCGGCCGGCGGTCCACTGGCTGCCGGTGTAGTGCGGCAGCGAGATGCCGACCCGCTGGTAGGCCGCCATGACCAGGCCGGAGCAGTCGTAGGAGCTGGGCCCCTCGGCGCCCCAGACGTACGGCTTGAGCTGCTGCGTGAGCGCCCAGCGGGCGGCCTCGGCGGCCTTGCCCGAGCCGACCACGGGCAGGCTGACGCGCGTGGCCCTGGTGCCCGGCCGGCCGGCTTCGCCGACCGCCCGCCGGTAGAGGTTGCTCTCGACCTTGGCGACCATCTTCACGATCTTGGCACGCTTGGCGCTGAGGTCGCTGACGAGCTCGCCGACCTCCTCCATGTGGGTCTTGGCCTCGTCTCTGGCCCGCCTGGCCGACTCCATGGCGTCGAGGACCTGTTTGAGCTGCTCGGTCTGCTGCTGGGCCAGCGCGTAGGAGGTGGCGGCGTGGTCGAGGAACCGCTCGGGGTCGCCGGCGCTCAGGAAGGGCAGGGCCCGCCCCATGACGCCGGAGATGTACTGGCTCTCGACCATCTGGGCGGCCTTGGTCCGCTTGGCCGCCAGGTCGGCCTCGCTGGTCGCCAGCGTCTTCTTGGCGGCCTCGGCGGTCTTCTGGGCGGTCTTGAGTTTCTCCCGCTGGGCGTTGTACTGCTCGGCCAGCTTCTCGATGTCCACGTGCATCTGCTCGACCTGCTTGGCGAGCGAGTTGAGGGACGGCTCGGGATCGGCGGCGGCCGGGGCCGCCCCGGCGCCGGCGAACAGGGCCGTGGCGGCGACGAGGGCGGTGCCGAGTAGGGCGAGACGGCGCGGGCCGGTCTGATGCGGAGGGCGGGCGTGGGTGCCCGCTGAGGTCCTCTCGCGACCGCGCGTACGCTTCACCAATCGGCTCCTCTCATCGACGCCTACCGGGTTAGCTGACGGGTTCGGGCCGGAGCAGCCCTACCGAGCCGGAGCTCGGACTCACCCCAGATGGCGCACCGGCCACCGGCGGGTCCCCGGTTCCCCGCACGGGGATTGGGCGCGTCTCCACGCGGGACGCGCGGGTGACATCGTCGCTGGACACTAGTGCACGTTGGGTTGGTGCTCAACCAGAACTGCCAAGTCTGTAGAGGTTCAGCCACCGAAGAGTCACAAGGTGGTGTCCTGTCCCTTCACCCATGGGCGACTTTACGCCCTGTTTGCCCGTGGTTGGGTCGCAGGTGGGGTGACTCGTGTAGGCCAGAGCGATATGCCGGATGGAGCGGACAGGTGGGATTTTGGTAGGAGCCGTAATGGGATCTGTACGCTGGTAACCCATGGAGCAGGTCGCCGAAGTGACAGTCCCTGACACCGAAGTCGTGGTGCGGCGCGCCCGCACGTCCGACGTCAGGACCATCAGGCGCCTGGTCGACACCTACGCCGGTGCGGGTCCACGCCTTCTGGAGAAGGCCACTGTCACGCTGTACGAGGACGTCCAGGAGTTCTGGGTGGCCGAGCGGAGCGGGCAGGTCGTCGGGTGTGGCGCGCTGCACGTTCTCTGGGAGGATCTGGCCGAGATCCGCACGGTCGCCGTGGACCCCGCGTCCCGGGGCCTGGGGATCGGCCACCGGATCGTCTCCGCGTTGATCCGCACGGCGAGGGATCTGGGGCTCAGGCGGGTTTTCTGCCTGACTTTCGAGGTCGACTTCTTCGCCAGGCACGGGTTCCGTCCGATTCAGGGCACCCCCGTCTCACCCGAGGTCTATGCCGAACTCCTGGCCTCGTACGACGAGGGTGTGGCCGAGTTTCTCGATCTCGAACACGTCAAGCCGAACACCCTGGGCAACACCCGCATGCTGCTCCACCTGACATCGGGTGACACGGGCCTTGACCAACAGGAAAGGTGATTGTTGATACCTATGTCGATACGTTGGGCAGCACAGGCATGTGTCCTGACACGTGCCACACGCGCACGCGAAGCGAGGTGACACGGTGAGCACCGGACAGCCGCCGTATCCACAGGACGATTCCGGCGAGCACGCTCCCGGGTCGCCCCCCTACGGACAGCACAACCCCAACCGCCCCCACGGCGAGGCCGACCCCGACGCGACGATCGTGGGCTACCGGGCCGACGACTACGCCCAGCCCGGCTACGGGCAGCAGGCGCAGTCCCAGCCCGGCTACGGCCAGGCCCAGCCCTCATACGGCCAGCCCGGCCAGCCCCAGCAGTACGGCCAGCCCGGCCAGCAGTACGCGCAGCCCGGCCAGCAGTACGGGCAGCCCGGCTACGGCCAGCAGGGCCAGTCGCAGCCCGGTTACGGTCAGCAGGACCCTTCCGGGCAGCAGTACGCGCAGCCGGGTTACGGCCAGCCGGGCCACGGTCAGCAGCCGCAGCCCGGCTATGGCCAGCAGCCCGACTACGGCCAGCCCCAGCAGTACGGGCAGCCCGGCTACGGCCAGCAGGGCCAGTCCCAGCCGGGTTACGGTCAGCAGCCCGACTACGGCCAGCCCGGCTACGGTCAGCAGCCGCAGTACGGTCAGCAGCCGGCCTCACAGCCGGACTACGGCCAGCCCGGCCAGCCCGGCCAGCAGTACGGACAGCCGGGCTACGGTCAGCAGCAGCCGGGTTACGGCCAGCAGGACCCGTCGGGCCAGCAGCACGGCTACGGCCAGCAGGACCCGTCGGGCCAGCAGCACGGTTACGGTCAGCAGCCGCCTTCGGGGCAGCAGTACGGGCAGCCGGGCTACGGCCAGCCCGGCCAGCAGTACGGGCAGCAGCCCCAGCAGGGCTACGGGCAGCCGGGCTACGACCAGCCCGGTCAGCCCGGTCAGCCCGGTCAGTACGGCCAGCCGGGCTACGGGCAGCCGGGTCAGTACGGCCAGCCGGGCTACGGGCAGCCCGCCTACGGCACGGCATACGGGCAGCCGGTCGGCGTGCAGCCTCCCGGTGCTCCCGCCCCGCTGGCCGAGTGGTGGCAGCGACTCGTGGCGCGCATCGTCGACGGCGTCATCTTCGGCGTGGTGACCTTCGTGGTGACGGTGATCTTCTCGGCGCTCCTCCTCGCCTCCTTCGACTGGAACACCGGGGCCACGTCCGGCCTCAGCAGTGTCACGGTCGGGGTCCTGGTGGCGGTGGTGCTCACGGCCGTCTACATCGCCTACGAGTTCTTCATGACGAAGCTCAAGGGTCAGACGGTCGGCAAGATGGTCATGGGCATCAAGATCGTCCCGGTCGGCGGGCCGGTGCCGCCCGGTGGCCTGGCCACCGACGTGGCGCTCAAGCGGGCCGCGGTGACGTGGGGCGGTTACATCCTGACCGCGCTGCCCATCCCGATCCTCGCGACCCTGCTCGGCTGGGTGGTCGTGGCCGTCAACGGCGCCTCCCAGCTCTGGGACAAGCCGCTGCAGCAGACGTTCGCCGACAAGGTCGGCGGAACGGTGGTGGTGAAGATCAAGTAGTTCTCCGGGGCACCCGAACAGAGGTCGGCTGCTGGCCGGCCTCTGTTTTGTGTGCCGGGGCCGTACCACAATGGGAGCCTGCCGGGTTCGCCGATGGGCGGGGTGAGGTTATGGCCGGGACGCCGGCGGGCGTGGTGCCCGCGGAATGGTGGGAACGGCTGACCGCACGGCTCATTGAAGGCCTGATCCTCGGGGTCTGCTATTACATTCTGTTCATCGCGCTGTGGGGTGTCTTCCGGACTGTCGGGGTGCTGGACGTCTTCCACGGCCGGTTGCCCGGCGTGTTCGCCTGGATGCTCGCGGGGCTGGGTTATGCCGGCTACGACTGGTCCGCCCATTACCGTGGCGGGCGCACGTTCGGCAAGGCGATCATGAGGATTCGTGTCGTCCCGGACGACGTTCCACGGCCGGCTCTGCTGAAACGCTCGCTTGTGTATGCGGGACCTGCCATGCTGATGGGCATTCCGGGCGTCAATGTGCTGGCCGGAATCTTCGCCTTCGCGGTCGGGATGCTCATCCTGATCGACAAGCCGCTGCAGCGTGGACCCCATGACAGGCTTGCCGGAACACTGGTCGTCAAAGATCTTCGTTGACCGGGGCGGTCGCGGCTCGGGCGCCTTTCCGCAAAATTTTCGCTTGATCCGGTAAGGAGCCTGGAGAGACTGGCATTAGGCTATGGGGCATCTGGGCCGCCGATGTGGCGTCCCTGCCGCGCGTAGCCCGTGAGGCTGCCGCTATCGTCGGGTGCAGGCGGTTGACGCCTAGTGCTGCATGAGGGCTGCTCATGCTCTGCCGCGCCGCGTGGGCATTATGGGCGGCCCGCCAAACCCTGTCCGCTGTGGAGGCGAGGACCAATGCAAGCCGTAACAGAGGTATTGTCAGCGCTCATCCCGCCGGCGGTCGTCGGGGGGGTCTTCATCTTTGGCGCGGTGAAGTTGCTGCGCGCCGAGGGGTCCTGGCGGCGTCCAAACCACCGGGATCGGGCCGAGTAGGGGCGACTGATCGGCGACTCAGGGAATCCTGGCAGCGCTGAATTGTCTCCGCGCCTTTTCGGGTATATGTTTGGGCCAGCGAATGAACAATGCTCCGGGAAAGGATTGCGTAGATGGCCAAGCAGATCCAGGAGATTCTCATCGATGACCTCGATGGCGGCGAGGCCAATGAGACGGTCAGCTTCGCTATTGACGGCGCCTCCTATGAGATTGACCTCAGCGACCTTAACGCCAAGAAGCTCAGGGACGCCCTCTCACCTTTCGTGCAGCACGCCCGCCGCGCCGGCGCCGTGTCCACGCGGAAGAAGGGGCGTGGCGGGCAGCGTGCGATGAGCCGCGAGAAGAGCTCGGAGATCCGTCAGTGGGCCAAGGCTCACGGCCTGCCCGTGAGCGAGCGGGGCCGTATCGCCTCCACCGTCGTGGAGAAGTACGAAGCGGCTCACTGAGAGGGCCGCTCGCGCCGACCATGCGCTTATGCCGTTCGCCTCGGACCCCGGCGAACGCCATAAGCGCATGATCATTTACGGGTGTCGTCCCAAATAGTGGACAGCTCGACAGTAAATGATCTTCGGATGTCCCGTCTTTTGCAGGCTTTTGGGCATCCGGTCGTTCTCCTTCCTGCGCGCGAATGCCGTAGGCGCAAGTCTTTTCGTCCGGTACTCCGGCGAAACGGGTTTCTTCGCCCTGTCCCGTTCCAGGCGGGCTCGCCGTCGCGGCCGAGCCGCCGTACCAGGGCGCCGCTTCGTCCACCGCCCGCTCACCTCCCGCGCCCACAGCCCTGCACGCCATTGCCGGCCACGGTTTCCCGTACTCCCCGGGTCCGCGTTGTTCGCAGGCTTCCGTTATCGCGGGTCCCCTCCGCCCGTTCCGCTCGGGCTCGGCTCTGCTCCGGCTCAGTTCCGCTCGGGCTCAGTTCCGCTCGGGCTCAGTTCCGCTCGGGCTTCCGACTGCTCTGCGGGTGCTGGTTCTCCGCGGCCCCCCCGCCTGTTCGGCGTCACCCGGCGTCGGCTCGCACGTTCCTTCGACGGCGTCCGTTCTCCTGCCCGTGCGTTTCCCCGCCCGGCGCCCGAGCCCGCCAGAAGGCGCGCGGGGCGGGGCGCGGCGGTGAGTCGCCTGCCCGCGTTCGGGGGCATCCGTGCTCTCGATGGGCCGCACGCGGTTCCGACCCCGGCGACCTTTCTGCGCCGCCCGGGTCGTAGCCGTCCCGATGCGTGGCGGGGGGCGGCACGTACGGACTCGACATGACCTGTGGGCACTTCATCCACGCGGCACTGCCCGATTCCCGCACGCACTCACGCGTAACCGGCGGAAATCTCACGCGTCACTTGCGCGCGAATCCCGGCGTGTCGGAGAGACGGTGACCCGCCGCCTCCAGAGGCCCTTGAGACGAACCTCGGGCGACCCCGCGGCCGACCCGCGACGCGCGGGGCGGTGGACTGATGGCGGGTGCGGTGGGAATGGCGTGGCGTATCGGCGGGCGCGACGCCGGTCGGTGTGCGGGAGGCTATCTCGATCGGATTGGCGGGGATTTGGGTCCGGCACGTAGGATGAGTTCGTATGGGTTACGGACGCGACATCCGCGATGTACGAGCGAGGGCCGCCCTGGGTCTGCTCGCTCAAGCGTCCGACGGCGATCCGTGTTGATCTGCCCGCGCCGAAGTGGTGATTTGAGACCGCTTCCCCGAGATCCCCTAAACATCGTTCGCTTGCGGCGTATCGGGAACACGTCACGCCCGAACGGTAGTTGGATAGAGGGTGAACGCCCTGCTCTCGGGGAACGTCTCTGCTATAGAGCGTGTCAGCGGCAGTGGGCACGGTTCGCCGAGCCAGGGCTAGCATGCGGGATGACGGGACCGGATTAACCGGCCTGACTGACCGCTCTGTGAGGAGCGACGAGATGTTCGAGAGGTTCACCGACCGAGCGAGGCGGGTTGTCGTCCTGGCGCAAGAAGAAGCCAGGATGCTCAACCACAACTACATCGGCACTGAGCACATTCTTCTTGGTTTGATCCATGAAGGAGAGGGCGTAGCCGCCAAGGCTCTGGAGAGCCTGGGCATCAGCCTTGAGGGTGTGCGTCAGCAGGTCGAGGAGATCATCGGCCAGGGCCAGTCGGCTCCGTCGGGGCACATTCCGTTCACCCCGCGGGCCAAGAAGGTTCTTGAGCTGTCGCTCCGTGAGGCTTTGCAACTGGGTCACAACTACATCGGCACCGAGCACATCCTGCTCGGGCTCATCCGTGAGGGTGAGGGTGTGGCGGCCCAGGTGCTGGTCAAGCTTGGAGCCGATCTCAACCGTGTCAGGCAGCAGGTCATCCAGTTGCTCCACGGCTACCAGGGCAAGGAGCCGGCCGCGGCGGGCGGTCCGCAGGAGTCGGCCCCGTCGACGTCCCTGGTGCTCGACCAGTTCGGCCGCAACCTGACCCAGGCCGCCCGCGAGGGCAAGCTGGATCCGGTGATCGGCCGTGAGAAGGAGATCGAGCGGGTCATGCAGGTCCTCTCCCGGAGGACCAAGAACAACCCCGTTCTCATCGGCGAGCCCGGCGTCGGCAAGACCGCCGTCGTCGAGGGCCTGTCCCAGAAGATCGTCAGGGGTGAGGTGCCCGAGACGCTGAAGGACAAGCAGCTCTACACGCTTGACCTCGGCGCTCTGGTGGCCGGTTCGCGCTACCGCGGCGACTTCGAGGAGCGCCTGAAGAAGGTGCTCAAGGAGATCCGCACCCGCGGCGACATCATCCTGTTCATCGACGAGCTGCACACGCTCGTGGGTGCGGGTGCCGCCGAGGGCGCGATCGACGCCGCCAGCATCCTCAAGCCGATGCTGGCCCGTGGCGAGCTGCAGACCATCGGTGCCACGACCCTGGACGAATACCGCAAATACCTTGAGAAGGACGCGGCGCTGGAGCGCCGGTTCCAGCCGATCCAGGTGGCCGAGCCTTCGCTCAGCCACACGATCGAGATCCTCAAGGGTCTGCGCGACCGCTACGAGGCGCACCACCGGGTGTCCATCACCGACGGTGCGCTGGTGGCCGCCGCGCAGCTGGCCGACCGCTACATCAGCGACCGCTACCTTCCCGACAAGGCGATCGACCTCATCGACGAGGCCGGCTCGCGGATGCGCATCCGCCGGATGACCGCTCCGCCGGACCTGCGCGAGTACGACGAGAAGATCGCCAACGTCCGCCGCGACAAGGAGTCCGCGATCGACGCGCAGGACTTCGAGAAGGCGGCTGCCCTCCGCGACCAGGAGAAGCAGCTCCAGCTCAAGCGCGAGCGGCGGGAGAAGGAGTGGAAGGCCGGCGACATGGACGTCGTGGCCGAGGTCACCGAGGAGCTCATCGCCGAGGTCCTGGCGACCGCCACCGGCATCCCGGTCTTCAAGCTGACCGAGGAGGAGTCGCAGCGCCTGCTCCGCATGGAGGACGAGCTGCACAAGCGGATCATCGGTCAGGACGACGCCATCAAGGGTCTGTCCCGCTCGATCCGCCGCACCCGTGCGGGTCTGAAGGACCCGCGTCGCCCGGGTGGCTCCTTCATCTTTGCCGGCCCGTCCGGTGTCGGTAAGACCGAGCTGTCCAAGGCTCTGGCGGAGTTCCTCTTCGGCGACGAAGACGCTCTGATCAGCCTGGACATGTCGGAGTTCATGGAGAAGCACACCGTCTCCCGGCTGTTCGGCTCGCCTCCCGGCTACGTCGGTTACGAGGAGGGCGGCCAGCTCACCGAGAAGGTGCGGCGCAAGCCGTTCTCCGTGGTCCTCTTCGACGAGATCGAGAAGGCCCACCCCGACATCTTCAACTCGCTGCTGCAGATCCTGGAGGACGGTCGCCTGACCGACGCCCAGGGCCGCGTGGTCGACTTCAAGAACACGGTCATCATCATGACCACCAACCTCGGCACCCGTGACATCTCCAAGGGCATCGGGGTCGGGTTCGCCAAGTCCAACGACACCGAGTCCAACTACGAGCGGATGAAGGCCAAGGTCCAGGAGGAGCTCAAGCAGCACTTCCGGCCCGAGTTCCTCAACCGTGTCGACGACATCGTGGTCTTCCACCAGCTGACGCCGGTCGAGATCATCCAGATCGTGGATCTGATGCTCGCCCAGGTCGACGCCCGGCTCAAGGACCGCGACATGGGCCTGGAGGTCTCGCCCGAGGCCAAGCAGGTGCTCGCCGACCGTGGTTACGACCCGGTGATGGGCGCCCGTCCGCTGCGCCGCACCATCCAGCGGGAGCTGGAGGACTCGCTGTCGGAGAAGATCCTGTACGGCGAGCTCCGTCCGGGGCAGGTCGTCAAGGTCACCATCGAGGGCGAGGGCGACAACGCGAAGTTCATCTTCACCGGTGAAAACGCGTCCACGCAGGTCCCCGACTCGGCCGCGGCGATCGCCGGCTCGATTCAGAGCTGACGACCCACAGGTCCGTCCGAAACCCCCGGGTGATTCTCCACCCGGGGGTTTCGCATCTCCCGGCGCAGGCACCGGCCTCGCGTGGTCCGGCTGGCCGGCTTCGCGCGGTCTGCTGGCCGGCTTCGCCTGGTCCGGGGCAACTCGGCGGCGGCCTGACCCAGTGCCCGCCGCTCCCGCGGCTCGTGCCTGGCCTACTCGTCTCCGGGGCGGTGCGCCTCGCCTGAGCCGCTGGCCTCGCCGCCCTCCTCGCCGGTCAGCTCGCGCAGGCGGCGTAGCAGCGCCGTCCGGCGGGCATGGGCCCGTACGGCCAGCACCAGCGCCGCCGCGACGAACAGGCCGCCGACCGCCAGGGCTGGCCCAGGGCCGGTGCCGCGCTGGAGGGCGACAGCGGCGACGAGCGCGGTGGTGGCCGCCGAGGCGGTCACGCCGATCCAGGCGGCGACCACCCGGTCGGTGGCGAACAGCGGCACCCGGCGGGTCAGGAGCCAGCACCCGTAGCCGGTCCAGGCCAGGCAGCACCCGGTGAACAGTGCGAACGCCAGGTGGGTGCGGTCCGGGAGTGGGCCGGGCTCGGTCCACCACAGCCCGGTCACGAACACCACGCCGGTCAGCCCGGCCAGCAGCGCCACCAAGGCCCGCACGCGCCGCCACGGCGACAGCGACGGTTCGAGCCGTTCGATCATCTCCCGCGCCGACAGGCGCGGCCGCTCCTCGGTCATGGCAGGTATCCCTTCGTCTCCAGGTGCTCACGCAGCAGGCGACGGGCGCGGTTGAGCCGGGACTTGACCGTGCCGGAGGGGACCTGGCAGATCTGCGCGCAGTCCTCCACCGACAGGTCCTCGAGATAGAACAGCACGAGGATCTCCCGTTCCAGCAGCGGCAGTCCGGACAGGGCGCTCACCAGCTCGGCGCGGTCCACGATGGCCTCGACCGGGTCGCTGACGGTTGCGTCGCCGTCAGCGAGTGCCTCGTGCTCCGAGGCGTACTGGCCGCGCAGCCGGTCGGCCACCGACCGGCGGGCGATCGTGAACAGCCATGGCGCGAACCTGCCGGGGTCACGCAGCCGGGGCAGGCCGCGGACCACGGCGAGCCAGATCTCCTGGGTCACGTCGTCGGCCCGCTCGGCGTCCAGCATGCGCCGCGCGTACGTCCACACCGGCACCCGCCAACGCGCGACCAGCTCGGCCAGGGCGGCGCGCTCGCCCAACTGGGCGCGTACCACCAGCAGCTCATCGGTCATCTCGTCCTCCCGTCACCCTGCACAGTCGGACGAGAGGCGGCCCGGGTTCACCGTTTCCGCGTCAACGGGGGGTCCTGTCTCGTCGTGGTGGCCGATCGCGGGAGTACGGCACTCGCGGGTCAGCCGCGAGGCGGCGCCGCAGTGTGGCGGGGCGGAGCGGCCCCGCCGGCATCGCCTGGTGCGCGGCGGGGAGCGCGCCTTCGTGGAGGCGGAGGGCGACGTCCGCTCCGACGGCCGTGGCCGCCGCCGAGAAGGGGTGTGCCTGGGTATGGACGGGCAGGCCGGGCGTGCCCGGGGCCTGGGCACGGGTCCTGGTGGTGGCGAGCACCTCGGGGTGGGGGTGGGGGGAAGGGTGCAACGGTCCTCCTCAGCGGCCCTTCTTGCCGCGCAGCAGCCTGGGCGGGACGGGACGGGGGTTGGTGCGGATGCTGCCGCCGTACTGGTCACTGTTGTTGCCGGACTTGACCTTGGTGGACGTGGGGGTTACGCGCAGGTTCACGGGGTTCCTCTCGTTCGCGATGGCCTAAATTTATGACGAACCTAAGTCTGTGTCAATAGGAAAACTAGGTTCATCATAAAAATGTACGTGCGACCCGGCCCTCGCGAGCTCTCGTGGGGCCGGCGGGTGTCGCGGTGCGCGGCCGCACGGTGGGCGGCTCGTCACGCAGTGCGGCGGCGTTGCCGAATCGTTGGACGGAAAGGTGATTTGCGACGCCGAGTAGTACTACACTGCGTAGAGCGCTGCCAAGCCTGTCCCAAGTAGGCCACTAGATCGCTTGTCTGGGGTGAGGCTGCTCCCTGGGGAGTACGCGGCAGTCAACCCAGGGCGGACGCGTTGCTTCGCCCCGATCGGGCAAGCTCGACAGGTCCCGCGCGATCCCGAGACGGGCGCTGGGACGCGACAAGCTCAAGCCGTGGAGGAACCGATGCGCCTGCGTCACGACGACGGAACGCTCGTTCACCTCGCCTACAACGCGGGTGTACACCCAGCCGAGGATCTGGAGAACCTGATCGCGCACCTGACCCGCTACGCGGTGCCGGTGCGCAAGCGGCTCGGGGTGGAGCGGATGGGCATCGGTCTGTGGCTGTCGCCCACCGTGGCCGACCACCTCACGGCCGACCGGATCGAGCTCGTACGGCTGCGCCGCTCCCTGGAGGAGCGTGGCCTGGAGGTCGTCAGCCTCAACGGCACCGGCGGCCGCAACCAGGAGGTGCCGGGGCCCGACTGGGCCAAGCCCGAGCGCTACCGCTACACGATGGCGCTGGCCAAGATCCTGGCGTTCCTGCTGCCGGAGGACGTACGGTTCGGCAGCATCTCCACCATCCCGATCGGCTGGCGGCGCGACTGGCCGGCCGACCTGCACGCCATCGCCACCCGCCGCCTGGAGCGCCTGGCGCGCGAGTTGCGCGGCATCTACAGCGTGACCGGCAAGACGATCCGCGTCGGGTTCGAGCCGTGGCCGGGATGCGTGCTGGAGACCACCGAGCAGGCGCTGGAGCGGGTCTGCGGGATCGACTCCGAGCATTTGGGTGTCTGTCTCGACGCCTGCCATCTCGCGGGTGGCTCCGAGGAGGCGGGGGAGACCCTGCGCGGGCTGGCCGCCGCGGGAGCGCCGGTGGTCAAGCTGGGCCACGTGCACAACCACACCGGCGAGACGCCCAGCACGGGTGCGGTATTGCACGACACGCTGACGGCGATGCTGTCGGGGGCGGTGAGCGGCAACGCCCACATCGAGGTGGAGACGCACAACCTGATCGTTCCGGGACGGGCCAAGGGGCCTGGGGCGCTGGTGTCGGTGCTGGCGCAGGAGCTCGACTGGGCCCGCACCAACCTCACCGGCCTGGGCCTCCAGCTCGCCGCCTGACCGGCGTGGCCGCCACCGGCTGACCGTCCTCCGGGCCGTCCGAGCGGGTTCGGGTCGTCCGAGCGGGTTCGGGTCGTGCAAGTGGGTTCGGGTCGTCCGAGTGGATTCGGGCCGTCCGAGTAGGTCCGGGTCGTGCGAGTGGGTCCGGGTCGTTCGAGGCGTGCGGGTGTGCGGGTCGGGTTCGGGTGTGCGGTCAGAGGGTGCCGAACCAGCCCGGCATGTCCAGGCGGAACAGGTCGGGCGGGGTGACCTTGCGCAGGTCGGCCTCCAGGGCGAGCAGGCGGTCCGCGCCGAGCTGGTCGGCCCAGCGGCGGCGGAGCGCGTCGAAGACGCGGGCGGAGCGGGTGAGGGCGTCGAGGCCGCGCGGGGTGAGCCGGACGAGCTTGCGCCGGCTGTCGGCCGGGTCGACGGCGCGCTCGACGTGCCCGGTCCGTTCCAGGGTCTCGATGGTCTTGCCGGCCGCCTGTTTGGACACGCCGAGCGTACGGCCGAGCTCCACGGCGGTGGTGCCGTGGCCGATGGCCTGCATGACGAAGCCGTGCATGGGCCGCAGCTCGGGATGGCCCTGGCGGGCCAGCTCGTCGTGCAGCTCGTCGATGAGCACGCGGAAGCCCAGGAGGAGCAGGAGCGGCAGTTCGAAGCCGGGAGGGTCACTTGACACGATAGACAACCTGGTTAACTATATGGACAACTTCTTTGTCTATTGTAGGGGAGCAGGGCATGACTGTCATTCGTGGCGCCGAGGCGCGCAGGTCGGAGACGGCGAACGGGGTGATGACCACGTTCGCCTCGCCCACCCAGGGCGGTGCCTCCCGGTCGCTGTGGCGGGTGGACGCCAAGCCGGGAGCCGAGGGCCCGGCGCACGACTTCGACGTCGAGCAGGTGTGGACCTGGCTGAGCGGGGCGGCCACCGTCGAGCTGGGCGGCGAGACCCACCAGGTCGCGGCCGGCGACACCGTGGTGATGCCGGCGAGGACCGTCCGGCGCGTGCTGGCCGATCCGGACGAGGGGTACGCCGCCGTCGTCACCGCGCCCGCCGGCGCGAGGGCGCTCGCGGCCGACGGCGACGGCGACTACGGCGTGCCGCCGTGGATCGTCTGACCCCCGGTCAGCGGAGCTGGATGCCGATGACGCACGTGTCGTCGTCGGTGTCGGACTTGCTGTAGGTGAGCAGGTGGTCGAGCCGCTGCTCCAGCGACGGAACGGCGGTCGTGGCCACGCTGAGGAGTTGCCGCTGAGACTGCTCCAGGCTGCGGTCCTTGCGCTCGATCAGGCCGTCGGTGTACATGAGCAGGACGTCCTCCTTCTCCAGCCGGACGCTGCCCTCCTCGTAGTGCGCCTCGGACAGCGCGCCGAGGAGCACGCCGTCGATCATCGGCAGCTCCCGCGCCTCGTCCCGGCGGACCATGATCGGCGGGAAGTGGCCGGCCCGGGCCCAGCGCAGCGTCCGGGTCTCCGGGTCGAACAGCGCGCAGATGGCCGTGGCGGTGACCTGCTCGGTCAGGTGGTGGGCGACGAGGTTGAGCCAGGTCAGCAGTTGCGCGGGGCCCGCCCCCGTGGCGGCCAGGCCGCGCAGCGCGTTGCGCAGGATGACCATGCCGGTGGCCGCGTCGATGCCGTGGCCGGCCACGTCGCCGACCGACAGCAGCACCTGCTTGGACGGCAGGATCACGCAGTCGTACCAGTCGCCGCCGACGAGGTGCTCCTCCTCGGCCGGCCGGTACCGTACGGCGATCTTCAGGTCGAACGCCTCGATCGGGCCGTGTGTTGGCGGCATGATGGCCTGCTGGAGCTGCAGCGCGAGGCGGTTGCGCTCGGCGGCCTGCTGCTCGGAGTGGGCGAGCTGGTCGCGCGTGGCGGCCAGCGCCACCTCTGTCCAGTGTTGTGCAGAAATGTCCTGGTACGCGCCTCGGATGCTCAGCAGGTCGCCGTGGGCGTCCAGCACCGGCTCGGCGACCACCCGGATGTGCCGGGAGACCCCGTCGGAGCGCTGCATCCGGAAGGCCGTGGACGCGGGCAGGTGGTGGTGCAGCAGCGTCCGCAGGAACCGGCCGATGCCGATCGCGTCGTCGGGGTGGGCGTGCTGCGGCAGCAGTTGCAGGGAGATGGGGCTGGCGGTGGGCGGCCGGCCCAGCAGGGTGTAGAGCTGGGCGTTCCAGGTGATCTCGCCGGTGGCGAGGTTCTCCTCGAAGCCGCCGATGCGGCCCAGCCGCTGGGCGTGCTGGAGCAGACCGGCCACCCGGGCCGCCTCGTCCAGGACACGCCAGATCAGCAGCACGCTCTCGCCGTGCCGGCTGATGCTGATGTCGGCGATGGCGGTCAGCGGCACCTCGTCGATCAGCGCCGTGAGCGGCATCCGCTCGGCCCGGAACGGCTCACCGGTGGCGTGGACGTGCTCGATCTTCTCGTACAGCCCGCCCTCGCCGGCGGCCATCGGATAGGCCTCCAGCATCAGCGCGCCGCTGACGGCGCTGCGCGGGCGGCCGGCGAAGTCGACGAAGTTGGCGTTGGTGTGCTGGATGCGGAAGTCGGCCAGGTCGCCCTCGCCGGTCAGGTGCGGGCGCAGGATGAGCGCGGGGTCGTGCAGCCCGTTGGCCAGGTCCACCAGCTCGATGTCGGGCGGCTGCGGCGCGATCACCGGATGCGACTCCAGCGTGTGGGCCACCAGCTCCGCCAGGGCCTCCACCTGCCGCTGGATCGCCGGCGGCTGCGGTGAGAGGGGATGCGGCCAGCCGATCTCCAGGACGCCCAGGATGCGCCCGCCGGTGCCGGCCGGCACGGTCACCCGGCCGGACCGGTCGCCCGGCTGGTGGCCGATCGACGGCAGCCCCACCTCCGCCAGATCGTCGAACCACACCGCGCGCCGGTCCACCAGGGCGTGACGGGCGGGCGTGGCGACCCCCGGCGGCACGTACCGCCAGCGCATGGCCTGCCCGGAGGCGAACCCGGCCGAGCCCGCCAGGGTGAGCGAGCCGTCCGTGCCGGCGGCCCACACGGCGACCGTCGTGGCGCCCAGCGGGGCCAGCGCGTGCTGGAGCAGCGACTCGCTGACCGCCTGGGTGTCGCGGGCCGCCAGGACGCCGCTCTCGGCGGTGCGCAGCCGTACGGCGAGGGAGGGGTCGTCCTGCTCGGCGACCGGCTCCGCAGTCGGCTCACCGGGCTCGACGGCGGCGACCACGAACTGGCTGGCCACCTCGGTCAGCCGGTCCTGGGCCGCCTGGTTGACGATGTCGGCGGCGAGTTCGAGCTGCGAGAGCTGGGTCTGCTCGGCGAGCGCGGCGAGCTGGCGGGCCGCCTCGGCGGGGTTGCAGCGCAGCCGCTCCACCAGGATGCCCTTGGCCAGCTCGATCAGCGCGCGGCCGTCGGCGGCGGCGTGCGCCTCGCGCACCTCACGGCGCAGCCGCTCCACGGTGGCGGCCAGCCGCCCGAGGCCGGTGCCCCGCTCAGGGCGTTGTTCGGGCTCGTGCACGTCCTACTCCTCGGGCGGTGGATGGGCTCTTGCTGGGCGGGAGAGAGGTCGCCGGGCGCTTACGTCGCCAGCCGGCGCTGGATGCGGGCGAGCAGGTCGCTCGCATCCACGGGCTTGGTGACGTAGTCGCTCGCACCGGAGGCGAGGCTCTTCTCCTGGTCGCCCGGCATCGCCTTGGCCGTCACCGCGATGATCGGCAGTTCGGCGTACTGGGGCATCTGACGGATGGCGGCGGTGGCCGCGTAGCCGTCCATCTCGGGCATCATGACGTCCATCAGCACGATGTCGATCTCGGGGTGCGAGGTGAGCACCTCGATCCCCTTGCGACCGTTCTCGGCGTGCAGCACCTGCATCCCGTGGATCTCCAGGATGCCGGTGAGCGCGTACAGGTTGCGCGCGTCGTCGTCGACGACGAGCACCGTGCGCCCGGCCAGCGTGTCGTCCACCTTCTGGGCGACCGGCCGAGGCACCTCCTCGTGCCGCACCAGGGGCAGCACGTCGCCCGGAGCCTCGGCTGACAGGTGCAGCGCGATCCGCTCGCGCAGCTCGTCGAGGCTGGACAGCAGCTCCAGCGGCTGGGTGCCGGTGCGCGCCTGCAGGTCGGACTCCTGGCGCGGGTCCAGCCGCCAGTTGTTGTAGGCCAGCACCGGGACGCCGCTCAGAGCCGAGTCGCCGTCCATGTCCTCCAGGAAGCGCAGCGCCGCCCCGTCGGCCATGTCGAGCTCCAGCACGATGCAGTGGTACGCCTGCGCGGCCAGCGCGGCGGCGGCCTCCTGCACCCCCACGGCGGTGACGACCTCGATCGGGCCGCGCATGTCACCCAGGTCGCGGTTGTTGGCCAGGTCGGCCACCGCGCTCTCGGCCACCAGCGACAGCAGGCCCCGGTCGCGGTCCTCGATCACCAGCAGGCGCCGCTGCTGCTGCGGCTGCGGGGCGGGCGGCAGGACGGCGGCGGCCACCGGCTCGTCGTTGCCGACGGGCCGCTCGGCCACGGCGACACCGGCCGACATCTCGCCGAAGTCGGGCCGCGCCACCGGCAGGTAGAGGGTGAACACGCTGCCCTTGCCCGGGGTGCTCTGCGCGGTGATCGCGCCGCCGAGCAGTTGGGCGATCTCCCGGCTGATCGACAGGCCCAGCCCGGTGCCGCCGTACTTGCGGCTGGTGGTGCCGTCGGCCTGCTGGAACGCGCCGAAGATTGCTTCGAGCTGCGGCTCGGCGATCCCGATGCCGGTGTCCTTGATCCGGAAGGCGATGGACGCGCCATGAGCCCGCACCGGCGACGGCACCTCGCTGGGGCCGGCGGGCTCGATGTGCAGCTCGACGCTGCCCGCCTCGGTGAACTTCACCGCGTTGGACAGCAGGTTGCGCAGGACCTGGCGGAGCCTGGAGTCGTCGGTCAGCACGTCGACCGGCACGCCGGCCGCCGTCGAGACGACGAAGTCGAGGCTCTTCTGCATGGTCATCGGGCGGAAGGTGGCCTCGATGTCGTCGAGGAGCTGCCGCAGCGGCACCCGCTCGGGCGCGATGTCCATCTTGCCCGCCTCGACCTTGGACAGGTCGAGGATGTCGTTGATGAGCTGGAGCAGGTCGGAGCCGGCCGAGTGGATGATGCTGGCGTACTCGACCTGCTTGGGGGTGAGGTTGCGCGTGTGGTTCTGGGCCAGCAACTGGGCGAGGATGAGCAGGCTGTTGAGCGGGGTGCGCAGCTCATGGCTCATGTTGGCCAGGAACTCGCTCTTGTACTTCGAGGCCAGCGCGAGCTGCTGGGCGCGGGTCTCCAGCTCCTGACGGGCCTGCTCGATCTCGAGGTTCTTCGTCTCGATGTCGCGGTTCTGGCTGGCCAGCAGCGCCGCCTTCTCCTCCAGCTCGGCGTTGGAGCGCTGCAGCTCCTCCTGCTGGTTCTGCAGCTCCTCCGAGCGGGCCTGCAGCTCGGCGGTGAGCCGCTGCGACTCCACGAGCAGCTCGTCGGTGCGGGCGTTGGCGATGATCGTGTTGACGTTGACGCCGATGGTCTCCATCAACTGGTCGAGGAACGCCCGGTGCACCGCGGTGAAGGCGTAGACCGAGCCCAGCTCGATGACGCCGAGCACCTGCTCCTCCACCACGATCGGCAGCACGATGACGGAGGCGGGGGTGGTGTGGCCGAGGGCCGAGGAGATCCGGACGTAGTCGGCCGGCACGTCGTCCATCGCGATCGTCCGGCGGGCCCGGGCGGCCTGGCCCACCAGCGACTGGCCGAGCCTGAAGCGGGTCGGCCGCTCGGCGTCGTCGCTGTAGCCGTACGCGCTGATGAGCTCCAGCTCGACGCCGCCGGACGCCTCCTCCGCCAGGAAGAACGCGCCGTACTGGGCCGAGACGAGCGGCGCCAGCTCGTTCATCACCAGCTCGGCCACGGCCGACAGGTCGCGGTGACCCTGCATGAGGCTGGAGATGCGGGCCAGGTTGGACTTGAGCCAGTCCTGCTCCTGGTTGGCCCGCGTGGTCTCGCGCAGCGAGCCCACCATCGAGTTGATGTTGTCCTTGAGGTCGGCCAGCTCGCCCTCGGCGTCGACGGTGATCGACCGGGTCAGGTCGCCCGAGGTGACGGCGCTGGTCACCTCGGCGATGGCGCGCACCTGCCGGGTGAGGTTGCCGGCCAGCTCGTTGACGTTCTCGGTGAGCCGCTTCCAGGTGCCGGAGACGCCCTCGACCTCGGCCTGGCCGCCCAGCCGGCCCTCGCTGCCCACCTCGCGGGCCACGCGGGTGACCTCGGCGGCGAACGAGGAGAGCTGGTCGACCATCGTGTTGATGGTGGTCTTGAGCTCCAGGATCTCGCCGCGGGCGTCCACGTCGATCTTCCTGGTCAGGTCGCCCCTGGCGACGGCCGTGGTGACCTGGGCGATGGAGCGCACCTGGTTGGTCAGGTTGTCGGCCATCGAGTTGACGTTGTCGGTGAGGTCCTTCCAGGTGCCGGCCACGTTCGGCACCCGGGCTTGGCCGCCGAGCTGGCCCTCGGTGCCGACCTCGCGGGCGACGCGGGTGACCTCGTCGGCGAACGCCGACAGCGTGTCGACCATCGTGTTGATCGTCTGAGCCAGCGCGGCGACCTCGCCCTTGGCCTCCACGTTGATCTTCTGCGAGAGGTCGCCCTTGGCCACCGCGGTCGCCACCTGCGCGATGGACCGCACCTGCCCGGTGAGGTTGGAGGCCATGAAGTTGACGTTGTCCGTCAGGTCCTTCCAGGTGCCCGACACGCCGCGCACGGTGGCCTGGCCGCCGAGCTGGCCCTCGGTGCCGACCTCGCGGGCGACGCGGGTGACCTCGTCGGCGAACGCCGAAAGCTGGTCGACCATCGTGTTGATGGTCTCCTTCAGCTCCAGGATCTCGCCGCGGGCGTCGACCCGGATCTTCTGCGACAGGTCGCCCTTGGCGACGGCCGTGGTGACCTCGGCGATGCTGCGCACCTGGGCGGTGAGGTTGTCGGCCATGACGTTCACCGACTCCGTCAGCGCCTTCCAGGTGCCGGAGACGCCCTTGACGTCGGCCTGGCCGCCGAGCCGCCCGTCGGTGCCGACCTCGCGGGCGACGCGGGTGACCTCGTCGGCGAAGGAGGAGAGCTGGTCGACCATCGTGTTGAGGGTGTTCTTCAGCTCCAGGATCTCGCCCCGGGCCGAGACGGTGATCTTCTGTGACAGGTCGCCGCGGGCCACCGCCGTCGCCACCTGCGAGATGTTGCGCACCTGGGCGGTCAGGTTGCCGGCCATGTAGTTGACCGAGTCGGTGAGGTCGCGCCAGGTGCCGGCCACGCCCTTGACGTCGGCCTGGCCGCCGAGCTGGCCCTCGGTGCCGACCTCGCGGGCGACGCGGGTGACCTCGTCGGCGAAGGAGGAGAGCTGGTCGACCATCGTGTTGACGGTGTTCTTCAGCTCCAGGATCTCGCCGCGGGCGTCCACGGTGATCTTCTGCGACAGGTCGCCCTTGGCGACGGCCGTGGTGACCTCGGCGATGCTGCGCACCTGGCTGGTGAGGTTGCCGGCCATGGCGTTGACCGACTCGGTGAGGTCCTTCCAGGTGCCGGAGACGCCGGGCACCTCTGCCTGGCCGCCCAGCCGCCCCTCGGTGCCCACCTCGCGGGCCACTCGGGTCACCTCGGAGGTGAACAGGGAGAGCTGGTCGACCATGCCGTTGAACACCTGGGCGATCTCGCCGAGCAGGCCGCCCGCGTCGTCGGGCAACCGGGTGCCGAAGTCGCCGTCCCGGACCGCGGTCAGCCCGGCCAGCAGCTGGCGCAGCTCGGGCTCCATGGCCTTGCTCACGCCGCGCCCTGTCTTGTCGCGCGTCGCCGGACGCGCGCCACTGGCCGCCATCTCGCCCATGTCCACCCTCACTCCAGTCAATGGCATGCCAGGGCGCATACCAGCGCCTCATTATCGTCAGAAGGGGCATAGCGGGCAGACGGGAAGCCGCCCGCCTCCGAGACTCTACCGGCCGTCGAGCGGGCGTTTCGCGAAGATTGTTAGTGGACGCCCTTTATTCCTAAGAGTGCTATTCCTCTTGCGAATGGCACCTGCCCTCCGCGCGCCTCAGCCTGCCCTCCGCGCGCCTCAGCCTGCCCTCCGCGCGCCTCAGCCTGCCCTCGGCGTGCCCTCAGCGCGCCCTCAGCGCGCCGTCAGCCGTGCGGCAACCGGAAGGTCCCGTCGGGCAGGTGCTCCGCCAGGCCGTCGGCGACCAGACCGTCCAGGGCCCGCTCGCGCTGCACGGCGTCGCCCCACACCACGTCCAGCGCCTCCTTCGGCACCGGGCCGTGCGCCGCCCGCAACACGGCCAGCAGGCGGCCACGACACTGCCGGTCGGTGCCCGCGTACGTCTGCCCCCTGCGGGCCGGCCCCGCGTGCGGCGGCTTGCCGGCCAGCCGCCACGCGCACACCCGCGCGATCGGGCAGTCGGCGCAGCGGGGCGAGCGGGCCGTGCACACCAGGGCGCCCAGCTCCATCACCGCCACCCCCCAGCGGGCCGCGCCCAGCTCCGGCAGCAGCGCCTCCGCCAGCCGCCGCTCGGCCGCCGACGTGGCCTGCGGCGGATACTCCTCGGCCCGCACGGCGCGGGCGAAGACCCTGCGCACGTTCGTGTCGAGCACCGCGTGCCGCCCGCCGTACGCGAAGCTCGCGACCGCGGCGGCGGTGTACTCGCCGATGCCGGGCAGCGCCAGCAGCGTCGCGTGGTCGGACGGCACCTCGCCGGCGTGCTCCTCGGTGATGGCCCGGGCACAGGCGTGCAGCCGCAGCGCCCGGCGCGGGTAGCCGAGCCGGCCCCAGTGCCGCACGGCCTCACCCGGCGGCTCGGCGGCCAGCGCCCTGGGCGTGGGCCAGCGTTCCATCCACTCGTGCCAGACCGGCAGCACCCGCACGACCGGGGTCTGCTGGAGCATGATCTCGCTCACCAGCACGCCCCACGGCGTCGCGCCGGCGGCACGCCACGGGAGATCCCGGGCGTTGGCGTCGTACCACTCCAGAACGGGGACGTGTAGGAGGTTCGGCTCAACCACGCGCCCCAGCGTATTGCGAGATGGCAAGGGACGGCGTGTCGTCCGCGTCAAGCAGCCACTCCGTCAGCATGCTGTGCGTATGGATCCGGATACGATGCGTGACGGCGGCGACGGGGGCGGCGACGTCTACTGGCGGCGGCGCATGAGCGTGCTCATCGCCGTGCTGGTGGTCGTGGCCGTCGTGGCATGGGCCTGTTCCAGCGGGAGTGACGGGCCGCAGCGCTCCTCCAGCGCCGACTCCTCGGCGAGCGCCACCCCGGCCGCGGATCCCCTCCTCGCGGGACTGCGCACCCTCGCCCTCGGTACGGCGAGCCCCACGCCCACGCCGAACCCCACCCCCAAGACCAGCGCCTCCTCCGCCAGGCAGAAACGGCCCGGAGAGCCGTGCGAGGAGGCCGACCTGGTGCTGAGCCTGCAGGGCAAGCAGGAGGTGTACGCGGCGGGCGCCTGGCCGAACTTCCTGGTGTCGCTCGTCAACACCGGGCCGGTGATGTGCCGGGCCGACGTGGGGCCCCGGGCCATGGAGCTCCGCATCACCTCGGGGGACGACCGGATCTGGTCCACCTCCGACTGCGTGAGCGGGGCGGGCGGCGAGGTGCGCGAGCTGCAGCGAGGCGTGCCGTACGTCCGGTCGCTCGACTGGGACCGGCGCCGCTCCACCACCGACTGCCGCGCCGACCGGCCCACCGCGCTGCCGGGCACGTACGTGGCCGTGGCGCGCATGGGGCGGCTGAAGAGCCACAAGGGCGTGTTCCACCTGCGCTGATCTCGCGCGGCGGGCCCCGGCGGTCAGACGTAGCGTTCGAGGATCGACGACTCCGCGAGGCGGGACAGGCCCTCGCGCACGCTGCGGGCGCGCGACTCGCCGACACCGCCCACCGCCTGCAGGTCGTCGATGCTGGCCGCCAGCAGCTTCTGCAGGCTGCCGAAGTGGTTGACCAGGCGGTCGACGACGGTGGCCGGCAGCCGGGGCACCTTGGCCAGCAGGCGGAAGCCGCGCGGGCTGACCGCGCCGTCGATCTCGTCGTCGTGGCCGAGGACGTGGGCGACGGCCGACAGGTCGAGCAGCTCGCCGCCCGAGAGCTGATCGAGGTCGTGCATGGCGTCGGACAGGCGTCGGGTACGCCGGCCCGGCGAGGCCGGGAGGTAGTCGCGCACCACCAGCTCCCGCTCGGAGTCGACGCCCGCCACCAGCTCGTCGAGCTGCAGCGACAGCAGCCGCCCGTCGGTGCCCAGCTCCACCACGTAGCCCTTGATCTCGTCGGAGATGCGGCGCACCATCTCCAGGCGCTGGGCGACGGCCGCGACGTCACGCACCGTCACCAGGTCCTCGATCTCCAGCGCCGACAGCGTGCCGGACACCTCGTCGAGGCGGTGCTTGTAGCGCTCAAGGGTCGCCAGGGCCTGGTTGGCCTTGGACAGGATGGCCGCCGACTCCTCCAGGACGTAGCGGATGCCGTCGAGGTAGAGGGCGATGATCCGCATCGACTTGCTGATCGCGATGATCGGCAGGCCGGTCTGCCGGGCGACCCGCTGGGCGGTGCGGTGACGGGTGCCCGACTCGTCGGTGGGGATGGCGGGGTCGGGGACGAGGTGTACGGCGGCGCGCACGATCCGGTGGTCGTCGCTCACCACGATCGCGCCGTCCATCTTGGCCAGCTCACGCAGCCGGGTCGCCGAGAACTCGACGTCGAGCTCGAACCCGCCGCTGCACACCTGCTCGACGAGGCTGTTGTGGCCGAGCACGATCAGCCCGCCGGTCTGCCCGCGCAGGATCCGCTCCAGGCCGTCGCGCAGCGGCGTGCCCGGAGCCACCGCGGCCAGGGCTTCGCGACGGCGGTCGTCCAGACTCCTGTCGTTTGGCACCAGACCCCCGTGTCGTTCGTCACGCCCAGCTTAGCGGCGCTATGTGACGTGTGTGAGAGCGTCCCAGACGTTCTCCGCCTCCACCACCTCGAATCCCGGCGCGAACGACACCGGCCCCACCCGCACCAGCGACCGCTGGCCGTTGCGCTTGACGCCGCCCTCGTCGAGGGAGCCCGCGGGCACCAGCCCGCGCCGGAATCCGAGCCGCGCCGCCTCGCTCAGCCGCCGGCGGACGTCCTGGACCGGGCGCAGCTCGCCCGCCAGGCCCACCTCGCCGAGCGCCACCAGGCCGGCCGGGAGCGGCTTGTCGCCGGCGGCGCTGGCCACGGCGAGCATCACCGACAGGTCGACGGCCGGGTCGGCCAGCTTGATGCCGCCCACGGTCGCGGTGAACACGTCGCAGCCGCCGAGCTTGGCGTTGAGCCGGCGCTCCAGGACGGCGAGGATCATCTGCACCCGGTAGGTGTCGAGCCCCGACGAGGTGCGCCTCGGCTGCTGCGCCTCGGTGCGGGCGACCAGCGCCTGCACCTCGGCGGGCAGCGGGCGGGTGCCCTCGACCGTCACCGTCACGCAGGTGCCGGGCACGGGGCTGCTGCGCCGGGAGACGAACAGCCCGCTCGGGTCGGTGATGCCCTCGATGCCGCGCTCGTGCAGGTCGAAGCAGCCCACCTCGTCGGTCGGGCCGTAGCGGTTTTTGATCGCGCGGACCATGCGCAGCCGGGAGTGGCGGTCGCCCTCGAAGTTGAGCACCACGTCGACCAGGTGCTCCAGCGTGCGCGGCCCCGCGATGGAGCCCTCCTTGGTGACGTGGCCGACGAGCACCGTCGCCATGTTGCGCTCCTTGGCCAGCCGCACCAGGTTGGCGGCGACCTCGCGGACCTGGGTGACTCCGCCGGGGACGCCGGTGGCCTGCGCCGAGCCGATGGTCTGCACCGAGTCGACGACGAGCAGCCGGGGCTGCACCTTCTCGACATGGGCGACCAGGGCCGACAGCTCGGTCTCGGCGGCGAGGTAGAGGCGGTCGCGGATCGCGCCGATGCGGTCGGCGCGCAGCCGCACCTGCGCGGCCGACTCCTCACCCGTGACGTAGAGGACGGTGTCGCCCTCGGCCATGCGGGCGGCCGCCTCCAGCAGCAGCGTGGACTTGCCGATGCCCGGCTCACCGGCCAGCAGGATGACGGCGCCGGGGACCAGGCCCCCGCCGAGCACCCGGTCGAGCTCGGCCACGCCGGTGGTGCGCGCGGCGGCCACCTCGGCCTTGACCTGGCCGATGGGCATCGCCGGCGCGGTGGTGGCGCCCGCCTGGACGACGTTGACGCCGGCGCGGGCGCCCTCCTCGTCGACGGTGCCCCACGCCTGGCACTCGCCGCACCTGCCCACCCACTTGGTGGTGCGCCAGCCGCACTCGGCGCAGCGGTATCCGGGCTTCGGGGCAGTCTTGGCCATGCGGAGCAGGCTAGCGGCCCGCGCCGACAATCCGGATCAGGCCAGGCCGAGGTCGGAGACGAGCATGCGCTTGGGCCGGGCGCCGACGATCTGCCTGACCGGCTCGCCGTTCTCGAACAGCAGCAGCGTCGGCAGGCTCAGCACGCCGTAGCGGGCCATGATCGAGGGGTGCTCGTCGGTGTTGAGCTTGCCGACGGTCAGGCCGTGCTCCGCCTCGATCTCCGCGAGCACCGGGGCGACCATCCGGCAGGGCGGGCACCACTCGGCCCAGAAGTCGACCAGCACCGGCTTGTCGCCGCCCAGCACCTGCTCGTCGAAGTTGTCCGCGGTCAACGTGATCATCATCGTCCTCCCTTGAAGAAGCAGCCGGCGCATGACTCGCCGAGCTGGGCCGCGACCTCGGCGCGACGGGCGAGCAGGACGCGGATCTCGTCGTCGATCTCGGCCAGCTTGCGCCGGTAGACGGCGACGGAGTCGCCGCAGGCGCCGCCCGAGCCGTGCCCGGCGCGCAGGCAGTCGACGAACGGCCGGGTGTCCTCCAGCGTGAAGCCGACCGCCAGCAGTGAGCGGATCTCGGCCACCAGCCGGACGTCGTCCTCGGTGTAGTCGCGGTAGCCGTTGGCCCCGCGCCGGGCGGTGAGCAGGCCGTTCTGCTCGTAATAGCGGAGCGAACGGGTGCTCACTCCCGTACGCCCGGCCAGCTCTCCGATGCGCATGCCACCACCGTAAACTTTGACACCGGCGTCAAGGTCAAGCCCTAGAAGTGCCGCCAGCGCAGCACGTTCGGATAGGCCAGCTCCAGGCCGGGCGTCTCGGCGATCGCCCGCTCGGCCACCTTCGGCGCGAACTCGATGCGCAGCACCGCCTCCAGGTCGGCCCGCCGCTCGAACGCCATCCGCAGGTCGAGCGGCTGCCGCTGCCAGCCGTGCCGGGTCCAGAAGGCCTCCACGGCGCGGGCGTCGTAGCCCGGCACCGTACGGGAGAACCACCGCCCGAAGGCCCCCCGCGTCGCGTCCAGGTCGATGACGAAGGCCGCGCCGCCCCGCCGCACCACCCGCGACAGTTCGCGCAGGCCGGGCTCGCAGCCGGGGCCGAAGAAGTACGCCCAGCGCGCGATCGCCACGTCCACCGAGGAGTCGGGCAGCGGCAGGTCCTGGGCCGCGGCGGCGTGCACCTCGACGCCTGCCAGGGCGGCGCAGCGGCGGCGGGCCAGCGCGACCAGGTCGCCGTGGGGTTCGACGCCGACGACCCTGGCCGCGTCGGCGGCGAGGGCGGGCAGGTGGTAGCCGGTGCCGCAGCCGATGTCGAGCACCGTGCCGCCGGCCCACGACCGCAGCGCCCGCATGGCGGCGTCGGCCGCGCCGTCCGGGTCGACGGCGCGGTTCTCCAGCTCGTAGACCTGCGGCGTGTTCCAGATGTTGGGGCTCGGGACGGCGCCTTTGGCGATCCGGGGCATGACCCAACCGTAGGGGTCGCGCGCCAGAACCGTGTCACCGGCTTAGGCTGGCAAGGTGGCTGATGTCATCCGCGTGCCCAATGCGAAGATCGCATTGTCCACCGCCTCGGTATACCCCGAACGCACCCCCGACGCGTTCGAACTGGCCGCCCGCCTGGGCTACGACGGTGTCGAGATCATGGTCGGCGCCGACCCGGTGAGCCAGGACATCGACGTGATCGAGCGGCTCTCCGATCATTATCAGGTGCCCGTGCTCGCCATTCACGCGCCGTGCCTGCTGGTCACGCAGCGCGTGTGGGGCCGCGACCCGTGGGCCAAGCTGGTCAGGGCGCGCAAGGCGGCCGAGCGGCTGGGCGCCTCGGCGGTGGTGGTGCACCCGCCGTTCCGCTGGCAGCGCGACTACGCGCGCGACTTCGAGACCGGCCTCGCCCGCATGCGGGAGGAGACCGACGTCACGTTCGCGGTGGAGAACATGTTCCCGCTGCGGGCGCGCAACAACGACGTGGTGCCCTACTCTCCCGACTGGAACCCCATCGACTTCGACTTCCCGCAGGTCACCCTCGACCTGTCGCACACCGCCGTATCCGGCTCCGACGCGATGGAGATGGCGACCAAGCTCGGTGACCGGCTGGCCCACCTGCACCTGGCCGACGGTGTCGGCGTGACCAACAAGGACGAGCATCTCGTGCCCGGCCGGGGCAACCAGCCGTGCGCGCAGATCCTCGAACGGCTGGCCGGCTCCGGCTACACGGGCCTGGTCGTGCTGGAGATCAACACGCGCAAGGCGGCCAGCCGCACCGAGCGGATCGACGACCTGGCCGAGGCGCTCGCGTTCGCCCGGTTGCACCTGGCGGCCTCGGCATGAGCGTGGGGCCGATGCGCGAGCTGGCCCGGGTGTTCGACGGGGTCGCCGACGCCTACGACGCGGGCCGCCCGTCCTACCCCGACGAGCTGTTCGCCGTGCTGGCGGAGGTGTCGGGCGTCGAGCCGGCCGGCGCGACGGCGGTGGACGTCGGGGCGGGCACGGGCATCCTGACGCGCGCCCTGCGGGCGCGCGGGTCACGGGTGGTCGCGGTCGACCCGAGCGCCGAGATGCTGACCCGCCTGGTGTCCCGTTCCGGGCAGGACGCCGGCACGGCGGCGGTGCGGGCCGACGGCAACGCGCTGCCGCTGGCCGACGGGGTGGCCGACCTGGTGACGTACGCGCAGTCGTGGCACTGGCTCGACCCGGTGGCCTCGATCGCCGAGGCGAGGCGGGTGCTGCGGCCCGGCGGCGTCATCGTCGGCTGCTGGAACCTCAGCGACGCCCGGCAGGCCGACTGGCTGGCCGCCCACGAGGCGCT
This sequence comes from Nonomuraea sp. NPDC047897, assembly GCF_043204415.1. NCBI lineage: Bacteria > Bacillati > Actinomycetota > Actinomycetes > Streptosporangiales > Streptosporangiaceae > Nonomuraea > Nonomuraea sp. NPDC047897. The sequence continues at coordinate 227,015 of NZ_JBIDCC010000014.1, read as the reverse complement.
GCTCGCCCAGGAGTGCCCGGCCTACTGGGGGCAGGCGCTGGAGGAGTGGTCGGTGCCGCCCATCGCCGCGGCCTTCGAGGTGGTCGCCGAGCGCTGGATCCCGTGGACCCGGCTGGCCGGCATCGAGGAGTTCCTGCTCGGCATGCGCTCCCACTCCTACATGGCGGAGCTGCCGCCGGAGGCGGCCGACGCGCTGGTGGACCGGCAGCGGGCCCGGCTGCGCGGAACGTTCCCCGGGGGTGTGGTGTCGGTGCCGATGCGCGTCTACCTGGCGGTGGGGCGGTGACGACCGGGCGACGGCCGGGCCGCAGGCCCGGTTCGGCCGACACGCGCGGTGAGATCCTGGCGGCGGCGCGGCGGGTGTTCGCCGAGAAGGGCTTCGACAAGGCAACGGTGCGCGGCATCGCGCGGGAGGCGCGGGTCGATCCGGCGCTCGTGCACCACTACTTCGAGACGAAGGACGGCATGTTCGCGGCGGCGATGCGGCTGCCGCTCAGCCCCGAGGTGATCGTGCCGGCGGTGCTCGACGGGCCGCGGGAGCTGATCGGGGAGCGGTTGGTCAGGCTCATCCTGACGGTCACGGCGACGCCCGAGACGCGCGAGCCGATGATCGCGCTCATCCGTTCGGCGATGACCCACGAGCAGGCGGCCGCGATGTTCCGCGAGTTCGTCTCCAACGCGCTGCTGCTGCGGGTGAGCCAGCTGCTGGACGTGCCGCACCTGCGCGTCGAGGCGGCGTTCGCGCAGATGTTCGGCGTGCTGATGGCCCGCTACGTGCTCAGGCTGGAGCCGATGGCCAGCGCTGACCCGGAGGAGCTCGTCGAGCTGCTGGCGCCGACGGTCCAGCGCTATTTCACGGGGTAGAGCACTGTTCCGGAAGGTCGGCGACCCATAGGGTGGGTCGCATTACCCCAGAATGTTACTCGCGGGTAGGATTCTGGGGCGACCTGGTCATCGCGTGGATGACCGGCGTCCGTACGCTGGCAGCCAACGTCGTCTGTGGGAGGGCCCGTGCTCTGGGTAGCCATCATCGGACTCATCATGACCGTCCTGGCGGTAGCCGTGGCCGGCCGCCGGACGATGTTCCTGTACAAGCTGGCCACGGTCGGCCCACCCGCCCCCGAGCGGGTCGAGTACGCCAAGGCGCACGCGGCCGACGAGGTCAAGGCGCAGCTCGTCGAGGTGTTCGGCCAGAAGAAACTGCTCAAGTGGACGCCGTCCGGCGTGGCCCACTTCTTCGTCATGTGGGCCTTCTTCATCCTGCTGACCGTCTACATCGAGGCGTACGGCGCGATCATCCAGGGCGCGATCACCGGGCGGCCTGACTTCCACATCCCGCTCATCGGGCAGTGGGCGGTGCTCGGCTTCCTGCAGGACTTCATCGCCGTCGCCTGCCTGCTCGGCCTCGTCGCGTTCGCCGTCATCCGGATCAGGAACTCGCCGAAGACGCTGGGCCGCAGGTCGCGCTTCTCCGGCTCCCACCTGGGCGGCGCCTGGCTCGTGCTGTTCATGATCTTCAACATCATCTGGACGCTCTTCCTGGCGCGCGGCGCGGCGGCGGCCAACGGCAACCTGCCCTACAGCTCGGGCGCCTTCGTCTCGATCGCCCTGGGCGACGTCCTCCCGGCCGGCCACCTGCTGGAGCAGATCGCGCTGCTCCTGCACATCGGCTTCATGCTGGTGTTCCTGGTCATCGTGGTGAACTCCAAGCACCTGCACATCTTCACCGCGCCGCTGAACGTGCTCTTCTCGCGTCGCCCCGATGCCATGGGCGCCGCGCCCGAGCTACGCGTGGACGGCAAGCCGGTCGACTTCGAGGACGAGGACCTCGACCCCGAACGGCTGGGCCGCGGCAAGATCGGCGACACGACGTGGAAGGGCTTCCTCGACTTCTACTCCTGCACCGAGTGCGGCCGCTGCCAGTCGCAGTGCCCGGCGTGGAACACCGACAAGCCCCTTTCGCCGAAGATGCTCATCCTCGACCAGCGTGACCACGCCTTCAAGGTGGCCCCGTACCTGCTGGCCGGCGCCCCCACCGAGCACGCCGACACCGACGTGCTGGCACTGCTGGACAAGCCGCTCGTCGGCGAGGACGGCGTCATCCACCCGGACGTGCTGTGGTCGTGCACCAACTGCGGCGCCTGCGTCGAGCAGTGCCCGGTCGACATCGAGCACATCGACCACATCCTCGACATGCGCCGCTACCAGGTGATGGTCGAGTCGTCGTTCCCGTCCGAGGCGGGCGTGATGGTGAAGAACCTGGAGAACAAGGGCAACCCGTGGGGCATGTCCGAGATGAAGCGGGCCGACTGGATCGCCGAACTCGACTTCGAGGTCGAGGTCGTCGAGGACAAGATGCCCGAGGACGCCGAATACCTGTTCTGGGTCGGCTGCGCGGGAGCCCTGGAGGACCGGGCCAAGAAGACCACCAAGGCCGTCGCGGAGCTGCTGCACATCGCGGGCGTGAAGTTCGCCGTGCTCGGCCCGATGGAGGCGTGCAGCGGTGACCCGGCCCGCCGCCTGGGCATGGAGTACCTGTTCAACATGCTGGCGCAGCAGAACATCGAAACGCTGAACGAGGCCGGCGTCAAGAAGATCGTCGCCACCTGCCCCCACTGCTTCAACACGCTGGCCAACGAGTATCCGCAGCTCGGCGGCACGTACGAGGTCGTGCACCACACCCAGTTGCTGGCCAGGCTGGTGGACGAGGGCAAGCTGGTTCCCGTCACGCCGATCGAGGAGAAGATCACCTACCACGACCCGTGCTTCCTCGGCCGCCACAACAAGGTCTACTCCCAGCCGCGCGACATCATGTCCAGGGTGCCGGGCGTGCAGACCCAGGAGATGCACCGTCACAAGGACCGCGGCTTCTGCTGCGGCGCCGGAGGCGCGCGCATGTGGATGGAGGAACGCATCGGCAAGCGCATCAACACCGAGCGGGTGGACGAGGCGCTGACCACCGATCCCGACACCGTCTCGACCGCCTGCCCGTTCTGCATGGTGATGCTCGGCGACGCCATCAACGAGAAGAAGAACAGCGGCGAGGCGAAGGAGTCCCTTGAGGTCGTGGACGTGGCCCAGCTGTTGATCAAATCGGTCAAGACCCCTTCCTGACGCGGGAAAGTCGGACTCCTCCACAGCTCTTGTGGAGGAGTTCCGCATGTCAGGAGGGCGAAGCGGAGAAAATCCGCCATCCACATAACGGGAAAATCACGGTAACCTCAACGACGCATGGCTTCATTCGACGGGGAGGGGGCTCGCGATGCGCGTCGTGGTCACAGACGCGGAAGTCACGCTAGCCGACGTCCTCTCGCTGAGACTCGCCATGGACGAGCCGTTGGGGGACGGCACCGAGCTCGTGCTCAGACACCGGACGACGGGGGTCGAACGTGACGTGCTGCTCGGCACGCCGGGAGCCTGGACGGGGGAGGCCGGCGTGGCCGTCTCGCTCGCGCCCCTGAGCCTCACCGCCGGGCGCTGGGACACCTACCTGCGCCGCGACGGCAAGCGTACCCGGCTGCGCAGCGTCGACCCGGGCTTCTCGCTCGACCACCTCGACGCGTACGCGCTGTGCAGGCGGACCATGGCCTACCGCTCCTACCGCACGCGCAACGGCTACCTCGCCCTGAAGATCTCCGACGCCGAGCCGGCCGCCGAGGTGCGCGCGATCTGGTTCCGGGAGGGCCGCTTCGAGGTGACGGGGCTGCTGGCCTTCACCGGGCTGGCCGACGACGACGCGCGGCACGAGGCCCGGCTGTCGCTGCAGCGCAGGCAGTCCGACGACTCGATGGTGCGCGCCTCGGCCACCGTGCAGGGGGTGCGCTTCCACGCCGCCTTCTCGCTGGTGGACGTGCTCGCCGCCGACCCCGGCGGGTCCGGTACGTGGGAGCCGTCGCTGGAGGTCGAGGGCGTGGCCAGGCCGCTCAAGCTCGGCTCCCGCCTCGACGACGTCGACGGCAAACGCCGCCGCCTGCACTATCCGTCGGCCCGGATCGACGGCGTGCCCATCCGGCCCTGCTACACCGCCGACGACGAGCTGCGCATCGAGGTGGGCGGGTGAAGATCAGCCTGATGCTCTCCTCCGCGTACGGCATGCGCGGCGACGTCCGCTCCACGCTCAACCTGGCCGGGGCGCTCGCCGAACGGCACGACGTCGAGGTGATCAGCATCAGGCGGCACCGGGACAAGCCGTTCTTCCCCGTGGCTCCCGGCGTCACGATGCGCTCGGTGATCGACACCCGGCCCGGCGTGCGCCACCTGCTGCCGCGCGGCCAGATGCGCACCGAGGTCGCGCTGTGGCGGCTGCTGCGCACGCTCAGATCCGACGTGCTGATCACGACCAGGCCGTCCCTGGGTGTCCAGGCGGCCAGGCACGCGCCGCGCGAGGTGCTCAAGCTGGCCCGCGAGTGGAGCCGCCCCTCGGTGCCCGCGCCGGTGAAGAGGTTCTATCCCAGGCTCGACGCCGTCGTCACGGCCACGGAGAGCACCGGGTCCGAGTGGACCGGGCTGCTGGAGGGCGGGCCGGTGGTGCAGACCGTGCCCGACGCGCTGCCGACCGGGCCGTGGCCGCGCTCCCGGATGGACAACCGCATCGTCGCGGCGGGCGGCCGGTGGGTGCCCGTCAAGGCGTACGACCGGCTGATCAGGGCGTTCGCCACGGTGGCCGACAAGCGGCCCGACTGGCGGCTGAGGCTGTACGGCGGCGGCCCCGAGGAGCGGCGGCTGCGTGAGCTGGTCAGCGACCTCGACCTGCACAACCACGTCTACTTCATGGGCACCACGCCCGACCTGGCGGGCGAGTTCGCCAAGGCGTCGATCGTGGCCAACACCTCGCGCAGCGGCGACCTGGGCATGACGGTGCTGGAGGCCATGGGGTGCGGGGTGCCGGTGGTGGCGTTCGAGGGGGCCAGGGGGCCGGCTGAGTTCGTGGCGACCGGCTACAACGGCGTGCTGGTCCCCGAGACCGCCGCCGAGGATCGGGAACTGCTGGCCGCCGCGCTGCTCGCGCTGATCGACGACGAACGCAGGCGGCGCTCGCTGGCCGCCGGGGCGCTGGAGACGGCCGTCCGGCACGCCGCCCACGAGGTCGCCCCGCAGTGGGAGAAGCTGATCTCCGAACTCCGCTGACACCATACGGGATACGGGTATCGTGGAGGCATGCATGGCTACACTGCGGACAGACAGGCGTACCTGACGAGGCTCAGGCGGGTCGAGGGCCAGATCAGGGGCCTGCAGCGCATGGTCGACGAGGACGCCTACTGCATCGACATCCTCACCCAGGTGTCGGCGGCGACGCGCGCCCTGCAGGCGGTGGCGCTAGGCCTGCTGGAGGAGCACATCTCCCACTGCGTCGCCGATGCGATCAACAACGGCGGCCCCGAGGCGGAGGCGAAAGTCAAGGAGGCCTCGGCCGCGATCGCGCGACTCGTCCGTTCGTGACGCGTCTCCCGGGGCGAATCCCGAGAAGCGGGCGAATCCGGTAGAGAAAGATCGTTTGACTGACTAGTCATCTGGGATGAAGTGAGCCATCCCAAACGCGGTCCCGGACCCCTCAGGAGTCCGGGACCGAATCTGTTGATCTTTTCAGGCCGAAGTCCGCAATCCGAGCGCGTCGTCGAGCTCGTCCAAGGTCAGCCGCCGCTCGCTGATAGCGACAGCGGTAAGCACCTCGGCGTAGAGCGCAATCTCGTCCAACGCGACACGGTCGTGGACCCGAGAGTCCAGGTCGTCGTGCCCCACCGCGTCGTCCTTCCTTCCGCAGCCCACACCCTCTACGAGGTTACGGCGCAGGCCCTTCGGGCGACATGGCCCATCGGAGTCATTCCTTTCGGCGTCACCCTGGCCCCAGGGGGATCATTTCCCGAAGCAGAGATCACAATTCAGCGAATTGTCTGCTGCCCAGCGTGATAGGGGGATATGGGTGAGGTGATGAGGAAATAGCGGTATTCGTGGTTTAAGGGTGGATGTCGTCGCGCTCGTGGACGATCCGCAGCACCAGCGCGGCCTGCCCCGCGAACCCGCGGTCCGGCACCCGCGCTCCACTCACGCCCCGCCAGGCCAGCCCGGCGGCGTACGCGGCCCCCAGCACGGCCGCCGCGCTCTCCCGGTCGGGCGGCTCGATCTCGAACCCCGACACCACGGGCCGGCGCGGCAGCCTCGACAGGGCCTCCCGCGCCTTCCTGGCCGCCGCCGGCACCGCGCTGACGCCCCACCGGGTCTTGAACCCTGTCGGGTGGCCTCCACCCGTGGGGTGGCCGGCGTCGTCCGGGCTCATGAAGTGACCGGTGGCGGGGAGGCGCGGGCCCGTCGGATGGAGCGGGCCCCCTTCCTGGAGCGGCCCCGTGTCGCGGAGCGGGCCCCTTTCCTGGAGCGGCCCGGTGCCCTGGAGCGGGCCGGTGTCCTGGAGCGGTCCCGTGTCCTGGAGCGGGCCTGTCCGCCGGAGCTGGCCCGGGGCGGGGAAGGGCCCGGTGGGGCGGGGCGGGGTGGTGGGGCGGTGAGGGAACGGGAGGGGCTGGGCGGGGCCGAGGACGGGGAAGCCGTCCGGTTGGGTGTGTTCGGCGGCGGAGGTGCCGGTGAGTCCCGCGCGGGACAACTCGTCGTAGGCGTGCCTGAGCCGGTGGTCGAGCAGTCCCGGCAGCAGCCCCTTGGAGTCGGACAGGTCGGCCAGCAGCGTCGCCGCGGCCCGCGTCGGGTCGGGGGTGAACGACAGCGCCTCCACCAGGTCGTACACCGTGTGGCTGAAATGCGCGCGAGGGTCGGTCTCGGCCAGGATGGCGCGTCGCAGCCGGGACGGGCAGCGCTCCAGCCAGGCCCGGCGTACCGACTCGTCGTCGCGCCGGGCGGCGGGCTCGTCCAGGCCGGGCCGGTTGAGCGCGGGCTCGACCATCGTCAGCAGCGCCAGCGCGCGCGGCCTGAAGCGGGCGTCGGCGAGCAGGATGTGGGCGGTGTCGGCCGTCACGGCGGCCAGCCGCAGCGCCTCGCGGGGCCGGCCGGCGCGCATCCGTTCGGCGACGAGCCGCACGAGGTCGAGCAGCGGCGGGGCGGGCACCCAGCGCACCCACTCGTCACCGGGCAGCGGGCGGCGCAGGTACTCGCCGAAGACGGTGAGCAGCCGCTCGTTGCCGTCGAAGGCGGGCGCGTACGCGCACCACATGACGGTCCCCCACACGGCGGCGACCGTGCTCGGCACGTCACCGGCGAGGACCTCGTCGAACGCGGTCAGCGGGAAGTCCAGCTCGGACCTGCGACCGGCGGCGCGCACCAGCACGCGGATCTGCTCGGTCACGTGGGCGGGCACGTCCGGCCCGACGAACGCCTGCGTCGAGCCCGGCTCGGCGGCGAAGTCGGGACCCCGGGGGATGACCCGGGCGGGCAGCACCGCGGCGGCGTGCCCGGCGCGGCGCACGCGGGCGCCGCGCGGGGGTGGCGCCAGGTGCCAGCGGCCGTCGGCAGGGTCGTGCAGGTGCCAGCGGGCGTGCGCGCCGAAGAGCCAGCGGTCGCCGTCGGGCGTCACCAGGGTCCTGGACGCGATCGCCTCGGCCCGCGCGGGCACGGGCAGCCGCTCCCAGCGCGGGTCCGCGACCAGCGCGCGGACCTCCGCTTCGGTGGCGGTGAACGCATCCCACGGGCGCACGGCGGCCATCGTACTGGCCGGGCGCGGGGCGGCGGCGAGCGTCTACCCGGCAGATCGTCCGTTATGGTGACAAAAGGGGGGCACGTCGAGGGGCCGCCGTCACGACAGAGGTGTCGCCTGGCGGTGCCGGAGTGCCTTGGCCATGTAGCTGTCGGGTGTGCGGGCGAAGGAGGCGCGGTCGTCGTCGGTGAGTTCGCGCACGATCCTGCCCGGGACCCCGGCCACGAGTACCCCGGCCGGGATCGTCTTGCCCGGGCCGACCAGGGCTCCGGCCGCGACGAGCGTGCCCGCGCCGACGCGGGCGCCGCCGAGCACGATCGCGCCGATGCCGATCAGCGCGCCACGCTCCACGTGGGCGCCGTGCACCATGGCCTTGTGACCCAGGCTCACGCGGGACTCCAGGACCGCCGGCTCGCCGCGGTCGGCGTGCAGGCAGCACAGGTCCTGCACGTTGCACTCCTCGCCGATCTCGATCCGCTCGTCGTCACCCCGGAGAACGGAGCCGTACCAGATGTTCGACGCCCGGCCCACCCGGACGTCGCCGACCACGACGGCGCCGGGCGCGATGTACGCCTCGGGATGGATGTCCGGGGTCGCTCCGCCGTCCAATGCTGCGATGTACACCCGTCACATCGTAATTCCCGCCCCAGGTCTGGCGTTCGGGTTGCGGACGTGGGCAGATGGCAGGAAAGTCGTTTCCTGACGTCTCGTCGCCAGACCCTCACAACCCGCAGTTTTCCCCCGCCTCACGCGAATCCTTAGGTACCCCATGACAAACCAGCACGAGAGCTTCCCCGACCTGATGCAAGAGGACACCTTCGAGGTGGTCATGCGCGGCTACAACCGCCGCCAGGTCCACGACTACATGATGCGCACCCGCAACCAGATCCGGGATCTGGAGGAGCGGCTGGCCCGGGCGATCGAGCAGGCGGAGCAGGGTCGCCTGGAGCTGGCGGAGGCCCGGCGGCGCATGGTCGAGGGACCACAGAGCTACGAGGACCTCAGCCCCAGGCTCGCGCAGATACTCAAGCTGGGCGAGGAGGAGGCGGCGGCCAAGCGGGAGGAGGCCGAGGCCGAGGCGGCCAGCGTGCGTGACGCCGCAAGGTCGGAGGCCGACCGGGTGCTGACGTCCGCCCGCGAGACGGCCGACAACCTCCTCAGCTCCGCGCAGGCGGAGGCCGAGCGGCGGGTGCACGAGGCGACCGCGGCGGCCGAGCGGATGCTGGCGCAGGCGGGCGCCGACGCCGACGAGAAGCTGGGCAGCGCGCGCCAGGAGGCCGAGGACACGCTGCTCGGGGCGAACACGGAGGCCGAGCGCCTGGTGACGGTGGCCCAGCAGGAGTCCGAACGGCTTCGCGAGGCCGCGAACGCGGAGGCGGCGCAGACCGTGGCCGCGGCCCGCCACGAGGCGGAGTCGACGCTCACGGCCGCCCGGGAGCGGGTCGCCGCCCTCGACGAGCACGCCGGCCGCCGCGTCGAGTACCTGAGCAACACGCACAGCGAGGTCGTGCGCAGGCTGGCCGAGATCGGTTCGGTGCTGGGCGACCTGATGCACGCCGAGAACGCGGCCGGGCCGCTGGTCGTGGAGCCCGCCGTCCCGCCGAGGGAGATCACCGGACCGGACGGCGGGGCGCAGGCCCGGGGTCAGGCGGCCGAGGGCGGCGCGGAGGTGCGCGCGCTGGCGGCCGGTGAAGCGGGGGACTCCGGTGAGAGCGGTGCGACCGGTGAGCCCGGGCAGCCCGCACCGGACGACGACGTGCGGATCATCGTCGCGGACGAGCACGAGCCCGTCACGGCGCCGGTGCGCCGGGAGGTCTCCGACGACACCGACGTCAACATCGGCCGCCTGTCGGAGGTGCGCAAGTAGCGCGTCGGCCGAGCGGAAGCCTCCGCCCCCGATCGGGTCGGAGGCTTCCGCGTCCGTGGCCCCGTCTTCGTAGGGCCCCGCTGGGGGCCCGGTGCCGAGGCCGCCGAGACGCTGGACCCGGCACCGGGCTGCTCATGTGCGCCTGCCGCCGCCCCGTCCGGCCGGAGGAGGGCCGGTGCGGGCGGCCGGGCGCTAGGGCGAGGCGGGGCCGGTGCACCCCTCACTCTCACCGGCCCCGCTCTCGTGGTCGTCGGTCGTGCCCTCTTGATCCCGGAGTTGGTCGCGCAGCGCGGCGGGGTCGTCCGCGTCGATGGTCATCGCGTAGCCGGCGTCGCGCTGCGCGTCACTGAGCGGGTGGTGGCGGGTCGCCCACCAGCGGCCCGCGTCGCTCCGCCAGATGGTCCACTGGGGAAACTCCCGGGCGATGTCGGCGAGGTGCCGGTCAAAGGACATCTGCTCATCCTCCCGGGAGCCCCAGGCGAGGTGCCGTCTCCCTTGCAGAGTGCGGCACATCTCTAGAGATGTCTAGGATCTCGGAAGACAGGTCAACCTATCGCTTGACAACATCTTGACCTACGCGTCGAAGTCGTACTGCAGGACGTACGCCGCGGAGTCGAGCACCATCTCGTTGTACTCGACGGGCCTGCCTCCGGCGGTGTAGGCGGTGCGGGCGATGACGATGACCGGAGTGCCGCCCGGCAGGCCGAGCAGCTCGCTCTCCCGCGGGGCGGGCATCCTGGCGCGGATCTCCTCGGTGAAGTGCGCGGGGGCCGCGCCGAGGTCCGACAGCCTGGCGTAGACGCCGCCGGGGCCGGTGTCGGCGGCCGTGACGGCGCTGTCCTCGACCAGTTCGGCGGGGAAGAACGACGTGGCGAGCTGCACGGGCCGTCCGTCGACGGAGTAGCGGCGCCGCCGTACCCACACCTCGGCGCCGTCGAGCACGCGGGCCACCTCGTCCGAGGCCCGCTCCCGTACGACCTCGACCTCGTCCACGGCGAAGGGCCGGCCGCGGGAGTCGGCGTCCCAGATGGCGTTGCCCTCGCCCCACTGCTCCCGGGACAGCCGCCGGGAGCCGTGCCTGCGGATCGGCTTGAACAGCCGGACGTACACGCCGGAGCCGCGTTTGGGCACGGCGAGGCCCTCGTTGATGAGGACGGCGAGCGCCTGCCTGGCGGTGGCGCGGGCGATCGAGTACTCGGCCATCAACGTGTTCTCGCCGGGCAACCGGTCCCCGTCGCGCAGTTCGCCGGAGAGGATCCGGGCGCGGAGGCCGTCGGCGATGCGTCGATAGATCGGAAGATCGTGGGGAACCGGGGATTCGGACACGTTTGACCACCCTCTGTCACCAACCGGGTTTGGCGTCTCCAGAGAACTTGCCCCCTCTTGTCCACGATCGCACAGATACGGAGGTTGGTACCGAGCTTTATTTGAGCGGATCGTGCCCATGTGGTGAACGAAGCGGTGTTTCGACCGGCCGTAAACGCGGAACGGGGCGGTCCGGTATCCGGCCGTCCCGCCAGCGTTGGGTAACCGGGGCGGCGAGCACCCCGGCCCAGGTGGATGGGCACGGGATGGTGCCCGGCGCGGGCGCGGCGGCGGGCGAGCGGGAGCGCCGCCGCGCCGGCCACGGGGAGCGCGAGGACCCCCGCGATGATGACATTTCCCCATAACCCGGGGTTCGCGGCATCGGACCACGAGGGCGGCACCCGAAGGTACGAGAAGGTGGCCTCCCGGACAGGGCCCCCGCGGCGCCGTCAGGAGCGGGCGGGCAGGTGCTCGTCCAGGAACGCCGTGGCGGCCTCCCACGCCCGCGCGGCCGGCTCCGGCTGGTGGAACATCGGCGACTCGCTGTTGTGGAAGGCGTGCCCCGCCTTCTCCTCCACGTGCATCCGCACGTTCGCCCGGTCCGCCGCCGCGCGCTCCACGGCGGCCACCCGTTCGCGCGGAATATACGGATCGCTGCCGCCGAAGACCAGCAGCAGCGGCGAGTCGATGCGCTCCATCAACCCCGTCGCCTCCGGCACGGCGGAGCCGTAGAAGGACAGCACGGCGGCCGGCCGGGCCTGCGTGGCCAGCATGTACGCCACCGAGCCGCCCAGGCAGAACCCGAGCACCCCCAACCCGCCCGTCACCTCGGGCAGCTCGCCGAGGTGGGCCAGGGTGAGCGCGCAGTCGGCGACGCCCTGCGGCAGGTCGAAGCCGGCGGCCAGCTCGATCGAGGCGGCGGTGCCCTCCGGGGTGTGTTCGCCCACCCAGTGCGGGCGCAGCCGCCAGAACAGATCGGGCGCGGCCACGACATAGCCCCGCGCCGCGAGGTTCTCGGCCACCTTCGCGATGTACGGCCCGACGCCGTAGATCTCCTGGATCAGCAGGATGCCGGGCCCGCTGCCGCCGCCGGGCAGCCAGAGGTGGACGTCGAAGGAGCCGTCGTGGGCGGTCACGTGATCGATTCGCTGCTGCATGGTGTCCAGGATGGCGGGCCGGGTACACGGTTGTCCTCGGCCTCCTGTCGTTCTATACCCGGACATGAGGGAACCAGAGCCCAGGATGAGGAGCGGTCCGCATGTATGACGAATGGTCCGAGGCGGTCGACACGAGGAACCAGGCGGCCGACCGGCTCGCCGAGGCCGCCCGCACCGGCAAGCCGTGCCCCCCGGTCCGCGACCTGATCGGCACGGCCCGCGACGCGTACGCGGTCCAGGAGATCAACGTGCGACGGGCCGTGGAGGAGGGACGCCGGCCGGTCGGCCGGAAGATCGGCGTCACGAACGCGCTCGTCCAGAAGCAACTCGGCGTCGGCGAGCCGGACCACGGCACGCTCTTCGCCGACATGGCCTTCCTCGACGGGCTGCCCGTGCCGGTGGGGCGGTTCCTGCAGCCGCGCGCCGAGGCGGAGATCGCGCTGGTGCTCGGCCACGACCTGGTCGGCGGGCCGTTCACGGTGGTGGACGTGATCCGGGCGGTGGACTTCGCGCTGCCCGCGATCGAGATCGCCGACTCGCGCGTCGCCGACTGGGACATCTCGCTGGTCGACACGATCGCCGACAACGCCTCCGGCGGGGCGTTCGTGCTCGGCGGCACCCCGGTCCCGCTGGCCGGGCTGGACCTGCGCCGGGCCGCGATGACGATGACCCGCGGCGAGCGGGAGGTGTCGGCGGGGACCGGCGCGGCCTGCCTGGAGCATCCGCTGAACGCCGCCGTCTGGCTGGCGACGGCGCTGGGGAGCGGCGAGCGGCCGCTGCGGGCCGGCGAGGTGGTGCTGACCGGCGCGCTCGGGCCGCTGGTGCCGGTGAAGCCGGGAGACGCGTTCGAGGCGCGCATCGACGGACTGGGGTCGGTCCGTGCGGTCTTTTCCGCATGAACACCGCCGAACGCCCCCAACCCTCCCTACCGTAACGCCCATGCCGCCGATGAACGGCCTGTGACCGGAAGGAGTCGCCGGATGCCGGATCGAGACCACTGCCTGGCGCTGGACGCCGCGGATCCGCTGCGGGAGTTCAGGGACGAGTTCGTGCTGCCCGAAGGGATCGTCTACCTCGTCGGCAACTCGCTCGGCGCGCTGCCCCGCCGCACGGCCGAGCGGGTGCGGCGGACGGTCGAGGAGGAGTGGGGGCGACGACTCGTCGGCGGCTGGAACCACGACGGCTGGTTCACCCAGCCGCTGACCCTCGGTGACCGGCTGGCCCCGCTCATCGGCGCCGGCCCGGGACAGGTCGTGGTGGGCAACACCACGTCCATCGTGATCCACCAGGCGGTGTCGGCGGCCCTGCGGCTGCGCCCCGAGCGCCGCGTGATCGTCTCCGACGCGACGAACTTCCCCACCGACCACTACATCGTCCAGGGGCTCGCCGGGGCGCTGGGCGGCTACGAGGTCCGCGACCTGGCCGAGGGCCGCTTCGACGACGCGGCCGTGGTGCTGCTCTCGGAGGTCGACTACCGCACCGGCGCGCGGCAGGACGTGCCCGAGGTGACCGCGCGGGCGCACGCGGCGGGTGCCCTGATCGTCTGGGATCTCTGCCACAGCGTGGGCGCGATGGAGGTGGACGTCTCCGGGGCCGACTTCGCGGTCGGCTGCACCTACAAGTACGTGAACGGCGGTCCGGGCTCGCCGGCCTTCCTGTACGTCAACCCGCGCCACCTGGCCGACGCCGAGAACGTGCTGTCCGGCTGGCACGGGCACGCCGAGCCGTTCGCCTTCGAGCGCGACTACCGGCCGGCCGAGGGGATCAGGCGGTTCACGGTGGGCAGCCCGCACGTGCTGTCGTCGGCGGCCCTGGACGCGGCGCTGGACGTCTGGGAGCGGGTGCCGATGGCCGAGCTGCGGGCCAAGAGCGTGGCGCTGACCTCCCTCTTCCTCGACCTGGTCGGCGACCGGCTGGAGTCGGCCACGCCCGCCGACCCCGAGCGGCGCGGCAGCCAGGTCAGCCTGCGCCACCCCGACGGCTACCCGGTGATGCGGGCGCTGATCGACCGGGGCGTGCACGGCGACTTCCGGGCGCCCGACATCCTCCGCTTCGGCTTCGCGCCGCTCTACACCCGCCACGTGGACGTCTGGGACGCCGCCGCGACGCTGGCCGACGTGCTGGACAAGGAGCTGTGGCGGGACGAGCGGTACGCCCGGCGGCTGCCCGTCACCTGACCGGGGGAGGCATCCCTCGCGACAGCGAGCCGGAAGATCACCTTCAGCGCTCGTCGAGCAGCCGGACCGCCCGCTTCGGGGCGATCGCCCGGTAGCTCTCCTCCACCCAGTCGAGCAGCACCTCGGTCGGCGGCAGCTCGGCCAGCAGCGGCACGGTGACCCACCCGGCCCGGCCCAGCCCGTAGCCGGTGGGCGCCGCCCCCGCGACGGTCAGCGCGTGGCCGTGGGCCTCCGACAGCAGCTTCACGCTGAACGACGGGTCCCACTTGTCGGTCGGCTCGTCCACGCCGAGGAAGACGAACACCTTCTTGCCGACCTTGATGACGGTGTCGCCCCACGGGTGATCCTCGTGGGCCTCGGGCAGTCCCAGCGCGAACGCCCGCAGCGCCTCGCGTACCTCGTGCCAGTCGGTCATGCCTCTCCTCCGAACTCGGCTCCTCTGAACTCGGCCAGCTTGCGGTCGATGGTCTGCCTGATGCGGTCGCGGGCCTCCATACGGGGGACTCCGGCCATCAGCAGCCGGTCGTAGTCGGTGTCGAGGTGGCGGATCGAGGCGACCACGGCCAGGGTGATCGTGTTCGCGTCGAGCGCCCTGGCGGCGGCCGTGCGGCCGACCCGGCCGCTGCCGCGCAGGGCGGCGTGGGCCGCGATCTCGCCGGCCCGCCCGGCCGGGCAGCGAGGGAAGAGGCGGGCGATCTCCGCCGCCATCCGCTCCTGGAACTCGACGTCCTGCTCCGCCCGGCGCTCCCGGTCCCGCTCGCGGCGGCGCAGGCGGACCTCCTCGTCGGCCAGGCAGCGCTCCTCGGCCGCCTCCAGCGCGCGCTCCTCCACCAGCAGACCCTGGCGCTGGTAGACCTTGCGCCGCCGGTTGTACCGGACGACCACGGCCGCGAGGCCGCTCTCCTGCTTGGCCCGCCGGCTCAACGCCGCGTCACCCGACGGCAGGAACACCAGGTGGTCCATGTCGGCGCAGGTCAGGCAGTGCGGCCGGTCGTCCTCCATGATCAGGTAGGGGCCGGTGTCGGCGCACGACGCGCACGTCCACGGCTCCAGCGGGGCCACGACCACCAGGTCGGGCGCCTTGCTCTGGCGTTCGGTGAGCTGCCGGGCCCGCGCCTCGCTCAGCCCCGGGGCGAGCCAGTGCGTGCGGAACCCCTCCTGCGGGTGCGCCGCCGCGGTGAAGCGCAGCTCGCGCCGGTCACGGCTGCCCGACACGTACGGGATCTCCACCGGCCGCAGGCCCTTGGCCACCGCCCAGTCGCGCAGCAGCGTGGCGGCCTGGAGCAGGCGGTCGTCGTCGACCGCCGCCAGCTCGGTCAGGGTGGCCGCCCGGCCCTGCCGCCAGACGTCGACGTGGCGCGAGTGCAGCCACCGCAGCCCGGTCACCACGTCGATGAACGTCACGTACTTCCGGTTGGCCAGCGCGATCTCGGCCGCGTCCGCGACCCTGCGCGCCAGGTTCGGCTTGCTCACCCGCTCCAGTGTGCCGGACTCCGGGGGCGCCGTGCGGGCTCCGCGTGGTGGGGCTGATCGGTGAACGCGGGGACGGCCCCGGCGCGCCGCGTGTGTCAGCGGCGGCGCCGAGGCCGTCCCGGGGCTGTCAGCCGATCAGCCGCAGTGCTCGAACGGGCTCGTGTACGTGGCGGAGCCGACCGAGCCGCCCCACTTCACGCACTTGCCGGGCGCCTTGGCGGAGACGGGGCCCGCGTAGTAGGTGAAGTTGCCCGAGTCGGTCTTCCGGCTCGACCCCTGGGGCTCCAGGAAGGCGCTGACCGCGCTGGCCTTGCCGAGCGAGGTCTTCTTCAGCGTGGCCACGCAGTTGTAGCCGGTGGCGCTGTTGTACAGCAGGTACGCCGTGCCGGCCGTGCTCAGCGCCTGCGAGTCGATGACCTTGTAACCGGTGCCGCAGACCTTCTCGGGGGTGTGCGGGTTGGTCGGCGTGCCCGAACCGCCGGTCACGTAGCCCATGTACTTCGTCCAGTTCCAGTGCGGACCCGGGTCGGTGTGGTTCGCGCCGGGCACGCCGTGGTGGCCCACGATGTGGGTGCGGTCCTTCGGGATGCCGTACCTGTCGGCGATGCTGCGCGTCAGCGCGGCCGAGGCGCGGTACATCTGGTCGGTGAACCACGAGGCGTTGTCCACGTAGCCCTCGTGCTCGATGCCGACCGAGCGCCGGTTCCAGTTGCCGGCGTGGAAGGCGCGGTTCTTCTCGCGCACCATCTGCGTGATCTGGCCGTCGGAGGAGCGGATCACGTAGTGCGCGGACGTGGGGTTGGCGCGGGGGCCGGTCTGGAACCACGAGATCGCGCCGGCGTACGAGCCCTGCGTCACGTGGATGACGATCCGGTCGATCTTGTCGCTGGTCGGGCGGTTGGACACGGCGTAGTTGCTGCTGTGCGCCGCCTTCCAGAGCGCGCCCGGATAGTCGGTGGCCGCGGCGAGCGTGCGGGGCTCGGCGTCGGCGTAGTCGCCGAGCTCGGGCTGCACGGCGCGCGGGGCGGTCCGCACGCCGGCCGCCTCGACGCCTTCGGCGAGGGCCTCGTAGACGGCGTCGGCGTAGAGCTTTGCCGTGCTCTCCTCGGCGGCGTTGCCGTACGCGGCCACGGCGCCGTACCACTTGGCCGGGTCCTTGCGGTCGGTCGCGTCCAGGCCGAGCGCGTCGGCGCGGGCGCGCAGCACCGCGGCGCCGCCGAGCACGTTGGCCGCGTCGTCGGACTTCAGCTCGGCGACCGGTCGCGAGGTGAGCTTGGCGGCCTCGTCGAGGGTCTTCGTCCTGGGGTTGCTGACCAGGTGCATGACACCGTAGCCGCCGCTGGCGCTGGGCGCGCCGTCGTGGCCGTCGAGGTGGGTCTCGGCGTAGCCGAGGGCGACCAGCAGGTCGTGCGGCACCTCGTAGGCGGCGGCGGCCTTGGTGAAGGCCTCGGCCAGCGGGGCCGCGGTGGACGTGGCGGAGAGGGAGGCGGTGGCGGCGTACGCCACCTGCTGGCCGGACACGGCGATCAGTCCGGCGAGTGCGAGGGTTCTGAGTCTCATGATCCGCAATGCTCGAAGGGGCTGGTGTAGGTGACGGAGCCGGCCTTGCCGCCCCACTTCACGCACTTGCCGGGGGCCCTGGCGGAGACGGGCCCGGCGTAGTAGGTGAAGTTGCCGGAGTCGGTCTTACGGGCGCTGCCCTGCACCTCTAGGAAGGCGGTGGTCGCGGTCTTCGTGCCGAGCGACTTGGCCTTCAGCGTGGTCACGCAGTTGTTGCCGGTGGCGCTGTTGTAGAGCAGGTAGACGCGGCCTTCGCTGCCGAGGGCCTGCGAGTCGATCACCTTGGAGCCGGAGCCGCAGACCTGCTCGGGGGTGTGCGGGTTGGTGGGGGTGCCGCCGCCGGAGCACTTGTTCTGCGAGGTCACGTTCGCGACGGGGTAGCCGAACGTCTTGCCGCCGAAGACGGCGCGCTGGATGTTCGACGGGTAGCCGGTGCCCTTGCGCACCTCGAAGTGCAGGTGCGCGGAGATGTTGTTGCCCGGCCTGCTGGTCTTGCCGACCGTGCCGATCTTCTGGCCCTGCGCGACCGTCTGGCCGGCGGAGACCGAGCGGGAGTTCAGGTGGGCGTAGTAGGTGACGTAGCCGCCACCGTGGTTGATCGTCACCAGGTTGCCGAAGCCGTTCACGCTGCCCTGGTGGGCGGAGATGCCGACGGTGCCCGCGGCGGCGGCGACGACCGTGTCGCCGAGGTCGGCGTTCGCCGTGCTGCCCCGGTTGAAGTCGATCTCATACGCCTTGTGCGCGCTGCTGGCGCTGTTGTTGCCGTTCCAGGTCTGTCCGCAGGGGAACGGGAGCTGGAAGTTCGGAGCGGCCAGGAGCTGGGCGGGCGACTCCGTTCCCGTGGGGGTCGGGGTCGCGGGGGCCGTGGGGGCCGGGGTCGCGGTGGGGCTGGAGGTGGGGGCGGGCGCGGGGTCCGCTGCCGCCGCCGTGGCCGTCATCGTGGCTGTGGCCAGGCCGAATAACACCGCGCAACCTGCGACGAGTGCTCCATTGAGCTTCATGTGGTGATCCTTTCCCGTGGGATCTCTGAGACAAGGGTCGGCATATGGCGCACAAGAAACGTCCAGACCCGATACAAAGAGCTGTCACGCCTCCAAAAGGAGCAGATGCGGTCATGACGGTCACTTTCCATGTGCTCGGGCCGCTGGAAGTCCGGTTATCGGGCCAGCCCGTCCGGATCTCCGGCAGGAAGCCCCGCCTGTTGCTGGCCACGTTGCTGCTGGACGCGGGCCGGGTGGTCGGCGCCGACCAACTCGTCGAGGTGCTCTGGCCGGAGCGCCCGCCCCGCTCGGCGCAGGCCAACGTGCGCACCTACGTCAGCTCGCTCAGGTCCGACCTCGCCGGCGCCGCCGAGCCGGCCGGCGGCCTGCTGCGGGGCGACGGTTCCGGTTACGCGATCGACGTCCCCGACGGGGCACTCGACCTGCACACCTTCGAGGAACTGGTGGGACAGGCCCGGTTCGCCGAGGCGCTGGCGCTGTGGCGCGGCTCCCCGCTGGCCGACCTGCCCGGCAGCCCGGTCTGGGACCGCCGCCTCGAACCCCTCCACGAAGTACGCCTGCGGGCCGCCGAAGAGCTGATCAACCGGCGGATGGACCGCGGCGACCACGCGGGCGCCGTGACCGACCTGCGCGGCCTGCTGACCGAGCACCCCTACCGGGAGGACCTGTGGGGCCGGCTGGTGCTCGCCCTGCACCGCGGCGGCCGTAAGGCGGAGGCGTTGCGGGCCTACGCCACCATCAGGGAGCAGCTCGTCGACGAGCTGGGCGTGGAGCCCGGCGCCGACCTGCGCGCCACGTACGAGGCCATCCTCGCCGACGAGGCCCCGCCCGCCGCGCCCCGGCAGCTCCCCCCCGACGTGCCCGACTTCACCGGGCGGGACGAGGATCTCGCCGTGCTGGCCGAGCCGTTCCAGATCGCGGTCGTCTCCGGCCCGCCGGGGGCCGGCAAGTCGGCGCTGGCCGTGCACGCCGGGCACACCCTGCGCGACCGGTTCCCAGCCGGGCAGCTCTACCTCGACCTCGACGGGCGGGAGCCGGGCGACGTGCTCGCCGAAGCGCTCCGGGCGCTGGGCGCCGAGACGCCGCCGCCCACGCTGCGCGAACGCTCGGCGCTCTACCGGTCGCTGCTGGCGGAACGGCCCATGCTCGTCCTGCTGGACGACGCCCTCGACGCGGCGCAGGTGCGCCCGCTGTTACCCGGCAACGACAGCGTCGTCATCGTGACCAGCCGGCGCCGCATCACCCAGCTTCCCGGCGCCGTGCACGTCCACCTCGCCGAGCTGACCCAGGATGACGCGATGCGGCTGTTCGCCAGGATCGTCGGCGCCGACCGGGTGGCCCGCGAGCGGGAGGACGCCCAGGCCATCGTCGAGGCGTGCGGCCGGCTGCCGCTGGCCGTCCGCAGCGCCGGCGCGCGGTTGGCCGGACGGCCCGGCTGGGCGCTCGCCGTGCTGAGGCAGCGGCTGGAGGACGACCGGCTCAGCGAGCTCACCGAGGTCCGCGACAGCCTCGAACGCAGCTACCGCCACCTGACCGACGAGGCCGCCCGCACCCTCGGCACGTTCGGCCAGTTCGGGGCGCTCGCCCAGCCCGGCTGGGTGGTGGACGCCGCGCTCGACCGGCACCGGGCCGACGACGTGACCGACCTCCTGGTGGACGTCAACCTGCTGGAGCTGGTCGGCACCGACCCCGTCGGGCAGCCGCGCTACCGGGTGCCCGACCTCTTCCGCCGGCACGCCCTCGAACGCGGCCCCGACCGGGCCGGGCTGGCCCGGGTGCTGGCCGCCTGGACGGCGACCACCGAGCACGCCATGGGCCGGCTGCCCACCACCGTCTTCAGCCTCACCGCCCCCCGCACCCCGCGCTGGCAGCTTCCCCAGCAGACGCTGGACCGGCTGACCTCCGACCCGCTCGGCTGGTTCGAGGCCGAGCACGACTCGCTGGTCGGCGCCATCGGCGTCGCCGCCGGCGCCGGCCTGGCGGAGTCGGCCTGGGGCCTGGCCGCCGCCATGGTCCCGTACCTGGACCTGCACTGCCTGCTCGACACCTGGAAGCGCACCCACACCGTCGCTCTGGACGCCGCCCGCGCCGCCGGCGACACCTACGGCGAGGCCGCCATGCTGCGCGGCCTCGCGCAGGTGGCGCTCTACCAGGACCGGTACGACGACGCGACCGAGGGCTTCACCCGGGCCCGCCGGCTCTTCCACGACCTCGGCGACCTGCGGGCCGAGGCCACCTCCATCTGCGGGCTCGGCGCCGTCAGCCAGTTCCGCGGCAGGCACCTGCAGTCGCTCGGCCACTTCAAGCGCGCGCTCGCCATGTTCCTGACCGCGGGCGACCCCCAGGGCGAGGCGTTCGCCCGCCAGGCCATCGGCCGCGTCTGCCTCAAGGCCGGCGACTACGCCCAGGCGGACGCCTCGCTCCGGCAGGCGATGCGGCTGGCCCAGGAGCTCGGCGACGCGCACCGCGAAGGCTGCGTCTGCCTGCAGATGGGGCAGTTGCACCAGGCCATGGTGTTCCACCGGCACGCGCTGGACATCTTCGAGTCGCTCGGCGACCGGCACTGCGGCGCCTACGCCATGCAGAGCCTGGCCGGGCTGCAGGTGGCGCGCGGCGAGCTGGCCGGGGCCTCGACGCGCCTCGAACAGTCGCTGGTGGTCTTCCGCGAGCTGGGCGACCGCAGCGGCGAGGCGTCCACCACCCAGATGCTGGGGGAGCTGCACCGCACGGCCGGCCGTACCGGTCTGGCGCTCGACTACCTGCAGCACGCCGGCGTGCTGCGCCGCGAGATCCCGGCGTAGGCCCGCGCTCCCCGCCGGCCTGCCGGGACCGCCGGAGTCGGACTCGGGCGCGCCGGCGGGAGCGCGTTCAGGGCCCCGACACGATGCGGCGGACCAGCCGCCTGAGGCGGGACTGCTGGGGGATGCCCTGGAGCGCGTCGAGCGCCTCCGCCGCGGTCGGCCGCTTGGCCGGCGAGTGGTCGAGCATCCCGCGCACCACGTCGGGCACGTCGGGGCCGTGGACGTCGGCGCTGGCCGGCAGCTCCCCGGTGAGGAGCTGGTAGGCGATCACCCCGGCCGCGTAGACGTCGGAGGCGGCCGTCATCCGGTCGGGCCGATCGTGGCACTCGGGCGCCACGTAGTGGGCGTCGAGCACGTTGCTCAGCTCGTGGGCCACCGTGAAGTTGCGCGGGCCCGGCTTCGCGTAGTCGAACCCCGTCAGGACGGCGTGCCCGTCGTCGGTCACCAGCACGCAGGCCGGGGTGAGGGCGCGGTGCACGACGCCGTGGGCGTGGGCGTGGGCCAGGCCGCGCAGCAGGTCCTGGATGACGCCGAGGCGCGCGCCCTTGCCCAGGCTGAGGTGGAGCGCCTCGCCGTGCACGTCGTCGAGCACGAGCACGAACCGGCTCTCGTCGTCGATGGCGAAGAAGTCACGCGAGCGCACCAGACACGGATGCGGTGGGATGCGCGCCAGCGTCTGGTAGGCGTTGGCGATGCGCTGCCGCTCGGCGGCCCGTGACTCCTCGTCGGCCAGCGGGTCGGCCTGGTAGACGCGCAGCAGCACGGTCTCGCTGCCGGGCAGCGTCGCGTTGAAGGCGCGGTATTCGGTCACCCGGGCGTCGCCGCCGAGCTGTTCCTCGACCTCCCAGTTGCCGAAGCGGGGCGGGGCGGTGCTGCGGCGCACGGTCTGGTTGAGCGCGTCGAGGATCTTGGTGAGGTACGGCCTGATGTCGGGGCTGCAGCCGCGCCGGATCCGCGAGACGTCGCTCAGCGTGGCCACCAGGCGGGGCAGGTCGGTGACGTTGGGCCGGTCTCGCCCGGCGGGGTCGACCAGCTCGGCGTCGGGTGAGGTCAGCACGACGAGGTTGTCGACGTACACCCGCTCCAACTGGGTCGCCCGGGACACCAGCAGGCCCTTCAGCGCCTTGGCGGTGCCGCGGAGCTTGGTCACCGGGGAGCCGAACGCCTCGCGGCGCGGCGGGAACCACCGCGCGCCCGAGACCTCGATGCGGCCGCGCGTGCCCTTGACGTCGATGACCACCAGGGAGTGGCCGGTCAGCACGAGCAGGTCCACCTCGAACAGGTCGTGGCCGCGGGGCACTTCGACGTTGTGCAGCAGCAGCCAGCCGGCGGGCGCGTGGTCGCGGAGGTATGCGATCACCCGCCGCTCCGCGTCGTTGACCGGCTGCCCCCCGCCGACGATCTCTGCCATGGACCTATCCTCGCACGTCCACCTCTTGACAACACACTGTCGATATGACAAGATACTGTCATGAACACGACGAAGAAGCCCGTCCACCTCGCCGTCTACGACACCATGGCCGACTGGGAGAGCGGACACGCGATCGCCCACCTGCGCAGCCCCCGCTTCCACCGCGAGCCCGGCTCGTACGAGATCGTCACGGTCGCCCTGACGGCCGACCCGATCACCACCATGGGCGGGATGCGCGTCGTCCCCGACATCACGCTCGACGACCTGACGCCCGAGGGCAGCGCGCTGCTCATCCTGACCGGCGCCGACCTGTGGGACGCGGGCGACTCGCTCACGCCGTTCGCCCGCGCCGCCCGCACGTTCCTCGACGCAGGCGTCCCGGTCGCCGCGATCTGCGGCGCCACCGCCGGGCTGGCCCGCGAGGGGCTGCTCGACGACCGCGACCACACCAGCGCAGTGGTGCAGTACCTGGAGGCGCAGGAGGGCTACGCGGGAGCCAAGCGCTACCGCGAGGAGGACGCGGTGACCGACGGCGACCTGATCACCGCCGGTCCCACCGAGCCGGTGGCCTTCGCCCGCGAGATCCTGGGCCGCCTCGACGTCTACCGGCCCGACGTCCTCGACGCCTGGTTCCGGCTGTTCGCGAAGAGCGACGCCTCGGCCTACGAGGTGTTGATGGACGCGTGAGCGAGCCGGCTGACCTGCTTTCGGCCGTCGCGTTGACCGTCTTCCGGCTGAACGGCCAGTTCCTGGAGGTGTCGGAGAGGCTGGCCCGGCCGGCCGGGCTCACCGCGGCCTGGTGGCAGGTGCTCGGCGCGGTGCTGCGCGAGCCGCTGCCCGTCGCGGGCATCGCCCGGACCATGGGCATGACCCGCCAGGGCGTGCAGCGGGTCGCCGACCTACTGGTGGAGAAGGGGTTGGCCGAATACCGGCCCAACCCCGCCCACCGCCGCGCCAAGCTGCTCGTGCCCACGGCGGCCGGGCGCGAGGCCATCGCCAGGATCGTGCCGGGGCACCGGGCGTTCGCCGAACGGCTCGTCGCGGAGCTGGGCCAGGAAGGCGCCCACGAGTGCCTGGCCGCCCTGCGGCGCCTGTCGGACGCCCTGGCCCGCCTCGACGAGACGGAGCACGGCCCGGCCTGACCTCCGGCCGGCGAAAGCGGCGCGCGTCTTGACGCTTTCCCGGGGCCCACGCCCCGAACAGGGTGATACGCGGACCGATGTTTTTCGCCGAGGACGCCCAGCCGAATGCGGCTGCCAAGTTTAGGGTGATCATCGCCAAACAACGCAGCCGCCTCGCCGCCGTATTCTGTATATGACGCGAGTTCGGTGCCGGGCGAAACGGAGTGCCAAGAAATCGAGGCGGCTCCTTGACTCTGGCGAGGCTTTCTTGGGTTGCGGCGCGCGCATGCTGTTGGGGATTGTTATTGACGGCACCTTACAGCCCTGCGCAATCGACTATGGCGCCGCCCATTGTGCGCCGATCAACGGAGGAAAACAAACATGATCCGTCGTATTCTCGTCGGTGCTGCAATCGCGGGCGCCGCGTTCGGCTTCTCGGCCACCGCCGCCTCCGCCGACTCCGCACCGTTCAACAGCGGCAACAGCGTGCTGAGCCAGTTCAGCGCGCTCGACAACCTGACCGCCCTGAACAACGTTCTCAACGACTCGGTGCACAACGTGCACGTGCTCAACGTGACCCGCGCCTCCGAGCTCAACGTCACCGCCCTCAACAACGGCTGACACCACCGGGGGCGCGGGCGCGAAGTCTCCTCCGAGGACCGCCGGCCACGAGCCGGCCGGTCACCGGACGCCATCACCTTCGCGATCCGGCGCCCTGACGCACATCGCGACGACCGTGGATTCTCGCGAGGCCACGGTTTCCGCCCGGTCTCCGGACCTGATGCGCGCGGCCCGGGACGCCCACCCGCTCCGGCGGGACGTCCCGGGCCTTCGCCGTCACCGGCCCACTGCTCCAGAACGCCGACTCCCCCGACCGCCACCTCACACGTACGGGACCCGGCCTGCCCAGCGCGCCACGCGCCGCCACCGCCGCGCCCCCTCCGCCGCGCCGCCCCCTCCGCCGCGCCGCCCCCCCCGCCGCGCCGCCTCCGCCGCGCCGCCCCCCGACGCCGTGCGACCCGCGCTCCTGGCCCTCCCGCCGGCGCCCCCGCCCGCCGTCCCCTGACCCGGCCGACCCCCCGCCTGCACCGCCTGACCCCCGCGTGCACCGCCTGACCCCACGCGCCTTCAGGCCGCCCGTGCACCCCCGTCCGTCGTGCCCGTACGTCTGTCGCGCCGCTATTCAAAACGATCAGCATTCCCCGGGCTCCGCTTTGTCGCCGCCCCGATGAGAAGCGTCAGTATGGGGTCCACGGCATATTCGGCGTTCTCGCGCTCGTTTTCGCATCGCAGCCCCTTCGGTGTCGCCCAGGACGTCCGGTCGGGAGTATTCCTCCCGCCGTATGGAGATAAAACCCCCTTTGATCAGGTCGGTAGCGCATAAGGCGATAAGCGGGAAATAGACGTCCATAACTCATCGCCAAGTCTGGAGTATGCGGGACATATCCGGACAACGCATCACCAAGTGCCAAGCAATTGAGGGCCGTATTTGACTCCGACTTAGCGAATTTCGGTTGCGGTGACCGGGTGGGGCGCGGGATCTTTATTCGGCCCTCGCAGACCTGTGAGAGCGACTCAGATGATGCGCAAACCCCTCTCGCGCTGAATCCCCAACAAAGGAGAAGTGAAATGATGCGTCGCATTCTCGTCGGTGCAGCCATCGCCGGCTTCGCGTTCGGTATCTCGGCCACTGCCGCCTCTGCCGACGCGAACCCCGCCCCGGTCAAGAGGACGTCCGACTGCGGTGCCAAGCCCGCCGTCACCACCGACGTGTGCGCTGTCAAGCCGGTCATCACCACGACCCACTGTGTCGCCAAGCCGGTCGTCGTCACGACCAACTGCGTCATCGCCAAGCCCGCCGTCGTCGCGCCCGTCGCCACCAGCTCCATCAGCGCGACCTGGTGCGAGGCCAAGTCGGCCGTCACCACCACCCAGTGCGTGGTGACCCCCGCCGCCTCCTCCGCCGCCTCCTCCGGCGCGGTCAACACCGGCAACCAGATCGGCAGCCAGTGGTCGGCGCTCAGCGGCGCGAGCCTGCTGAACGGCGTGGCCAACAACTCGGTCAAGAACGTCCACGTGCTCAACATCGACAGGCTGTCGAAGATCGACGTGTCGGCGCTGAACAACCAGGCCGCCTCCGGCCTCGCCACGCACGGCATCGTCTGCGCCGACCCCTGCTGAACGACCGGCAGACCCGGACGGCCCGGGGAGGCGTCGGCCTCCCGCACGTCCATCCGCGCAGCACGTGACGCGGTCAGGTGACCGTGGTGCCCCGTGCGGACGGCCCTGGCCGGACCGGAGCCCGTGCTCGCCGAGCGCGGGAGCGACAGGGAACAGGCGGCACCCGTACGGCCGAGGCACCCGCGTGATGGCGGCGGTGCCCGCGGCGGACCGGGCAGGCCGTGCCGATGGACCGTGCACGTCCGTCGGAACCTCTGCCGCGTCCGGACGACGAGCCGGAAACCGGCGATGACCAGCGTCCCAGGAGTCGAGACCGCGAGCCGGCAGGGTGGCGGCGACGGGCGACCGGCGTTCAGACGTGAACACCGGAGAAGGAGCCGTCGCCCCGGTGCGGGATGACGACATGACCGCCGGAGGGCGTGGGCGCGAGATGGCGGCCCGCAAGGGGCGCCCGGGCCCGGACCGGCGGACATCACCGCCAACGTGAGTGCGGCGGCCTCAGGCCGTCCGCGGCGACGAGCACGACGGGCGGCGGTGATGACGATGGCGGCACCGGCACCGAGTCCCGGCTCGACATGTACGCCTGGGTCACGACGGTCGACCAGGAAAATCCGTACGGCCTACGGCGCCCGGCCGGGGTTCGAGGTCCTCCTCGAACCCCGGCCGGGCGTTCGGCGTCTCGGCCGACGGATGCCTGATACCACCTCTTTATCCTGCATATCACTGCCGAAAAGACATTTCAGATAATCTGGTTCCGGGTCATCGTCATGCGTGACGATCACCCTCCGTCCGAGGCAGGGGCGCTGGGCTGTCCGGCGGCAACCCCCGGCACGAGGGAGATGGGGGTGAGGCCGATGGGCGGTGGCACGGACATGACCGAGCGCCTGGTCTATGCCGACAGGCTGGTCCGGATCTCCCTGCGGGTGTCCGGAGACGGACCCCTGCTGGTGGTCGCCGGCGAGGTGGACGCCACCAACAGCGAGGCGCTGGCCCGAGCGCTGGAACGCTGCCGCCCCCGCGGCCGGCACGTGACCGTGGACACCGGCGCGCTCACCTTCGTCGACCTTTCGGGTCTGCGGGTGTTGCTCCTGCCCGCGGTGCCGGCCGAGCAACGCTGGGTACGCCTGCGCAACGTCACCCCGTCACAGCGGCGGATCATCGGGCTGCTGGGCTGGTGCGACGTGCCGGAGCCGGATCAGTGGCCGGAGACGAGCACCGCCGAGGTGCCGAGACCGGTCGGCCCGCCGAGCGAGGGCCGAGGCGGCCGATGGTGGCGGAGCAGGGACGCCTCGTCGTAGCGGCGGCACTCCCGATGCCACACCAGGATGCCGGACATCCAGTTCTCCAGCTCCTCGACGTAACCGCGCAGCACCCGGCGGGCCTCCTCGTCCAGCCCCGCGTCGTCGTACAGGACCGGCAGCTCGTGCTCGGCCACGTGCTGGAACTGGCGCATCCGCGACGTGAGCAGGTCGTTGACCACGGCGAGCGCCGTGGGATGGTCGCAGCCGAAGAAGGTCTGCACGACCAGCACCACGTTGTGCACCTCGCCCTCGAACTCCACCTCCTTCTGGTAGGAGAACACGTCGTTGAGCAGGGCGGCGTAGTCCATGGCGGAGTTCTCCAGCGACCGCATCGGTCCGCTCGCGTAGATCTCCGGCGGCACCCGGGTGCCGTGGGCCAGCCGGCACAGGCTCATCGTCAGCTCCGAGCCGAACGTCATCCGCCGCATCTCGACGTAGTCGACCGGGTCGGGGACGCGGTGCTCGATCTGGTTGGCCAGCTCCCACAGCCAGCTTCCGACCATGTCCTCGACGGCCTTGCGGAACGCGCGGCGCGCGGCCGGCCGCATCGGGCCGGCCGTGCGGGTCCACAGGTCGGCGAGGCCGCGCTCCAGCCCGGTGACCGGCTGGGCGGTGACCGGGCCGTCGAGCGGCATGAACGCCGGCAGCCGGTCCACGGCCGCCCGGGCGGCGGGCAGATTGCGGGTCCGGCCGTAGACGACGGGGAAGTAGTCGTCGCCGTAGGTGCCCCACGCCAGCCAGGCCGACGACAGGTCGAGCTGCTCGGGGGAGGCGTCCGGATGGATGCCCGCCGCGCACAGCGGCAGGTCGTAGTCGAGGAGCTTGTCCTCGTCCCACACGGCGGACCCGGCGACGCCAGGCTGCGCTTCGAGGATGCCCATGGCGTGCGCCCAGGTGACGACGTTGGCCCGCGCCGCGTCCAGGTGCGGCGACAGCTTCGGCGTGAACGGCATGTACAGGTCGGGGATCACCGACGGCCCGACCCGCTGGTGCGGCACGTGGGTGCGGGCGCGCACCCGCTGCGGGCCGAGCAGCCCGGCGATCGACGTGATCGACCCCATGCCGGGCCCGCCACCCCGGTCGGCGCGCTCGTTCATGTAGCGGCTGGAGCGCAGGTGCCACTCGTGCCCGCCCGACTGCCAGTCCTGCAGCCCCTTCACGTACGCGAGCACGCCCGCGCACGACAGCGGGTCGAGACCGTGCTCCACGAACAGCGGCCCCAGCTCGGTGGCGACGGTGTGCTCGAACTGCTGGAGCCGTGAGGTGAGCAGGTCGTTGACGGCGTCGGCGGCCTGCTGCGTCGTGCAGCCGAAGAACGTCTCCAGGACCAGCACGCCGTTGCTCAGCTCACCCTCGTCCTCGACCTCGCGCTGGTAGGAGAACAGGTCGTTGCGCAGGTGCACCCCGTCGGAGAACGTGTCGCGCAGCACCCGCAACGGCCGGGACGCGGCGACCCGCTCGGGCACCTCGGCGCCGACCGCATGCTCCACGAGGGCGGCCGACCACGGCGCCCCGCCGACCTTGCGGCGCATCTCGATGTACTCGACCGGGTTGGGCACCCGATCGGCGTTGATGTTGGACAGCTCCCAGAGCGACTCGTTCAGCAGGTTGCGGGTCGTCTCGGCGAACCTGGCCCGCCAGTGCCGGGACCGGCCGGGCACCGTGCGCGCCCACAGGTCGGCCAGCCCGGCCTCCACCGGGTTGGCGGGCTCGGGGAGACCGCCGGCCAGGTCCATCGGCATGAACGCCGGGAGCCGTTCGAGGTGGTGCCGGCCGCTCTCGCGGTCGCCGGTGCGCTTGTACAGCTCCAGGAAGTGGTCGTCGAAGAAGAACACCCACACGTACCAGTCGGTGATCAGACCGAGCGTGGGCGCGTCACAGTCGGGATGGGTGTACGCGCACAGCAGGGCGTAGTCGTGGGCGTCGAGGTCGCGCTGCTCCCAGACGCCCGACCCCTCCAGCATGCCCATGTCGCGGGCCCACCGGCGGGAGTGGCCGCGCGCCGCCTCCACGTGCGGGTTGAGCCGCGCCGGGTACGGCAGGTAGAAGTCGGGGAGCTCGAACGGCTGGTCGGTCATGGGGTCACTCCGGTTTCGCAGAGCTCGACGTCGTCGAGCACGCCGAGGGCGTCGGGCACCAGCACGGCGGCCGAGTAGTAGGCGCTGACCAGATAGGAGGCGATGGCCCGCGCGTCGATCCCGGTGTGGCGCACGCTCAGCCCGGGCTCCCGCTCACCCGGCACGCCGCTCTGGCGCAGGCCGACCACGCCCTGGTCGGCCTCGCCGGTGCGCAGCACGAGGATCGAGGTGGTGCCGTGGCGGGAGATCGGGATCTTGTCGCACGGCAGGATCGGCACGCCCCGCCAGGCAGGCACCACGCGGCCGTCCACCTCGGCCGGCTCGGGGAGCACGCCCCGGCGGTTGCACTGGCGGCCGAACGCGGCGATGGCGGCCGGGTGGGCGAGGAAGTAGCGCGACTTCTTCCGGCGGCACAGCAGCTCGTCGAGGTCGTCAGGGGTGGGCGGGCCGGTGCGCGTGGTGAGCCGCTGACGCGGGTCGGCGTTGTGCAGCAGGCCGAAGTCGCGGTTGTTGACCAGCTCGCGCTCCTGCGACTCGCGCACCGCCTCGATCGTCAGCCGGAGCTGTTGCTCGGTCTGGTCCATGGGCTCGCTGAACAGGTCGGCCACCCGGGTGTGCACGCGCACCACCGCCTGGGAGACGCTCAGCGGATACTCGCGGGGGCCGGGGTCGTAGTCGGCGAACGTGCCCGGCAGGACGGGCTCGCCGGTGTGGCCGGCGGCCACCTCGATGACGGCCTCGCCGTGCCGGGTGCGCGGCCGGGCCGGCGCCGCCAGGCGTCGGGCGAGCTGCGCCTCCAGCGAGGGTGACCGGCCGGCCACCGTGCGGAAGGCGGCCCACGGCAGGAACAGCACGGTGCAGGCGGTCGTGCGGGCCTGCAGGGTGACCGGCCAGCGCGCGCCCGGTGCGGGCAGGCCGTCACCGGCCGCCGGGAGGTCGGCGCCGGCGTGGTCGCCGGCGGACAGCGTCGCGCGGACGACGCTGTCGCCGTACGGGCCGGCCTGGCGCACGGCCACCTTGCCGTGCGCCACCACCAGCAGCCCGCCGGCCGGATCACCGGCCCGCACGATCTCCTCGCCGTAGGCGTACGTGCGCTGCTCGAACAGCCCGGCCAAGGTCTCCAGCACCGGCACGTCGGCGTAGCCGCGCAGCGGCGGCAGCTCGGTGAGGGAGGGCGGGATCACGCCGAGCCGTGCGCCCGCCCCGGCGAAGCTCACCCGCCCGCCGCCCACCGGGTAGGTGAGCCTGCGGTTCACCCGGTAGGTGCCGCCGGGCACGTCCACCCACGGCAGCACCCGCAACAACCAGCGCGGCGAGACCTCGCTCGTCTGCGGGGCCGACTTGGTCGTCGTGGCGAGCGTGCGTGCCGCCGCCGTGTCCAGGCTCAGCCGCTGATCCCGCTCCGTCAACCGGAACACCACCCTCTCGACCGGACCCGCGCCGTCAGTTGTCGCGGCCGAGCTCGACGTCCTCCAGCACGGCGAGCGCGTCCGGCACCAGCACGGCGGCCGAATAGTAGGCGCTGACCAGGTAGGACATGACCGCCTTCTCGTTGATGTTCATGAACCGGACCGACAGGCTCGGCTGGTACTCGTCGGGGATGCCCGTCTGGTGCAGGCCGACGACACCCTGGTTGTCCTGGCCGACCCGCATCAGCATGATGGAGCTCGTCCGGGCCTCCGAGACGGGGATCTTGTTGCAGGGGAAGATCGGCACGCCGCGCCAGGCCGGCACCCGGTGGCCGTTGACCTCGCTCGCCTGCGGGTAGAGCCCGCGCCTGGAGCACTCCCGGCCGAAGGCCGCGATCGCCTGCGGATGGGCCAGGAAGAAGGCGGGCTCCTTCCACACCTTGGCCAGCAGGTCGTCGAGGTCGTCGGGGGTGGGCGGGCCGGTGCGGGTGCGGATGCGCTGGCCGAAGTCGGCGTTGTGCAGCAGGCCGAAGTCGCGGCTGTTGACCAGCTCGTGCTCCTGCCGCTCGCGCAGCGCCTCGATCGTGAGCCGGAGCTGCTGGTCGAGCTGGCTCATCGGCTGGTTGTACAGGTCGGAGACGCGGGTGTGCACGCGCAGGATCGTCTGCGCGACGCTCAGCTCGTACTCGCGCGGGCTCAGCTCGTAGTCGACGAACGTGCCGGGCAGCGTCGGCTCGCCGGTGTGGCCGGACGACAGCTCGATCGCGGCCTCGCCGTAGGCGTTGCTCGCCCGCGCCTGGCGGGCCTGGATGCCGTCGAGGTGCTCGCGCAGCTCCGCCGACCGCTCCAGCACCTGGCGGAAGTCGTGCTGCGACAGGGTGAGCACGGTGCACGCGGTCGTGGTTCTGGCGGTGAAGCCGTAGCGGCCCGCCCCGGTGAGCAGCTCCTCGCCCAGGTGGTCGCCGTCGGCCAGCACGCCGAGGCTCTGTTCGTCGCCGTAGGCGCCGTGGCCCGTCTTGACCACCCGGCCGTGCGCGATGAGGACGAGCTGGTCGATCGGCGTGTCCTCGGTGACGATCGCCTGGCCCGGCTCGTACTCGCGCTGCGTGAAGCGCTCGGCCAGCGCCTCCAGCACGTCCATGTCGGCGAAGCCGCGCAGCGGCGCCAGCTCGGTCAGCTCGGCGGGGATGACCCGCGCCTCGGCGCCGGTCGTGGTGAAGGTGATCCGGCCGTCGCCCAGGGTGTAGGTGAGCCGTCGGTTGACCCGGAAGACGCCTCCCGAGGTCTGCACCCACGGCAGCAGCTTCAGCAGCCACCGCGAGGTGATCTCCTGCATCTGCGGGGCGGTCTTGGTGGTCGTGGCCAGGTTGCGCGCCGCCTCGGTGCTGAGGCTGAGCTGCTGCCCGCCGGGCAGGGCCGGCTCGGTCGTCTCTGTCATGATGTGCCGTTCTACTCAGGAGAGATGGAGCGTTCCAGCTGAAGGGAGGATCAGGGATGCGGCCGGTCAGCGGTCGCGGTGGGCCAGCTCGCCGGCCAGCACGGTCAGGGTCTCGCGCACCTCGGCCGCGATCGGCGCGGCCCCGATGGCCGCCACCGCCTCGCGGACCCGCTCGGCGATCATCCCCTCGACCTCGGCCAGCGCGCCCGTCTCGACGAGGATCGAGCGCAGCTCGCCGGCCCGCTCCTCGGTCAGCTCGGGGTTGCCGTGCCAGGTGCGCAGGTAGGTGCGCTGCGCGGGCGTGGCCCGCTGCACGGCGTGCGCGAACAGCACGGTGTGCTTGCCGTCGCGCAGGTCGTCGAGCGCCGACTTGCCGGTCTCGGCGGACGAGCCGAACGTGCCGAGCACGTCGTCGCGGAGCTGGAACGCCTCGCCGAGCGGGAGGCCGACACGGGAGTAGGCGTCGAGCAGCTCCGGGGGCGCCCCGGCCAGCGCGCCGCCGATCTGCAGGGGCCGCTCGACGGTGTACTTGGCCGTCTTGTAGCGGACGACCGTGAGCGCCTGCTGCACGGACACGCCCGCCCGGAGCTGGGCCAGCATGTCGAGGTACTGGCCGCTGATCACCTCGCTGCGCATGGCGTCGAACAGGTGGTGCGCCACGCGCAGCCGGGCGGGCTCCACCCCGCACGACGACAGCAGCGCGTCGGCCCAGGCCAGGCTGAGCGTGCCGAGCAGGATGCCGGCCGCCTGGCCGAAGGTGTCGGAGCCCGGCCCCTGGTGCAGCGCGGCGAGCCTGCGGTGCACGGTGGCGTGGCCGCGCCGCAGGTCGCTGCCGTCCATGATGTCGTCGTGGATGAGCAGCCCGGCGTGGCACAGCTCCAGGGCGGCCGCCGCGCTGATGATCTCGTCGCAGTCGGCGCCGCCCGCCCCGCACCACCCCCAGTAGCACAGCTGCGGGCGGATGCGCTTGCCGCCGCCCATGATGAAGTCGGTCAGCAGCTCGTACGCCGCCACCACGTCCGGATCGGACACGGGGGCACGCCAGGAGTCGAGGAAGCCGATCAGTCGTTCGTCGATGCGCGGCCCGACCAGATTGCGCGTGAAGCTCAATGCCATGACCTGGCGCCCCTTCCGGCAACGGTTTCGCTACGCGACGTTATTGTTTGAACACTGATTGTGTAAACCCCCTTGCGTAGCGCGATTACGCTACGCATCCGAAAGGTGTCTACTTGTGGCCATACGCTGAGTGCTCGAAACAAGTGGGGATTCCATGTCGATGCGCCGTTCGCACCTGAGCCTGCTTCTCGCCACCCTCGCCGTCACCGCAGCCGCGGGTTGCGGGGGAGCCACCACCGACACCGCCGCCACCGACGAGGCGCCGGCCGGCGCGCCGGCCGCGGCGCCCGTCCACCTGTCCGGCCAGGACCGCGCCTGGCTGCGCACGATCCACCAGGGAGGCATCGCCCAGATCCACGTCGCCCGGCTGGCGCAGACCCGGGCCAAGAGCGCCGAGGTCAAGGCGCTCGGCGACACGCTGGTCACCGAGCGCGCCAAGATGGACGGAGAGCTGCTCCGCAACGCGCAGCAGTTCGGCGTCGACCTGCCCGGCACGCTCACCGAGGCCCACCGCAAGCAGGCCGAGGCGCTGGCACAGGCTCCGACCGCGCGGTTCGACCGCAGGTTCGTCACGGAGATGCTCAAGTCGCACAAGGACGCCATCGCCGCCACCCGGCGCCAGATCAACCGGGGGAGCGCGCCCGAGGTCGTGACTCTGGCCAAGACCACGCTGCCGTCCCTGCGCGACCACCTCCAGCTGCTGCGCAAGGTCGCCGGCTCCTGAGCCGGGCCGTTTGGCGCCGGGTGTGAGGGTATGCGAGACGGATCCGACGGAGGAGCAGACCCATGAAGGCCGTCACGTGGCACGGCAAGCGCGACGTACGGGTCGAGGAGGTCGCCGACCCGGCGATCAAGGAGCCGACCGACGCCGTCATCAAGATCACCTCCACTGCCATCTGCGGGTCAGACCTGCACCTGTACGAGGTGCTGGGCCCCTTCATGAGCGAGGGCGACATCCTGGGCCACGAACCCATGGGCGTCGTCGAGGAGGTCGGCGCGGAGGTGCGGCACATCAGGCCCGGTGACCGGGTCGTCGTGCCGTTCAACATCTCCTGCGGCCACTGCCACATGTGCGGCCTGCAGCTGTACGCCCAGTGCGAGACGACCCAGGTGCGCGAGCACGGCATGGGGGCGGCCCTGTTCGGCTACACCCGGCTGTACGGCCAGGTGCCCGGCGGACAGGCCGAGTACCTGCGGGTTCCGCAGGCCCAGTTCGGGCCGATCAAGGTGCCGGAGGGGCCGCCGGACGAGCGGTTCGTCTACCTGTCGGACGTCCTGCCGACCTCCTGGCAGGCCGTCGAGTACGCCGAGGTGCCCGAGGGCGGCAGCGTGGCCGTCTTCGGCCTCGGTCCCATCGGCCAGATGTCGGCCCGCGTCGCCCGGCACCGCGGCTACCGGGTGATCGGGGTCGACGGCGTCGCCGAACGGCTGGAGATGGCACGCAGGCACGGCGTCGAGGTGATCGACGCCCGTAGCGCCGGTGACGTGCCCGACGCGATCAGGGAGCTCACCGGGGGGCGCGGCACCGACTCGGTCATCGACGCGGTCGGCATGGAGGCCCACGGTTCGCCGGCCGCCAAGCTCGCCCAGACGCTCACCGGCTTCCTGCCCGACATGGTGGCGGCGCCGTTGATGACCCAGGCGGGCGTGGACCGGCTGGCGGTGCTCAACCAGGCGATCGACGCGGTGCGGCGCTGCGGCGTGATCTCCGTCAGCGGCGTCTACGGCGGCATGACCGACCCGCTGCCCATGCTGCGCATGTTCGACAAGGGCGTCACGCTGCGCATGGGGCAGGCCCACGTCAAGCGGTGGATCGACGACCTGATGCCGCTGGTCGCCGACGACGCCGACCCGCTGGGCGTGATGGACCTGGCCACGCACCGGCTGCCGCTCGACGACGCGCCGCACGCCTACGAGATGTTCCAGAAGAAGCGCGACGGCGCGATCAAGGTGCTGCTCCGGCCGTAGGGTTTCGGGGCCCGGCGCCCGGGCAGCGAGACACCTCATGAGAGTGATCGTGGTCGGGGCTACGGGCAACGTCGGCACGAGCGTGGTGCGCGCCCTGGAAGCGGACCCGGACGTGACCTCCGTCGTCGGCGTGGCCAGGCGGACGCCCGGCTGGCGGGGCGCCCGCGCCGAGTGGCGGCAGGCCGACGTCGTCACCGCCGACCTGGTCCAGATCTTCGAGGGGGCCGACGCGGTGGTGCACCTCGGGTGGCTGTTCCAGCCGACGAGGGACGCCACGATCACCTGGCGGGCCAACGTGCTGGGGAGCATGCGGGTCTTCCGCGCGGTGGCGGAGGCCGGGGTGCCCGCGCTCGTGTACGCCTCGTCGGTGGGGGCGTACTCGCCCGGCCCGGACGAGCCGCCGGTGGACGAGAGCTGGCCGACCCACGGCTGGCCTGGGGCCGCGTACGGGCGGGAGAAGGCGTACGTGGAGCGCGTCCTCGACGTCTTCGAGCACGACAATCCGGACATCCGTGTGGTGCGGATGCGACCGGGCTTCATCTTCAAGCGCGTGGCGGCCACCGAGCAGCGGCGGCTGTTCGGCGGCCCGTTCGTCCCGCGACGGCTGGTGCGGCCGGGTCTGATCCCGGTCGTCCCGGACATTCCTGGGCTGCGGTTCCAGGCGCTGCACGCCGACGACGCCGGGGAGGCGTACCGGCTGGCGGTCACCCGGCCCGTCTCGGGGGCGTTCAACCTGGCGGCCGAGCCCGTGCTGGAGCCGGCCGAGCTGGCCCGGCTGCTCGGCGCGCGGACGGTGCCGGTGTCGGCGTGGATGGCGCGCAGCGCCATGGCGGCCGGCTGGCATCTGCGGCTGCTGCCCGCCGCGTCCGGACTGCTGGAGATGCTGCTGCAACTGCCGTTGATGGACACCCGGCGGGCCCGTGAGGTGCTGGGCTGGGCGCCGCGGCACTCGGCCGCCGACGCCGTGCTGGAGATGATGGAGGGGCTGCGCGAGGGGGCCGGGATGGACACGGCGCCGCTGGCTCCCGACAGCGGCCCGGTCGGACGGCTGAAGGAGGTCGCCTCCCGCGCCGGCGGGCGCCCGTAGCGGGGTCAGGCCACGCCTGTGCCGCCGCCGGCGCCGCCGCCCGTGCCGCCGACCGGGCGGCGGGGCGGCTCGCCCGGACGGCCGGGCGGCTCGGGGGAGGGGCGGACGGCCGTCAGCGCGTCCTCGACCGTCTCGTGGACCGGCAGGTACGCGTCCACCCGGGTGATCTCGACGATGCGGGCCGGCATGGGCTGCAGCGCGGCCAGGCGGACGCCGCCACCGTGCCGGGCCTCGGCGAGGTGGGAGCGGAGCAGGGCGCGCAGGCCCGCGCTGTCCATGAAACGCACCTCGGCCAGGTCGAACACCAGATGGTCACCGGGTCGCCGGCACACGTCCGCGACGAGCTCTGCCAGCCGGCCTGCGTTCGTCGCGTCCAGCTCACCGCCCAAGGTGATCACGGTGACGCCGGGCAGGTGCCGATGGGCGAACGTCAGCCGGGACATCGGGGGTGTCAAGGGGCCGCGGGCCCGCGCCGAGCGATGGTCGCCATGCACGAACCATAGCCCGCCACCCCCGCCGCGGTCGGCCGCGGAAACGTGGGATTCCAATGACGAATATCGCCCGGCTGTCGCCCGACGCCTCCGCGAGGACCGCGAAGCATGTGCTAGCGCGCCACGGTCAGCTCTTTCCCGCGATGGCGGCCGTCGCCTGCTCCGCGCTCGGGTAGAGGTCGAAGGCCTGCGACAGCCCCGTCATGCGGAAGACCCGGTCGAGCCGCGGGGTCAGCCCCGCGAGCGCGACCGTGCCGCCGCGTTCGAGGATGAGCTTGCGGAACACCAGGAACGTCCGGATGCCGGTGGAGTCGCAGAACTCCAGCCCGCTCAGGTCGAGGACGAGGTGCCGGTGGTCCGGCGTCAGCGCGTTCTCCATGTCGGTGCGAAGCTGCGCCGCGCTGATGTAGTCGAGCTCTCCGCTCAGGGCCAGGACACACGTGCCGGTGGCGGCGTCGGCCGAGATCTGCGTCAGCTGAACAGGTGCGGTCACCGGGATTGCCTTTTCACGATCGGAGGAACGGTCATGGACAGGATGGCCGTGTCGTCGGTCAGGCCGGGGCCGAACGCGGACAGAGTCTCCTCCAGCCGCGACACCATGGCCTGCGCCGGCTGCCCCGCCATCGACGCGGCCAGGCCGATCAGGCGGTCCTCGCCGTACATGTGGCCGGCGCGGGTGCGCGCCTCGGTGAGCCCGTCGGTGTAGAGCAGCAGGCCGTCGCCGGGGTGCAGGAACGTGCTCGCCACCGCGAAGCGGGCCTCGGGCAGCAGCCCGACCAGCATCCCGCCCTCGGTGTGGACGGCGTCCACAGTGCCGTCGGCGCGGATGGCCAGCGCCGGCGGATGACCGCCGCCGGCCAGGCTGACCCGCACCCCGTCGTCGCCTGGCGTGAGCACGCCGTAGACGACGGTGCAGTAGCACGGGTCGGCGCCGAGGAACTCGTCCATCAGCACCGCGTTGAGGTTGGTCAGCACGTCCTCGGGATCGCCCGCGTAGACGGCGGCGGCGCGCAGCGTGTGGCGGGCCAGGGCCGTCACCACCGCCGCGTCGGCGCCCTTGCCGCACACGTCGCCGAGGAAGAAGCCCCAGTCGTTCTCGTCGACGCGGAAGATGTCGAAGAAGTCGCCGCCGACCTGGTCGGTCGAGGCCACGTGGTAGTGGGTGGCGATGTCGAGGCCCGGCACCTTGGGCGGGGAGGGCGGCAGCAGCACCCGGCGCAGCGTCGAGGTCAGCAGCTCCAGCCGGCCCCGCTCCGCCTCGGCCCGCTCGCGCAGCCGGCGCTCCCGCTCGACGGCGGCCCGCGCCGACAGCCGCAGCTCCAGCTCGCCGGCGACGAGCGCGGCCAGGTCGGTGAGGCTGTTCAGCTCCTCCTCGGTGACCTCGCGCGGCCGGACGTCGAGCACGTTGACCGTGCCCAGGTGGTGGCCGTCGGCCGTGGAGACGGGGGCGGCGGCGTAGAAGCGGATGCCCGGCTCGCCGGTGACCAGCGGGTTGTCGGCCGTCCGCGGCTCGGCGAGCGTGTCGGTCACCACGTACGGGCCCGACTGGGTGATCACGGAGGCGCACAGGCCCTCGTCGCGGGAGACCTGCGTCAGGTTGTCGGGCAGGCCCGTGCGGGCCTTGAACCAGATCCGGTCCTCGTCCACGATCGTCAGCGAGGCCATCGGCGCCCCGAAGACACGCGCCGCGAGCTGCACGATCCTGTCGAACGCGCTCTCCGGGGGCGTGTCGAGGATCTGGTAGCGCCGGACGGCCGCCAGTCTCGCCGCCTCCACGCCCGGATCGATCAGCGTTGCCGTCATCTGCTCGTCGTCACCGTCTTCTTCTTCCGCGATCTCAGGCAGTTTAGTCGGCTTCACGGTGTGAAGGGCAGGCATCGGGGCGCGTGAAGACGAAACGGGCCTGCGACGCCGCCTTCCGGGTGCTCGCCGGCCTGCCCGGCATGCGGGCCGGAGGGGAGACCGTTGACGCGCTGGGCCGGCGTGGCCAGGCGCTCGACTCCTCGACGGTGCGGTTCGACGGGACGCGCGCCGCCACGCGCCTCGTGATCGACCCGCGCCGGGGCCTCCTCCTCGCGCGCGAGACCACGTCGCCGGACACGACGGCAGACGGGCGGCGGGTGGAGTTGCGGTACTCGACGGCCTACCGGGAGGTCGGCTGGACGACGGAACGGCCCGACCTGCCCGCGCGCCGGGAGTGAGCTGCGGAGGTTTCCGCTGATCTCACCGGGATAGTCCCCGTCCATGAGCATCCTGGGAACGCCTCCGAGCGAGCACGCCGCGGTGACCGAACACTTCGGCCCGCCCGTGTCCGGTGTCGGCCCGGACGACACCGTGGCCTTCCGGCTCAGCCCGTACACCTTCATCGGCGACCGGGCACGGGCGCTCGGCACCGACGTCTTCGACACGCGGCTGCTGCTGCGGCCGACCACGTGCATGACGGGCGCCGAGGCGGCGCGGGTGTTCTACGACCCGGAGCGGTTCGTCCGGCAGGACGCCGCGCCGGGGCGGCTGCTGCGGACGCTGTTCGGCGAGGGCGGCGTGCAGACGCTGGACGGCGAGGCGCACCGGGTGCGCAAGGCGATGTTCATGTCCCTGATGACGCCGCAGGCGCGCGCCCGGCTGGCGGAGCTGGCCGGGCGGGCCTGGCGGGAACGCGTCCCGATCTGGGCGCGGATGCCGCACGTCGTGCTGTACGACGAGGTCAGCCGGCTGCTGTGCCAGGCGGTGTGCGAGTGGACGGGACTGCGCCCGGCGCCCCGGCACATCCCGTGGCTGACCGCCGAGCTGCTGGCCATGGTCGAGGCGCCGGCCGCCGTGGGGCCGCGTCACCTGCGCGGGCGGCGGGCCCGGGTCCGGGCCGAGCAGGGCATCGCCCGGCTGGTGGAGCGGGTGCGCGAACGGCCGGAGCCGTACGAGGGCACCGCCCTGGGCGACATCGCCGGCCACCGCGACGCCGACGGGCGGGAGCTCGACCCCCGCACGGCGGCCGTCGAGGTGCTGAACGTGCTGCGCCCCACGGTGGCGGTCGGCCGGTTCGTCACGTTCGCCGCCATGGCGCT
This sequence comes from Nonomuraea sp. NPDC047897, assembly GCF_043204415.1. Taxonomy (NCBI): domain Bacteria; kingdom Bacillati; phylum Actinomycetota; class Actinomycetes; order Streptosporangiales; family Streptosporangiaceae; genus Nonomuraea; species Nonomuraea sp. NPDC047897. The sequence goes on along the minus strand of NZ_JBIDCC010000014.1, from coordinate 187,378 downwards.
GCACGCCCAGCCCGGCTGCCGGGAGCGCATCCGCGACGGCGACGACACCTACCTGGAGCACTTCGTGCAGGAGGTGCGCCGCTTCTACCCGTTCTTCCCCGCCGTCGCGGCCAGGGTCGCCCGGCCCTTCGAGTGGCGGGGACACCACTTCCCGCGCGGCCGGCGGGTCCTGTTCGACCTGCACGGCACCGACCACGACCCGCGCCTGTGGGACCGGCCGGAGCTGTTCAGGCCGGAGCGGTTCGCCGGAGGGGAGCCCGGCGCGTACGAGCTGGTGCCGCAGGGCGGTGGCGACCACCACGGGGGGCACCGGTGCCCCGGCGAGTGGATCACCGTGGACCTGATGAAGGTGGCCGTGACGGCGCTCACCCGCTGGATGACGTACGGCGTGCCCGCCCAGGACCTGCGCGTCGAGCAGTGGCGGGCGCCCGCCCTGCCCAACAGCCGCTTCGTGATCGACCAGGTGGCGCCGGTCGGCTCCTAACCGGTCTCGTGCCGGCCGCCCACGGGCTGCCCGGCGAGCAGCCGGGCGAACAGGTCCACCCACAGCGGCATCACCGCCTCCGGCGCGTACGACCGGGCGGTGCGCGCGGCCTCGGCCCCGAGGCGCAGCCGCAGCTCGCGGTCGCCCATGAGCCGGTCGAGGACGGCCGCCAGCGCGGCGACGTCGCCCGGCGGCACGAGCAGCCCGTCGATCTCGTGCGTCAGCACGTCGGCGGGACCGGTGGGGCAGTCGAAGGCGGCCACCGGCAGCGCGTGGCCCATCGCCTCGATCATCACCATCGGCAGCCCCTCGAAGCGGGACGACAGCGCGTAGATCGAGGCGCGGGCCAGCTCGCTGTCGAGCCGGCCGGTGCGGCCCATCAGGTGGACGCGGTCGCCGAGTCCCCGCGCGTCGACGAGCGCGGTGAGTGCCGCCTTCTGCGCCCCGGAGCCGAAGATGCGCAGCTCCCACTCCGGATGGCGGCGCACGGCCTGCCCGAACGCCGGGACGAGCAGGTCGAAGCCCTTCTGGCGGACGAGCCGGCCGGCCGCGATCACGACGGGGTTCTCCTGCCGTGACAACTCGCCGGACGGCACGACGGCGTTGGGGATGCGCACGACGGGGGTGCCGGGCAGCAGCTCGCGGTAGGCGCGCTGGTTGGAGCGCGTCAGCACCACCACGGCGTCGAAGCGGCCGTAGTGGCGGGCGATGTCCTCGCGGACCGTCGCGGGGTAGGCGTCGAGGTTCATGTGGTCCTGCGCGACCCGGACGACGCTCGCCGGGGCGCGGCGGGCGGCGATGAGGTTGAGCGCCGGCCGGGTGGTGACGAGGACGCCGTCGCGCAGCGAGGAGACGTAGTCCATGACGGCCCGCTCCACCCGCTCGGTGAAGTAGTCGGCGGCGAACTCGCCGCGCGGCACCATCTTCCCCCGCACCCGCCGCCACACCCGGCGACCCAGGGAGTCGCGCCGCACCCCGTCGCGCTGGTCCACCAGCGGCTCGATCCGCACCCGGTTGTCGAGGCCGAACTGCGGGGTGTTGCGCCGGCGGACGACGCTGACGATCTCCACCTCGTGGCCCAGCGCGGCCATCGCGCCCGCCTGGTTGAACACCGTGCGGATCGTGCCGCCCACCCCGTAGGCGTGCAGCAGCAGGTAGCGGATTCTCACAGGTAGCCCCAGCTCTCGCAGATCGGCAGCAGGGCCTCGGGGATCTCGTCCGGGGCGGGCAGGTCGCGGCCGGGCTGGACGGAGCCGGAGCGGATCTTCTCCTGCCAGTCGCCGAGGCCCTTGCGCACCACGCCGGGGGTGCCGTACGCCAGCATCTCCCGCGTCCACGGGACGCCGAGGAACTCGCAGACGGCCCTGGTGACCTCCTCCGGGTCGGCCGTGAGGCGCTCGTAGCGGACGGTCAGGCCCGGCAGGGCCCTCCTGGCACGTTCCACGGCCTTCATGTAGCGCAGCGCGTCGGCCGCGGCCTCCTCGCGGGAGCGCCTGCCGGGGCTCGCCTCGTACCAGGAGGCGGCGATCGAGGCGGGGTGGCGCAGCAGGAAGACGAAGCGCGCGTCGGGCCAGCAGGTGGCGATGCGCTGGTAGGCGAAGGCGTTGGCGGGCGTCTTGTCCACGATGTACTGCTTGCCGCTGCGGACCAGTTCGCGGTGCAGGACCCGGTCCCACAGCAGGTGCTCCAGGTCGGCCTCGTTGTGGCCGAGCGCCTCCATGGCCTGCGCGGCCAGCCGGGTGCCGAAGCCGACGGTCAGCCGGCGCACGTGCAGCTCGTGCGGGGCGTGCAGCAGGGGGTGCGCGTCGAGCAGGGCGCGCAGCAGCGTGGAGCCGGACCGGACCGGGGACAGCACGAACACCGGCGCGGTCAGCAGCCTGTCGAGGGCCGGATCGGCGGGCGGCCTGACCTCCGGCCGCTCGGGCCGCTCGGGCGGCTCGGGCCGTTCGCGGCTGCCGGGCGGCGGCGCCGGGCCGACCCGCTCCAACCGGACGCCGGCGAACCTGCCGAGCGCCTGGTTCACCTTTCGCTGCCAGGTCATAGGGGTCCCGCTGGTCGGCTGCGATTCTCCCTGGTGAGATACCCGGACGCCGCGCTTTCGACCCTCCCGGCGTGCGGGGGTGACGAGCGGGCGATCACGGGTGCCGCTCCTGGTGGACGAGCGGCGCCCGGCGGGTCGCACGCCGTCGCGGGAGTATGCTGAGCGGCCACCGGGAGAGGACCTCGCAGTGATCGTGATCGCGCACCTCAGCGACCTCCACCTCGACGGCGGGGCACGCGCCGCCGACCGGGCGCGCCGGGTCGCCGGGTTCCTGGACGCGCTGCCGTACGACTTCGACGCCGTGCTGGTCACCGGTGACATCGCCGATCACGGCCGGGCCGCCGAGTACGAGGAGGCGCGCGAGCTGCTGGCCCTGCGTCATCCCACGCTCGTCTGCCCGGGCAACCACGACGACCGGGCGGAGTTCCGCCGGGTGCTGCTCGGCGAGCCGGCGGCCGAAGGCCCGATCAACCAGGTGCGCCGGACGGCCCGGGCGGTCTACGCGCTGTGCGACTCCACGATCCCGGGCGAGGACGGCGGCCGCCTCGACGAGCAGACCCTCGACTGGCTCGCCGGCGTGCTGGCGGAGACGCCCGGCGACGTCCCGGTGTTCGTCGCCTTCCACCACCAGCCGGTCGTGCTGCATCACCCGGCCCTCGACCCCATCGGGATGGACGCCCCCGACCGGCTCGCCGCCCTGCTCGCCCGGCACCCGAACGTGGCGGCCGTGCTGTGCGGCCACTGCCACGGGGCCGTCGCCGCCACCCTGGGCGGACGCCCGCTGCGCGCGGCTCCGGGCGTGGTCAACGCCCTGCGGCTGCCGTGGGAGGCGGCTCCGGGGCCGATGGACCACGATGTGCCGCCCTCGCTCGCGGTGCACATCCTCGACGACGACGGCCAATTCCTCACCTACTACCGGACCGTCCCGTGAGGCCTCAGTCGTCGTGGTCCGGGTCGTATCTCGTCGGCTCGGACGGCAGCGTGTAGCGCTCCTCGATGAGGGAGGTGACGCGGCGCCGGCTCTCGGCGGCGTCGCCCTCGTCCCGCTCGACGGCGGCGACCTCGTCGGCCAGCTCGTCGTCGCCCAGCGACTCCCGGATCCACGTGGAGTAGTCGCCGCGGCCCAGGTGGTGGGTCCACGTCTCCTCGTCCACGCCCTCGCCCAGTTCGATGAACGTGTGCAGGTTGCGGGCGCGCAGGTGCAGGCGGTCGTCGGGGCCGGTGAAGTAGAAGCTCTTGTCCTTGGACATGGTGCCCGCCGCGTACTTGCGCCGGTGCCGCGTGCGCTCGGTGCGGGCCGGCTCCACCTCGACCGGCTGGGCCCGGTCGGAGCCGCACCGCCACAGCACCACCCCGTGCTCCGGCAGGCCGTCCGCGGTCGGCGCCGGCTCGCCCAGGGCGTCGGCGAAGGCGGCCAGCGTGCGGTCCGGCCGGTCGCCGACCGCGAGCACGTGGCCGACCAGGCGCAGCGCGGCCGGGCTCAGCGCCTCCGGATGCACGGTGATCATCAGGAGCGAGCCGAGGTCGTGCACGTCCTTGATCGGCACGTCCTGCAGCTCCGCCGGCATCAGGTGGTGCGCCTCGTCCACCACGACCCAGTGCGGGTGCCCGAGCCGCGTCCGCAGGGCGGTCAGCCTGGGCAGCAGCTCGGTGAAGAACGCCGGCCGGTCACGCAGCGGCATGCCGATCATGTTCACGACGGCGCTCTGCTCGGGCGACTCCAGCAGCCGCAGCACCTCCTCGACGCCCGGCGGCCGGTCGGGGTCGCCCAGCACGGCCGCCTCGGGGAACTCGGCGTAGTCGCCCTCCGGGTCGATCACCACGCACTGGTGGCCGGCCTCGATGAGCCGTTCGAGGAGCGCGGTGGTGGCCGTGGACTTGCCGCCGCCCGACGGCCCGGCCACGACGAGCCCCGTCCCGTACGGCGGCAGCCGCACCTCGCCCCCGGCGCCGTTCCCGGTACCGTCCCCACCACCGTTCGCGGCATCGTCCCCGCCGCTGCGGGCGCGGCCCAGCAGCACGTCGTGCCGGGGGATCTTCCGCTCGTCCAGCTCGCCCGACAGGAGCAGTTCGGCCAGCTCGACCACGCCCGCCCCGGCCTCCCCGTCGAGCGGCAGGTCGCACTGCGAACGCAGCGCCGGTACGGCGTTGGCCACGGCGGCGCCGCACTCGGCGGCGGTCAGGAACGCGTGGTCGTTCTCGGCGTCGCCGACGGCCACCACGTTGTGCTGCGACATGTTGAGCCGCGCAAGCCCGGTGGCCAGGCCGCTGGCCTTGTTCACGCCGGGCGGCAGCACCATGACCGCGCCCTTGTTCCTGATCACCTGGAGTTCCAGGCCGAACTCGCGGATCGCGTCGTTCACCTGCTCGTCGTACGGCTCGCGGGTGGCGACGATCACGGCTCCGGCGCCGAGCGGCGTCACGCCCTGCCCGCGCAGCCGTTCCACGAACTCCTCCGGCGGCGGCTCGGCCAGCGCGTCCCTGGTTCGTTCGCCGGGGTCGTAGACCAGCGCCCCGTTCTCGGCGACCACCAGATCGAACAGGTCGGCGTGCGGGAACACGGCGAGCAGGTCGTCCAACTCGCGGCCGGTGACCAGCAGCAGCCGCCGGCCGGAGCGGGAGACCCGCTCCAGTGCCTTGACGGTGTCGTCGGTCACCGTGCCGTGCGTGGCCAGGGTGTCGTCGAAGTCGCAGGCGAGCACGTGATATCTCATGGGCCCGCCCCTACCCGGCACAGGGCCGTCGAAAGGCGCCCGCCGCACGCGTCCCAGAGCGCGGCCACCAGTCCGGGCGGGTCAGACGTCGGTGGGCCGGTCGTAGCCCTCGTCCTCGCCGTACACCCGCTCGTGCGGGTCGCCCTCCGGCTGGTTGGCCGGATCGGTGGGCGAGGGGACGAACTCCTCGGCGAAGTCCGCCTCGTCGTGGACCTCCGGGTCGGCGCGCCGGTCGGCGAGCGGGCGGTCGTCGGATTCCGACATGGGTCCTCCCCCGTGGGCGAACGCGTACGGGGGACACCCTGCCCGGGGATGGCGAGCCCATGTCGAAGGCGGTGCTCGGGCCCGGCGATGCGTGCCCCGGCGCATGTCATCGCGCCCGACTCATGAACGATCGTATTCGCAACCGGGCCCTAGCCGTTTCCCTCGCCCGGGGATACCTTCCGATAAGGCTGCCTCGGGGGATCTGCGGCCGTTCACGTCGTTGGAGGAGTCCTATGCGCGTATCCGTTCTCAAGGGCGTGACCGCCCTGATGACGGCACTCGCCCTGCCGCTGGCCATGACCGGCCCGGCCGAGGCGAAAACGGTCGAGGAGGCCTTCGCCAGACTGCTGGTGAAGCAGGTCACGGGGGCGAACGCCAAGAAGCACCTCGACGCCTTCCAGGCCATCGCCACGGCCAACGGGGGCAACCGGGCCGCGGGCACGCCCGGCTACGCGGCGTCCCGCGACTACGTGGCGGGCAAGCTGCGCAGGGCCGGCTACCGGGTCACCCTGGACCCGATCAACTTCGTCCAGAGCTGGACGGAGAACAACCCGCCCACCCTGGCCCTGACCGCTCCCGGCCAGAAGACGTACGCCCCGAACGAGGACTTCCACACCTTCCAGCCCTCGCCCGCCGGTGACGTGACGGCCCAGGTCCAGGGCGTCGACCTGACCCTGCCGCCCGCCCCCGCGCCGAGCTCGACGAGCGGCTGCGAGATGTCCGACTTCGAGGGCTTCGTCAAGGGACGCATCGCGCTGATCCAGCGCGGCACGTGCGCGTTCGCCCAGAAGATCCGCAACGCGGGCGCCGCCGGCGCGTCGGGCATCATCGTCTTCAACGAGGGCCAGCCGGGCCGCACCGACGCCTACCCGCTCGACATCGGCGAGTGGCGGGCCGGGGTGCCGATGGTCTTCGCCGACTTCGCGGTCGGCAACGAGCTGGCCGCCACGGCCGGCGCGACCGTCCGGCTCAAGGTGGACGCCACGCTGCAGCTCGGCACCGACCACAACGTCATCGCCGAGACCCGCCACGGCGACCCGCGCAACGTCGTGATGGTCGGCGCGCACCTCGACAGCGTCCCCGAGGGCCCCGGCATCAACGACAACGGCTCCGGCAGCGCGGCCGTCCTGGAGACCGCCCTGCAGATGAAGCGGTTCCCGGTGCGCAACAAGGTGCGCTTCGCGTTCTGGGCGGCCGAGGAGCTCGGCCTGCTCGGCTCCGACCAGTACGTGGCCGAGCTGTCGCAGGCCCAGCGTGACCGGATCAGGCTCTACCTGAACTTCGACATGGTCGCCTCGCCCAACTACGCCATCAAGCTGTACGACGGCGACAACTCCGACAACGTCGGCTCGCCCGCCGGCCCGCCCGGCTCGGCGGAGATCGAGAAGCGCCTGGAGGCCTTCTACGACGCCCGTGACCTCGGCCACGTCGGCACCGACTTCGACGGCCGCTCCGACTACGGCCCGTTCATCGCCGTCGGCATCCCGTCCGGCGGCATCTTCACCGGCGCCGAGGGCATCAAGACGCCCGAGGAGGCCGCGCTCTTCGGCGGCACGGCCGGCACCGCCTACGACCCCTGCTACCACCAGGCGTGCGACACCATCACCAACATCGACGCGACCGCGCTCGACGTGAACTCCGACGCGATCGCCGACTCGACCGCACGGTACGCCTTCAACCTCGGGACCATCCCGAGGCGGGAGGCCGCCACCGCGCCGCGCGTGGCCGTACAGGCCGCGAGCTGACCCACCCGGACGCGGGAGACGGCCGGAGACCGGCCGCCTCCCGCGTTCGTCGTTTCCGGTCCCGGCTGCAGGCATAGCGCGGCGGGGCGCGAAGCGTCTGAGGGGTGACATTCTCATCCCACTGGAGGTGATCGTGGACCCCGCGGACGAGCGAGGCTTCCGCGAGTTCGTCTCTGCGCGCTCTCCCGCCCTGATGCGGCTCGGCTTCCTGCTCACCGGCGGCGACCAGCACGCGGCCGAGGACCTGGTGCAGACGGCGCTGACGAAGCTGGCGGCCAGGTGGCGGCGCGTCGAGGCGCCCGAGGCGTACGCGAAGCAGATCATGTATCGCCAGCAGGTGAGCTGGTGGCGCGTGGCCGGGCGGCGTGGCGAGGTCGTCCAGGCGACCCCGCCCGACGGGCCGGGGCAGGACCGCACCCACCAGAGCGAGCTGCGCATGGTGCTGCGGGGAGCCCTGGCCAGGCTCACGGCGCGCCAGCGCACTGTGCTCGTGCTGCGCTACTTCGAGGACCTGCCCGAGCGCGAGGTGGCGCGGCAGCTCGGTTGCTCGGTCGGCACGGTCCGCAGCACCGCGCACCGCTCCCTCGCCCGGCTGCGCGAGATCGCCCCCGAGCTGGCCGAGGAACTGGAGGTCGCACGATGACCCGCATGCTGCGCGACACCCTGCAGGAGTGGGCGGGCGAGGCGGCGGTGCCGCACGACCTGGCCGACCGGGCGCTACGGAGGCGTGTCCGGTGGCCGGCCGTGACGGCGGTCGGGCTCGTCACGGGGCTGCTCGTCGCGGTGGCCGGGTACGTCATCGGCCCGGGCGGCGCCGAGGACACCGTCCGGCCGGCGGTGGAGGTCACCCTGCCGGCCAGGCCGTCGCCCGCCCCGACGGACGTGCGGGCCGACACCGGCGACCGGCTCCCACGCAAGCTGGTCGCCGCCGGGAACGTGGCCGTGTCGGCCTACTGGACGCACAGCGTCGAGAAGCTCCCCGGCTCCATGGAGCGGCTCCGGCGCTCCTGGTGGCTGTACGACCCGCGCACCGGCGGTTACGAGCGGACCTCCTGGGCGTGGGTGGACGTCGCGCCGGGGCTCCAGGTCGCCGCGGCGATCGACGGCGACGGACTCGGCAGGCGGCTGGTCGTCGTGGATCTCGGCACGCGGCGGATCCTGACGGACGTCGTGCTGGAGCACGCCGTCGGCTCGGTCGTCTGGTCGCCCGACGGCACCAGACTCCTGGCCACGACGTACTCCGAGTATCCCGAGCTGTGGCGGCGGCTGGCGAAGAACTCCCTGGAGACCCCCGCCAGCACCAGGACCGGCTACTACGTCGTGGACGCCGCGACGGGGGAGGCCGAGCACCACGCGCTGCCCCCGATGCGCAGCGGCGCCGAACCGGGCTTCGGCGACGGCCCCAGCAACGGCAACAGCCGGCAGGACCTGGGCTGGAGCGCCGACGGCTCGCTCATCTGGGAACCGAGCACGCGGAGGCAGCAGTACCGCGTCTACCGGACGCCGGACGGGCGGCCGCACGACGCGCCTGCCGAGGACCGCTACCTCGGCCGCAACGGCTGGTCACGTCTCTCGCCCGACGGCACCCGCCTGCTCGGCGAGCCCGGCCTGCCTACCCGCATCACCGACGTCCGGACCGGCGACGTGGTCGGCCGCCAGCCGGTGCTGCAGCTCCTGGCGTGGGCGGACGACGACAACGTCGTCGCGCTGGGCTGCCGGGGGGACTGTCCGAACGAGTTCGACGCGGGGCTCGTGCTGGTCAGCGTCGACGGCACCAGGATGACCCCGTTGACCGGCAAGAGCGACAGCCGCAAGGAGGGCTCCCCGGTGTGGGTTCTCACCCCCCGGTGACCCACTTTCCATGCCTAAAGCCCGCGTTCCAGGGCACTCGGGAATCCTTCGGGCGATCCCCTAGGAGGAGCGGTGACGACAACGAACGCGGGCCGGCAGGCCACGGCCGCGGCGCGGCGGGCGGTCCGGCACCCCATGATGGACCGGCTCACCCGCGTCGGGCTGGCCTGCCGCGGCGTGCTGTACGCGCTGATCGGCGTGCTGGCGGTGCAGATCGCCTTGGGCGGGGCCGAGGAGCAGGCCGACAAGGGCGGCGCGATCGCCACGGTGGCGGAGCTGCCGTTCGGGTCGGTGATCCTATGGGTGATGGTGGCGGGCTTCGTGGCCCTGTCGCTCTGGCAGGCGTCGGAGGCGCTGTTCGGCGGGCTCAAGACCCTCGACCGCGTCGAGGCGGTGCTCCGCACCGCCGTGTACGCGCTGATCGTCTTCACGCTGCTGAGCGTGCTGCTCGCCGGAGGGGCCGCCTCCGAGGACAAGAAGTCGCAGGACGTGACCGCCAAGCTGCTGGACCTGCCCGGCGGGCCGCTCATCGTGGGCCTGATCGGCCTCGGCGTCATCGGGCTGGGCGTCTACTGGGTGCGCTCCGGGCTGACCAAGAAGTTCCGGGAGGACCTGGACACGGGCCGGATGTCGCCGCGGGCCAGGCAGGCGATGGACCGGCTGGGCACGGCCGGATACCTGGCCAGGGGCGCCATCGCCGGGCTGGCCGGGATCTTCGTCGTGCAGGCGGCGTTCACCGCCGACCCCGACAAGGCCGGCGGCATCGACGCGACGCTGCGGGCGTTCGCCGAGACGCCCGCCGGGCCGTGGCTGCTCGTGGTGGTGGCCCTCGGGGTGCTGCTGTTCGCCGGCTACTGCTTCGGCGAGGCGCGCTGGCGCCGCACCTGAGCGCTCAGCCGTCCTCGCCGGCCGAGTCCTTCGGCCAGCCGCTCGACCTGCCCCAGGTGGCCGCCCGCGTGCCGGTGCGCCGTGCCGCCGAGCGCCACCGGGCCGGCGGCGTCCAGCACACTCAGAGGAGCCGGCGCTCCATGGCGGTCACCACGGCCGCGGCCCGGTTGTCCACCCCCAACTTGGCGAACACGTGCTTGAGATGGGTCTTCACGGTCGTCTCGCTGATCAGCAGGGCGCGGGCCACCTCCTTGTTGGTGGCTCCCTGTCCGATGAGCCGCAGCACCTCCAGCTCACGGCGGCTGGGCGCCGCGCCGCGTTCCGGCGTGAGTCGCCGTACGAGCTGCGAGGTGATCGACGGCGCCAGCACCCGACCGCCGGCCGCGACCGTGCGGACAGCGGCGTGCAGCGCCTCGCGCGGCGCGTCCTTGAGCAGGTAGCCCGACACCCCGGCGGCGAGCGCGCGCGACACGTCGGCGTCGGTGTCGTAGGTGGTCAGCACGATCACGCGGATCTCCGGGTGCTCGGCGCGCAGCCGTTCGGTCGTGGCCAGCCCGTCGAGCTCCGGCATGCGCAGGTCCATCAGCACCACGTCGGGCGCGTCGCGGCGGGCCAGCGCGAGCGCCTGCCGCCCGTCGCCCGCCTCGGCCACCACCACCATGTCGGGCACACCCGCGAACATGCCGCGCAGCCCGTCGCGCACCACCGGATGATCGTCCACGATCATCAGGCGCAGGGGATGCTCACGCACAACGTCGTCCCTTCGCCCGGCGCCGACTCCACGGTCACCGTGCCTCCGGACCGCGACGCGCGCTCGCGCATCGCGGTCAGCCCGTAGCCGCGCACCGGGAGCTGAGGGTCGAAACCCGCCCCGTCGTCCAGGACGTCCAGCGTGACCTCGTCGTCCATGTACGACAGGGTCAGCGCCGCCCGGGTCGCGCCGGCGTGCCGGCCCGCGTTCGCCAGGCCCTCCTGCGCGGCCCGCAACAGCGTGGTCTCGACGTCGACCGGCAGCCGCCGCGGCTCGCCGTCGAGCGACACGGTCACCGGGACGCCGGCGGCGGCCGACCAGCGCTCGGCGACGGAGGCGAGCGCCTCGGGCAGCGGCGCCCGGTCGAGCGGCTCGGGCCGCAGCGCCTCGACCGAACGGCGCGCCTCGTTCAGGCTGTCGCGGGCCACCCGCTTGGCCACGGCGATCCGGTCACGCACCGCCCGCTGGTCGTCGATGGACTGCTCGGCCGCCTCCAACTGGGCGATGATCCCGCTGAAGCCCTGCGCCAGCGTGTCGTGGATCTCCCTGGCCAGCCGGGCGCGCTCCTCCAGCATGCCGACCGCGCGGCTCTGCTCGCTGTGCTGGAGGATCCTGCGGACGAACATCCCGATGACGATCAGCAGTGCGGTGTTGCCGAACAGGAACCCGAACACCGACGGGTCCTCGCCGATCCGCTCCAGCTGACCGGTCGCGACGGTCGCCACCAGCATCAGCAGCGCCGCCCCCAGGTAGCTCCACCGCCCGGGGACCAGCACGTACGGCAGCGCGAACATACCGAACAGCGCCGTCTCGTAGGCCGAGTCACGGCTGATGAGCACGAACAGCAGGGCGATCAGCACGAGCAGGTGCCAGCCCATCGGGTTGAGCTTCTCCAGCAGCGCCGGGCGGCGCAGCACGAAGACCGCGTACCAGGCGGCCATCAGGGCGGCCAGGCCCAGCGAGAGCGGGTCGGCCGTGCCCCGCGTCAGCGACAACCCGGCCGAGATCCCGAGGCAGGTGAGGAACAGCAGGTGGAAGGCGCGCAGCCAGCGCTCCTCCTCGGCGTCCATGCGATCACTCCCAGCGGAACAGCGCAGCCGCCACCGCGGTGCCCGCCACGATTATCCCCGCCAGGACCAGCAACGGAAGTGCCGTGGGGGTGCCGAGCCAGCCCTCGCGCAGTGCCGTCACGCCCTGGGTGAGCGGCAGGTGGTCGCCGATCCGCCGCATCTGCTCCGGCAACCCCTCGCTCGGGATGGCCGCGCCGCTCAGGAAGATCATCGGGAACATCACGAGCATGCCGAGCAACTCGGCCACCCGGGCGCGCGGCGCCACGGCCGCGATCAGGAAGCCGATGGCGCACGTCATGAGCGCGCACAGCAGGAACGCCACCGCGAGCATGAGCGGATGGCCTGGCGCCGGCGCCCCGAAGCCCACCACCGCGGCCCCGACCACGATCAGCGACCCGGTCAGGCCCATCACCAGTTGGGCGACGACCTGGCCGGCCAGCAGGGCGACCGGCGAGACCGGAGTGGTCGCCAGGCGGCGCAGCACCTTGCGTTCCCGGTAGGTGGCCATGATGCCCGGCAGTCCCGACATGCCGCCGATGGCCACGATCATCGCCAGGTAGCCCGGGACGAACAGGTCGAGCCGGTCGTTGCCGCTGTTCAGCACGAGAAGCATGAGCGGGAACGCCACCATGAAGAACAGGCTGCCCGGATCGCGGGCCAGCAGCCTCAGCTCGGTCAGCGAGAGGCGGACGAATCCCTTCATCGCGACCCCTCCCCGGTGCGGGCCGAGCCGGTCAGGGCGAGGTAGGCCTGCTCCAGCGAGCCGGTGCCGGTTCGGGCCATCAGGTCGCGCGGGCTGCCGAGGGCGGCGACCCGTCCCCGGACGATCACCGCCACGCGGTCGCACAGTTCCTCGGCCTCGTCCATGAAGTGGCTGACCAGGACCGCCGTGGTGCCGGACGCCTTGAGGTCGCCGACCAGCGTCCACGTCTCCCGCCGGGCCAGCGGGTCGAGGCCGGTGGTCAGCTCGTCGAGCACCACGACCTCTGGGCCGCCGACCAGGGCGAGGGCGAGCTGGAGCCGCTGCTTCTGGCCGCCGGACAGGTCGGCGTACGCCCGGCCGGCGATCGAGCCGAGGCTCCAGCGGTCCAGCACGGCCCGCCAGTCGTCGGGTGCGGCGTAGAAGGAGGCGAACAGCCGCATCGCCTCTGCCACCTTCAGCCGGTCGGGCAGTGCGCTCTCCTGCAACTGCACCCCGATGCGCTGGGCGAGTGCGCGGCGCTCCCGGGCCGGGTCGAGGCCCAGCACCCGCACCGTGCCCGAGTCGGGCCGGCGCAGCCCGGTCAGGCACTCCACCGTCGTGGTCTTGCCCGCGCCGTTGGGGCCGATGACCCCGAACGTCTCACCGGCCGCCACCGTGAACGACACGCCGTCCACGGCCCGCGTGCCGTCGTAGCTCTTGCTGAGGTCGCTGACCTCGATCGCCGCTGTCATGCTCCGAGCGTGCCGGGGCGGCGGGTCGTCCGGCATCGCCCTGCCGGTCGCCCGGCATCCCTCGTTCGGAGGATGCCTCAGCCGTACGGGGCGGACATGCCGGTGGTGGTGGCTGGTCGGTCAGGTGGCCGTCAGGTTGGTGTCGGTGAGGTCGCGCCCGTCCGGCTCGGCGGCGCGGTCGCGCAGGCGGTGGATCGTCAGACGGTCGCCCCACCGGGCGATCGCCTCCTCGTCGGCGAAGGCCAGCGCGCGCATCATGTTGCCGCCGTCGCTCGCCTCGACGGCCTGCCGCAGCCGCCGGCGCAGCGGCTCGAACAGCCTGGTGGTGCCCGCCTCGACCGTGTCGCCGTAGTGCGGCGCGTAGGCGACCCCTTCGAACCCGGTACGGCGCAGCAGCGTCTTCAGAGTGTCGGCGCTGTAGAACATCAGGTGGTTCTTGGTGAACCCGCTCCACGCCGACCCGTACGCCTTGAGCAGGAGTGACTGGGCGTTGACCGTCAGGATGAGCAGCACCCCGCCCGGGGCGAGCAGCTCGCGGAACGTGGCGAAGTCCTCCAGCGGCCGGGGCAGGTGGGCCAGCACCGACCACAGCGTGATGACGTCGAATCCGCCCGCCGCGATCTCCGGCACCTCCTGCGGCGCCCCGAAGTAGGCCCGGGCCCGCTTCAGCCGCGCGTTGGCCTGCGCCACGGAGTCGGGTGACAGGTCCACTCCGTAGCCGTCGAAGCCCCGCTGCTCGGCCAGCTCCAGGAACAGGCCGACGCCGCAGCCGAAGTCGAGCAGTCGCCGGCCCTCGCCGTCGTCGAGGACGGGGGAGAACGCCTGCATCGTCAGGTTGTAGCGGCGCTGTCGGTTGGCCGCGTAGGTGCCGGTCAGGAAGCCGCTGTAGCCGCTGGAGTAGAGGTCGCCGAGCCGCTCCGGCCGGATGTTGGGGTTGCGGTAGAGGAAGCCGCAGGACGGGCAGCGGACGACGTGGTAGCGCCAGGTGCTGCCGTTGCCCCCCTTGCCGGCGCCCGTCGGCTCGAACAGGGGCTGCTGGCGCGACTCGCCGCACATCATGCAGCTCAGGAATTCCTCGATCTCGCCCAGCGGCAGCTCGGAGCCGTACTCGGCCAGGGAGGTCACGGGTGCCCGCCGGATGCGCCACCGCCACTGCGCCTCGCGGAGCAGCCGTTCGCCGGGACGGACGTAGACCCGCTGGCCCCAGGGCACGCGGTCGTATCGGGAGCCGTAGAGCAGACCGCGGAGCAGTCGTCGTGCAGGGACCATGGCCAACACCTCGAAAAGAGCGGAATGCCTCGGATCTCCCCTGTCTGTAATGCGACTATTCCATCGCTTCGGTCAAGCCTGTCCTGGACGTCATGGCCACAGTTCGCCTACTATTTGGTCGAACGCCCAAGGCGATTGACCAAAAGGAGGCTGTCGTGGCAGAGGTGTCCGCCGAACGGGGCAGGGCCACGCGGGAGCGGCTGCTCCAGGCCGCCGTGTCCCTCATCGGCGAGGTGGGGTGGAGCGGCGTGTCGACCCGGATGGTGGCCCAGCGGGCCGGCGTCAACGCCGGCGTCGTCCACTACCACTTCGCCTCCGTGTCCGACCTGCTGGTGGCCGCCGGCGTCGGCTTCGCCCGAGAGCTGCTGGAGCAGACCGAAGCCGAGCTGGCGAGCCGGCCGAGCGTGGCCGACGGGATCGACTGGCTGCTGCGGGAGCTGTCCCGCTACAGCGGCACCGACCCCGCCTCGCTGCTGCTGGCGGAGATGTTCCTGGCCGCCGGGCGCGAACCGGGGTTGCGCGACGAACTGGGCGCGCTGATCGCCGGCTTCCGGTCGCGGGTGGCCGGCTGGCTACGCGAGCACGGCCACGGCTCGCGGGCCGAGCAGTCCGCCGTCGCGCTCGCCGCGCTGATCGACGGCCTGCTCCTGCACCGCGCGCTCGACCCGGCCCTCGACCCCGCCACGCTCGCCGGACCGCTGCGCGCCATGCTCGGCGTCCCACCGGAGGGAGGACCGCGGTGAAGGTGCTCATCTGTGGCGCCGGCATCGCCGGGCTCACGCTGGCCTGGCACCTGGAGCGCTCGGGCTGGGAGGTGGAGCTGGTCGAGCGGGCGCCCGCCTTCCGCGACGGCGGCTACATGATCGACTTCTACGGGCCCGGCTACGAGGTCGCCCGCGCGATGGGCCTGGGCGACCGCCTGGAGCAGGTTCGATACCCCGTCACGGAGCTGGCCTACGTCGACCGCGACGGGCGGCGGACCAGCCGGCTCACCATGCCACCGGAGTTCGCCGCGAAGGTCGTCAGCCTGCCGCGCGGCGAGCTGGCCCGCGCCGTCCACGACGACGTGCGCGCCCCCGTCCGCTACGGCACCAGCGTCGAGGCCGCCGACCAGGACCGCCACGGCGTCACCGTACGGCTGACCGACGGCACCGAACGGCGGGTGGACCTGCTCGTGGGCGCCGACGGCGCGCACTCCCGGGTGCGCGGACTGGCCTTCGAGCAGGAACACCCCTTCGTCCGCCACCTCGGCCACCACGTCGCCGCCTACACCCTGACCGACCCGGAGCTCAGCCGGCGGGTCGGCGACCGCTACGAGATGCTCACCGTGCCCGGCCTGATGGCCGGCACGTACGCGCTGGACGGCGGCCGGCTCGCCATGCTGTTCCTGCGCCGCGAGCCCGACCCCGAGCCGCCCGCCGACCCCCGCGCCACGCTGCTGCGCCACTACGGCGACCTGGGCTGGATCCTGCCGGAGGCGCTGCGCCACTGCCCGGACCCGCCCGGGCTCTACCACGACCAGGTCACCCAGGTGCACGTGGACGAGTGGAGCAGGGGGCGGGTGGTGCTGCTCGGCGACGCCTGCCAGGCCGTCTCGCTGTTCGCCGGGCACGGCGCCTCACTCGCCATGGCCGGCGCCCGGGTGCTCGCCGACGAGCTGGCCGCCGGCGACGTCCACGACGCGCTCGCCCGCTACCACCGGCGGATGCGGCCGGTCGTCCTGGAGGTGCAGCGGTTCGGCCGCCGGTTCGTCCGCTGGATGGCGCCGTCCGGGAAGTGGCGCATCGCCGCCCGCGACGCGATGCTGCGCCTCGCCGCGCTCCCCGGCGGCGGCCGGATCTTCGTCGGTTCCCTCATCAACGAGGGACACGACCTGATCAGCTCGGCCACGGACGCCCGGCGGGGGTAGGTTGGGCCTCGGCTGCATGCGGCCCGTCGAAGGGAGGCGACGTGCGGACCAGGCTCACTGCCGCGCTGCTCCTCCTGCTGCACCTGCTCGTCCCCGCGGCGGGCCACGCCACCCACCGCGGCGTCGCCCTGCAGCCCGCGCTCCTGCCCGCCGACCAGGCGATGGGGCATCCCCGCGACGAGCGCACGCCCCGAGCCCACCTGCCCGCCGGCCCGCACGCCTCGACCGGCGGCGTGGCCGTCCTCCCCGCCGACGCGGGGCCCGCCGGGCGCCCGCGGCCCGTGACCGCCGCACCCGGCGGCCACTTCGCGCCTCCCCAGCCGGGCCGCGCCGCCGCGCCGGCCCGGGGGCCGCCCTCCACGACGCGCTGACGTCCATCCCATTCGACAGCCCGTGGAGGCTTCCATGTCCCGTGCGCCCCTGTGGCGCGCGGTGGTGACGTGTGTCGTCGTCGCCACCGCCTTCTTCCTGGCATTCACCATGTCACCGCGTCTCGGCCTCGACCTGCGCGGCGGCACCCAGCTCGTCTTCGAGACGCGCGACTCGGCCACCGTCAAGGCCGACGCCGAGGCCACCGACCGGGCGCTCGACGTGCTCCGGCGCCGCGCCGACGCGCTCGGCGTCGTCGATCCCACCCTCGTCAGGTCCGGCGAGCAACGGATCATCGTCGAACTGCCCGGCGTGCTCGACCCCCGCAAGGCCGCCGAGGTCATCGGCAGGACCGCCCAGCTCACCTTCCACCCCGTGCTCGGCCCCGCCGCTGCCGGCGACAAGGACGCCGTGGCCGACGAGTCGGGGCAGAAGCTCTCGCTCGGCCCGGCCGCCATCACCGGTGACGGCGTCACCGACGCCGCCGCCCGGACCGACCCCCAGCAGGGGCCCGGCTGGTTCGTCACGGTCGACTTCCGCGATCCCGGAGCCTGGCAGCGCCTCACCGGCGCCGCCGCCTGCGAGGCGGTCGGCGACCCCAAACGGCGGGTGGCCATCGTGCTCGACAAGGAGATCATCTCCTCACCGCAGGTGGACCCGTCCGTGCCCTGCCGGGCCGGCATCCCGGGCGGATCAACCCAGATCACCGGCTCGTTCACGCCCCAGGAGGCGCAGGACCTCGCCGTGCTCATCAAGGGCGGCGCGCTGCCGGTCCCGATGGAGCTGATCGAGCAGCGGACCGTCGGGCCCACGCTCGGCGCGGAGGCCATCGCGGCCAGCGCCAAGGCGGGCGTCGCGGGCGTGCTGCTCACCGCGGTGTTCATCATCGCCATCTACCGGCTGGTGGGCCTGCTCGCCGCCATCGCCCTCGCCCTGTACGGGCTCATCTCCTACGCCGCCCTGGTCGCCATCGGGGCCACGCTGACCCTGCCGGGACTGGCCGGGTTCGTGCTGGCCATCGGCATGGCGGTGGACGCCAACGTGCTCGTCTTCGAGCGGGCCAGGGAGGAGTATGCCCGCTCGTCACGGCTCGGTCTGCGTACGGCGCTGGACCGGGGCTTCAGGAACGCCTGGAGCGCCATCGCCGACTCCAACATCACCACGCTGCTGGCCGCCGGGCTGCTGTTCTGGCTGGCCTCGGGGCCGGTGCGCGGCTTCGGCGTGACCCTCGCCATCGGCGTGCTCGCCTCGCTGGTCTCCGCCATGCTCATCACCCGGACCCTGACCCACCTCGTCATCGGCCGGGTGAGCCCCCGGCTGTCGGGGCTCGGCTCCGTGGGCCGGATCCGCACCTGGGTGACCGCGCGCGACCCGCAGCTCATGGCGCGCGGCCGGCTCTGGCTGGCGGTCGCCGCGGCGGTGGTGGCCGTGGCCGTCGCCGGGCTGGTCACCCAGGGCCTGAACTTCGGCGTGGAGTTCACCGGCGGCCGGAGCCTCCAGTTCGCCGCCACCGAGCCGGTCAGCGCCGACGCGGCCCGGCGGGCCGTGGCCGAGGCGGGACACCCGTCGGCCGTCGTGCAGTCCTCGGACAACGTCGTCACCGTGCGCGCCGGCCAGATGAGCGCCGACGACGTGGCCGCCATCGAGACGGCCCTCGACCGCCAGGTGGGCGAGGTCACCAAGCAGCGCGACGAGCTGATCGGCCCCAGCCTGGGCGAGGAGCTGCGCCGCAACGCGCTCATCGCGCTCGGTGTGGCGCTGGCCGCCCAGCTCCTCTACCTGGCGGTCAGGTTCAGGTGGACGTTCGGCACGGCCTCGGTGGCCGCCCTGGTGGTGGACACCGCCGCGGTCGTCGGCGTCTTCGCCTGGCTGGACAAGCCCATCGACGGCGTCTTCCTGGCGGCCATGCTGACCATCATCGGCTACTCGATCAACGACAAGGTGGTGGTGTTCGACCGGGTGCGGGAGATGTGGACCGCCGACCGCAAGGCGCCGTTCGCCGGCATCGTGAACGGCGCGATCCTGCAGACCGTGCCCCGCACGGTCAACACCGGGCTGGGCGCGCTGTTCATCCTCGCCGCGCTCGCCGTCTTCGGCGGCGACTCGCTGCGCGACTTCGCGATCGCGCTCATCATCGGCATCGTGGCCGGTACGGCGTCCTCGTCGTTCGTGGCGGGGCCGCTGGCGATCGAGCTCGAACGGCACAGCAAGCAACCGCCCCCCGAGCCGCCCAAGCCGCGCGAGAAGCTCCGCCGCGACGGCTCCGGCGCGGTCGTGTGACCACGGAATGACCACGGAATGACCACGGCCGGCGGCGGCCCTCCGGCCGCCGCCGTCCCGTTCCGGCATCCGGGTGTCAGGCGCGGCGGGGGGCCAGCAGGTCCGCGTACGGGGAGAACGGCTCCACGACGGCCGGGCCGGCGGGCCGGGTGAGCAGCGCCTGCGCCAGCGTGGCCCTGAACAGCGCCATGCCGCGCACGACCGGCGGCAGCGTCACCGCGAACAGGGCGCCGACGGCCGTGTTGAAGATGATGAACGTGGCCGTGCCGTCGCCGAGTCCGAGCAGCTCGGGCAGCCCCTGCATGCCGGGGATGGCGGCGAGGATCCACCCGTACAGCGGGAAGGACAGCCCGGCGATCGCTCCGGCCCACCAGGTGAGGGTGACGGCGAAGGAGAGCAAGGCGAACGGGAACGCGATGACGGCGTGCAGCATGTCCAGCCACCCCTGCGTGCCCGCCACCGGGTTGGCCAGGCGGCGCAGCCGACCGGCCGAGGGCGGCGCGGCCGGGTAGGCGGGGCGGCCGACGGGCCGTTCGAGCACCTCGGCGACCATCTCGCGCTCGGCGTCGGCGAAGCGCCGCGCCGCCGTGGCGGTCGCGGCCAGGATGGGCAGCCCCACGACGGCGACCAGGCTGCCGAGGCCCGCCGCGACGCCGCCCACGACGAGGGCGAACGAGACGGCGGCGGCCGGGAAGCCGCCGAGGGCGTAGCGGGTGTCGGTGGCGATGCGCTGGCGGAGGGTCGTCATGGCGTCCACGCTACGGACGACGCCCATGCCGCCGCGATCCCGCGGACCCGCGTATGGGGGTAGGGACAGCCCTACCTCCGCGGGCTCCGGCGAAGGTCAGTGCCCGGTCGCCTTGCGGATCACGTCGCGCACCCGGTCCATCATCGCCACGGGCGTGCCGACCAGCAGGTTCTTGGTGGCGGACTCGGTGCCGGGATGCGGGTGGGTGGGCGCCATCGCCTCGGCCGCCTTGACCCCGGCGGCCATGGCCCGGCGCTCGGCGGCGCTGGTCTTGGCGCGCAGCCTGGTGAACTCGTAGCGTTCCTCGCTGCGGGCGTGCGCCATCACGGCGGCGCGGAGCACGGCGAGGTTGGCCATGAAGTCGGGGTCGTCCGGGCCGGCCTGGTCCATGTGCTGGAGCAGTTCCTTGGCCTCCCGCTCCTCTTCGAGACGGTCGTCGACCACGCCGTCGCCGCCGTCGAGCGCGCGGCGGGCGTAGGGGTGGATGATCTCCTCCTCGGCGGTCTCGTGCACGGCGAGCAGCCGGACCAGCCGGGTGAACGCCTCGCCGCGTTCGCCGGCCGGGGCCTGCTCGACCTCGTCGAACAGGTCCCGGATCATCGCGTGCTGGGCCAGCAGCAGGTCGATGACGTCCGTTTCCTTCATCGTCTCGGGCCGGGTCGAGTGCTGGGTCATGCGGCCTCCTCTTCGCGTACGGGCGACTGCCTACCCGGGGAGGTGTGGCTCACGCGCGTCGTTACGCATTCCAGAGGTTTCCCTGGTGTCGCGACGGGCGCGGTGAAAGTTTCATTCCGGACGCCAGGTAGGAGAGGATCTTCGCGGGCCAGGTGCGGTGTTTCGTTGACAAACATGCGGCGCCGCCCACAATCCTGTGTGGGAGCGCTCCCATTGCTGCGGTTCCGCGACTGGCTGCGCTTCCGCGACGAACCCCAGGAGGTGAGGCCGGCCCCCTACTCCGCGTGACCGTTCATGGACCATCCCGCCCGGATGGCAAGGACGCGGCCGGCGAGACCTCCCCCCTCTCCGCCGGCCGCGTCCGCATGCGCGGCCCCTCCCCGCACACCCCGGCCGGCTACCTCCCGGTTGCGACGGCGAAGCGGCGGCGGGCCGTCTCGATCGCGTCCTCGTCGCCGAACCCG
This sequence comes from Nonomuraea sp. NPDC047897, assembly GCF_043204415.1. Classification (NCBI taxonomy): domain Bacteria; kingdom Bacillati; phylum Actinomycetota; class Actinomycetes; order Streptosporangiales; family Streptosporangiaceae; genus Nonomuraea; species Nonomuraea sp. NPDC047897. Next base: position 166,422 of record NZ_JBIDCC010000014.1, on the reverse strand, counting down.
CCGAACGCCGCGGCGTGGTGCCGCTCCGGGATGAGCCGCCTGACCCGCTCCGGGTAACCCGCCCCCGGTTCCGGCACCCGCACCACCGGCGGGTCGCCCAGCCGTACGGCGATGGGACCGGAAGCGCGCACGGATCTGGCCCAGCCGGCGCCCGGACCGGTGATCGCGCACATGTGGTGGGCGTACACCCATTCCACGTCCGCCACCGTCGCGGCGCCGGCCGGTTCGACGCCGAAGGGGTCCACGGCGCAGACGACCCGGCCGACCTCGTACCCCGCCCCACGCGGGCGATCATGGCCGAAGTCGTGGCCGTGCCCGCGGTGCTCGTCGGCCGTGGCGCCTTCGAGCAGGCCCGTCACCAGGACGGCCAGCCGCCCCTCCAACTCGTGCCGCCTCGCCTGGTGCCCGGCGACGATCAGCGCGGCCCCGGCGACCGGGACGAGGACCAGCGCGACCAGCGTCGCGATCCTCGCCCGGCGCGCCGGTGCCGCCACCCGGGCGGGCTCTGCCGGGATCGGGTCTACGGGCTCGTGCACGACAGCGTGGGCGCCGGCGACGGTGGCGTGCCCGTGGCGTTGAAGCCGAACGTCGTCGTGCCGTTCGCCGCCAACCGCCCGTTGTGGTCGGCGTTCTTCACCACCACCTGGGGTGGCTGCCCGGTGAGGGTCGCGTTCCACGGCGAACCGGAGAAGCCCTGGCCGCCGCCGTAGGTCCAGCCGACCGTCCAGCCGTTCAGCGTGCCCGTCCCGGTGTTGCGGACCGTGACCTCGGCCTGGAAGTGCCCGCTCCACGTCGTGGCGGTACGCCACGTCGCGGTGCAGTCGCCGGTGGGCGTGGGCGTGACGGTCGGGGTCACCGTCGGGTCCGGCGGCGTGGTGCCGCCGGGGCCCACACCGGTCACCTCGCCGTTGCCGCCGTCGAAGACGACGTCGGCGCAACTGTAGAAGTTCTCCTGGCTGTCGGACCTGATCCAGTGGGTGAAGATGATGTGCCGCCCGCTCTTGCCTGACGGGAGCTGGACGTTCCAGTAGTAGTAGTTGAGGCCGCCGGTCCCGCCGGACTGGGGCGGATCGGTGACGCTGTGGAACCGCTCCAGGTCCGACCACCTCAGCGGCGCGTTCGGGTTCCAGCCGTCCTTGGTGATGTAGGAGACGAACGAACCGGGGTGCGCCGCCCAGTTGCTGTGGCGCACCCGGATCGTGGCGCCCGAGGTCAGGTGCGTCAGCGGCCAGTCGGAGCGGACGGCGTTGTAGGCGGAGAAGTCGTACGGGCCGCCGGTGCCGCCGCTGCAGATCTGGCCGTCGGGGATGAAGCCCGTGGTACGGCCGCCGCCGTCGGAGCGCAGCACCGCGAACCAGTTGTAGAGGGGAGTCGTGCCGCTCTGCGCGACGGCCGCCGCGCAGGCGGGGTTGTAGGGGATGATCTGGCCGTTCTCCCTGAGCCCGTCCTGCCAGCACAGGTAGGTGCGGCTGCCGGGGAACATCGTCACGCCGTGGGCCTGCGCCTGCCGGGGCACCATCAGGGCGGTGGCGATCAGGGCCACGGCCAGTGCGGCCACCAGGGCCGCCGACCGGATTGCTCTCATGAGGATCCCTTGTTCGCGAACGACAGAGGAACCCGCTCATGACGTGCCCGCCCGGCAGCACTCGGTGAACGCATTGAAACACGCCGCCCGGGCCCCCGCAACGCGTGGCCGAGCGGACGATCCCCTACCGGTCCACGCCGCTCCTGGAGATCGAGGAGCGCTGGGCGCCGCTGTAGCGCGCCCCCCTCGCCGCGGCGGCCAGCGCGGCCGCCCGCGCCGCCTCGACCGGCGTGAACGGCAGGCCGGGCCGCCTGAGCAGCAGCGCCCGCTCGGGATGCACGGAGACCACCATGGTGCTGTTGAGCTCGGCGTCCTCGTCCACCGTCTCGCCGGGGCGGCGCCACTCGACCGCGGAGCCGCGCACCAGGTCCGCCATCGCCTGCGGGAGCTGGCCGGGGTCGTCGTGCACCCGCTGCGCCAGCAGCAGGCCCTGGATGCCGGGGTCGACGAGGTCCTTGACGTGGGCGGGCACGATCAGCACGTCGAGGCCGCCCGCCTGGGACAGCGCGGCGTGCAGGTGGACGGGGGCCAGCCGGGTCGGCGCCTCGACGACGAACTCGTCGAGGGCGTCGCAACCGGCCGGGGTGATGGCGCTGCTGCCGGTGGGCGCGATGTGCAGGGCCAGGATGTTGCAGCCCAGCCGGCCGAACGCGCCCGCCACCTGCGCCAGCCTGCCGGGCCGCTCGACCACGCGCATCCGGATGCGCCACAACGCCATCGTGGTGCTCCCCTCCCCGGCGGCGGGTGGCGGGGGAAGCGCTGATCGGGTACGGCGCGCCTGTCCCGGCGGCCCCGAAGGCCCTGGCGGCCCCGAGGGCCCTGGCGGCGTGGACGGCCCTGGCGGCGCGGGCCGCCCGGCCGTCAGGCGCCGGTGCAGGGCGGAACCGGCGATCAGGGCGGCGCCCAGCCCCATGAGCACCGCCGGACCGGGTTCGGTGTGCCCGAGCAGGGTGGCGAGCAGGTGAGCCACGCCGACCGCGAGGAACAGCGCGGCCATTTCCAGGATCTCCCGCCGCCAGGAACGCCCGAGATGGTGCCCGGAACGCGGATGGGTAGCCTTCGGTGCATCGCTCATGGCGGTCAGTCTCGGCGGCGGGTGTTACGCGGCCGTGGCCGGCGCCGTGGCGGCGGCGTTAAACCGCCTTCACCGCGCGCTTCCCGGCGCGCCCGGATCGCGGCGCCTCGCCAGGCCGGCGGCCGGACCGGCTCGTCACGTCCCGGGCCGCCACATGGGCCAGAACAGGGAGCCGTCCGGCAGGGCGAACGGCTGCCGCGGCCGGTAGCCGTGCCGCAGGTACAGGTCGCGGCTGCGCCGGCTGCTGGCCTCCAGGTAGGCGGGCAGCCCCGCCAGCCGGGCGTGGTGGTGACGCAGCAGCGCGCTGCCGAGGCCCCGGCCCTGCCGCGCCGGGTGGACGGCCAGGAAGGCCAGGTGATGGTGCGGCTCGGCCGGATGGTGCTTGTCGAACAGGGCGTCCAGGACGCGGAAGCGCTCCGCCCACGGCCCGGTGGCCTCCGTCAGGCGGCTGTCGTAGCCGGGCGGCTCGGGCAGCGGTGTCGTGCGGGGGAACCAGACCGCGACGGCGGGTCCGTCGTCGATGACGTGGATCTCGCCGTGCTCGGCCGCGTGGTCCACGAGGATCCGGAAGTCGGCGGTCATGATCTCGTGGCGGCGGGTCGGGTCGGGCACCAGGTAGCCGACGGCGTCCAGCGGCGCGAAGGCGGTGGCGATCAGCTCGGCCACGAGGGCGGCGTCCTCGGCTCCGGCGCGGCGGATGGCGGGTGCGTCCTGCGTGCCCGCGCGGTCGGCGGGGTCCGGCCGGTCGGTGCTCAACGGGTCGCCTCCGGTACGGTCGCGGCCTTGGCGCCCAGCCCGACCCGCGAGTAGACGGCCGGCTGACCGGTGCGCAGCACGAAGGCCCACACCAGGCCCACCACGGCCGCGACGACGTACACGACGGGCAGCAGCCAGGTGAGCGGGTGGCCCTCCTCGACCCCGAGCAGCGTCGAGAAGTTGCCGACCGCCAGCGTCAGCATCACGCCCAGCGCGACGGCGGCGGGCACCGGGGCGAGCAGCCGGCGGGCGACGCTCTCGCCGTTCGGCTCCCGCGAGAAGAACGCGATGACGGCGATCGAGGTGGCGAAGACCAGCAGCAGCACGCCGAACCCGCCGAACGCGCCGCCGTAGAAGAACAGCTGCACGAGCGGGTCGAGACCCAGCACCGCGTACAGCACGATCACGAGCAGGCCGATGGCGCTCTGGGCGAGGGAGCCCGCCTCCGGCGCCCCGGTGCGCGGCCGGGTCCGGCCGAAGGCGGCCGGCAGCACCCGTTCGCGGCCGAGCGCGAAGAAGTAGCGCGACGTGGTGTTGTGGAAGGACACCATCGCGGCGAACAGGCTGGTGACGAACAGCACCCGGGCGATGTCCACCACGACCGGCCCGAGCTGGGCGGCGGCGATCACGAAGATGGTCTCGGCGCCGTCGCGGCGCGCGGTTTCCACGATGCTCGCCGGGCCGGTGGCGACCGTCATCGCCCAGGCCGACAGCGCGTACAGGCCGGCGATGACGGCGATCGAGGTGTAGGTGGCCACCGGCACGGTGCGGCGGGGATCGCGGCTCTCCTCGGAGAAGACCACGGCCGACTCGAAGCCCACGAACCCGAGTGTCGCGATGACCAGCATCGCGCCCACCCCGGGCGCCAGCAGCCCGCCGGGCGAGAGCGGCTCGGCCGACAGGCCCGCCGGACCCGAGGCCACCAGGTCGGCGGCGTCGAAGAGCAGGATCACCGCCACTTCGGCGGTGAGCAGGACGGCGAGCAGCCGGCCGTTGAGGTCCACCCGCATGACTCCCAGCAGCGCCACCAGCGCCCAGGCGACCAGGGACACGGTCCACCAGGGCGGGGTGACCCCGGCCCAGCGCTCGATCAGCGGCGTGGCGGCCGCCCCGAACGCGCCGTACAGGCCGACCTGCAGGGCGTTGTACGCGATGAGCGCCACCCAGGCGGCGGCGATGCCCGCAGGGCGTCCCAGTCCCCGGCTGACGTAGGTGTAGAAGGCTCCGGCGTTGGCCATGTGCCGGGCCATCGCCACGTACCCCACGGCGAACAGGGCGAGGACGGCGCCCACGGCGAGGAACGCGACCGGCAGGCCGGTGATGCCGGTGACCGCGTAGGCCGTGGTGACCACGCCGGCCACGACGGTGAGCGGCGCGGCGGCCGACAGCACGAAGTAGACGACCGAGGGGGCGCCGAGCCGGTCGGCGGCCAGGGCGCCGGCTATCGGGTCCGGTCCGGTGCGCGAGTGCGCGATGCGCATGGGGTTCCTTCCTGTTGCGGATGGGACCGCGTCCGGGGCGCAGGGGGACGTCCCGGCCGCGGCGTGCTGTGCGGAACGGGGTCAGGAGCGGTAGGTGAGGACGGCGTCGCCGACGGCCGCCCGGACCTGACGGGTCAGGTCGCCGGCGGGCCGGGGCAGCGCGGTCAGCACCTCGGCCAGGCGGCGGCGGGCGGCCTGGCGGTGGGCGGGGTCCTCCACGACGGTGTCGGTCATGCCGCAGGCGTCCAGGAGGGCGGCGAGCACCATGTCGTGGTCCGTCAGCGGCCTGCCGCGGGCCAGGGACAGGCGCAGCCTGGTGGACGGCCATACGGCCCGGCCGAAATCGGTGGCGAAATAGCGGCTCGGCCGGCGCCGGCGAATTCGCGGCGTTTCGCGGTCGAGTAATCCGGAGCGCGCCATTCGCGCCGTGACGTCGGCGACGGCGCGCCTGGCGAGGTAGGCGAGCCAGGTGCGCACGTCCGTGTGCTGGGGCGCGTTCGCGATGTCGGTGAGGATCGCGTCGGCGAGATATTCGCGCACCGGCCGCGGGTCTGCCACCTGGAGCCGCACCCCGCGCAGCACGACCCGGTGCTCCATGAGCAACTCGGCGATCAGGGCTCCGGCCAGGCCGAGCGCCAGGGCAGAAGGGTGCAGGCGGGGCTTTCCGGAGCCTGTCGTGTCCCACGCGACGAGGAAGAAGTCATCGGCGAGCAACGGCGCTCTCCCGTCGAGAGAGCCGACTCCGGCGACCTGCGTGCGTCCGTCGAGCCCGGTGCTGAATCGGTTCGCTCACTATCGCCCTTAATGGATGGCCGGTTGAGGAAAGCCCCTGCGAGGCGGCGCGAGAATGTTTATCAAGAACGCCGTCGCGAGGGCTACCCCCGTTTACCATCAGGGCACGATAAAGGAATCCTTAATGCTTGATATGGTGATTTATCCGCCTTATTGAAGATCGTCGGATGTGGGGCGGAGCACCGGCGCGCGCGGCGTCCGGCCCTCGTCGCCCGGCTGGACGATCACGAACCGGCCCGTCGTCCCCATGCCCACCCGGCCGAGCGCGCGGAAGTGGTACAGGTACGGCGCGTACGGATCGGCGAGCCCGCCGAACCGCACGGCCAGCCGGACCGCCGCGCGGGCGGGCAGACGCACCGTGTCCTTGTAGCCGCGGGCGTATGGCGGCGCCGGATCGCCGTCCACGTCCAGCACCTGGAAGGACGCCCCCTGCAGGTGGAACACGGCGGGGCCGGCCGGGTTCTCGATCTCCCAGACCTCCGTGCCGGCCGCGGGCACCACGGTGTCGGTCCGGGTCGGGTCCGTCCCCCGGGGGCCCTGTCCGGCCGTCCGGAACCGCCGCACCCTGGCGCCCGGCGGCACCTCGATCGGCAGCAGGCCCACCGCCGGCCGGCGCGGCACCGGGCGCGCCGCCGTCAGCCGCGGCGCCACGACGATCTTCAGCAGGTCGAGGCCGTCCCGCTCCACGCTCGGCCCGCCGCCCCCCTCGCCGTCCTCCCCGCCGTCCAGCCCGCCGTCCAGCCCGCCGTCCAGCCCGCCGTGCTCCCCGCTGTCCAGCCCGCCGTCCTGCTCGGAGGCCTGCCCCGCGTCCCGCTCGGCGGCGCCCCGGCCGTCCAGGGAACGCAGCAGCACGTTCTCGCCGTGGGTGAAGGCCACCACCAGCTCGACGCGCTCGCCGGGCGCGACCGAGACCCTGCTCACCTCCACCGACGCCGCCAGCAGGCCGGCGTCGTTGCCCACCACGTGGAACGGCCTGCCGTCGGCGAAGGCCAGGTCGAACACCCGCCCGTCGGAGCCGTTCACCACCCGGAACCGCACCCGCTCGGAGGTGACGGTCAGGAACGGGTCGGCCGTGCCGTTGACCAGCACCCCGCCGCCCGGCCGCGCGTCACCGGCGGTGGAGCCGGCCGAGCCGGGCCGCGGGTCATGCAGGATGAGCGGGATGTCGTCCACCCCGTACGCCGAGGGCAGGCCGCGGCGCCTGGTGTAGTCGTCCACGATCAGCAGGCCGGCCAGGCCCCGGCCGGTGTGCCCGGCACTCGGGCCGAGCGGGTAGGGGTGGTACCAGGCGGTGGCGGCGGGCTGGTCCACGACCCAGCGTCCGGTCCACGTCCCGCCGGCCGCGATCGGCCGGTGCGGGCCGCTCGCCACGGCGGCGGGCAGGCGGAGGCCGGGCCAGTGGACGGTGGTGGCCTCCTCCAGGGCGTTCGTCACGGCGACCTGCACCTCGTCACCGCGCCGCAACCTGAGCGTCGGGCCGAGCAGGTCGCCGTTGAAGCCCCAGGTGGGGGCGGTATCACCGGGCCGCGACCGGCCGGCCTGGGCGGTCAGCTCGAACCGGCGCACACCGTCCGGCCCCGGCTCCGGATCGATCAGCGGCGGGATGCCGAGCCGGTTCGGGAATCCGGCCCGCTCCCCGGCCGTCTCTCCGCGAACCCCGACCGCGGTCCGGGGGCGGAGCCCCGCTCCGGCCTCGGGCGCGGCATGCGATCCGCCCCCCGGCGCGTCCCGTCCGGTCGCCGCGCGGGGGCCCGCGCCGGGGCCGGGGCCGCAGGCCGCGACGAGCCCGGCGGTCGCGGCGAGAGCGAGGAAATGACGACGGTCCACGAGCGCCCATTATCATCGCCCCGGCCCCGGCCCCGGCCCCGGCCCCGGCCCCGGCCCCGGCCCCGGCCCCGGCCCAACCCCATCCCCAGCCCAACCCCAAGCCCAAGCCCAAGCCCAACCCGGTCAGGCCGTGTGGCCGCCGTCCACGACGAGGTCGTGGCCTACGGCGAAGCCGGCGTCGTCCGAGGCCAGCCAGAGAATCGCCCCCGCCGCCTCCCGCAGCGTCCCGACGCGCCCGATCGGCACGGCGAGCCGGGCCGCCCGCTCCGCGTCCGTCTCGCCCGGGAGGCGGGACATGTCGGTGTCGTGCGCTCCGGGGCTGACCGCGTTGATCCGGATGCCCTCCCCGGCGCACTCCAGCGCCGCGGTGCGGGTCAGCGCGCTGACAGCGGCCTTGCTGGCCGCGTACGCGCCCAGGCCGGGCACCCGCTTGTGCGGCCCGAGGTTCGAGCTGACGTTCACGATGACGCCGCCTCCGGCGGCCCGCATGTGCCTGATCTCGTGCTTCATCGACAGCATGACGCCGGTGACGTTCACCTCCAGCGTCCTGGCCCAGTCGGCCTCGTCCATCTCCGCCACCGGCGCGGCGGTGAGGACGCCGGCGTTGTTGACGGCGACGTCCAGCCTCCCGTACGCGGAGACGGCGCCGGCGACCAGCCGTTCGACGTCGGCGGCGCGGGTGACGTCGGCCGTGATGGCGGTGGCCTGCCCGCCGGCTTCCGCGGCCAGCTCGACCGTGCGCTCCAGCGGCTCCCGGCCGCGCCCGGCCACCACGACCCGCGCGCCCTCGCGGGCGAAGGCCAGGGCGGTGGCGCGGCCGATGCCGGAGCCGCCACCGGTGACCAGGACGGACTTTCCTGCGAACCTCATCATGGTTGCCTCTTTCCAGGTGATCGCGCGACGCCGACCAGCGCCGCGGTGAGGGTGAAGACGAGGGCGGCGACCGCGAGCGCGGTCGCGTAGCCGGCGGTGACCGCGGCCGGGTCGTGGCGGGGGCCGGTGACGGCGGCCGCGACGGCGGTGAGGACGGCCAGCCCGACGGTGGGCCCGGCCTCCATGGCGGTGTTGAGCAGCCCGCCGCCGAGCCCGGCGCGCCGGGGCGGCACCCCGTCGAGCGCGGTGACGGTCGCGCCGGAGAAGGCCAGGCCGGACGCCACGGGGAAGAGCAGCAGCCCGGCGAGCACGACGCCGGCGTACGGGGTGTCGGCCTCGATCAGGCTGAACAGCGCCATGGCCGCGGCTCCGAGGAGGAGGCCCGCGACGGTGACGGCGCGGGCGCCGAACCGGCCGGCCAGCCGTCCGGCGACCGGACCCATGGCGAGGACGAGCAGGTACGGCGCGAAGGCGGCGCTGGTCAGCAGCGGCGACATGCCGCGCACCTGCTGGAACCACAGGGTCAGGAAGAACGTGTGGGCGGCGCTGGCGGCCGCCGTGACGAGCACCGCGAGCAGCGCGGCCGCCCGTGCGGGCGACGCCAGGAAGGAGAGGGGCAGCAGCGGCGCCGCCGCCCGGGTCTCCACGGCGACGAACGCGGCCAGGAGCAGCCCGCCCGTGACCGTCGGGACGGCCGAGGCGTGCAGCAGGCCGTAGCTGAGCGCCACCATGCCCGCGGTCGCGAGCACCGCTCCCGCGACGTCGAGCCGGGCCGCCCGTCCCGGCTCCGGCGCGGGCAGCCGTCGTGCCGTGGCCAGGGCGAGCACCGCCACCGTCACCGGGAGGGCGAACGTCCACCGCCAGGACGCGAGGGCCGCGACGACGCCTGAGAGCAGGCTGCCCGCCGTCGCGCCGGTGACCGAGAGCGTTCCCCACACGGCGAGCAGGCGCGGCTGCCGCGCCGGGTCCGGTGCCAGGGTCCGGGCGAGGGCCAGCGCCGCCGGCGCCGCGAGGGCCGCACCGGCCCCCTGGGCGAACCTGCCGAGCAGGAGTGCGGCGAAGCCCGGTGCGGCGGCGGACAGGGCCGAGGCGGTGGCGAACAGCGCCATCCCGGCGGTGAAGAGGCGCCGGTGCCCGTACAGGTCGGCGAGCCTGCCGCCGAGCAGCAGCAGGCCGCTGAACGACAGCCCGTAGGCGGAGGTGAGCAGGGCGAGGTCGGCCCGGTCGAGGCCCATCTCCGCCTGGATCGCGGGGAGGGGGACGACGAGCAGGGTGATGGAGGCGATGAGCGCGACCTGGACGGCTCCCAGGACCGCGAGGGCCGGAGTAGCGTAACTAGAACGATCGGTCAAATATGTGGGCATGCGAAAGGCCTTTCGATGGCAGGGCGGGATCAGAGCAGGGAGAGCGCCTGCGCGGCCGCGTCGCGCAGCCGCGCGGGGTCGGCCGACGCCTTGCCCATGAGCCGCATGCCCTGCAGCATCACGAGCAGGAACCGCGCCAGCGCGCGCGGATCCCTGTCCGCCGCCAGCTCGCCCTGTGCCCGTGCCCGGATCAACGCCGAGGTCAGCGCCGTCTCCAGGCCGTCCCAGTTGCGGTCGACCAGGCGGCACACCTCTTCGTCGCGTGGCAGCAGCTCAGCCGCCGCGTTGACGATCAGGCAGCCCCGCCTGCCCTCCTCGGACGACGACTGGGCCGCGTACAGCTCGACCAGGCGCCGGACCGCCGGCAGGGCCGGGCCGGGCTGGGAGAGCAGCTCGACCGGAGACGGGTCGCGGCTCTCCAGGTAGCGGTGCAGCGCCTTGACGTACAGCTCGTGCTTGCCGCCGAACGTGGCGTAGAGGCTCGCCCGCCCGATGCCGAGCCGTTCCACGAGGTCGGCCATCGAGGTCGCCTCGTAGCCGCGCTCCCAGAACAGGTCGAGCGCGGCCAGCAAGGCGGTGTCGGGGTCGAATTCCTTGGTCCTGGCCACGGAGGAGACCCTAGCCCTATGTGGAACGAACGGTCAAGATAGCGGTGTCGTTCGCCTCTTCACAGCCGCGATTCACCGGGGGTTCACGGCCGGTGTCTACGGTGCGTCCCCATGAGCTGGAGGTACAGGGCCAACGCCACCCTCGAAGGGCTGACCGGATACACCCTGACGCGCCGGGTCCGGCAGCGGCCGGCGCCGCCGCCCAAGCCGGCGCCCGAGGCGCAGCGGATGCCCGGCGACGTCGTGCGCCCGCCCATCGACCCGGCCTGCGACCGGCTGCTGCGCGGGCCGGTGTTCCTGCTGTCGTCCGTACGCTCCGGCTCCACGCTGCTGCGGGTCATGCTGAACAGCCACTCGCGGATCCACTCGCCCATCGAGACGCACTTCCGCCGCGCGACCGTCGGCCTGACCACCGACCCGGTACGGCAGGCGATGACGCACCTCGGCCACACCCACAGCGACATCGAGCACATCGTCTGGGACCGCCTGCTGCACCGGGAACTGGTGCGCAGCGGAAAGCCGATCCTGGTGGAGAAGACGCCCAGCAACGTCTTCGCCTGGCGGCGCATCGCGACCTGCTGGCCCGACGCGCGCTTCGTCTTCCTGCTGCGGCACCCGGTCTCCATCGTGCGGTCCTGGCACGAGGCCGACCCCGAGAACCGGCCCATGGCCGAGGCCGTGCCGCGCACCCTGGCCTACATGACCTACCTGCAGGAGGCCCGCACCCACCTCGACGGGCCGACCGTCAGGTACGAGGATCTCGTCGCCGACCCCGAGGCCGTGCTGCGCGGCCTGTGCGACCACCTCGGCGTCGGCTGGGAGCCCACCATGCTCGACTACGGCCGGCAGGATCATGGGGGATTCGTGAAGGGCATCGGCGACTGGCGTGACAAGATTCGCAGTGGCACGGTCGTCGAGGGCCGCCCCCTGCCGTCCCCAGCCGAGGTCCCGGCCGAGCTGAGGGAGATCTGCGGTCTGTGGGGCTACCTCTGACCCGCTCCGCCGCAGTGTTCCCCTCCCGTCCTCCGGGCGTTCGCGCGCCGCTCGCCCGGTGCCCAGAAGGTATCCCCCATGATCGTCGGGCCCTCGCGCCGCACCTTCCTCGCCGGCACCCTGGCCGGTCTGACCGTCCCGCCCGTCACCGGCGAGGTGGCCCACGCCGCCACCGCGCTGCCCGAGCGGCCCAACATCGTCGTGGTGCTCGCCGACGACCTGGGCTGGGGCGAGATCGGCAGCCAGGGGCAGCGCAAGATCCGCACCCCGTTCCTGGACCGGCTCGCCGAGGAGGGAGTGCGGTTCGAGGCCGCCTACTCCGGCGCGCCGCTCTGCGCGCCGTCACGCTCCGCCCTGCTCACCGGCCTGCACGCCGGACACGGCACCGTCCGCGACAACCCCGAGGGCGGGCAGCAGCACTCGTTCACCGACGCCGACCTCACCTTCGCCGAACTGCTGCGGCTCGACGGCTACCACACCGCCTGCATCGGCAAGTGGGGCTTCGGCCCGGAGGCGGCGGGCCAGGCGTCGCACCCCAACGCGCGCGGGTTCGAGGAGTTCTTCGGCTACATCGGGCATCGCCACGCCCACCAGTACTACCCCGACCACCTGTGGCGCGACGGCGAGCGGGTCCCCCTCGGCCGCACGGCGTACGCGCCCGACCTGTTCAGACGGCGGGCGGTCGACTTCATCAGACGCCGGGCCGGCAGCCCGTTCCTGCTCTACTACGCCAGCAACCTGCCCCACTCGCCGAGCGTGGTGCCCGGCGACGCCGGCCCGTACGAGAACCGGCCGTGGACCCGCGCCAACCGCCGGCACGCCGCCCAGGTGTCGCGGCTCGACGCCGACGTGGCCACGCTGGTCGCCACGCTGGGCGAGGCGGGCGTGGCCGGGCGGACGCTGGTGCTGTTCACCAGCGACAACGGCCCGCACCACGAGAAGGGCGTGACACCCGAGCTGTTCGACTCCAACGGACCGTGGCGCGGCGACAAGCGCGACCTGTACGAGGGCGGCATCCGCGTCCCGATGATCGCCTGGTCGCCCCGGCTGGCGCCGCGGGTCGAGCGCACGCCGGTGGCCTTCTGGGACGTGCTGCCGACCCTCGCCGACCTGGCGGGCGTGCCGGTGCCGGCTGGGCTCGACGGCCGTTCGTTCCGCCGGCTGCTCACCGGCGGGGAGGCGCCCGAGCGCGATCACCTGGTGTGGAACCGGCCGCGCAAGATGCAGGCGATCCGCCGCGGCGACTGGAAGCTGATCCGGTTCGCGCCGGGCATCGCGGGCGCCGGCCCACGGGGCCGGGTGGAGCTGTACGACCTCGACACCGACCCCGGCGAGCGCCGTGACCTGTCGGCCGAGCGGCCGGAGCTGGCCGAGGAGCTGCTGGCCCGGCTCGACGCGTCGATCGGCCCCGACCCGCGCCTGCCGTACGGGCTCGACGTGCTCGACGTGGACGGGCAGGTCATGGTGACGCTGCGCAACGGCTCGGCGGTGCCGTGGCGGCGGGTCGAGCTGCTCCTCGACGGGCGCCGCGCCGCCCGGTCCGAGCCGGTGACGCTCCGGCCGGGCGAGTCGTACACCGCCGTCTTCGACGCCGGCGGCGGCAAGCGGGCCCGGGCCACGCGGGTGCGGGCCCGGGCGCGGTTCCGGGCGGAGGGCAGGCGGCACCTGTTCCGCCGCTCCGTGACGATTCGCCGTTGACCCGGCCGCCCGTCTCGGCTACGTCCGCCGGCCGCGTTCGTCGGCGAGGCGGGCGGCGCGGGTGACGAGGTGGTCGCGTTCGGGGATGCTGGTCGTCCGGCCGGCCGCGGCCCGGTAGTCGGCCACGGCCCCCTCCAGGTCGCCGTCCATCTCCCGCAGATGCGCCCGGGTGGCGTAGAAGCGGTGGTGGCCGTCGAGCCGGTCGGCGAGGCCGTCGAGCAGGGCGAGGCCGGTGGCGGGGCCGTGCGTCATGGCCGCCGCGACGGCCTTGTTGAGGGAGACCATGGGGTTGTCCGACATGCGCTCCAGCAGGCCGTACAGGGCGAGGATCTGCGGCCAGTCCGTGTCGGCGGCGCTGGGCGCCTCGTCGTGCACGGCGGCGACGGCCGCCTGGAGCTGGTAGGGGCCGACCGCGCCGCGGGACAGGGCGCCGGTCACCAGGGCGACGCCCTCGGCCACGGCCGCGCCGTCCCACAGTGCGCGGTCCTGCTCGGCGAGGGGGATCGGGGTGCCGTGGGCGTCGGTCCGCGCGGGCCGGCGCGCGTCCGTCAGCAGCATGAGCGCGAGCAGCCCGGCCACCTCGGGGTCGTCGGGCATCAGCCGGTGCGCGGTGCGCGCCAGGCGGATCGCCTCGCGCGACAGCTCCACACGATGCAGGTCGGGGCCGGCGCTGCTGGCGTAGCCCTCGTTGAAGATCAGGTACAGCACGTGCAGCACCGACGCGAGCCGCCGCGGCCGTTCCTGGGGGACGGGCATGCCGAACGGCGCCCCGGACGCCTTGATGCGCTGCTTGGCCCGGCTGATCCGCTGCGCCATCGTCGTCTCGGGCACCATGAACGCGCTGGCGATCTCGGCGGTGGACAGGCCGCCGACCGAGCGCAGGGTGAGGGCGATGGCCGAGGCCGGGGTCAGCGCCGGATGGCAGCACAGGAACAGGGTGGCCAGGGTGTCGTCCCGGTCGCTCTCGTACGCCAGGTCCGCGGGCGGCGCCGCCTGCCGGTCGGCCGGTGTGCGCGCGGCCACCAGCTCCTCCCGGCGGCGCCGTGCCTGCTCGTTGCGGATCTGCTCGGTCATCCGCCGGTAGGCCACCTGGACGAGCCAGCCGCGCGGGTTGTCCGGCACGCCCTGCTCGGGCCACTGGGCGGCGGCGTCGAGCAACGCCTCCTGCACGGCGTCCTCGGCGGTGTCGAAGTCGCCGAAGCGGCGGCTGAGCACGCCGACGACCTGCGGCGCCAGCTCGCGCAGCAGGTCGTCGATCCGGGGCCGGCTCAGGGTCACAGCTCCTCGGGCGGCCCGGCCATGACCTGGCGCACCTCGATCGGCATGCCGAGCGGCCTCCCGTGGGGGCCGGGGGCCGCCGAGACGCGGGCGGCCAGCTCGATCGCCCGCTCGTGGCTCTCGACGTCGACGATCCACCAGCCGACGAGGAACTCCTTGGTCTCCGGGAACGGCCCGTCGGTGACGACGGGGGCGCCGCCCGCCCGGGCCCGGACGATCCGCGCCTGGTCGGGCTCGGCCAGGCCCTCCGCCGAGACCAGCTCCCCGGCCTCGGTGAGCCCGGAGTTCAGCTCGTGCATGAACTGGATGTGGGCCTTGACGTCCTCCGTCGGCCAGGTCTCCAACGGGGGCAGGTCGTCCTTCTGGCTGAACTGCATCAGCAGCATGTACTTCATGTCCCGGGTCCTTCCCTCCGCGCCCCCTGCGGGCGCTGACCTGTGAGGTCGAAGCAGGCCGGCCGCTCATCGACATCCTGGCGGACATCTTTCCAAGATTTTTTCGCCGCCCGCCACAGACATACCTACCTACCTACGCCGGATAGGTAGCGATTTAGGGGTTTTCCCGGTGCCGGGGTGAAGGGGCCGACCCGCAGTCTGGTAACGCAAGCGGACAAGAATCTCAGGTGAGGGTGGCATGGTGAAGTTCCTGACGCGTACTGATGTCGGACCGCTGGTCCCGGCGGTCGAGACCGAGGACACCTGGATGGTGTCGTGGGTGTTCGCGGCGGAGCCGTCCTCGGTGGCGGGCGCCCGGCACGCGACCGCCGACCGGTTGGCCCGCTGGGGGTTCCGCCACCGCGCCGCGGCGGCCGAGGCGCTCGTGGCCGAACTGATGGAAGCCGCCCTGGGCACCTGCGACAGGATCCGGCTCACGCTCACGGCCGAGGACGGCCTGCTGCGCGGAGAGGTCGAGCGGATCTACCCCACGCCGCGCCGTCCCGACGGACGCGCCGGCCGGCTGCTCGCCCGGGTGGCCTGCTGCTGGGGTCATGCCGCGACAGCCGAGGGGACCGCCGACTGGTTCGAGCTCCCCCCGTCCAGCGGCTTCCACGCCTGACCTCGACCCGGAAGGAACCGACCGTGCGACGGATCCGGATCCAGATCAGCAAGCCGCGCAGACCGGTCCGGGACCAGGACCTGCGCACCCCGTCGGGACGCCCGCTGCCCTACTGACCGCCACCCTCGCCGGCGTCCGCCTGCTCGCCCACCCACACCGCGATCTGGGACCGGGAGTGGAAGCCCAGCTTGCCGAGGATGTGCTCGATGTGGCTCTCGACGGTGCGCTGCGAGATGACGAGGCCGGCCGCGATCTCCTTGCTGGTCATGCCCTGCGCCACCAACCGGGCGACCTCCATCTCGCGACGGGTCAGCGGCGCGGACGCGCCGGCCGGCGGCCCCTCCCCGGCCGTGGAGCCGGCCGCGGCGCCGTCCCTGGCCGCGGCGTCGTCCCCCTCCTCGCCCTCCCGCAGCGCGTAGGCCAGCGCCTCGTCGTAGGACAGCCGGACCCCCTGCTCGAAGGCCGTGTCGAAGGCCGCGGCGCCCAGCGCCTTGCGGGTCAGGCGGACGCACTCGTCGTGGTAGTGGGCCAGATGCCCGTAACCGGACAGCGGAGCGCCGACCGCCTGCCAGACCGTGTCGAGGATGCCGAGCAGCCGCGCCGCCCGCTCGTGCCGCCCCTCGGCGGCGGCGATCCACGCCAGCACCTCCAGGTTGACGCCCACCCCGAGAGGGTCGTCGACCGTGCGGTTGAAGCGGAGGCTGTGCGTCTCCAGCTCGGTCGCCCGCACGAGATCGCCCTGCCGCCACACGTCCACACCGAGCGCCATCATCATGTACGCCTTGTGCCAGCCCTCCCCGTGGGCGTCGGCCACGGCGAGGCACTCGTCGCCGAGCGCGATGGCCGCCTGCGAGTCGCCGCGGAAGGAGTAGGCGAGGGACAGCCGGATCAGCGCAAGCGCCGTGCCCACCGGGTCGCCGGTGGCCCGGTGCCGCTCCAGGGCCTCCTCGTAGCAGGCGATCGCCCGCTCGGTGTCGCCGTCGAACATGGCGATCATCCCGTTGTAGAGCGCCACGTACGCCAGCACGGGGTCGAGGCCGAGCCGCTCGCCGAGGGCCCGGCTCTCGGCCAGCAGTTCCCGCGCGGCCGGCAGGTCGGCCTGGATGACGGCGAGCCAGCCGGTGGCCCACAGCGCCCGCGCGCGGATCTCGCTCGGCCCGGGACAGGCCGCGAGCCCGCGTTCGAGCCAGCGGCGGCCCTCGCCCAGGGAGTGGCCGGTGATCCAGTGGTAGAGCAGGTCGGCGGCCATGGTCAGGCCGGTCTCGGCCTCCTCGGGGTGGGCGAAGCAGTGTTCGAGGGCGGTGTGCAGGTTGGCGTGTTCGACCCGTAGCCTGGCGAACCAGGCCACCTGCGCCGGTCCGAAGATCTGCTCCCGCGCCTGGGTCGCCATCTCCCGGTAGTAGTCGCGGTGCCGCCGCTGGAACGTCTCCACCTGGCCGTGCTCGGCGAGCCGTTCGAGGCCGTACTGGCGGATGATCTCCAGCAGCCGGTAGCGCACCCGCGAGCCGTGCTCCTCACGCAGCAGGATCGACTTGTCGACCAGGCCGCACACCAGGTCGAGCACCTCCTCGCGGGCGATGCCGTCGCCCGCGCAGACCGCCTCGGCCGCGTCGAGGTCGAGGCCGCCGGCGAACACCGACACGCGTGCCCACATCAGCCGCTCCTGCTCGGAGCAGAGCGAGTGGCTCCAGTCGATCAGCGCGCGCAGCGTCCGCTGGCGGGGCAGCACCGCCCGCGACCCGGCGGTCAGCAGGCGGAACCGGTCGTCCAGCCGGTCGAGCAACTGGTGCACGGACAGCGCGCGCAGCCGCACCGCGGCCAGCTCGATGGCGAGTGGCAGGCCGTCCAGCCGGCGGCAGATCCGCGTGACGACGTCGCGGTTGTCCGCCGTCACCTCGAACGCCGGCAGCACGGCCTTGGCCCGTTCGGTGAACAGGCGGACGGCGTCGTACCGGGCCAGCGACTCGGGCGGCAGCCGGTCGCTGCCGGGCAGCTCCAGCGTGGGCACGGGCAGCGTCTGCTCGCCCACGAAGTTCAGCGGCTCGCGGCTGGTGGCCAGGATGCGCAGCTCGGGGACGGCGCGCAGCAGCGTCTCGGCGAGCACGGCGCACTCGTGCACCAGGTGCTCGCAGTTGTCGAGGATCACCAGGGCCTGCCTGTCGCGCAGGTGCCGGACGAGCACGTCCATCGGCGGCGACGCGCTGTGGTCGCGGATCTCCAGCGCCTCGACCACGATCTGGGGGAGCAGTTCGGGCGTCTCGACGCCGGCGAGCTCGACGAACCACACGCCGCCGCGGAAGTCACGGGACAGGTCGGCGGCCACCCGCAGCGCCAGCCGGGTCTTGCCGACCCCGCCGACACCGGTCAGCGTGACGGTGCGCGACCCGCACAGCAACTGCTTGACCTCGGCCACTTCGTGCCGACGGCCCACGAAACTCGTCACCTCGGCCGGCAGCCGGCCTGGCTGCCGCCGGTTGGAGATGCCTGCCGTCACCGCTGTCATTGACGCCTCGCACGACGCGGACCATGGTGTGCCGGGACCGTCCGTCTTCGTTCAGGTTATGTGCTGGTCAGCGCGGGTGCGCAGCCGCCTCGCCGGTCGCGGGGGCACGCCTCGCCCCCGGCCCTGCCGGGCCCGGTGATGGAACGTTTCACATCGGGCTCCCGCGAACGTGTGGTGGAGACTACGAGCCGCTCCCCACGGTGTCAACGGTGTGAGAGATTGAAGAGGTTCTGAGCAGGCTCATCACAGCGGGATCTCGGGAGTACGGGTGAAGTCGCGTCCACGCACGACCGGCGGAGCCACCAGGCGCCAGGCGATGGCCGAGCACGTCATGCGTCAGGGGTCGGTGTCGATGACGGAGCTCGCCGAGACCTTCGGCGTGAGCGTGATGACCGTCCATCGCGACCTCGACCTGCTGGAGAGCCAGGGCATGGTGCGCAAGTACCGCGGCGGCGCCAGCGCCCTGGCCTCCAGCGTCTTCGAGAGCAACATCGCCTACCGGATGACCGCGCAGACGGCCGAGAAGGAGGCCATCGCCCGGCACGTCGTCGGGCTGATCGAGCCGGGCAGCTCGGTCATGTTCGACGACTCCACGACCGCGCTGGCGGTCGCCCGCCATCTCGGCGAGGTGGCCCCGCTGACCGTGGTGACCAACTTCCTGGAGGCGATCAAGCTGCTCGCCCCCATGCCGGGCATCCGGCTGATGGCGCTCGGCGGCGAGTACTACCCGACGCACGACTCCTTCCTCGGCGTGGCCTGCGTCGACGCGGTCGAGGCGATGAACACCGACACGGTCGTCGTCTCCACCTCGGCGGTCTCCGACCGGCACGCCTTCCACCAGGAACAGGAGATCGTCCTGGTCAAGCGGGCCATGCTGGCCTCCGGCAGGCGTTGCGTCCTCGCTGTGGACCACACCAAGCTCGACCGGGTGGCGCTGCACCGGGTGGCCCCGCTTGACGCGTTCGACATCGTCGTGGTCGACTCGCGGGCGCCCGCCGAGGCCGTCCAGCGGCTGCGCGACCGGCACCCGCGCGTGGAGGTCGCCGAGGTGCTCGACGCCTAGCGGGGCCGGGCGCGGGTCACCACTCGACCGGCAGGGACGCGAGCCCGTACACGAGGTGGAAGGCGCGGAAGCGCCCCTCGGGCTCGGCGGCGCGCAGCGCGGGGAACCTTTCGAGCAGGGCGGGGAAGGCGATCCGCATCTCCATCCGGGCCAGCGGCGCGCCCAGGCAGTGGTGGACGCCGTGGCCGAAGGCCAGGTGGCCGGGCGCGCCCCGGGCGATGTCGAACGCATGCGGTTCGGGCAGGAAGGCGGGGTCGCGGTTGGCGGCGGGCAGCGAGCACATGACCAGCTCGCCGGGCCGGATGGTGTGCCCGGCGAGCTCCACCTCGGCCGCGGCGACCTTCAGCGTGCCCGAGTGGATGATGCTGAGCCAGCGCAGCAGCTCCTCCACGGCGGCGTCGATCCGCTCGGGCTCCGCGCGCAGCAGGTCGAGCTGCTCCGGGTGCCGCAGCAGGGCGAGGGCGCCGAGGCCGAGCATGTTGGAGGTGGTCTCGTGGCCGGCCACGAGTAGCAGGTTGCCGATGCCGACGAGCTCGTCGTCGGTCAGGTCGTCGCCGTGCTCGCGCACCAGCATGCCGAGCAGTTCCTCGCCCGGCTCGGCGCGCACGCGGCCGACCAGGTCGGCCATGTAGGCGCGCGACTCCAGTTGCAGCGCCACCCGCTCCTGCGGTGGCACCGACATGTCGAGCATGCGGCTCGTCCGGTGCTGGAAGCCGGCGCGGTCGGCGTACGGCACGCCCAGCAGCTCGCAGATCACCAGGGACGGGATCGGCAGGGCGAACGCCGGCACGAGGTCGGCCGGTGACCCGGCGCGCTCCAGGGCGTCGAGGTGTTCGGCCACGATGCGCGTGATCCGTGGCTCCAGCCGGCGCATCCGGCGGAGGGTGAACTCTCCCGCCAGCAGCTTGCGCAGCCGGGTGTGCTCGGGCGGATCGTGGGCGAGCAGGTTGCCCGCCTGGAGCCGGGTGAGCTGTTCCTCGGTGAACTCGGGAGCCCCCGGCAGCCTGGCCAGTCCCTGCCTGGCGAGGGGGAACCGCTCGGCGTCGCCCAGCACCATGCGCACGTCGGCGTGGCGGGTGACGAGCCAGGCCTGCTGGCCGAGCGGCGTCATGACGCGCCGGACGCCCTCCTCCTCGCGCAGCCTGCCCAGGTCGGGGGCCGGGTCGAAGCCCGCCCGGCGCATGTGCAGCGGCAGTGTCACGGTCTCGCTCATGCGGCCCCCTGGGTGCGTCGCCGGCGGGAGGTGCTCCGCCTCGAACCCTAACAAGGGACGGCGATCAGGCAAGGGATCTTGGGCCCGCGGCCTTACCCGGCACTGGGACTGTCTTGACCGGGGCCTGCTTGACCGGGGATTTCCCGGCTGGTCGGCTGGTGAGAACGGGAGGGGGCCGCGATGGCGGAGCAGGCGCTGGCGCGCAACCCGGGGGAGGGCAGGGCGTACTGGGTGCTCGGCGGCCTCTACGAGGTCAAGGCCGCGAGCGAGGAGACGGGCGGCGTGATGACCGTCGTGGAGATGACCATCCCGGCCGGGATGGGCCCGCCGCCCCACACCCATCCGGGCACGGAGACGATCTACGTCCTGGAGGGCAGGGTCCGCTTCCACGTCGAGGGCGAGAAGATCGACGGCGGGCCCGGATCGTTCTTCCACGCTCCCGAGCGGATGTGGGAGAACTTCGAGCCGCTGACCGACGCCCGGCTGCTGGTGATCTACACGCCCGGCGGGATGGAGCGGTTCTTCGCCGAGATCGGCGAGGTGGCGCCGGTCCGCGAGGTGCCGCCGGGCGACCATCCGCTGCCCGGCCTGCGGTGGGTGACGAGCATCGGGCACAGGTACGGGCTGGAGATGCGGCTGCCCGACTGACCGCGCCGTCGCGGGTCCGCGCCCACCCGGAATGGGCTGGCGTAATGTGAGTTTTGTGGCCTTCAGTCGTGATTGTCACTACCGTCCTGTGCGGGGGGCGGGTGGAGCGCACATGAAAGTGGTACCGACCGGAACGGGGAGTGTGGGGCTGCCGGCCGAGCTGACCAGCTTCGTCGGCCGGCGACAGGAGATCGCCGACGTCAAGCGGCTGCTGTCCGGCTCCCGGCTGGTGACCCTCGTCGGCGTGGGCGGCGTGGGCAAGACGCGGCTCGCCCTGCGGGTCGCGGCCGACGTGCGGCGGGCGTTCCCCGACGGCGTCGCCCTCGTCGAGCTGGCCACCCTCGAAGGCCCTGACCTGCTGGTCCGCACGGTGAGCGAGGTGCTGCAGATCGTCGACTTCAGCACCCGGCCCGCGCTGGACGTCCTCGCCGAGCGGATCCGCGACAAGCGGATGCTGCTCGTGCTCGACAACTGCGAGCATCTGCTGCACGACTGCGCGGTCCTCGCCGAGACGCTCGTACGCGCCGGGGCCGGCCTGCGCATCCTGGCGACGAGCCGGCAGGCCCTCGGCGCCACCGGAGAGCAGACGATGGTGGTGCCCGCCCTCCCGCTGCCCGAGCGCGACGGCTCCCGCCTGTCGGCGGAGGCACTGGAACGGTCCGACGCGGTGCGCCTGTTCGCCGAGCGGGCCGCGGCCGTCGTGCCCGGATTCGAGGTGACCGAGGACAACCGCGACGCCGTCGCCCGGATCTGTGCCAGCCTGGACGGCATCCCGCTGGCCATCGAACTGGCCGCGGTCCGGTTGCGCGCCCTCTCCGTCGAACAGTTGCTCCTCCGGCTGGAGGACCGGTTCGGGCTGCTCACCGCCGGGTCGCGGGCGCTGCTGCCCCGGCAGCGGACCCTGCGGGCCCTCATCGACTGGAGCCACACCCTCTGCACCGAACAGGAGCAGCTCCTCTGGGGCCGCCTGTCGGTGTTCGCCGGCAGCCTCGACCTGGAGGCCGCCGAGAAGGTGTGCTCCGGCGACGGCATCGCCGCCGAGGAGGTCGTCGACCTCGTCATCGGCCTGGTGGACAAGTCGATCCTCATCCGCGAGGAGCACCAGCCGAACGTGCGCTACCGGCTGCTGGAGACGATCCGCCAGTACGGGCGGGACCGGCTGCGCGAGTCCGGTCAGGAGGAGGCGCTGCGGCGCCGGCACCGCGACTGGTTCCACGAGCTGGTGATCGACGCCCACCGGCAGTGGTTCGGCCCGGACCAGGTGAGCTGGTACACCCGGCTGCGCACCGAACACGACAACCTGCGCACCGCGCTCGACTTCTGCGCCACCACGCCGGGCGAGTCCGAGACGGGCCTGACCATGGCCACGGCGTTGCGCTACTACTGGATCGCCGCCGACTTCCCGCAGGAGGCGCGGAGCTGGCTGGGCCGCCTGCTCGCCATCGACCCGCGGCCGACGTCGGCCCGCGCCTGGGCACAGTGCCTCACGGCCCGGCTCGCGGTCCTGCAGAGCGACTTCGCGGTGGCCGAGTCCCTCATCCCGCAGTGCCGCGAGCTGGGGGAGCGGCTGCGCGACCCCGCCCTCACCGGGGCCACCGCGTACGTCGCCGGCCTCGGGGCGCTGCTGCGACGGGATCTCGAAGCGGCACGGACCCTGCTGGGCGAGGCGCTGGAGCACTGCCGCCGCGCCGACGACCCGATGGGGACCGCCAACGCGCTGATCTACCTGGCCACCACCCACTCGCTGCTCGGCTCGTCCGAGGAGGCCGGCGCGCGTTTCGAGGAGTGCCTGGCGATCTGCGGGCCGCGCCGCGAGCACTGGTTCCGGTCGTACACGCTGTGGGCGTACGGGATCGAGGTGTGGCGGCGCGGCGACACGCGGCGGGCGATCGAGATGGAACGCGAGGCCGTCCGGCTCAAGGAGCCCTTCGACGACGGCCTGGGCGTCGCGCTGTGCATCGAGGCGCTGGCGTGGATGGGCTGCGGCGCGGGCGCCCGGGAGACCGAGCGCGCCGCGTTGCTGCTCGGGGCCCTGCGGGAGATCTGGCGCTCCTACGGCGGCCCCCTGTTCGGCTACCTGGCCGAGTACCACGACGCCTGCGAGCTGACCGCGCGGGAGGCCCTCGGCGCCCGGAAGTTCGACGCCGCTGTCCGCAAGGGCGCGGGGCTCACCGCCGGCGAGGCGCTGGAGTACGCGATGCGCCCCGGCCTGCCCGCCCCGGAGCCCGGGCACGAGGCGTCGCCGCTGACCCCCCGCGAGATGGAGATCGCCGGGCTCGTCGCCCAGGGCATGAGCAACAAGGCGATCGCGG
Organism: Nonomuraea sp. NPDC047897; assembly: GCF_043204415.1. Taxonomy (NCBI): domain Bacteria; kingdom Bacillati; phylum Actinomycetota; class Actinomycetes; order Streptosporangiales; family Streptosporangiaceae; genus Nonomuraea; species Nonomuraea sp. NPDC047897. Next base: position 143,297 of record NZ_JBIDCC010000014.1, on the reverse strand, counting down.
CCACGCTGGTGATCGCGCAGCGCACCGCGGAGGGGCACGTCGAGCACATCCTCAGCAAGCTGGGCTTCACCTCCAGGGTCCAGATCGCCGCCTGGGTCAGCCGGCAGGGGCGGTCCGAGAACGGCCGGGTCCCCGGGACCTCGCCATGAGCGCCACCGGGAAGCGCCCCCTCTCCGCGGTGGACCACGGCCGCGAGCAGGGCCGCGAGGACGGCCACGAGCAGGGCCGGGAGCACGGCCGCGAGCCGAGCCGGGAGCAGGGCCGCGACTGTGAGCACGTCAGGGAGCCGTCGAGCTTCGTCGGCCGCAGGCACGAGCTGGCCACGGCCAGGAAGATGCTGTCGCAGGCCAGGCTGCTGACCCTGACCGGCACCGGCGGCGTCGGCAAGACGCGCCTGGCGTTGCGGCTGGCCGAGTCGGTCGGCGGCTACAAGGACGGCGTCGAGGTGGTCGAGCTGGCCACGCTGGAGTCCGGAGACCTGCTCGGACCGGCCGTCGCCGCCGCCCTCGGGCTGTGCGACGAGCGCCGCGACTCGGCGACCCTGCTCATGGAGTACCTGTCCGACAAGCGGATGCTGCTCGTGCTCGACAACTGCGAACACCTCCTCGACGACTGCGCCCAGCTCGTGGACCGCCTCCTGCGCCGCGCTCCGTACCTGCGGGTGCTCGCGACCAGCAGGCAGACGCTCGGCGTGTACGGCGAGCAGGTGCTGGCCGTGCCGTCGCTGTCGGTGCCGGACCCCGCGCACCCGCCCCGCGACATCGCCCGGCACGACTCGGTGCGGCTGTTCGTGGACCGCGCCGCCATGGCGCGGCCCGGCTTCACCCTGGACGCGGGGAACGCGGCGTGCGTGGCCAGGCTCGCCCAGCGCCTGGAGGGCATCCCTCTCGCGATCGAACTGGCCGCAGCCCGGCTGCGCACGCTGCCGCCGGAACGGCTGCTGAGCGACCTGGACGCGTGCCTGGACGTGAGCGCGGACGGCGGCGGCACCGTCACGCTGCCGCGGCACCGCACGCTGCGCGAGACCATGGACTGGAGCTTCCGGCTCTGCTCGCCGGGCGAGCAGCGGCTGTGGGCGCGGCTGTCGATGTTCCCCGGCGGAGCCGAGCTGGAGACGGCCGAGGAGGTGTGCGCTGGCGACGGGATCGACGCGGGCGAGGTGTTCGACCTGCTGTCGGGGCTGGTGGACAAGTCGATCATGGCGGGCGAGCGTCGGCCGGGCGGGTTCAGGTATCGGATGCTGGAGAGCATCCGCGCGTACGGGGCCGAACGGCTGGAGCCGGCCGAGGAGCGGGCGCTGCGGCGCCGCTGCGTCGGCCACTACCGCGAGCTCACCGAGCGCAACCGGGTCGACCTCGTGGTCCCGGACCAGGTCGAACGCTACCGGATCCTGCAACGCGAGCTGCCCAACGTGCGGGCCGCGCTCGACCTGAGCCTGGACGACCCCGAGCTGACGCCCAACGGCCTGGAGACGGCGACGGCGCTGTGGGGCTACTGGCTGATCGCGGGCACCTTCACCGAGGGCCGCTACTGGATCGGGCGCTGCCTGGACCGGGTGCCCGACCCGACGGGCGCCCGCGCCACCGCGCTGTGGGTGGACGCCATGCTCGCCCTGCGCCAGGGCGACCCGGCCGCCGCCGCGCCCAGGATGGAGGAGTGCCAGGTCATCGCGCGCCTGCCGGGCAACGAGGAGGTCATGCCGTACGCCATCCGCACCTCGGGCATCCTCGCGTACGCGACCGGCGAGCCCGAGCGCGGCATGGCGCTGCTGGAGGAGGCGCTGGTCCGGCACCGCGCCATCGGCGACGTCTCCGGGGTCGTCTTCGCCCTCTACTACCTGGCCGCGTACGGCTCCGTCCTGGACCCCGACCGGTCCGCCGCGCTCGGCGAGGAGCTGCTGGAGCTGTGCGAGACGCACCACGCGGTGGTCTGCCGCGGGTACGCCCAGCTCTCCCTCGGCCTGGCGGCCTGGAACCAGGGCGACCCGGTCCGGGCCGAGGCGCTGGTGAGCGCCGCCGCCGAGTTCACCGAGGAGGTCAACGACCGGTGGTGCCTCACGCAGTGCCTGGAGGTGCTGGCCTGGACCGCGGGCGCCCGTGACGATCACCGCCGGGCCGCGTTGCTGCTGGGGGCGGCGCACGCCATGTGGCAGGCGGTCGAGGCCTCGCCGCAGCGGCTGTGGTACCACGCGGTGTGGCACGGACGCTGCGAGGATCAGGCGCGCCGGGCTCTGGGAGAGCGGGCCTTCAGGTCGGCCTTCCTGGAGGGCGCCAGGCAACGGGCGGCCAACAGGTTGCTCCAGGCGGTCAGCGCGTGACGGGGCGGACGCCCCAGGCCTCAGGGCAGCCAGCTCACCCGGCCGCGCAGGGCGGCGTAGCCGACGAAGGCGACGGCGTCGATGAGCGTGTGCGCCACCACGAGCGGCATCGCCCGCCCCCACCGCTGGTAGAGCCGCCCGAACACCACCCCCATCACCACGTTGCCGACGAACCCGCCGAACCCCTGGTAGAGGTGGTACGAGCCGCGCAGCACCGCCGACAGCGCGACCGCCCGCCAGGGGCTCCATCCGGCCTGGTCCAGCCGGTGCAGCAGGTAGCCGGCGACCAGCACCTCCTCCAGCACCCCGTTCTGGGCCGCCGCCAGGAGCAGCACCGGCACCCGCCACCACTCGTCCGGCAGGTTGCCTGCGACGACGGCGAGGTTCACCCCCAGGGCGTACACGAGGAGGTAGAAGGCGAGGCCCGTCCCTCCGATCACGGCGGCGAGCGTGGCGCCGCGCCGCAGGTCGCGTCCCGGCTCGCGGAGGTCCACGCCGATGGTGCGCATCGACTCGGCCGACCGGACCAGCAGGTAGGCGACGAGGGCGACCGGCGCCACGTGGACGGCGATGCCGACGAGCTGCAGGGTCAGGTCGTACCACGGTCGTCCCGGTGCCATCGACCCGACGAGCACGGCCTGCTGGCCTTTGAGGTCCTTCGGCGCGGTGAGCGCCCCGATCAGCCGGACGAGGGCGACGAGGCCGCTGGCGCCGAGTGAGACGGCGAAGACCACGAGCAGCTCGGCGCGGATCAGGCGGGGCCCGAGCACCGGGAGGCCGGCGGCGGGGGACTGCGTGTGCATGAGCGCAGGGTAACTTCCGTCCCGTCCGTCCCGGATAAACCGCTGCTCATAGTGCCGCCGCCACAAGTCGGGCATATTGTCCTATATAGACACATTTGGGATGAGGGATCCGCCGGGAAGCGAGGCGGCACAGGATGCAGGAACAGACCACCACTGCCCCCACCGGCCCGGGGCGGCCGGCGCCGGGGCTGGACGAGCTGCTGACCGCGACCGTCGCCGGCACCAAGGCGCACATGGGCGCCCTCTACCTGCTGCCGCCCGACGAGCGCGTGCTGCTCATGAGCGCGGTCGTCGGCATCCCCGCCCCCATCGCCAACCAGTGGGCCAGGATCAGGCTGGAGGACCCGGTCCCCGCGGCCGCCGCCGTCCGCGAACGGCGCCTGGTGTGGCTGGCCGGCCCCGAGGACGTGGCCCGCCGGTTCCCGGGCGTGGCGCTGTCACTGCCGTACCACTTCTCGGTGGCCGCCATGCCCGTCCACGCAGGAGGCGTCGACTGGGGCGCGCTGGTGCTGCTGTGGCCCGAACCCCACCCGGCCGAGCTGACCCCGCACGAACTGGAGGTCCTCGAAGGGTCCACCCGCCGGATGGGCACCCTCCTGCGCCGGGCCGCCGACCACGGCGAGCCCCTGCTGCCCGGCTCCCGCCCGCGCATCCTGACGCCACGGCGCGCCCGCCACGGCGACCCCGCCGACGCTCTGGCCGCGTTCGACTACCTCAACCGGCTGCCCTGGGGCGCCTGCGCCATGGACATGGAGGGCCGGGTCACCTTCATCACCCCCCAGGCGGCCGCCCTGCTGGAGGTCGAGCCCGCGGACCTGCTGTGCATGCGCCCCTGGGAGGTGCTGCCGTGGATGGGCGACCCCGTCTTCGAGGACCACTACCGCGAGGCCGTGCTCAGCCACCAGCCCACGTCGTTCACCGCCCGGCACCCGTCCGGGCGGCGCCTGTCGTTCGAGTTCCACTCCGACCAGACCGGGATCAGCGTCCGCATCGCCCCTGACCTCACCGCCCCGCCGCCGGCGGGGGAGGAGCGGAGCCACACGGCCGACAGCAGGACGCTGCGGGCGGACGCCCTGTACAACATGGTCCACCTCGCGGCCAACCTCACCCGCGCGGTCACCGTGCAGGACGTGACCGACCTCGTCGCCGACCAGGTCATGTCGGTCTGCGACATCCAGGCCCTCGCCCTCGTCATCGCCGAGAACGGGCGGCTGCGGGTCGTCGGCGAGCGCGGCTACGGCCCCGGCTTCGTCGACCGCTACGACGGCCTGCCGATCGACGCGCCCACCGGCACCTGCGACGCCCTCCGCAGCGGTGACCCGGAGTTCTACGGCAACTGGGAGGAGTACAAGCAGAACTACCCCGACGCCGTCCGCTACGACGACATGTCCGCCTGGGCCCTGCTGCCGCTCATCACCTCCGGCCGGCCCTTCGGCCTGTGCCTGTTCGGCTACGACCGGCCGCACATCTTCAGCCCCGACGAGCGGGCCACGCTCACCTCGCTCGCCGGCCTCATCGGGCAGGCCCTCGAACGCGCCCGCCTCTACGACGTCAAGCACCAGCTCGCCGAATGCCTGCAGGCCAGCCTGCTGCCCAGCGAACTGCCCGTCGTCGATGACCTGGAGGTCGCCGCCCACTACCTGCCCGCCACCCGCGGCATGGACATCGGCGGCGACTTCTACGACCTCATCCGCCTGGACGACACCACGGTCGCCGCCGTCATCGGCGACGTCCAGGGCCACGACATGACCGCCGCCGCCCTCATGGGCCAGGTGCGCACCGCCATCCACGCCCACGCCACCGCGGGCGCCAGCCCCGGCGAGGTGCTCGCCCACACCAACCTGCTGCTCATCGACCTCGCGCCGGAGCTGTTCACGAGCTGCCTGTACGTCACCCTGGACCTCAAACGCCGCCGGGCCACGCTGGCCAGCGCCGGCCACCTGCCGCCCCTGCTGCACACGCCCGGCTCGGTCGCCCGCAGCGTGGACCTGCCGCCCGGCCTGCTGCTCGGCCTCGAACCCGACGCCGACTACCCCACCCGGGAGATCCCGTTCCCGACGGGCTCCGTGCTCGCCCTCTACACCGACGGTCTCATCGAGGAGCCGGGCGTCGATCTCGACCAGGGCATCGCCGACCTCGCCGCGCACCTCACCCGGGCGGCGGACCTGCCGCTGCACATCCTCGTCCAGCTCCTCATCGACCAGGCCGAGAGCGTCGACCACCGCACCGACGACATCGCCCTGCTGCTGCTGAAGTCCCCGCCCTGACGCGGGTCAGGCGGCGTCACGGTGCCCACCCGGTCGCCCCCGCTCCTCGTACGGCACGGCCAGGTCGGCGCCGCGCGGGCCGGGATAGGGGTCGCCGCTGCGCAGGCCGGCCGTCTGGATGATCCGGCTGATGTCGCTCGGCGTGAGCAGCCCGACCAGGCGCCCGCCCGCGTCGAGCACCACGGCCCGGCCGTCGGCGCAGCCGCCCATCCGGGTCAGCAGCTCGGTCAGCGGCTCATCGGGCCGGGCCGACGGCACGTCGGCGGCCGGGCACGCGATGTCGCGCAGCCGCTTCACCGGCCGCTCCTCGGCCGGCACGTTCCTGATCCGGTTGAGCGTCACCAGCCCGGCGAACCGGCCGTGCTGGTCCACCAGCGGATACGTGGACAGCCGGTGCCGCAGCACCGCCTGCTCGACCAGCGTCGCGACCCGCTCGTCCGGGTCGGCCACGACCAGCCGGTCCGACATGACGTCGCCCACCCGCAGCCCGTGCAGCGCGGTGCCGAGCTGGGCCTGCTGCTCCTCGGCGCTGGCGGCGTTCACCAGGAACAGGCCGATGAGGGCCAGCCACAGCCCTTCGAAGCCCCGGCCCGTCACCACCTGGAGGAACCCGACCGCGATCAGGGCGTACCCGAAGCCGCGCCCGGCGCGGGCGGCGGCGATCGCGGCGCGCGGCCGGTCGCCCCACCGGGCCCACAGGGCCGCACGCAGCACCCGGCCGCCGTCCAGCGGCGCGGCGGGGATCAGGTTGAACACGGCCAGCAGCACGTTCACCCCGGCGAGATAGGCGAGCATGCCCACCAGCAGCGGTGTGCCGCCCGCCGCCGCGGCCAGCAGCGCGAGCCCGCCGAACACCCCGCCGCACACCAGGCTCGTCAACGGTCCCACCACCGCGATCTTCAGGTCCGCGCCGGGGCTGCGGGGCTCGCCGCGCAGCTCCGCCACCCCGCCGAGCAACCACAGCGTGATCCGCCCCACCGCGATGCCGTGGCGCTGGGCCATCACCGCGTGCGCCAGCTCGTGGGCCAGCAACGACAGCAGGAACAGCACCGCCACCACGAGCCCGGCCAGCAGGTAGACCAGCGTGGACCAGCCCGGGAAGACGACGGGGAAACGGCCGAACGCCAGCCCGAACACGAGGATGGCGACGATGACCAGGACGCTGATGTTCAGCCCGACCGGCACTCCCGCGATGCGGCCCAGGCGGATCGACGAGCCCATCTGCTCCTCCTGCTGGTTGGCTGTGCGGTCCCTGTACCCAGGCCGGGGCCCCGCTCACGTCCCCTTCCCGCCGCCCGGCCGGTTTCGCGGGCGGCCCAGGAGGCACAGTCAGTACGTGGACGGCGTCTGGGATCTCGTGGTCATCGGCGGCGGGCCGGCGGGAGCGGCGGCGGCACTGCGCGCGGCCCAGCTCCGGCCCGACGCCCGGGTTCTCCTGCTGGACAAGGCCGACTTCCCCCGCGACAAGGCGTGCGGCGACGGCATCGCCGCCCACGGCCGGGACGAGCTGGCCCTGCTCGGCCTGCCCGGCCTCCTCGACGACTATCGGCCCACCCCCCACCTGTCGGTCGTCTCGCCCAGCGGCGCGCGCGTGTCCGCCACCGCGGCCAGGCCCAACCACGTCGTCCCCCGCAAGGTGTTCGACGCCCGCCTGGTGGCGGCTGCCCGCGCCCGCGGCGTCGAGGTGCGCCGCCACCGGGTCCGCGACCTGCGGGCGGACGGCGGTGACGTCGTCGTGGACGCGACGATCCGGGCCCGCGCCGTCGTGGCCGCCGACGGCGCCCACTCGGCCGTGCGCCGCCTCATCGGCCTCCCGGCCGCCACCGCGCGGCACACCGCGATCGCCGTACGCGGCTACGCCGACGTCCCGCCGGACGACGACGCCCAGCTCATCGCCATGCAGAAGGAAGGCTGGCCCGCCTACGCGTGGTCGTTCCCCATCGGCGACGGCACGGCGAACGTCGGCTTCGGGATGCTCCTGCCCCGCCTGCACGCCGCCGGCCGGCCGGGCCGCGAGGTGCTGCACGGCCGGCTCGCCGAGCTGCTGCCCGACCGGCCGGCCCGCGACCTGCGGGCGCACCACCTGCCCCTGTCGACCGGCCGTCCGGCTCCCGGGGCGGGCCGGGTCATGCTCGCCGGCGACGCCGCCAGCCTCATCAACCCGCTCACCGGCGAGGGCATCTACTACGCGCTGCTGTCCGGGCGGCTGGCCGGGGAGGCGGCCGTGCGGGCGGCGGCCGACCCGCTGCCCGCCTACCGTCGCGATCTCCGCCGGGCCCTCGGCCGGCACCTGCGCACCACCGACGTGCTGGCCCGCCTCGCCCAGTCGCCGGGGTTCATCGACGCCGCGATCGGCACGGCCGCGCACCGCAAGGAGGTCTTCGACCTGCTCGTCGAGGTGGGGCTCGGCGCCGGCACGGTGCCGCCGCCGCTCGCGGTCGCGGTGGCCCGCCGCTGGCTGCGCGACTCCCTCACCGGCCGCCCCTAGCCGCTCGCCAGGTCTGGCCGTCGCCCTCCCCGGGGCCGGGCCCGCAAGGTCTGGCCGTCGCCCTCCCCAGGGCCGGGCTCGCCGGGCCTAGCCGTCGCCCTCCCCGCGCATCAGGACGCCGGTCGGCTGCCCGGACGGGCCGAGGCCGCCGTCCGGGTCGTCGACCAGCGTGCACGCGGCGACCGGCCCGTTGGAGACGCCGCTCCACATCCCCGCGACCGTCATGTCGGCCCCCTCGCGGACACCGAACTCCAGCACCGCCGTCTGACCCTCCTTCACCGCCGCCGGGTCGATGCTGAACCCGACACCTTCCGGCGGAGCCGTGTCCTTGCGGACGAACAGCTTGCCCAGCACCGTCCCCTCGTCCGCCCAGCTCTGGCTGCGCGGTTGCGGATCGCACCGCTTGCCGGGCGGGATGTAGTCGACGACGGTGTTCACCCCCATGGCACGCAGGTCCTCCTGCAGCGCCTCGGGGTTCTTCGCCTGGTTGATCGTGACGGTGATGGTCCCGTCGGGGTTCCTGTCGATCGCGTAGGCGGGGGCGCCGCCGCCGAGGACGAGCGGCGCGCCGACCACCAGCGCGGCGGCCAGTCCGGCCGCGGGCAGCAGCAGCGCGGGACGCGGCAGCCGGCGGTGCCTGGGCTGGATCTCGGTCATGACGAACTCCTTGAGTTGCCGGTGACGGCCCTCAGGAAGATCGCGCTCCGCAGGGGGCGGCAGCAGTCTGGCCAGCTCCTCGTTCATCGGATCTCCTTCATCGGGCTTCGGTCACCCTCTACCTGTCGCGGTGACGGCGCGGGTTCCAACTTTCTGCGCGCCCTGGCCAACCGGGACTTCACCGTGCCGACGGGGACGCCGAGCGCCTCGGCCGCCTCCGCGTAGCTCAGGCCCGACCAGACGCACAACGCGACCACCTCCTGCTCGTGGCGGCGCAGCCCGCCGTACGCCTGCCTGATCGCGGCCAGCCGCTCGGCGTCGTCGATGCGGCCGGCGATCTCGTCGGCGAAGTCGGCCACCGCCTCGGGCCTGGGCATCCGTGCCATCGCGTCCCGGTGCCGGCGGGCGGCCCGCCGCATGTTGCGCACGACGTTGGTGGCGATGCCCAGTAACCATGGGCGCAGGGACCCGCCGTCGGCGTCGATCTTCCGTCTGAGGCGCCACGCCTCCAGGAACGTCAGCGACAGCGCGTCCTCGGCGGCGGCCCAGTCGCCGAGCACGCGGTAGGCATGGGAGTAGACCGCGCGCGCGTACTCGTCGAAGAGTTGCGCGAACGCGGTGGCGTCACCGTCACGAATACGGGCGCGATATGACATGTCCACGTAGGGAACTGTCCGCGGCCGGCACGGGGTTCCAGGACGGAGTGACCCGCCCGGCCCCGCCTGACCCCCTCGTCATCACGATCGGCGCGTCCGCTCAGGGTGAGCCGGTCAGGCCGCCGCCGTTGCCCACGAGCAGGGCCACGTCCACCGCCGCCACCCCGATCGCCGCCGCGAACGGGCCGTTCGGGAACCTGCCGTGCAGCAGCAACCCCGCGCCCGCGATCGCGGCGGCGGCGGCCAGCGCGAGCCGGCCGAGCACCGAGGCCCCGCCGGACGGCGCGAGGGCGAGCAGCGCCGACGCGGCCAGCAGCAGGACCGGCGCCAGCACGCGCGCCCGGCCCGCACCCAGCCGCTGCGGCCAGCCGAGCACCCCCGCGGCCACGTCGTCCGCGATGTCCGGCAGCGCGTTGGCCAGGTGCGCCCCGCAGCCCAGCAGGGCGGCGGCCGGCATCGCCCACCAGGCCGGCCACGGCTGCCCCGGCAGGCCCAGCGTCACGAAGGCCGGCAACGACCCGAACCCCACCGCGTACGGCACCCACGACAGCACAGTCGCCTTGACGCCGAGGTCGTAGGCCCAGGCCGCCCCCACCCCCACCAGGTGGACGAGCCCGGCGAGCGGCCCCGAGGCCAGGGACAGCGGCACGCACAGCACCAGCGCGACCACCGCGGCCGCCCGCACGGTCCCGGCGCGCACCGCCCCGGCCACGATCGGCTTGCCGGCACGCCCCGCCGCCTCGTCGAGCTCCGCGTCCACGGCGTCGTTGCACCAGCCCACCGACAACTGCCCGGTGAGCACGGCGGCGGCCACCAGCACGCAGCCCAGGAGGTCTCGCCCGCTCGCCACCGCCAACGCCGTGACCAGCACGGTGACGGCCACCGTCGGACCCGGATGGCACGCCCGCGCCAGCCCACCGGCCACCCGCCGCAGCCTCACCCCACCGCCCGCCACACCACGATCGTAGGCCCGCCCGCGCGGCCGCGCCGTGACGCGAGGCCGTCACCTGACCAAGGCCGGACGGGATTCGCGACACCTCGTGGGCTTATCGCGCGCACGGCAGGGAAACGTCCGGAGAGTCGGAGCACGCACCTTTGACGGGGGAGCCCACATGACCCGTATCGCCGCGGTACGAGCCTCGTTCCCCCCGCACCGCTACCCGCAGGCCGAGCTGACCGACATGGCGGCGCGGCTGTGCCTGCCGGAGGGAGCCGACCGCAGGGTGCTCGACCGTTTACACCACAGCGCCCGGGTCGAGTTCCGCAACCTCGCCCTGCCGATCGAGCGGTACGACAAGCTCGACGGCTTCGGCGCGGCCAACGAGGCGTTCGTGGACACCGCGGTCGAGCTGGGGACGGAGACCGTCGCGGCGGCGCTGCTGGCCGCGGGGGTCGCGCCGGACGAGGTGGATCTGATCATGTTCACCTCCGTCACCGGCGTGGCCGCGCCGTCCGTGGACGCCCGGATCGCCGGACGGCTAGGGCTGCGGCCCGACGTCAAGCGGGTGCCCGTCTTCGGGCTCGGGTGCGTCGCGGGAGCCGCGGGGCTGGCCCGGCTGCACGACTACCTCCTCGGCTGGCCGGGCCACGTGGCGGTCCTGCTGTCGGTGGAGCTGTGCTCGCTCACGGTCCAGCGCGGTGACGCCTCGCCCGCCAACCTGGTGGCCAGCGCCCTGTTCGGCGACGGCGCCGCGGCCGTGGTGGCCTGCGGCGGCGCCCGGCCCGGCGCGCCCGACGGGGAGGCGCCGGGGCCGCGGGTGGTGGCCACGCGCGGCCACCTCTACCCGGGGTCCGAGCACGTCATGGGCTGGCAGGTGCGCGACACCGGATTCGGGGTGCTGCTCGACGCGAGCGTGCCCGACGTCGTCCGCCGCCACCTGGCAGGCGACGTGCACGGGTTCCTGGCCGACCACGGGCTGACCACGCGCGACGTGGCCGCGTGGGTGTGCCACCCGGGCGGGCCCAAGGTGCTGGAGGCCGTCGCCGAGACGCTGGATCTGCCCGCCGGGGCGCTCGACCTGACATGGCGGTCGCTGGCGGCCAACGGCAACCTGTCGTCGTCGTCGGTGCTCAACGTGCTGGCCGACACCATCGCGCTCCGGCCTCCCCAACCCGGCGCCCACGGCCTGCTCATCGCGATGGGCCCGGGGTTCTGCTCCGAGCTCGTGCTGCTGCGCTGGTGACCGCGATGACCTGGTACCTGCTGCTCATCCTCCTCGTCGCGCTGGAGCGCCTCGCGGAGCTGGTCATCGCCCGCCGCAACGCCCGCTGGAGCCTGGAGCGGGGCGGCGTCGTCAGCGGCCGGGGCCACTACCCGTGGATGGTGGCCCTGCACACCGGCCTGCTCGCCGGCGCGCCCCTGGAGGTGTGGCTGGCCGACCGGCCGTTCCTGCCGGCCCTCGGCTGGCCGATGCTCGCCCTGGTCGTCGCCGCCCAGGGGCTGCGCTGGTGGTGCATCGCCACGCTCGGCCCCCGCTGGAACACCCAGGTCATCGTCGTGCCGGGGCTGCCGCTGGTGACCGGCGGGCCGTACCGGTTCGGATGGCTGCGGCACCCGAACTACGTGGCGGTCGTCGTGGAGGGTGTGGCGTTGCCGCTGGTGCACACGGCCTGGGTCACCGCGCTCGCGTTCACGGTGCTCAACGCGGCGATGATGGTCGTCCGGATCAGGTGCGAGAACGCGGCGCTCGCGACCATGCCGGGGCGGGCCGCGCGTTGATCGACGTGGTGGTGGCCGGCGGGGGCCCCGCCGGGCTGGCCACGGCGATCCACGCCGCGCTGGCCGGGATGGAGGCGGTCGTCGTCGAGCCGCGCACCGGACCGATGGACAAGGCGTGCGGCGAAGGCCTCATGCCGGGCGGAGTGGCGGCGCTGGCGGCGATGGGCGTCCACCCGGCGGGCCGGCGACTGCGCGGCATCCACTACCTCGACGGCCGCCACCAGGCGCGGGCGGCCTTCGGGCAGGCCGAGGGGCTGGGCGTCCGGCGTACCGTGCTGCACGCGGCGCTGGCCCGCCGCGCGGCCGAGCTGGGGGTCAAGACGGTCACCGGCCGGGTGCGCGGGATCACCCAGGACCGCGACGGGGTGGACGCGGCCGGGCTGCGCGCCCGCTGGCTCGTCGCGGCGGACGGCCTGCACTCGCCGACGTGCCGCTCGCTGGGCCTCGACCTGCCCGGCCGGGGTCCGCGCCGGTACGGGCTGCGAGCCCACTTCCGCCTGGCCCCGTGGACGGACTTCGTCGAGGTCCACTGGTCGGGGGACGGCGGGGAGGCGTACGTGACACCGGTGGCCGACGACCTGGTCGGCGTGGCCGTCCTGACCTCGCGGCGACGCCCGTACCACGAGCACCTGGCCGCCTTCCCGGCGCTGCTCACCCGCCTGCGAGGAGCGTGCGACGGGCCCGAGCGGGTGACGGCCGTGCTCGGGGCGGGCCCGTTGCGGCGGCGGGTCCGGGCCCGGGTGGCCGGCCGGGTCCTGCTGGCCGGCGACGCCGCGGGCTACACCGACGCGCTCACCGGAGAGGGCGTCTCCCTCGCGGTGCGGTGTGCCGAGGCGCTGGTCGGCTGCCTGCAGCGGGACCGGCCGCAGGACTACGAGCGGGCCTGGCGGCGGCTGTCGCGCACCCACCGGCTGCTCACCGGCGCGCTGGTGCACGCGGCGCACCGGCCGGCCACGGCCCGCCTGGTGGTGCCCGCGGCGCAGCGCCTCCCGGGACTCTTCACGACCATCGTCCGAACCCTGGCCTGACCACCCACGCGTCCGCCTGACCGGCTACGCGT